>NZ_JBWKPS010000004.1:0-708908 GCF_059418365.1 Acidovorax sp. GW821-FHT09A11
CGGCGGCACCGCGCGTGAGCGCGAGCGGCCTGTGGCCGCGGTGGTGGTGGCACCACCCGCCGCACGGGCGCCGGTGGCCGATCCGGCGCGCCCGCGTGAGTCGCTTGGCGCGCCGCTCCCAGCCAACGGGTCTGCCCCGCGCTCCACGCAGGACCCCGGCGCTGCGCCGCCGCCCGCGAGCCCGGTGTTCGCCCAGACCGACCTGCCGGACACCCTGCGCGCGCAGTTGCCCGCGCTCAAGGTCACGGGGGCCACGCATTCCAGCAACCCGGTGTACCGCATGGCCATCGTCAACGGGCAGGTGCTGCACGAGGGCGACCAGGCCGCGCCGGGCCTGGTGCTGGAGAAGATCGAGCCGGGGCGCACGGTCTGGACCTTCCGCGGCTACCGGTACGCGGTGGCCGCGCAATAGGGCGTCCCCGGGGCGCCGGCACCCCCTGGGATGCCGGCCGGTGCGTCTGCATGACGCCTGCCGCTCCACCAGGGCCGCCCGTGGCGCGGCCGTGGACTCTTTTGCTCTCCTGGCGCGGGCCGCGCTGAACGCGCTTTTGCGGGGCTGGTCGCCGCCGCAGGGCGGCGAACGCCTGGGCTCCGTGCGGCCCGGTGGACCGCGGTGCGCCACCGGGGGAGCCCGCGCCGGTGCACGGGGCGGCCACGCCTTTCTGCCGCGCGCCGCGTTCGGGGTGGGGGGGTGGAGCGGGTCTTACGACCCGGCGCACAAGGTCGTAGGACATCAGTCGGATGGATTTGCCGCGCACCGCTTCGGACAATGGGCCCGGTGGCGGAGCGCTGCCTGCAAGGCCTGCGCTCCTGCCTGCCGCCGCCAAAGCGCCGTGCCTGCTGCCGGTATAAATCCAATAGCAAAGAATCAATATGGGACAAGCGTCAAAGCCACATTTGATTCAGGAATCACACCGTTCTGCCGCGCGGCGTTTTTGTTTTCTTTTGCCCTTTGCCTTGTCTTCCAGGAGAAATTTCACCATGCCCCATCTACCAGCGGCGAGGGAGCGCGCAGCGCGTTCCTGGCGCATCCGGTCCCGCCATGCAGGGACCCTGCTGCGGCTATTGGCCGCCTCCTGGATGCTGGCCGGCGGCAGCGCGATAGCGCAGGTCAGTTGCGCGCCGGGCCAGTGGCTGGCGGAGTACTTTCCCAATACCGGACTGTCCGGCGCACCGGCGCTGACCCGCTGCGAAGAGGGGCCGATCGACCGCTACTGGATGACCGACAGCCCCGACCCCCGGCTGCCGGTGGATGGTTTCTCCGCGCGCTGGACGGCCTCGGTGCCCTTTGCGGCCGGCACCGCCCGGTTCGTGACGTTTACCGACGATGGCGTGCGCGTGTTCGTCAACGGCCAGCGGGTGATCGACAACTGGACCCCGCACGGCATCACGATGGACGTGGCCGAACTGCCCCTGGCGGCCGGCAACCATACGGTGCGCATGGAGTATTTCGAGGCCGGCGGAGAAGGCCTGGCCCAGCTCGTCATCGAAGGCGGGGCCGAGCCGCCGCCGCCCGCGCCGCCACGCATCCTGTCGTTCGGGGCGGACCCGGGCACCATTGACGCTGGCGCCACGAGCACCCTGGCGTGGAGCACCGAGAACGCCGCCACGTGCACGGCATCCGGCGGCTGGAGCGGCGACCGCCCCGTCAGCGGCACCGCCCCCGCCAGCCCGGTGGTGACGACCACCTACAGCCTGAGCTGCAGCAACGCGCAGGGAGATGCCACCGGGGCCTCCACGGTGATCCTCGTGCGCAACAGCCCGCCGCCGGTGCCCCCCACCATCGCTAGCTTCGCCGCGACGCCCAGCCGCATCCGGCCGGGAGAAAGCGCGCGCCTGGACTGGCAGTCTCAGAACGCCTCCGGCTGCACCGCCTCGGGTGGCTGGAGCGGTGCGCGCCCGGTGCAGGGCAGCGAGCAGGTCAGTCCTGCCGCCAGCGCCGCCTACACGCTGGAGTGCGTCAACAGCGCGGGCCAGGCCACCAGCGCGCTCGTCAACGTGACGGTGGACGCAGGCAACCCGCTGCCCCCGGTGGGCGGCGTCACCGCCACGGCCACCCAGCAGGGCGTGCGTGTTGGCTGGAACCCCGTGACCAAGAGCGGTAAGTGGGTCAATGGCTACTACGCGGGCTGGTTCTGGAACCTGTTCCCGCCGGACGCCGTCGACATGACCACCATGACCCATTTCGTGTTCGGCCGCTATGCGCCCGCGCTGGGCTCGCTGCCCGGCGGACAGGCGGGCGATCTGCTGGAGGGCGCCGGAACGGGCCATCTGGCCAACGTGGAGGACGCGCTGATCGCCAAGGCCCATGCGGCGGGCGTCAAGGCGGTGATGATGGTGGGCGGGGACAGCGATGGCGCGGGGTTCATCGCCGCCACGGCGAACCCCACGGTGCGCGCACGCTTCATCAAGAACATCCTCGACAAGGCGGTGCAGAAAAACTACGACGGCGTGGACATCGACTGGGAAGAAAAGCTGGACACCGAGGTCGGCCGCGCCCAGGCCCTGGCGCTGCTGCGCGAGCTGCGCGCCGCCTCGGCGCTGCGTGCCCGCTACCAGGCGCCGAACGCGCCGCTGGAACTGAGCTGGCCCGGCTTCTGGGTGAACAAGAACCAGCCGGACATCACGCCCTGGCACGCCCAGGTGGCCGAGCTGGTGGACCAGTACAACCTGATGACCTACAGCATGGCGGGCGACTGGGGCTGGAAGTCGTGGCACCACTCCCCCCTGTTCGGCGAGGGCGACCTGCACCCCACGTCCATCGCCTCCACGGTGCAGGCCTACCTGAGCGCGGGCGTACCGCGCACCAAGCTGGGCATTGGCATCGGGCTCTACGGCGTGTACTACCCCCGTCCGGTGACGGGGCCGCGCCAGGACCTCACGGGCATGCAGGGCTGGGTGGACAACGGCGACTGGATGAACAACTACCAGCGCCTGGTGGAGGAAAACGCCTTCGGGCAGCCCGGCGCCGCATATCGCTGGGACGACGTGGCCAAGCAGGGGTACATCACGTACTCGCAGCCCTGGTACCGGGGCTCCACGCCGGTCACCTACCTGAGCTTCGAGGATGAGCGCTCCATCGCCGAGAAGGGCAAATGGGTGCGCGAGCAGGGCCTGGGCGGCACGCTGGTGTGGACCATCAACTACGGCTATCTGCCGCAGTCCGGCACCAACCCGCAGATGCAGGCGGTCAAGAAGTCCTTCATTGCAAGCAGTGCCGCCAGCTACCGGGTGTACCGCGACGGCGTGGCGATCGCCACGGTCACCGATCCGGCCTACACCGACACCACCGCGCCCAGCGGCAGCCACAGCTACCAGGTCAGCATGCTGGATGCGTCCGGCAACGAAGGCCCCCTGTCCGCCGCGGTGGTGGTTCAGGTGCCCTGATTCCGCCCGCGCCACGGGGCGGGCGGCGCCCGTCCGGTGGCCGGGGGAGGGCAGAACGGCCGAAGGCCGCCGAGGCCCGGGCTCAGCGCAGGAAGCGCCCGTCGCGCCCGACCAGCGTCAGCTCGACAAAACGCGAGGCGTTGCGGTCCGGGGTGGTGGCATGGATCTCGAAGCCGCCCAGGTCCCACTTCTTGAGGTTCCAGGTGGCATCGATGAAGGCGGCGCGCGTGGGGTTGCGCCCCGCGCGCTGCAGTGCCTCGGCGAACACGCGGGCGTTGATGTAGCCCTCCAGCGCCAGGTGCGAAGGTTCTGCGGTGGCGCCCGCCGCCTTCCAGGCCGCCTGAAAGTCCCGCACCACCGGCATGACCGCATTGGAGGGCAGCGGCACGACCTGCGAGATCGCCATGCCCGTGGCGTCCGCGCCCAGGGCCTTCACGGTGGCGGGCGTGCCCATCACCGACAGCGCATACAGCGTCACGCCGCGCTTGATGGCGCGGAACGCCTTCACGAACTCCAGCGTGGGCTTGCCCGCCAGGCCGATCACGATGGCCTCGAGGTTGCCGCCCGCCAGCTTGGCCGCCGCCGTGCCCGCGTCCGAGGCATTGTTCTCCACCGTCACGGTCAGCGCCTCGGGCAGCTTGAGGCGGTCCATCGACTGCTTGGCGGCGGTGAACACCTCTTTGCCGAACGAGTTGTTCTGGTAGACGATGCCGATGCGCTGGATGCCGATGGTGGACAGGTGCTGCACCAGCTTTTCGGCCTCGTCGGCGTAGCTCGCGCGGATGTTGAACACGTTGCGGGCACTCTTGGTGCGGCTCAGCTGCGCGCCCGTGAACGGCGCGAAGAACGGGATCCCGCTGTCGACCACCTTGGGCAGCATGGCGTCGATCATGGGCGTGCCCATGCAGTTGAACAGCGCGAAGGTGCCCGGATCGGCCAGGAACTGCGTCACGTTGGCCAGCGCCTTGGGCACGTCGTAGCTGTCGTCCTGGGTGACCAGCTCGATGGTCTTGCCGTGGATGCCGCCCCGTGCATTGATGCCCGCAAACGCCGCCTTGGCGCCCTGGTGCATGGCCGAGCCGAGATCGCCCAGCGGGCCGGTGAGGGCGGTGGACTGTGCAATCCGGATGGCCCCTTCCTGCGCGCGGGCGCTGCCCAGTCCCAGCCAGGGCAGGCTGACGGCCGCGGCCAGCAGCTGGCGCCGGGCAAGGCGTGGCGAAGGGCGGATGGCTGGCCGTGCCAGGCCTGCGGGCGGGTGGTTGTCGGGCATGCGTGTCTCCTCGGGTGGCCCAGGCGGGCGCATCGGCTGCTGGGGAGGCGACATCATCCTGTCACAATTGACATTTTTTTGTCGTTCTGACGACAATCCGGGTCGTGGTATTCCCGCATCGCATGCCCCCTTTGTTGCTCTCCCCCGGACCCGCACCGCCATGGACTCACGCATGAACCAGGATCTTTCGCTCCACCAGCGGCGCCGGCCGCCCACGGTGGACGAGCTCGGCGGCATACCCTGGCTGAGCCTGCTGCTGCCCGCCGAGCGCGAGCGGGCCGTGGCGTCGCTGCTGGTGGGGGACGCCAACGCGGGCGACTACGTCTGCCGGGTGGGGCGGCCGGTGACCTACTGGTTTGGCGTGGTGGAGGGCCTGCTCAAGATGAGCAGCGACAACGCGCAGGGGCAGACCATGACCTACGCCGGCCTGCCGCCCGGGGGCTGGTTTGGCGAGGGCACGGCCTTGAAGCGCGAGCCCTATCGCTACAACATCCAGGCGCTGCGCAAGAGCGTGGTGGCCGGGTTGCCGATCGACAGCTTCCACTGGCTGCTGGACCACTCCATCGGCTTCAACCGCTTCGTGATGAACCAGCTCAACGAGCGGCTGGGCCAGTTCATCGCCGCGCGCGAGATCGACCGCCTGAACAACCCCGACGTGCGCGTGGCCCGCAGCCTGGCATCGCTGTTCAACCCGGTGCTGTACCCCGGCGTGGGGGAGGTGCTGCGCATCACGCAGCAGGAGCTGGCCTATCTGGTGGGCCTGTCGCGCCAGCGCGTGAACGAGGCGCTGGCGGCGCTGGAGGCGCAGGGCGCGATCCGGGTGGAATACGGCGGCCTGCGCGTGCTGGATCTGCTGGCGCTGCGCTCGAGCATCTTCCCGCTGCAGCAGGGCGTTTGAGCGGCGGCGGGCCTCAGCCCGGCAGCGAGGGTTGCTGGCCGCGCGAAGGGGGCTGCAGGCTGGCGCGCTGCGGGGGCGCCGGTACGGGCACCGGCGCGGGCGAGGCCGCGCCGCCGCTCCAGTGGTTCTCGCCGCCGCCGTCGCGCGTGAGGCGGAAGGTGCCCACCATCTGGGTGAGGCGGCCCGCCTGGTCCTTGAGGCTGTCGGCCGCCGCGGCCCCTTCCTCCACGAGGGCGGCGTTCTGCTGCGTCATTTCCTCGAGTTCGCCCACCGAATGGCTCACGTGGCCGATGCGCTGGCTCTGTTCCTGCGTGGCGGCGGTGATCTCGCCCATGATGTCGGACACGCGGCGCACCGACAGCACCAGCTCCTCGATGGTCTTGCCCGCGTGGTTCACCAGGGTGCTGCCCTCCTGCACCTGATCGACGCTGGCGCCGATCAGGGCCTTGATCTCGCGCGCGGCATTGGCCGAGCGGCCGGCCAGGCTGCGCACTTCGCCCGCCACGACGGCGAAGCCCCGGCCCTGTTCGCCGGCGCGGGCGGCTTCCACCGCGGCGTTGAGGGCCAGGATGTTGGTCTGGAAGGCGATGCCGTCGATCACGCTGATGATGTCGGCGATCTTGCGCGAACTGGCGCTGATGGTGTCCATGGTGCGCACGACCTGCGACACCACCTCGCCCCCGCGCGTGGCCGCGTCGGACGCGGTGGAGGCGAGCTGGTTGGCCTGGCGGGCCGAGTCGGCGCTTTGCGACACGGTGCCGGTCAGGTCCACCAGCGCGGTGGCCGCGCCCTGCAGATTGTGCGAGGTCTGCTCGGTGCGCTGGCTCAGGTCCAGGTTGCCCGAGGCGACTTCCGAACTGGCCACGAGGATGGAGTCGGCGGTCTGGCCGATCTCGCCCACCAGCGTGCGCAGGCGCTCCTGCATGGCGGCGATGGCTTCCAGCAGACGGCCGGTTTCGTCCTGGATGCGCACTTCCACCTGCGAGGTGAGGTCGCCGCGCGCGATGCGTTCCGCCACCACCACGGCGCGGCCGATGGGGGCGGTGATGCTGGCGGTGATGCGCCACGCGATCAGCGCGCCGAGCCCGATGGCCAGCAGCACCAGCAGGCCGCCCACCATGCGGGCGTTGCTCTGGGTCTGCTCGGCCGAGGCCGTGGCGTCGGCGTTGAGGCTGTTCTGCAGCTCGATGAGTTCGCGCAGCTTGGCGCGCCACGCGGTTTCCACGGGCGCCACGCGGGTCATCAGTGCCAGGGTCGCGCTCACCGTGTCGCCGTCGTCGGCCGATTTGATCGCGTTGTCGAGCTCGGGGCGCGCCTTGCGGCCCAGCGCCTGCACCTCGCCCAGCAGCTTGATCTCGGCGGGCGTGGCGCCGGCGGGGGTGAGGAGTTCGCCCAGGGCGGTTTCCTGGCGGCCGTATTCCTTGAGCGTCGCGGAAATGGCAGCGATCTGTTCGTGTGCCTGCTTGGGGTCGATGTCGTTGAGCATGGCCGCCGAGCGGCTCTGGATGCCGATGGCGCTCACGCTCTCCAGCATGCCGTTGACGAGCTTGGACTTGCTGGCGCCGGCACCGGTGACCTGGCGCATCTGCTCATGCACCTTGCCCACGGAAAGCTGGCCCACGGCAGCGACGGCCACCACCAGCACCAGCATGCAGCCGAAGCCCAGGCCGAGCCGGCTGGAGATCGACAGGGATTTGAGTGATGAAGCGGCCGGCATGGTGTTCCTTGAGGTCTCTGGGTGCAATGGATCGGGATGCACAAGGCAAAGCAATAACGGGGCCCGCATCAGCCGGGCCGGCGGCCGCGCCCCGCACGCCGGCCCAGGGCAGTGTAGGCAGAATTGACAAGAAGTGTCATGAGGCTTGCGGATGGCGCCATGCCCGTTGTGCATGGGTGTTTGTTACAAATGGCCTTCCAGGGCGTGCACCACTCCCGCAGGGCAGAAGGCGGGGGGGAGGCTGTGGAAAATGAGGGAAAATACGGCAAATCGGTGTACTGCATTGGGTTTTTTGCTATTTGATTGGTAGCACTTGACGGGTGCTTCGTTGGCCGGTGGCCCCCGGTGGCGCACCCCATCATGTATAAACCCGTTACAGATGTGAGGCCTCAGGATGAACCCGCTTTCCCTCCCCCTGGCGTGCCGCGCCGCCGCCGCCGCGCTGGTGGTCGCCGCGCTCGCCAGCTGCGCCACGGCACCCGCGCCGGACCAGCGCGAACTGGTCGTCGCGGTCACGGCGTCGCACGAGCTCATCACCTTCCATGCCGGCCAGCCGGAGCGCATCCTGGAGCGCCGCTCCGTGACGGGCCTGGCCTCGGGCGAGCGACTGGTGGGCCTGGACTTTCGCGTGGCGCGCGGCGTGCTGTATGCGCTCTCGCAGGCGGGGCGGCTGTACACGCTCGACATCCCCACCGGGGCCCTGCGCCCCGTGGGCCCAACGCCGGCCGTCCTGGCCCTGCGGGGGACGGCCTTCGGCTTTGATTTCAACCCCGTGGCCGACCGCATCCGCGTCGTCTCGAACGCGGGCCAGAACCTGCGGCTGCACCCGGACACCGGCGCCGTGGTGGACGGCGACCCGGCCGTCGAGGGCGTGCAGCCCGACCCGGCCCTGCGCTATGCCTGGAGCGACACGAACGCCGGCCGCGCGCCCGATATCGCGGGCGCCGCCTATACCTACAACGCGCAGGACGGCAAGCTCACCACCAACTACGCCATCGACCGTGCGCTCGGCGTGCTGGTGACGCAGGGCTCGCGGGAAGGCGCCACGCCCGTGGTGTCGCCGAACACCGGCCAGCTGCGCACCGTGGGGCCGCTGGGCCTGGGGCCCCTGACCGATGTGTCGTTCGACATCTCGGATGTCGGCAACACCGCGCTGATCGCCGTGCGCACGCCGGCCGACGGCCAGACGCGGCTGCACCTGGTGAACCTGGACACTGGCGCCACCCGTGCGCTGGGCAGGGTGGGCGAGGGCGCGCCCTTGCTGGGCATGGCCATCGAACCATGACGCATGCCTGCTTTCCCGCGCGCCGCACCGGGCGCCCGGTGGCCGCGTTCCTGCTGGCCGGCGCGTGCATGGCGGGCCTGGCCACGGCGGCGCGGGGTGCCACGGTGCAGGTGGACGTGCTGGACACCGCGGGCAAGCCGCTGGCCGACGCCGTGGTGTTCCTCGACTCGGCCGACGCGGCCCGGCAGGCCCGGCCGCTGGCCGGTGTGGAGATGGCGCAGGAGAAGCGAAGGTTCGTGCCCGGCGTGCTCGTGGTGCCGGTGGGCACCGAGGTGCGCTTCCCCAACCATGACTCGGTGCGCCACCACGTCTATTCGTTCTCGCCCGCCAAGAAATTCGAGCTCAAGCTCTACACCGGTACGCCCTCCAATCCCGTGCTGTTCGACCGGCCGGGCGTGGTGGTGCTCGGCTGCAACATCCACGACCAGATGGTGGGCTGGATCCTGGTGGTGGACACCCCGCACTACGCGCGCAGCTCCGCCGCCACGGGCAGGGCGCAGCTCGACAATGTGCCGCCCGGCACCTACACGCTGCGCGCCTGGCACACGCGGCTGCCGGTGGGCGCCCCCGCGCAGGAGCAGGCGCTGACGGTGCCCGCCGCCGGCGGCGCCGCCGCGTCGGTGCGTTTGGCGGGGTTGCAGCCTTGATGCAGCTGCGCCTGCTGCGGCGCAGCCTGATCCTGCGGCTGGTGGGACTCTCGCTGCTGCTGCTGCTCATCGTGCAGGCGGCGGGTTTTGCGGTGGTGCGCGCCACCATCGAGCGCAATGCGCGCGCCCAGATCGCCCAGGCCCTGGACCTGGACGAGAACGTCTGGCGCCGGCTCCTCGAGCAGAACGCCGACAAGCTGCGCCAGGGCTCGGCCCTGCTCGCGGCCGACTACGGCTTTCGCTCCGCCGTGAATTCGGGCGACGAGGAAACCATCCAGTCCGTGCTGGAGAACCACGGCAGCCGCATCGGCGCCGCCGTGACGGCGCTGCTGGGCACCGACCTCACGCTGCGCGCGGTCAGCCTGTCGGGCAGCATGGAGGCGTTTCCGGCCACCCTGCGCGAACTGGTGCCGCCGCTGGCTGCGCAGGCCCAGGGCAGCCAGATCGCGGTGATGGACGGCGTGCCCTACCAGTTCGTGATGGTGCCGCTGCGCGCACCGGTGGTCATCGGCTGGGTGCTGATGGGCTTTCCCATCCACCAGCCGCTGGCCGACGAGATGCGGCAATTGCTGTCGGTGCATGTGGCGCTGGTCGTCCAGGGCGCGGACGGCTCGGTCCAGGTGCCCGTGAGCACGCTGCCGCCCGGCCCGCTGGCGCTGCTGCAGCGCCAGGGCATTGCTTCGGGTGAACTGCAGACGCCGGAAGGCACCTTGCTGGCGCGCACCATCCGCCTGCACAGCGTGGGCGGCGAGGTGCAGGCGCTGCTGCTGCGCTCGGTGGACGAGGTGCTCGCGCCCTACCGCCAGCTGCAGGTGCTGCTGGCCATCATCACCGTCGCCGGCGTGCTGCTGTTCGCGGTGGGCACGGGGCTGGTGGCGCAGCGCCTGACCACGCCGCTGCGCTCGCTGCTGGCCGCCACGCAGCGCCTCTCGCGCGGCGAGTACGACGTGCCGCTGGCGCACACCGCCCGCAGCGACGAGATCGGCAACCTCGCGCGCTCGTTCGACCATATGCGCGTGGACATCGGCGCGCAGCAAACGGAAATCCGCCGCCTGGCCTACTGGGACCGGCTCACCGGACTGCCCAACCGGGAGCGCTTTCGCGAAGCGGTGGTGCAGGCGATCGCGGGCGCGGGCGGCGTGGCGGCAGGGCCACCGCAGCCGCTGGCCGTGCTCACGCTCGACCTGGACCGCTTCAAGCATGTGAACGACGTGCTCGGCTATGCCTTCGGCGACCGCCTGCTGCAGGCCGTGGCCGAGCGCCTGCGCCAGCAGGTGCCGTTGCCCGGCCACATGGTGGCACGCCTGGGCGGCAACGAATTCGCCGTGCTGCTGCAGGGCGCCGATGCGGCCGCCGCCCACGACACCGCGCTGCGCATCACGCGCTCGTTCGAGGAGCCGCTGGCCTTCGAGGACCAGACGGTGGACCTGAGCGCCGGGATCGGCATTGCCTGCTGGCCAGGCGACGCGGACGATGCCGACACGCTGCTCAGCCGTTCCGAGATCGCCATGTACGCCGCCAAGCGCAAGCTCAGCGGGGCGCTGCAGTACGACGCGTCGTTCGATTCGGCCAGCACGCAGACCCTGTCCCTGCTGACCGAACTGCGCCGCGCCGTCGAACACCGCGAACTGCGCCTGTACCTGCAGCCCAAGGTGGCGCTGCGCGGCCAGCCCGGCCTGGCCGCCGAGGCCCTGGTGCGCTGGCAGCATCCGCAGCGCGGCCTGGTGCCGCCCATGCAGTTCATCCCGTTCGCCGAGCAAACGGGCTTTGTGCGCCAGCTCACGCTGTGGATGTTCGAGGAGGTCGCGCGCCTGCTGGCCGACCCGCGCACCCGGGGCCTGCCGCTCAGGGTCTCGGTCAACCTGTCCACGCGCGACCTGCTGGACCCGGAGCTCAGCGCGCGGCTGGCCGACATCCTGGTGCGCCATGGCGTGTCCGCCAGCGCCTTCTGCCTGGAGATCACCGAAAGCGCCATCATGGACGACCCCCAGCGCGCCGAGGCCATGCTCAACCGCCTGTCCCAGCAGGGCTTCAAGCTCTCCATCGACGATTTCGGCACGGGGTACTCCTCGCTGGCCTACCTCAAGCGCCTGCCGGTGGACGAGCTCAAGATCGACAAATCGTTCGTGATGGGCATGGCGGCGGGCGAGGACGACGCGATGATCGTGCGCTCGACCATCGACCTGGCGCACAACCTGGGGCTCAGCGTGGTGGCCGAGGGCGTGGAAACCGCGGACATCCTGGAGCGGCTGCGCTCACTGGCGTGCGACGAGGCGCAGGGCTACCACATTGCACGGCCCCTGCCCGTCGATGATTTCCTGGCCTGGCAGGCGCGCCAGGGGTAAGCTGTCCGGTTTTTCACCGGAGGCGGATGCCGCAGAGGCACCGCCGGCCGGCCTTTCCGCGCCGGGCCCGCAAGGCCCGTGCGGCCCACAGGCGAAAATACGCGCAATGTCCTCTTCCAGTTCCCGTCCGCCCGCCGGCCCCGCAGCGGCTCCCGCCCCGGATGCCGGCGGCCCGTCCGCACCCGCGCCGCGCCCCGTGCTTCGCCGTCCCGTCATCGAAGCCAAGGCGGCCAAGGCAGCGCCCGCCCGTCCCGCGCCGCCGCCCCGGCCCTCCCGCGCGCTCGCACCGCCCACCTACCGCACGGCGTCGGGTGGCTTTGTCGCGCCGGTGCGGCAGGTACCCCCGCCTGCCGCACGCACCGTGGCACCCAACGGCCTGGTCAGCTCCCGCCTGAACAAGCGCATGGCCGAGCTGGGCATGTGCTCCCGGCGCGAGGCGGATGACTGGATCGCCCAGGGCTGGGTCAAGGTCAATGGCGAGGTCGCGGAGATGGGCGTGCAGGTGCTGCCCACCGACCGCATCGAGGTCGACAAGGTCGCCCAGGGGTTCCAGGAGCAGCGCGTCACCATCCTGCTGCACAAGCCCATGGGCTATGTGAGCGGGCAGGCCGAGGACGGCCACACGCCCGCCGTGGCGTTGATCAACCCCCGCACGCACTGGCGCGACGACCCCAGCCGCAACCGGTTCTCGCCGCCGCAGCTGCGTGGCCTGGCGCCGGCCGGGCGGCTGGACATCGATTCGGTGGGCCTGCTCGTTCTCACCCAGGACGGCCGTGTGGCGCGCCAGCTCATCGGCGAGGACTCCACGGTGGACAAGGAGTACCTCGTGCGCGTGCAGTACGGCGATGTCGCCACCGACGTGCAGTCGGCCTTCCCGCGCGAACAGCTCGCGCGGCTGTGCCACGGCCTGGCGCTCGACGGCCAGCCGCTCAAGCACGCCCAGGTCGACTGGCAGAACCCCGAGCAGCTGCGCTTCGTGCTCACCGAAGGCAAGAAGCGCCAGATCCGCCGCATGTGCGAGCTGGTGGGGCTCAAGGTGGTGGGGCTCAAGCGCATTCGCATCGGCCGTGTCACCCTGGGCAACCTGCCGGTCGGGCAGTGGCGCTACCTTTCTCCCGGCGAACGGTTCTGACAGGCCGGGCGCCCCGGCTTCTTCCTGTGTCGCTTGACCATTCCTGAACGGAGCCTTTCCACCCATGTCCCCATCACCGCGCCGCGGCGCCAATGCAGCCGGCCCCGGGGCAAGGCGCCCCGCCGAACCCTCCACGCCTGGCCCCCTGCGGCAGTTGCGCGTTTCCGACCTGCGCGGCGTGGCACGGCTGGTCACGCAGGCCACCACGGGCATCAGCCGCGTGGCCGAGGGCGTGCACCAGTCGGTGCTGGGCACCCTGGGTTTGCCTGGCGGGGCGCAGCCCGGGCAGGCGCGGGGCCTCACGGGGCTGGTCTACCAGAGCATTCGGGGCGTGACATGGCTCGTGGATGCGGGGCTGCAGGCGGGCCTGGCGCGGCTGGAGCCGTTTTTCGAGCCGGCCGTGCCGCACACCGGCGTGCAGTGGGAGCGCGAGGCCGTGCTGGCCGCCCTCAACGGCGTGATGGGGGACCGCCTCCAGCGCGACGGCAACCCGCTGTGCACCCGCATGGGGTTCCACCGGGAGGGGCTGCCGCTCGACCTGCCCGCCCTGGCCGCCAGCGGCGCGGCCACCGGCAAGGTGCTGGTGCTGGTCCACGGCCTGTGCATGAACGATCTGCAGTGGCGGCACGGCGGCCATGACCATGGCGCCTACCTCGCGCAGGCGCTGGGCTGCACGCCGGTCTACCTGCGCTACAACACGGGCCTGCACACCTGCGCCAATGGCGCGGAGCTCGCGGCGCAGCTGGAATCCCTCGTGAGGGACTGGCCGGTGCCCGTGACGGAGGTGGCGGTGCTGGCCCACAGCATGGGCGGGTTGGTCGCGCGCAGTGCGTGCCACCAGGCGGTGGCGCAGGGGCTGGGCTGGCCGGCGCTGCTGCGCCACCTGGTGTGCCTGGGCACGCCCCACCATGGCGCGCCGCTGGAAAAAGCCGGCCTTTGGGTGGACATCCTGCTGGGCAGCACGCCGTATTCGCGCCCCTTCGCACGGCTGGCGCAGCTGCGCAGCGCGGGCATCACCGACCTGCGCCACGGCCACGTGCTGGAATCCGACGGGCAGGGGCGCGACCGCTTTCACCGGCAGCCTGACCGGCGCGTTCCGGTGCCGCTGCCCGAGGGCGTGGCCTGCCATGCCGTCGCCGCCACGCTGGCCGCGCGGCGCAGTCCGGTGGCCGAGCGGCTGGTCGGCGACGGGTTGGTGCCGTTGCACAGTGCCCTGGGCATCCACGATGATGCGCGGCGGACCCTGGGTTTTGCCAAGGATCGGCAGGCCGTGTTCCACCGGATGGGCCATCTGGCGCTGCTGGGCGATGCGGGCGTGGCGCGGCAGCTGGAGCAGTGGCTTCGGCCCGCGTGAGCGGCAAAGGGAGGAAAGCGGTCCGGTGGTCCGCTTTTCCACGCCAACGGCCTTGTGGGGCCTTGGCCCGCGGCTACCATGTGGCCATGAATATGTGACAAGGAGAAACTAGTGAGCGACGTGAAATACCGGCTGGTAACCCGCAGCGACTTCGACGGCCTCGTGTGTGCCGTGCTGCTCAATGAGCTCAATCTCATCGACGAGATCACCTTCGTGCACCCGAAGGACATGCAGGACGGCAAGATCGCCATCACCAGCCGCGACATCACCACCAACCTGCCCTATGTGCCGGGGGCCCACCTGGTCTTCGACCACCACGAATCGGAAACCGTGCGCAACTCGGGCCGGCGCGACGAAAACCACATCATCGAGGCCCATGCGCCGTCGGCGGCCCGCGTGGTCTACAACCACTACGGCGGCAAGGCGGCCTTTCCGCGCATCACCGACGAAATGATGGCGGCGGTGGACCAGGCCGACTCCGCCCAGTACTCCCGCGAAGACATCCTGGACCCCCAGGGCTGGGTGCTGCTGAACTACATGATGGATTCGCGCACGGGACTGGGGCGTTTCCGCGACTTCCGCATCAGCAACTATGCGCTGATGATGGACCTCATCCAGTATTGCCGCGACCACGACATCGCCGACATCCTGGCTCTGCCCGACGTGCAGGAGCGCGTGCAGCTGTACCGAGACCATGCCCCCAAGGCCCAGGAGCAGCTGCAGCGCTGCGCCATCCGCATCGGCAAGCTGGTGGTGCTGGACCTGCGCGAGGAAGAAACCATCTGGGCCACCAACCGCTTCATGATCTACGCGCTGTTCCCCCAGTGCAACATCTCCATCCACGTGATGTGGGGCCTGCAAAAGCAGAACACGGTGTTCGCCACGGGCAAGTCCATCCTCGACCGCAGCAGCCAGGTGCACATCGGCAACCTCATGCTGGAGTTTGGCGGCGGCGGGCATGCGGCCGCGGGCACCTGCCAGGTGGCCAACGACAAGGCCGACAAGATCCTGCAGACGCTGGTGCAGCGCATCACGATCGAGGGCTGAAGCCCGCCCCCTCAGTCGTCGCTGAGCAGCGCGCGGTAGATGGCGGCGCCCAGCAGCGCGCCTGCGATGGGCGCTGCCCAGAACACCCACAGTTCCGACAGCGCATAGGCCGGGCCAAACAGCGCCGGGCCGGTGCTGCGCGCGGGGTTGACCGAGGTGTTGGTCACCGGGATGGAGATCAGGTGGATGAGCGTGAGGCACAGGCCGATCGCCAGCCCGCCAAAGCCGCTGGCCGCGCGTTTGGCCGTGGCGCCCAGGATCACGATGAGGAACACGGCCGTCAGCACGACCTCCGTCACCACGGCGGCCACCAGGCCATAGCCGCCGGGGGAGTGTTCGCCATAGCCGTTGGTGGCGAAACCCCCGATGTCCGCGCCCGGCTTGCCGGTGGCGATGAGGTACAGCACGCCCGCCGCGGCGATGGCGCCCAGCACCTGGGCCACCACGTAGCCGGGCAGCTCGGACGCCTTGAAGCGGCCACCCAGCGCCAGCCCCACCGACACGGCGGGATTGAAATGCCCGCCCGAGATCGGTCCCAGGGCATAGGCCCCTGTCAGCACCGTGAGGCCAAAGGCCAGGGACACGCCGACAAAACCAATGCCCAGCTGCGGGAAGGCGGCAGCCAGCACGGCGCTGCCGCAGCCTCCCAGGGTCAGCCAGAACGTGCCGAGGAACTCGGCGGACCATTTTTGAAGGGATGTGGGCATGGCAGGACGGCTCCGAAAGAAAAAAGGGCACAGGGTTCTGGAAGGCTGCTCCCTTCGGAACAGCGGCGGCGCGTGCATCTTATGGGGGGCAAATGACAAAAAATACTGCCAGTTGCCTGCAGATTGTCAACAATCTTCAGCGCCCGGCCCCGTCTGCCCGCCGTCTGCAGGGACGGACGGCAGGCCGCGCCGGAGGCCGCCGTGTGCGAAACACCCTTGAAATCAGCCAGTCCGCCCCGAGGTGAACACGCGCGAACGCCTTTCCTCGCCACCCACGTGGCCCGTGAAAGGCGTTCCCTTGCACCTTACACAGCAATCTCCAAGACACCATGAGCACCAAACAGACCCTGTCTTTCCAGGCCGAAGTGGCCCAGCTGCTGCACCTTGTCACGCACTCGCTGTACTCCAACCAGGAGATCTTCCTGCGCGAGCTGATCTCCAACGCCTCGGACGCGTGCGACAAGCTGCGCTTCGAAGGCCTGAACAATTCCGCGCTGTTCGAGGACGCTCCCAACCTGGAAGTGCGCGTGACCTTCGACAAGGACGCGAAGACGCTCACCATCACCGACAACGGCATCGGCATGAGCCAGCAGGAGGCCATCGAGCATCTGGGCACCATCGCCAAGAGCGGCACCAAGGACTTCATGGGCAAGCTCTCGGGCGACCAGAAGCAGGACGCGCAGCTCATCGGCCAGTTCGGCGTGGGCTTCTATTCGGGCTTCATCGTGGCCGACAAGATCACGGTCGAGTCGCGCCGCGCGGGCCTGCCTGCCGGCGAAGGCGTGCGCTGGGTGAGCGGCGGCACGGGCGACTTCGAGGTGGAAACCATCAACCGTCCGCAGCGCGGCACCAGCATCATCCTGCACCTGCGCGACGACGCCGAGGAATACCTCAACGCCTGGAAGCTCAAGTCCGTCATCGCCAAGTACTCCGACCACATCAGCCTGCCCATCCTCATGGAAAAGGAAGAGTGGAAAGACGGCGAGCTGATCAACCCTTCGGACGAGAACGGCGGCCGCCAGCCGGGCGCCATGGTCAAGACCGGCGAGTGGGAAACCATCAACAAGGCCAGCGCGCTGTGGAGCCGCCCCAAGAAGGACATCACGGACGAGCAGTACGCCGAGTTCTACAAGACCATCAGCCACGACCATGAAGCCCCGCTGACCTGGGCGCACAACCGCGTCGAGGGCAACACCGAGTACACGCAGCTCCTGTACATCCCCGCCAAGGCGCCGTTCGACCTGTGGAACCGGGACAAGAAGGCCGGCGTGAAGCTGTACGTCAAGCGCGTGTTCATCATGGACGACGCCGAGGCGCTGATGCCCACCTACCTGCGTTTCGTCAAGGGCGTGATCGACTCGGCCGACCTGCCGCTGAACGTGAGCCGCGAGCTGCTGCAGGAAAGCCGCGACGTGCGCGCCATCCGCGAAGGCTCGACCAAGCGCGTGCTCAGCATGCTGGAAGACCTGGCCAAGCACGACAAGCATGAGGCCACGGCGGGCGACGACGGCGTGACCGATGTGGTCGACGCCGACGACAAGGCCAAGGAAGGCAAGTACAGCCAGTTCTACGCCGAATTCGGCGCCGTGCTCAAGGAAGGCCTGGGCGAAGACTTTGGCAACCGCGAGCGCCTGGCCAAGCTGCTGCGTTTTGCGTCCACCACCAGCGACACCGCCACCGTGGGCTTTGCCGATTACAAGGCCCGCATGAAGGAAGGTCAGGAGGCCATCTACTACATCACCGCCGACACCCTGGCGGCGGCCAAGAACAGCCCGCAGCTCGAAGTCTTCAAGAAGAAGGGCATCGAGGTGCTGCTCATGACCGACCGCGTGGACGAGTGGGCGCTGAACTACCTGCACGAATTCGACGGTACGCCGCTGCAAAGCGTGGCCAAGGGCGCGGTGGACCTGGGCAAGCTGCAGGACGAGGCCGAGAAGAAGGCCGCCGAAGAGGCCGCCGAGACCTTCAAGCCCGTGCTCGCCAAGCTCAAGGAGGCGCTCAAGGACAAGGCCGAGGACGTGCGCGTGACCACGCGCCTCGTCGATTCACCCGCGTGCCTGGTGGTGCAGGACGATGGCATGAGCACCCAGCTCGCGCGCATGCTCAAGCAGGCGGGCCAGCAGGCGCCGGAGACCAAGCCCGTGCTGGAGGTCAATGCCGAGCATGCGCTGGTCAAGAAGCTCGACGGCAGCGTGCATTTCCACGACCTCGCGCACATCCTGTTCGACCAGGCGCTGCTGGCCGAAGGCGGCCTGCCCGAAGACCCGGCGGCCTACGTGCGGCGGGTGAATGCGCTGCTGGTGTGACGGGGATGAAATAGGCTGCTGGCGCCCGGCCATCAAGCGCCGATAGCTATTAAAAATAGAGCAAACCCCGTCGATGCCAGGGCATCACGGGGTTTTTTTGCGCCGGCGCTGGCGTCCTCCGCGCCAGCGGGCGGGGGCGGTGCGCCTCAATCCTCCGGCCGCGCCTGCTCCAGCAGGCGGTCGTGCGCGCGGTTGCGCTCCTGCGGGTCGGCGTCGATCAGCTCCTTGAGCGCGCCCTGCGGCGCCAGCAGCCCCTTGCGCCGGTCATTCTTGACGGGCAGGTTGCGCCAGCCCGAGAGCACCAGCCAGTCCCAGAGCTCGGGCGGCACGGGGCAGGTGATCGCCATCTTGACCGGCCCCCGGATGATGAACGTGCCCACCGCCGGCAAGGGCCCCACCGGGGCAGGCCGGCGCTGCTGGCGGATGGAAAAGAGGTTGCGGAACAAATCCTTCATGGCCGGGGCAACTCGCTGGGGATCTGGGATGGCGCAGCATAGCCCAGTGCCGTGGAACCGGTCCACTGTCCGGGGGCGCCTGCGCGCCACGGCCGGCGTGGTGGAAACAATACGCAATACGGTTCACGAACGTTAACGATTGTTTCTGCGCGGATTACGCCTGCCGCGCTCGATAAATTCAGGCCCTGCCTTTGCCCATGGCGGCCCAGGCGCGTTCACGCACTCCCTCGCATTTTTTGCCAGCCCTGAGGGGCCTGGTGAGGTCGCGGCGTGGCCGGAAGTTCGAGCCATCCACTTCAGGAGAATTCAATGCCCTATCGATTGACGCGACTATGGACGAGCGGCCGCGCTCCCTGGCGCGCGCAGACATCCAGCGGGTCCATGCAGCCTGCCAGCGATGCCACCGCGCAGGCACGCGAGGTTCCTGCGGCTGCGCCCGCGCAGCGCGCCGTGCGCCGCTTCCGCTGGCTCTTGCTGGCCAGCGGGTTGTTTGCCGGGGCCGCCCTGGCGCAGTCCGCCGACCTGGTGGTGAACCATGCGGATTCCCCGGACCCGGGGCCCGCCGGAGGCATCTTCACGTACACGCTGCGCATCGACAACAACGGCCCGAACGGCGCCACCGGCGTCACGCTGGTGGACACCCTTCCCGCGGGCTCCACGTTCATCGACGTGAACACCACGGCGGGCTCGTGCAGCGAGGCTGGCGGCACCGTCAACTGCGCCGTGGGCAACATCGCGTTCAACACCAACCAGACCGTGACGATCCGCGTGCGGCTGCCTTCCGCGGGCGTGTGGACCAACACCGCCACGGCCTCCAGCGCCACGTCCGATCCCAACACCAGCAACAATGTCAACAGCGTGCAGGACACCACCGCCACGCAGGCGGCCGACCTGGCGCTCGTGGCCACGCCTTCCACGGCCAACGTGGTGGCCGGGCAGGCCTACAGCTATGCGCTGCAGGCTGCGAACAACGGCCCGAATGCGGCCGATGGGAGCCAGCGCATCACCTTCACCGTGCCGGCCGGCGCCTCCATCACGTCGACGCCCACGGGCACGGGCTGGTCGTGCACGGCCTCGGGCGGTTACCCGCTGAACAGCGGCACGGTGACCTGCACCCGCGCGGGCACGCTCGCCAATGGAGCGTCCGCCGCCGTGCTGACGGTCCCCGCCGTGTCCAACGTCAACGGCACGGTGACCGCCGCATTCGCCATCGACGGCCTCAAGCCCGACAACTCGGCCATGCCGGACGGCAACACCTCCAACAACACCACCTCCGCCGACGTGACTTCCGCCTCCGGTGCCGATGTGGCCATCACCAAGAGCGCCGCCAGCTCCAATGTGGCCCAGGGCACCAACGTGGTGTACACGCTCACGCCGCGCCTCAATGGCGGGGAGTCGCTGGTGGGCCGGCCCGTCACGGTGACCGATACGCTGGGCGCGGGGCTCACCTTCGTGTCCGCCGTGGGCACAGGCTGGACCTGTGACGCCACGATCACCTGCACGCGCACGGAGTACACCGGTGCCAACTTCACCAACATGCCCGTCATCACCGTGACCGCCACGGCCAACAGTGCGGGCACGCTGGGCAACACGGCCGCCGTCAACACGCCGCTGGCCGACCCGGTGCCCGCGAACAACTCGGACTCGGTCAACGTGACGGCCAGCAACGATGCGGACATGCAGCTGACCAAGACGGCCAGCATCAACCCGGTAGTGCCGGGCCAGGCGTTCAACTACACGCTGACGGCGCGCAACACCGGCCCCTTGGCGGTACCCAACGGCCAGGCGATCACCATCTCCGACGTGGTACCTGCCGGTGTGACGCTCAACAGCCTCGTCAGCGCCACGGGCTGGACCTGCGATGCACTGCCCTTTGTCGGCAACGGCGTGGCAGCCTGGAACTGCACCCGCTCCACGGGCCTGAACGCGAACTCCAGTGCGCCTGCCGTCACGGTGTCCGCCGTGCTGGCCAGCGCGGGTACCGTCACCAACAATGCCTGTGTGGCGCTGGGGGGAGGTGCGCGAGTGGACAGCAACGGGACGAACAACTGCGTGGGCGTGGGCGTCACCGCCACCGCCACCCAGGCCGACCTGCGCGTCGTGTCCAAGACCGCAGCGCCGGACCCCGTGGTCGCGGGCCAGAACCTGACCTACGTCATCACGGTCGACAACGTCGGCCCGGCGTCCGCCAGCAATGTCATCGTGTCGGACACGCTGGCCAGCCTGGTGACCACCGGCGGCTTCCAGTCCGCCGTGGCCTCGCAGGGCAGCTGCACGCCCAACGGCGTCACCAACGGCACCTCGCAGAACCTGAGCTGCAACCTGGGCACGCTGAACTCCGGCGCGCAGGCCACGGTGACCGTGGTGGTGCGCCCCAGCATCGCCGCCACCGGCCCGCGCACCAACATCGCCACCGTGCGTTCCGCCGACGTGGGCGACCCCAACCAGGCCAACAACAGCGGCAGCGTGACCAGCCAGGTCACGGCCATCGTGGACGTGACCGCCGCCAAGACGGCCACGCCCTCCACGGTCGCGGCCGGTGCGCCCATCACCTTCGTGGCGACCATCGGCAACACGGGGCCTTCCACCGCACAGACCGTGCAGATGGTGGACACCCTGCCGTCCAATGCCGCCTTTATCGACGTGGTGAGCGTGAGCGGGGGCGGTAGCTGTGTCCCCGTCGCGGCAGGCACGGTGGGCGGAACGCTCACCTGCAACTGGGCCAGCATCAATGCCGGCGTGCAGCAGACGGTGAACTACCGCATGCGTCCCCTGGGCAACGCGGCAGGCAGCAGCGTGGTCAACAGCGTCGCCGCGACCACCGCCACCACCGAGTCGAGCCTGGCCAACAACAGCGCCACCACCACGACGCCCGTCACGGCGCCGCAGCTGGACATCCTGGTGAACAAGGTGGACAGCTCCGACCCGGTGGACCTGGGGCAGTCGACGACGTACACGATCACGGTGAACAACAGCGGCCCGTCCTTCGGCACCAACGTGGTGATGACCGACGTGTTCCCCGCGCCGGGCTCCTCGCCCACGGCCACCTTCAGCTACCGGGGCTCGCTCACGGTGAATGCGGGCGGCTCCTGCACCGAGCCCGCGGTGGGTGCGACCAGCGGCACGCTGATCTGCTCCTTCCCAGGGCTCAGCAGCGGCCAGAGCGCCACCATCACCTACGTGATGCGCGCGGAAACCCTCACCGTCGCGGGGGCCACCAGCGGCACCGCGTTCAACCAGGCGAGCGTGGTGGTGGAGGAAACCGAGACCACGCTGGCCAACAACGTGGTGACGCATGACACGACCGCGCGCCGCTTCACCGTGGCCACGGACCTGGCTCTGACCAAGACGGCGCCCGCGGGCCCGATCGCACCGGGCGCGGCGCTGGACTACACGCTGGTGGTGACCAACAACGGCCCGCTGGCCAGCGATGGCGCGCAGGTGGTGGATGTGCTGCCGGCGGGTGTCAACTTCGTCTCCGCTGCCGGGTGCGTCAATGCCTCGGGCACCGTGCGCTGTGCGGTCGGCGCACTGGCGGTAGGGGCTTCGCGCACCTTCACGATCAGCACCATGCTGTCGTCCCCCTACAGCGGCGCACGTCCGCTGGTGAACTCCGCCACCGTGGATGCGCCGGGCGATACCAACCCGCCCAACAACACGGCCAGCGCCACGACCACGGTGTCCAACACCACCAGCAGCATCCCCACGCTGTCCGAGTGGGGCCTGATCCTGCTGGCGGTCCTGCTGGGGCTGATGGCCTGGCAGCACCCTGCCGTGGGTCGCCGCCGGTAGTGCGCGCGTGGCAGCGGCTATCGCGGTGATCGCGCCGGGATAGCCTGCTGCTCGCGGCCCGGTCCAAGGCCAGCACGCTGCCTGCGTGCTGGCCTTTTTTCATTCCGGGATGCGTGTGGGGTGCGGGAGGTCCGCCGGGTGTGTGCCGCGGGCTGCGTGTGCGCCGCGTGGGCCGGCCCGCACGCTGGCGGGGGAGGGCGCGGGGGCCGTCTAGCCGCGCGAATCCGCGGCGTCCAGCCGGTAGCCCATGCCGTAGATCGCGGTGATCGTGTAGCCGTTGCCCGGGGTCAGCTGCAGCTTGGCGCGCAGGCGCGATACATGGGTGTCGAGCGAGCGCGAAGCCGCCTCGCTGATTTCGCCCCACACGACTTCGCGCAGGTGCGCGCGGGACAGCAGCCGCCCCGCGTTGCGGAACATGAACAGGGCCAGTTCGTACTCGCGGTTCTTCAGCGCCAGCGGAGCGCCGTGCAGGGTCAGCAGCCGCCGCTCCGCGTCGAAGCGGTAGGGGCCGAAGACCAGCGCCTCGCCCATGGTCTGCGGGTAGGCCCGCCGCAGCAGGGCCGAGACGCGTGCCACCAGCTCGCCCATGCGCACCGGCTTGGTCATGAAGTCGTCGGCGCCCCGGTTGAGGGCCTCGATCACGTCGCGCTCCTCGTTGCGCCGGGTGACCAGCAGGATGGGAAGCTGGTGCCCGATCATCTCGCGCATGCGCTGTATGACCTCGATCCCGTTCATGTCGGGAAGATGCCAGTCTGCGATCAGCAGATCGAAGGTCTCGTGGCGCACGTCCTTGAGCAGGCTCGCGCCGCTGGCATAGAAGTGGCACACGTGGTGGAGGCGCTCGAGGGCGCCCTTGATCATGTCGGGCAGGAGGGGGTCGTCGTTGAGGACGGCAATGCGCATGGTGGTGTGAGTCTTCGGGCCTGGAGGCCCTTCGCAAGTCAGAAAAATGCCCTTCTTGAAGGTCGTTTTTCTGATGGTGCGCGACATCGCACCCGCGTGCACACGGGTTGACAATCGTTTGCAATGAAGAGGCGCCAAGGGCATCGCCGGCACCCGCGGGGCGAATCCCGTGGCGCGGCACGCAGGCCGCGGGGCTGCCTCAGGCGGACAGGGGCTCTTCCTGCATGGCCTCGATCTGCTCGATCAGCATGTCCACCTGCCCGCGCCAGTAGTCGCTGGTGCCGAACCACGGGAAGTTGACCGGGAAGATCGGGTCCTGCCAGCGGCGCGCGAGCCAGGCGCTGTAGTGGATCAGGCGCAGCGTGCGCAGTGGCTCGATGAGCGCCAGCTCGCGGCGGTCGAAGCCGCGGAACTGCTCGTAGCCGTCGATCAGGGCGCCGAGCTGGTGGGTGCGCTGGCGCCGGTCGCCCGACAGCAGCATCCACAGATCCTGCACGGCCGGGCCCATGCGGGCGTCGTCCAGGTCCACGAAGTGCGGGCCGCCCCGGCCCCATTCGTCCAGCGGCGTCCAGAGGATGTTGCCGGGGTGGCAGTCGCCGTGCAGGCGGATGGGGGTGGCATCTTTCAAGCTAAATGGGGCTCCAGCGCTTGATGGATAAGCGCTGGAAGCTATCAATTCAAGAGCCTTTTCGCACTGGGCCTTCCACTGGGCCTGCATGTCGAGCGGGATGATTTCCCGGGCAAGCAGCCAGTCGTACGACGCCGTGCCAAAGGTCTGCACGTCCAGCAGCGGGCGGTGCACAAACGGCCGGGCCGCGCCCACGGTATGGATGCGGGCGAGAAAGCGGCCGATCCATTCGAGCACCTCGAAGTCATCCAGCTCGGGCTGGCGGCCGCCGCGCCAGGGGCTGACCGAAAACGCAAACCCGTCGTGCTGGTGCAAGGTGCTGCCGTTCAGCACCAGGGGCCCCACGGCGGGCACCTCGGCGGCCATCAGCTCGGCGGCAAAGGCGTGCTCTTCCAGGATCTGCGCCTCGCTCCAGCGGCCAGGGCGGTAGAACTTGGCCACCACGCGCTCGCCATCCTCCAGGGTGACCTGGTACACCCGGTTTTCGTACGACGACAGGGCCATGAGGCGCCCATCGCCATACAGGCCCACGCCGGCCAGCGCGTCCAGCACCTGGTCGGGGGTGAGGCGGGCGTAGGGGTGCTGGTCGGCGGGGGGGCGGGTGTCGGGCGCGGTGTCGGGAGGCAATGGGGTCATGCCCCATTGTCGCCGCCCGCCCCGGCATGTCCCGCGCGTTGCGTGTCAGCGGGGCAGCATGGTGGCGATGTGCCCGGCGCGCGGGTCGCCGCTGCCGGCCAGCACGGCGGCAAACAGCGCCTGCGTGGCCTCGGGCCCCTCATGGTTGTGCACCACCAGCCAGGGGTTGGAGGCGGTCTGTACGGCGGCGCTGAACTGGTTCCAGGCCGCCACCAGGCGGTCGTTGAGGCCCTGTGCACCCCAGTCGGCGTGGCGCTTCTTGACCTGGGCGGGCGCAAAGAACATCACCGGGCGCGGGCCGGGCAGCTGGCCGGCACCGCCCAGATCGCCCACATGACTTGCACCCACCGAGCAGCTGTAGGCCAGGCCCGTGAAGTGGGCGTGGATGCGCTGGCGCAGGCCCACGCTGCCCGCGAAGTCGATGTACACGCTGGGCGTGGCGCCGTCGAGCTGCGATTCCAGCGCGTCGTAGGTGACCACGCGGTCGTAGCAGCCCAGGCTTTCGCAGAAGGCCACATTGCCCGGCGACGTCAGCCCCACGACCTCGATGCCGCCCCGTTGCGCCAGCTGGAACGCGGTGCCGTAGGCCGTTTTGCTCGACGCGCTGGACAGCAGCATGCGCCTGGCGCCGAAGAACTGCTGGTCTGCCAGAAAGTCGTCGATGAGCCACGAGGTGATGAACAGCGGCCGCAGCAGCGCCTGCACGTCCTCGTTGTCGGCGCGGTACAGCGGGTCGGTGCGGGTGCGCAGGTAGTGGTTGTAGACGGCGTGCAGGCCCGCGCGGTGGGGGGCACCGTCGCTGAAGCCGGCCGCGTTGGCGCGCTGGGGCGAGAGCACCGCCTGGGTGCCCATGGGCCAGTAGCCGTACAGCCGCTCGCCCACCGCCACGTCGGGGTGCGATGACTCGGTCACCGTGCCAAACCCCCACACGGGCACGATGCCCCAGCCGGGCTCGCTGGTGGGGAAGAACTGCCAGTAGTTGAGCATGTTCCCCAGCGCGGCATAGGTGATGTTGTTGGACGTGAGGGCGAACTGTTCGACCCGCACGCGGACCTGGCCCTCGGCGAGGGCGGGTTCTTCGGCGGCCCACTGGCGGGTGGTGGCCAGCTGGTCCTGGCGCACGAGGAGGGTGGTGGTGGTGCTCATGCCGCGACGCTAAACGAAACCCCCCGCCGGCTCAAGATGCCCGCGCCGCCTGCGCGACAGCGCGGCACGGCCGCTCAGCCGCCCAGGGGGTGCGCCAGCTGCTCGAACGGAAGCGACTGCTTGACCAGGATGACGGTGCAGGGCGCGTCGCGCGCCACGCGCATGGGCACCGTCGCGATGAAGCGCTGGGTGTGCAGGCCGTGGGTGGCCGCGCCCAGGATCATCATGCTCACGTGGTTGCTGGCGGCGTAGCGCACCAGCGCCTGGGCCACGTCGCTGGCTTCCAGCACGTGGTAGCTCGCGTGGTGGCCCGACAGGTCCAGCCCCTGCGCCCATTGCCGCAGGCTCGCCATGTGCTGGCGGTGCAGCGTGGTCTCGCTGCGTTCGCTGTCGCTCGTGCTGCTGGCCGAGGGCGAGATCACCGTCACGCAGGCCAGGCGCGCGCCGGGCCGGATGCCCAGCGAGCGCGCGACCGCCTGGCGCAGCGAATACAGCGTGGCATCGCTCACGTCGGCATGTGGCACGGCCACCATGAGGATGGGAGTCTCCTCGATCTGCTGCGCGGGCAGGGGGCTGGGCTGGTAGTGCATGCCCGCCGCGCGCACCCAGCGGCGCAGGTGCGTGGTGAGCGGCGTGCCCTGCGTGCGCTGGCCGCGCGCGGTGATGGGCACCTGCGCCGGGTGGGTCAGGTCGAACGCCAGGTGGGCGGCCGAGGGGTAGCGGCTGGCGGCCTCGGGCTCCAGGCAGCGCAGGATGGCTTCCTGCAGCCAGGGCGGGATGTCGGCGCGGTGCTTGCGGGGGGGCGCGGGCGTCATCCACAGCCGCTGGCGCAGGCCGCCCTGCGTGGTGGGCGAGCCAAAGGGCAGCTCGCCGGTGGCCAGCTCGTACAGCATCACGCCGATGGCGAAGATGTCGCTGCGCGGGTCGCCGCGCACGCCCACCACCTGTTCGGGGGCGATCCAGGTGGGCGAACCCACGGCCTGGCGCATTTCCTCGGCCAGCAGATCGGGGTAGTGCGCGTGGCACGAGAGCCCGAAGTCCAGCAGCACGGCGTCGCCGTCGCTCTTGATGAGCACGTTGGCCGGCTTGAGGTCGAGGTGGCAGACGTTCTGCTGGTGCAGGCTGTGCGCGGCGTGGGCAATGGCCGCGCCCAGCCGCGCAATGGTCTCTGGCGGGGTGGGCGCCATGCCCGGACCGGCGGCGCCGTCCAGCCAGTGCTGCAGCGTCTGGCCCGGCACGTATTCCATGACGAGGTAGGGCAGGCGCACCAGGTCGCCGGCGGCGACGAAGCGCGGCACGTGGGGGCCGGTGAGGACCGGAAGGATCTGCAGTTCGACCTCGAAGCCCACGATGTTCTCCGCGCCGTCGCCCGCGGTCATGCGCGGGATCTTCATCGCCATCGGAAAGCCGGGGCTGCGGCCTGCCTGCGCGTACTCCACGGCATAGATATGCGCCATGCCGCCCGCGTGGATGCACTCGGCCACGCGAAAGCCGTCGATCTCGGTGCCGGGCTCAAGCAGTTTCATGTTGATTTTCCCTTGCGCCGCGTGCCGCGCTGGCGCCGTCCCCCTGCCCGCATCCCCCAGCGATGCGGGGGCGGGAGAAGCGGCGCGGCCGCTCAGGGGGGTGTTTCATCCCTACTGGCCTTTTTCCAGGCGGTCCGCATAGAAGCCGGGCAGGCCCGCCGCGCGGATGGCGGCCGCGGCGGCCAGGTGGTCGTACGGCACGCGATGGAAGGTGATCTGCGCCGCCGCGTCGTCGAACAGCGCGTACATGGCGCGTGCGTCGCCGTCGCGCGGCTGGCCCACGGAGCCCACGATGGCGAGCCACTGGCGGTGTGGCGGCACGGGCACGGGCACGCCGGGCTCGGGCGCAAAGCGCATGAGCTTGGCGGTGGGCGTGAGGAAGTACAGCACCTGCTCGTGCACATGGCCGCAGAACACATAGCGGATGGCGGGGTCGATGGCCTGCGCCGCCATCATGCAGCGCTCGGCCGCGTTGGAGTCGTCCACGTAGCGCCACTGGGCGGGTGCGTCGGCGCTGGCGTGCACGAGCAGGGCGTTGCCGCCCAGCCGCGCGGTCAGCGGCAAGGCCTGCAGGAAGGCGTGGTGCCGCGACGCGAGGCGGTCGTGTGTCCACCGCGCGCCCAGCTCTGCGCGGTTGCGGGGCGTCGCGGGCGGCGCGAGCGCCATGGCGTCGTGGTTGCCCAGCACGCACAGCGCGCCGTTCTGCGCGAGCGCCATGGCCTGGTCTGCCACGGCCACGGGGTCGCCGCCGTAGCCCACGAGGTCGCCCAGCAGGGCGAATCGCTGGGCGCCCTGCGCGCGGGCATGCTGCAGGCAGGCGTCCAGGGCCTGGCGGTTGGCGTGGATGTCGGAGAGGAGGGCGGTCTTCATGGCGCGAGTATTGGGCACCATCATCGCGCGCGTGGCTGAATGCCAGCTTGCAGCGCGCGGGCCGGGCGCCGGGGAGCGCCATGCCGCATGTGAGAATAGCTTCCAGCGCTTGGCTGGCAAGCGCTGGAAGCTATGATTTTTGTAGCTATTACAGACTGCGCTGGCGCGCGGGCTTGTCCAGGGCCAGCACCAGGGCCAGGGCGATGATGGCCGGCAGCGCCTGGGTGAAGAAGATCTTGGGCACGGCGGTGGCGGCGCCGAAGACCCCGGCCACGATCACGCAGCCCAGGAAGAAGATCTTGAACAGCCGGTTGCCGGTGAACAGCCCCCAGAACAGCCCGGCGGCCAGGAAGCCGTTGTACAGCCCCTGGTTGGCCGCCAGCGTCACGGTGGCATCGGCCAGCTCCTGGGTCAGGTTGAAGGTCTTCAGGCCCAGGGGCTTGTTCCAGAAGAACATCTCCAGCACCAGGATGTACACATGCTCGATGGCCACGAGGGCCACCGCGATGCGGGGAAGCAGCAGCCGGCCCATGGCTTACACCAGCGTGATGGTCACGTCGATGTTGCCGCGCGTGGCGTTGGAGTAGGGGCAGACCTGATGGGCTGCGTCCACCAGCTTCTGTGCCGTGGCCTTGTCCAGGCCGGGCAGGCTGATGGCCAGGCGCGCGGCGATGCCGTAGGCGTTCGGGATGGGGCCCAGGTCCACTTCGGCGTCGATGGACACGTCCTGCGGCACGGGGATGCCGATCTTGCCGCCCACGGCCTTCATCGCGCCGATGAAGCAGGCTGCGTAGCCCGAGGCGAACAGCTGCTCGGGGTTGGTGCCGGTACCGGAGGTGCCGGGCGAGGACAGCTTGACGTCCAGGCGGCCGTCATCGGTCTTGGCGGCGCCGTCACGGCCACCGGTCACGTGGGCCTTGGCGGTGTAGAGGACTTTTTCGAGTTGCGTCATGGTGTCTTCCTTTGCAGTGGGTCAATGAATGTCCGCGATGCGGACGGGGGGTGGAAACGAACGGTGAAAGAAAAGGGTCAGCGCGGCGGGTTGATCCGGTCGCGGAAGGTCTTGAGCTGGCCGGTCAGGGCGGTCAGCTCGGGCAGGGTGCACTGGCTGCTTTCGAGCACGCAGGGCGGAATGTTTTCCGCCTTGTCGCGCAGCGCCCGGCCCGGGGCCGTGAGGCTGATGCGCACGCGGCGCTCGTCCTGCGCATCGCGGATGCGGGCGATCAGGCCCGAGGTCTCCAGGCGCTTGAGCAGCGGGGTGAGCGTGCCCGAGTCGAGGAACAGGCGCTCGCCGAGGTCGGAGACGGTCACGCCGTCCTGCTCCCACAGCACCAGCATCACGAGGTACTGGGGGTAGGTCAGGCCCACGGCCTCCAGCAGGGGCTTGTACAGCTTGGTCATCGCCAGCGAGGCGGAATACAGCGCGAAACACACCTGGTTGTCCAGGCGCAGCGCTGCCGGGCTGGGGGTGGTGGAAGTGTTGCTGCGTGCCATGGGGTGGATTGTGCGGTGCAATTCAATTGCGTGCAATTGAATTGTGTAATCTTTTGTTGCTGGGTTGGTTTTGCGGACGGACGCGGCGGCCTTTCGCCCACGGTGCTATCCGCGCGCAGCGCGTGCCATCAAGGCGCAAGAGGCCCGGCCCAGCCTGGCCGCGGCCTCTGCGGGCTGTCAACGCCCGGTGAAACGCGCGGGCCGCTTTTCAACGAAGGCGCGCACGCCCTCGGCCGCATCCTCGCTGTTGGCCAGCTGTTTCTGCACGGGAATGAAATCGGCCACCGCGGCGGCCTGCCCCTGCTCGATGGCCTTGAGCACGTTGAGCCGCGTGGCCACCACGGCCCGTGGCGCCTGGGCCTCGATGCGCCGGGCGATGGCGATGGCCTCGTCCAGCACCTGCGCGGCGGGCACCACCTTCTGCACGAAGTTCAGGCGCAGCGCCTCGCTGCTTCCGAACTCGTCGGCGGTCAGCAAATGCAGCAGCGCATTGCCGGTGCCCGCGCGTTCGGCCATGCGCAGCGTGGCGCCGCCCGTGGCCATGATGCCGCGCTGCACCTCCATCTGCGAGAAACGGCAGTCATCGGCGGCGACCACGATGTCGGCGCCCAGCATGAGCTCGATGCCCACCGTGAAGCAGATGCCCTTGACCGCCACCACCATGGGCTTGCTGCGGCGCCGGTAGCCGGGCAGGCCGTAGTCGTGGGGCTCCACCAGGCCTTCGGGGATGGCTTTTTCGCCGCGCTGCATGTAGGCGCTCACGGCGGGCAGGTCCAGCCCGGCGGTGAAGTGGTCGCCAAAGGCATGCAGCACGCCCACGCGCAGCTCTGGGTCATCGTCGAGCCGGGTGTAGGCCTCGGCCAGTTGGCGGAACATGGGCGGCGTCCAGCCATTGCGCTTGGCCGGGCGGTTGATGCCGATCAGCAGGATGTGGCCGAGCACCTGGGTGTCGATACAGCCTTCGGCCGGGGGCGTGGTGGGGGTGATGCTGCTGGTCATGGGCGCAAATGTCTCCTTGCCCATGATTGAAAACCCAACGCGATGGGCGCGCCGTCCCCGGGGGGACAGCGCGCCTGGGGTCCTCAGTAGGTGTAAACGCCCTGGCCGGTCTTGCGGCCCAGGCGGCCGGCGGCCACCATTTCCTTGAGCAGCGGGCAGGGGCGGTACTTGCTGTCGCCGAACTCGGTCAGGTACACGTCCATCACGGCCAGGCACACGTCCAGGCCGATCATGTCGGCCAGCGCCAGCGGGCCGATGGGCTGGTTGCAGCCGAGCTTCATGCCCGCGTCGATGTCCTCGGGCGTGGCCAGGCCCTCGGCCAGCACGAAGAAGGCCTCGTTGATCATCGGCACCAGGATGCGGTTCACCACGAAGCCGGGCGCGTTCTTCACGGTGATGGGGCTCTTGCCCAGGGCCTCGGCCAGGGCCTTCACGGCGTCGTGCGTGGCATCGCTGGTCTGCAGGCCGCGGATGATCTCCACCAGCGCCATCATGGGCACGGGGTTGAAGAAGTGCATGCCGATGAAGCGGTCGGCACGCGACGTGGCGGCGGCCAGCTTGGTGATGGAGATCGAGGAAGTGTTCGAGGCGATCAGCACCTCGGGCGCGACCAGCGCATCCACCTGCTTGAGGATCTTGAGCTTGAGCTCGTAGTTCTCGGTGGCGGCCTCGATCACGAGCTGCGCGGCCTTGAGGTCGTCGTAGCTGGTGGAGACCTTGATGCGCGCCAGCGCCGCGTCCTTGTCGGCCGCCGTGATCTTGTCCTTCTTGATCAGGCGGTCCAGGCTGCCCGACACCGTGGCCAGGCCTTTTTGCACCGCGGCATCGGAGATGTCGACCATCACCACGTCGATGCCCGAGACCGCGCAGGCCTGTGCAATGCCATTGCCCATGGTGCCCGCGCCGATGATGCCAACCGTTCGAATCGTCATATAGAGAGCTCTCTTCAAAGTGAAACAGACGGGCAGCATGGTAAAGCGAATCGAACGCTCGTTCGGTTATCGTGCCTCCACACCGCCGCCATGTACGGCGCAGGAGGCAACACAACATGTTCGATTACATCGTCATTGGCGGCGGTTCGGCGGGCTCCGTCCTGGCGGGCCGGCTGACCGAAGACCCCGCCGTGCGGGTCTGCCTGCTCGAAGCAGGCCCGGCCGACAGCAGCGTGCTCATCCATTGCCCCGCGGGGCTGGCCGTGATGGCCAAGTTCGAACTCAACGGCTGGGGCTTCAACACCACGCCGCAGGCCGCGCTGAACCACCGCAGCGGCTACCAGCCGCGCGGCAAGGTGCTCGGGGGCTCCAGCTCGATCAACGCCATGGTCTATATCCGGGGCCAGCATGCCGACTACGACCATTGGGCCGCCCAGGGCAATCCCGGCTGGGGCTGGGAGGATGTGAAACCCTACTTCCTGCGCGCCGAGAACAACGAGCGCGGCGCCGATGCCTGGCATGCCCAGGGCGGCCCCTTCAACGTGGCGGACCTGCGCGCGCCAAACCGCTTCAGCCAGTACTTCGCCGACGCGGGGGTGCAGGCCGGGCATCCGTACAACCCCGACTTCAACGGTGCCACGCAGGAGGGCGTGGGGCCGTACCAGGTCACGCACAAGAACGGCGAGCGCCACAGCGCCGCCAAGGGCTATCTCACGCCGCACCTGGCACGGCCCAACCTCCAGGTCGTCACCGGCGCGCAGGCCACCCGCATCCTGTTTGACGGCCGGCGCGCCGTGGGCGTGGAATACCGCCAGGGCGGCGCGCTGCGGCAGGTGAAGGCCTCGCGCGAGGTGCTGCTGAGCGCGGGGGCGCTGCTGTCGCCGCAGCTGCTCATGCTCTCCGGCGTGGGGCCGGGCGCGCAGCTGCAAAGCCACGGCATCCCGGTGCTGCATGGCCTGCCCGGCGTGGGCGCGCACCTGCACGACCATCCCGACGTGGTGCAGGTCATGGATGCGCCCGCGCTCAAGGACCTGTTCGGGCTGTCGCTCTCGGGCATGGCGCAGACCCTGCGCGGCATCCGCGAATGGCGGCGCAGCCGCACGGGCATGCTGACCACCAACTTCGCCGAGGCCGGTGGCTTCATCAAGAGCGATCCGTCCGAGCCCCTGCCCGACCTGCAGCTGCACTTCGTGATCGGCAAGCTCGTGGACCACGGCCGCAAGACGGTGTTCGGCCACGGCTACTCGGCCCACGTGTGCCTCCTGCAGCCGCGCAGCCGGGGCTCGGTGACGCTGGCGAGCAAAGACCCCATGGCCCTGCCGCTGGTGGACCCGCAGTTCCTCGCCGACCCCGATGACATGCGGCGCATGGTGCGCGGCTTCCAGCGCACGCGCGAGATCCTCGCGCAGCCTGCGCTGGCGAAGTTCGGCGCCAAGGAGCTGGCGGCATCCGCCAACGCGCGCACCGACGTGGAGATCGAGCAGTTCATCCGCCAGTACGCCGACACCATCTACCACCCCGTGGGAACCTGCCGCATGGGGACGGGGCCCATGGACGTGGTGGATGCCGAACTGCGCGTGCATGGCCTGTCGGGCCTGCGCGTGGTGGACGCGTCCATCATGCCGCGCATCGTGAGCGGCAATACCAACGCGCCGACGGTGATGATCGCGGAGAAGGCGGTGGACCTGCTGCGTGCGCGGGTGTGAAGGAATTCACATTCGCGGCACTGAACGCGGTTTTTAAGGTTCGAAGAAGGTCTGCTTAAGGAGTTTTTAACAGGCAAACCGGCCGCGCTTTTCTAGACTTCTTTTCATGGAAGCGGGTGCATGGTGCACCCGGCCCGGCACCCCTAGAAGCAGGGTGTTGAGAGGTCCCACGAGGCCATGAAAGAAGCAGATGAAGATTGATGCCCGCGAAATTGCCGCACTGACCCAAGCCCAGCCCGCCGCCCGCCGCATGGACATGTACGCCAGCATCCACAAGGCGCTGCGCGCCTTCATGGCCGACACGCTGCTAGGCCTGGGCCGCATGGATGTGGAGGACGACCTGGAGTTCGCCCACACCTGCGACCGTGTGATGCAGCTGCTGGACCTGTGCCGCGCGCACCTGCACCACGAGAACCAGTTTGTGCACGCCGCCATGGAGGCGCGCCAGCCCGGCTCCAGCCAGAGCATTGCGGGTGAGCATGTGGAGCACGAACAGGCCATCACGGCCTTGGCAGACGGGGTGAACCACCTCATGGCCTGTGCCAAGCCCGCACGGGCTGCGGCCACCCTGGCCCTGTACCGCCAGCTGGCGCTGTTTGTGGCACACAACTTCGAGCACATGCACGAGGAAGAGACTGCGCACAACCGCGTGCTCTGGCAGTGCTACACCGACGCGGAACTGGCGGGTGTGCACGATGCGCTGGTGGCCTCGATCCCGCCGCACGAAATGATGGTGGTAGCCCGCTGGATGGTGCCCTACATGTCACCGGCCGAGCGCACGGCCATGCTGTCGGACATGCAGCAGCATGCGCCCGCCCCCGTGCTGGCCGCAGTGCTGGCGCAAGTGCAGCCGCACCTCACGCAGCCCGAGTGGACCAAGCTGATGCGCAGCCTGGGCCTGCCGGTGGTGCCTGGTCTGGTGCACTGAGGCGTCAGGCGTCTTCCAGCACCACGGGGCGCAGCACGCACAGCCGAAAACGCCCGCGCCCTGTTTTTTCGATATGGATGTGCGGGCAGTTCTCCTGCAGGCGGCGCTGCAGCAACAGCAGGCGGGCCTCCAGGTTGTCGGCCACATCGGGCAGGCGCAGGGTGGGGTCCAGCCGCAGTTCGCGGTTGGTGAAGTCCACGCGCCCGGTGTGCTGGTGGTCGCGCAGCAGCTTCCAGATGATGGCTCCTGCCACGCCCTTGATCAGGTAGTCGTCGTTGATGAACACGCTGTCATTGGCCGCAAAGTGGCGCACCCGCAGCGCGCTGCCGCTCACTGGCGTTGCTACAGCGGGGGCGGGCAGGGGCTCGGTCGCATCGGGCGCTGCCTGCAGCAGGTCGATGGCGGCAGCCAGCTGGCCCGCAATGGCCACCAGCAGGTCTTCATCTTCGAAGCCAAAGCGCATGTCCTGGGGGCTTTCGGCAAACAGCACGCCCAGCGGGCGTCCGGCGGACATCAGGGGCACCGCCACCTGGCTGTGCGGCTGGGCCAGGCCCGGGTAGGGAATGTCCAGGCCGCGGGCGGGCTGGGGATTGCCGGTGCCGGCATGGGCATCCAGGCTCTCGCGGATGGCGTGGCTGTAGCGGGCGGCATTGGTGAAATGGCTGATGCGCACGGGTGTCCCTTCCTGGGCCGCGACGCCGATCACCCCCTGGCCGAGGCGGATCTCCGATCCGACGCCCGAGGTTGCGTAGCCGCAGCTGGCCACCGTGTAGAGCTGGCTGGAAGGCGCGTCGAGCAGGAGCACCATCGCGTGCTCGATGTCCAGCTGCTCGCGCAATGCGCCCAGGGTGCATTGCAGCAGCTCGTCGAGCGCGGTGCAGCGGGCCATGCGCTCGCTGCAGGCCCGCAGCGCGTGCAGCATGCCGGGGCGCGGCGCTGGCGGAGGCAGGCTCTCGCCCGCCACGGATTCGATGCGGTCCACCGCGTAGATGTCGGCCCCCTTGAGTTCGAAGACGCCCGCCATTCCCGCGTGCGAGGCAATGCCCGCCAGCTGCGCGCGCATGCTCTCGAACACCGGGCCCGTGGCTTCCGTGCGCTGGTAGTCGAGGTGCAGGCGGTAGAAGCTGGCCGTGCGCGGGTCCAGGACCAGCACCGAGGCGCGGGGGTTGCGCAGGATGTTCTGGCGCGTCTTGTTGAAGAACTGGAACGACAGGGCGACATGCCCTTCGTCCACGTACACCGCCTGCGAGATGTAGGCGACGTTGGGGGTTCCATCGGCGTCGCAGGTGGCCATGACGGCCGGTATCGCTCCTTCCAGGCAGGGGCGGATCGTGTGCAGGGACAGGAGGGGCTGGCTCATGGCTGCGGCGCGGGCAGCGCGGCGCCCGCGCGCGGCCCCGGTGTCTGGTCGAAGGCCCTGGCAGGCGTGAAGCTGACGGCGACCACGTCCGCCAGCGGCGCTGCCAGCATCGCGCCCACGTAGCGCGGACCGTACCCCACCAGGCCCACCTCGTGTTCCATGGAGCGCAGGTACGCCTCCAGCAGCGGCGCGTCGGCGGCGGCGGCCGGGCGCTGCACCGCCCGGCTGGCCTTGAGCTGCAGCGTGCGGTGCGTGGACGGCTCGCTGAAGACGACGGCGATCTGCCCTGTCTCGGCAATGTCCTGCAGCAGTTGCCGCGACTGGCTGCGGCGCAGGAAGACGGTGACCTGATGCCCGTCCGCGCTGATGTGGGAGCCGACCGCGCGCATGATGCTCGGCTGCAGCTGGGCGTTGCACGATGCCACGATGGCCGACACGCCCTTGGCGACCATGGCCATGCGGTCCGGATCCAGCAGCGGGGGAAGGGCCATGGCGGTGCCGCCGGTTCAGGCCTTGAAGCGCCTGCGCGTGAGCGCCAGGGCCACCCAGAAGGCCACCACCGTGGTCACCACCAGCACCAGCCCGTGGCGCAGCGCATTGGCAGGCCACTGGTCCATGAACAGGGGCCGCACCAGCTCGACCGCATTGGTCAGCGGCAGCCAGTCCGAGATGGCGCGCACGATGGGCGGCAGCTGCTCGCGCGGGAAGAACACCCCCGACAGGAACATCATGGGCGTGAGCACCAGCGTGAAGTAGTAGGTGAAGAAATCGTAGCCCTTGGCGAGTGCGTTGAAGATGAGCGCGATGCTGGAGAACATGATGCCGACGAAGAGCAGCACCGGCCAGGCCACGAGCAGCTTGGGGCTGTGGCTGATGGAGAGCGCGAGCATCACGCCCAGGATGGCCGTCACCGTGAACAGCGCCTTGAAGGCGGCCCACAGCATTTCGGCGAGCACCACGTCGTCAAGCCGCACCGGCGCGTTCATGATGCCGTCCCAGGTCTTTTGCACATGCATGCGCGAGAAGGCGGAGTACAGCGCCTCGAAACTGGCGGCGTTCATCGCGCTCATGCAGATCGAGCCACTGGCCAGGAACAGGATGTACGGCACCTGCGTCGTCGCGCCGCCCGCCGTCCCCACGTTCACCTGTCCCACCAGGGCGCCCATGCCGTAGCCAAACGCCACCAGCCACATCAGCGGCTCGGCGATGTTGCCCACCAGGCTAGGGATGGCCAGCTTGCGCCAGACCAGCAGGTTTCGCAGGAACACGGGCCACCAGCGCGCCGAGAGGCTGGGCGCGCGCCAGACGGAGGCAAGGGGCGGGGCGGCAGCGGTTGCCGTGGAGGGGGATACGGATTGCATGGGCTTATTGTGCTGTGTCGGGCCGGGGGTGGATAGGTGGCCGTGTCCACCGCCCCACGGGCCTGTGGGGCCGGCGGGCACGGGCATTGCTTGCGGTCGTGCCATAGCGCACTGATCCGACACCCGCCCCCAAGGAGCCCCCATGAACCGCAACGACGTCACCGAGAAGATCATCAGCACCAAGGTCGCCAAGGGCCTGCAATGGGATGCCATTGCCAGGAAGGTCGGCCAGTCCAAGGAGTGGACCACCGCCCTGTGCCTGGGCCAGATGACCGCATCGCCCGTGCAGGCCAAGGTGCTGGGCAAGATCTTCGGCCTCACGGCCGAGGAGCAGAAGTGGTTGCAGGTCGTGCCCTACAAGGGCTCGCTGCCCACGCCCGTGCCCACCGACCCGCTGATCTACCGCTGGTACGAGATCGTGAGCGTGTATGGCACGACCATCAAGGAACTGATCCACGAGGAGTTCGGCGACGGCATCATGAGCGCCATCGACTTCAGCATGGACATCACGCGCGAGGCCGACCCCAAGGGCGACCGCGTGAAGGTGGTGCTGTCGGGCAAGTTCCTGCCGTACAAGCAGTACTAGGGCGTGCCATCAATCCCTACCCCCACGCGCTGGCCCCGCAATGCGGATAGATGCGCGAAGCGGTGCGCGGCGGGGCGGGCAGCGGCCTACGCCGCTTTCCAGAAGATGTAGTCGGCCTGGTACTTCACGCTCTGGCGCTCGCCCTTGTTGGCGGCCGCACAGGGCGAGGCAGGCGCCACGCCGCCCTTCAAGGCCACGCGCTGGATGAAGGTCACACCTGCCATCGCGCCGCCGCCCATGGCGGGGTGGGCCTTGACCAGCTGGTAGGGCAGGTTGCCTGCACCCGATGGCGCCACGGCCAACTGGGTGGCCGTCAGCTTGGAGCCATCGGCCGACTCCCAGGTGGCGGGTGGGCCGTAGTAGGTGCCCACTTGCTTGCCGCTGCGGTCGTTCAGTACCGCCTTGGGGCCCACGAACACCCATTCGGTCTGGCCGGGCGCGTTGGCCTTGTCGCGGCATTCATAGGTGATGTCGCCCACGCCGATGGTTTCCATGGCGACCCGGTTGCCGGCGGGTACCTTGATGGCGTCCGGCAGGCTGTCCTGCGAGAACATGGGGCTGGGGGTGGGCTGCTTCATCGCCCCGCAGGCGGCCAGCAGGGCCGTGGCGGCAAGTGCGCCCGTCAGGGCCGCGAAACGGGAGCGCAATGGCTGGGTGTGCATGGTATTTCCCTTTTCTTCAGTGGGTTGAAAAAGCGCAGCGGTCCCAAGAACGGTCTGCTGCCCCTGGGAGTACGCGCGCCAGCGCCGCCTGGATCCACCCGGCGCAAAAAATAGTCCGCACGCCCTGTGGCCGGGGTGGCGGGGCGCGCAACCCGTGCATTAAAGTTGGCCGATCGCCGCGGCTTCACGACCCTTTCTGCCGCCCGTCCTCACTTTTTTTCTGGAAAACCTCCCATGACCACCCTCGGAACCCCGCTGTCGCCCCATGCCACCAAAGTCATGCTGCTGGGCTCGGGCGAGCTGGGCAAGGAGGTGCTGATCGCGCTGCAGCGCCTGGGTGTGGAAACCATCGCCGTGGACCGGTACGAGAACGCCCCCGGCCAGCAGGTGGCCCACCACCAGCGCACCATCACGATGAGCGACCCGGCCCAGCTCAAGGCCCTGATCAAGGCCGAGAAACCCCACCTGGTGGTGCCCGAGATCGAAGCCATCGCCACGCCCATGCTCGAAGAGCTGGAAGCCGCCGGCACCGTGCGCGTGATCCCCACCGCCCGCGCCGCGCGCCTGACCATGGACCGTGAAGGCATCCGCGTGCTGGCCGCCGAGACGCTGGGCCTGCCCACCAGCCCGTACAAGTTCTGCAACTCGCTTGAGGAACTGCAGGCGGCCATCGATGCCGGAATCGGCTACCCCTGCATCGTCAAGCCCGTGATGAGCAGCTCCGGCAAGGGCCAGAGCAAGATCGACGGCCCGGCCGACGTGCAAAAGGCCTGGGACTACGCCATGGCCGGCGGCCGCGTGAGCCATGGCCGTGTCATCGTCGAGGGCTTCATCGACTTCGACTACGAGATCACCCAGCTCACCGTGCGTTCGGTGGGCGCGGACGGCCAGATCGCCACCAGCTTCTGCGACCCCATCGGCCATGTGCAGGTGAGCGGTGACTACGTGGAAAGCTGGCAGCCCCACCCCATGCACCCGGCCGCGCTGGAGAAGTCGCGCCAGATCGCCAAGGCGGTCACGGACAACCTGGGTGGCCAGGGCCTGTTCGGCGTGGAGCTGTTCGTCAAGGGCGAGCAGGTGTGGTTCAGCGAGGTGAGCCCGCGCCCGCACGACACCGGCCTGGTCACGCTGTGCACCCAGCACCAGAGCGAGTTCGAGCTGCACGCCCGCGCCATCCTGGGCCTGCCAGTCGATACCAGCCTGCGCAACCCCGGCGCCAGCGCCGTCATCTACGGCGGCGTGGAGGCCCAGGGCATCGTGTTCGACGGCGTGGACGAGGCCCTCGCCGTGCCCGGCACCGACCTGCGCCTGTTCGGCAAGCCCGAGAGCTTTGCCAAGCGCCGCATGGGCGTGGCACTGGCGCGTGCGGCCGAGGTGGAGACGGCGCGCACCAATGCCAAGCTGGCGGCCAGCAAGGTGAAACCACGCACCCCCTGAGCCGCTTCGCGCCTTCCCTCTGTCTCGCTTCGCGGGAGGGGGACGCCACCCGTGGCCTGGCAAAGCCAGTTCCACGGTGGCACCGGCTTGCGCTGCGTCAGTTTTCGCCGTTGCGTGAAGCGTGGCGCACCGGAGTGCACTGATCCAGACTTCAGTTCAGCCATCCTCGCGGATCTGCCGCCCCGTGAGCTTGAGGAACAGGTCCTCCAGGTTGGCCGGCCGGTGCAGGGTGCGCAGGTGCGGGTGCGCGCCCAGCGCCTGCAGCAGAGGCCCTGCGTTCTGGGTGTAGAAGAACACCGTCTCGCCGCTGATCTCCACGCGCGCCGCCAGGGCCCGCAGGGCGGCATTCTCGGCCAGCGCCACGGCGCCCACGCCGAACACTTCCACCACGTCCGGCTCCAGGTGCTGCGCGATCAGTTCGCGCGGGCGGCCCTCGGCGATCTTCTTGCCGTGGTCCAGCACCAGGAGGCGCGAGCACAGGCGCTCGGCCTCGTCCATGAAGTGGGTGGTCAGCAGGATGGACTTGCCCTGCTGGAGCAGCAACTGCAGGCGCTCCCACATGAGGTGGCGGGCCTGCGGGTCCAGCCCCGTGGTGGGTTCGTCCAGCAGCAGCAGGCGCGGGTCGTTGACGAGTGCGCGGGCCAGGCTCAGGCGCCGCTTCATGCCCCCCGAGAGTTCGCCCGGCTTGGCGTTCGCCTTGTGCGTGAGCGCCGCGAAGTCGAGCAGGCGCGGCACGCGCTCGTCCATCACCGCGCCCTTGAGCCCGAAATAGCGGCCGAACACGCGCAGGTTCTCGGCGCAGGTGAAGTCGGGGTCCAGGGTGTCGAACTGGGTCACCACGCCCAGCTGGGCCTTGATGGCGAGGGCATCGCGCGGCATGTGCAGCGGGGCGCCGCCCGGCGCGGGTGTGAAGTGCACCGCACCGCCGTCGGGCGCCGTCAGGCCCAGGCACATGCGGATGGTGGTGGTCTTGCCCGCGCCGTTCGGGCCGATGACGCCCAGGCATTCGCCGGGAGCGATGGAAAAGGAGACATCGTCCACCACGGTGGTGTTGCCATAGCGCTTGCGCAGTTGCAGGGCTTCGAAGAGTGCGGTCATGGCCTGATTGTGTGCCATGCTGGCACCCCGGGCCGCGCGGCGGATGATGGCCGCACCCCCGCAGAGCGCCCGCCCCTTTGAACGAGAAATGCGCCATCCTGCCTGCACCATGAAACCCAGCCCCGCCGATACCAGCTATGTCGAATTGCCACTGGACGCCCTGGATGCGACCCGGATCGAAGCCGTCTGGCGCTACGACGCGGCGGCCCAAGGCCGGCAACTGGTGCTGCCGGACGGCAGGATGGACCTGGTGGTGCATTGCGCCCTGCGGCCCGATGGCATGGTGGCGTCCGTCTGGCCGGTGATCGCGGGCCCCGCCGACCAGCCCGCGTTCGTGAGCCTGCGCGCCGCGACGGTCGTCCTCGGGGTGCGTTTTCACATGGGCTGGGGCGGCGCCTGCCTGGGCACGGCGCCCGGGGCGCTGCGCAACCGGACGGTTTTCGGCGCCGAGGCCGCGCGGATGCTGGGTCCTTCTTGTGCCACCAACCCCTTGCTGCAGGCGCGCACGCTGCGGGGCGTGGAGCAGGCCTTGCGCTCCACCGCCCGCGCGCTGGCGGCCCGGGCCTCGGTGGCAGCGGCCCAGGGTCGGGCGCTCGCGGCCATCGAGCAGATGGTGCGGCAGGGCCAGACCGTGGAGGAAGGCGGTGGCGGCTGGGCCGTACCCTCCTCGCGCACGCTGCGTCGGGACATGGCGGCGGTGGCGGGCTTGCCCCTGCGGAGCCTGGCGGGCATCCTGCGCTTTCAGCGCGCCATGGACCTGCTGCAGGCCGGCCGCCCTTCGCTGGGCGAGGTCGCCTTGGCGGCGGGCTATGCCGACCAGGCGCACATGACCCGCGAGTTCCGCCGCTACGGGGGCTTCACGCCCGCGGCGCCGGCACCGGCGCCGCTGGTCCGGCGGGCGCCCTGCTTGCCCTGATGGCGTTGGCCGAAACCTTCAAGACGCGCGCGTGCGCAACGGCCAGACTTCCCTCTTTTTTGAGCCCGTGCGATGTACAGCCAATCCCTCTTCTCCATCGACGATGTCCGCGAACTGCAGGGCCTGGTGCGCTCCTACCCCCTGGCGACCGTGGTCGCGGCGGCGCACGCGGGCCTGGAGGCCCACCTGCTTCCGCTTCTGCTGCTGGCCGAAGGCGGCGGCCTGGGGCTGCTTCAGGGCCATGTGGCGCGCATGCACACGCTGGCGCGGTCTGTCCCGCAGGGCGCGGAGGTGCTCGCGGTGTTCCAGAGTCCCAATGCCTATATTTCTCCGCGCTGGTACGTGAACGGCCAGCGCAGCGCGCGCCTGGCCCCCAGCTGGAACTATGTGGCGGTGGAAGCCAGGGGGCGCATCCGCTTCGTCGACGACGGCGGCTGGATGAGGGACCACCTTGCCGCGCTCACGGCGTCCCAGGAGGCGCACCGCGCGCAGCCGTGGTCCCTGCACGATGCCTCGCCCGCCTTCATCGACGAGGCGGCGCTGCATCTGCGGGGCTTCGAGATCGAAGTCACCCGCCTCGAGGGCAAGCGCTTCCTGTCCCAGCAGCGCACGCCCGCGGACCGGTCCAGTCTCGTCGCGCACCTGGCGCTGGAGCGCCAGGGGGCGGCGCACGATGTCGCGGCGCTGATCGTTCCCTGACCGCCTGCCGTTGCCCGGAGGTGGTCTTCAGGTGGCGGCGGTCAGCCGGCCGCGGCCCGTGGCCTTGGCGTCGTAGAGCGCGCTGTCGGCCCGTGCCATCAGGGCCGCCAGGCTGGATTCTCCGGGCTGCAGCACGGCCATGCCGGCGCTGTAGTCCAGGATGAAGCACAGTTCTGCCGCGCTGGCGTCATGCAGCTTGTGGCGCAGGCGCCGGTCGAACGAGACGCCCGCCGACGCCGTGTTGTGCAGCATCAGCACGCCGAACTCCTCGCCCCCGAGCCGCGCAATCAGGTCGCCGCTGCGGCAGGTGTCGCCCAGCAGCCGCGCAAACAGTTGCAGCGCACGGTCGCCCGCGTCGTGCCCGTGGGTGTCGTTGATCTGCTTGAAGTGGTCCAGGTCCAGCATCAGCGCGGTGAGCGGCAGCCGGTGGCGCCATGCATGCGAAAGCAGGTTTTCGCCCTGGGTGGTGAAGCCTCGGCGGTTGAGCAGGCCCGTGAGCCCATCGGTCATGGCCAGCGTGCGCAGCTTCTGCTCTGCCTCGTACCGCCAGGCCACCAGCACGGCGACGGTGCCCAGCACCAGGCTCACGTTGGTGGCCAGCGCCGCGGCCAGGTTGACCGGGTGCGGCGTGCGAAAGCTGGGGTACTCGTCGGTGAAGGCGCCCAGCAGCCCGCGCGCCAGGGTGAAGGCGGCCGAGGTGGCCAGGCAGCCCAGGAGCAGGCTGCGCCAGCGCACGTCGGCGAGCACCAGCGGGTACAGCGTGGCCCGCGCCACGATGCACAGGATGACCGCCATCAGCCCGTTGGCCCAGCCCACGCGCCAGGCGTAGTGGTCAAAACCCAGCGTGTAGCCCAGCGGCGCGGCCACCACCAGCGCCAGCAGCACACGCCGCAGGGGGCGGGGGCCCAGCCATTCTTCCAGCGCGCGGTAGAGCATCCACTGGGCAGCGGCGTTGCATGCGATGGACAGCGTGGACAGCGCCCGGTCCCATAGCGAGGACGACGCGATGATGGCGGCCCAGGCCAGCGCCTGCAGCAGCATGCTGGCCTGCACGTGGCGTGCGGCGCGGCTCACATCCCGCCCCATGATGAGCGGCAGGACGGCCGAGATCATGAACAGGTTGGCGGCCATCGCCGCCATGAGCGTGAGGAAGTCCAGGGGCATGGGAGACGGGGCGCTGCTTCTTTCTTGTCGTCACTGGAAGGCGACTTCGGCAAAGCTGCGCAGCTTGCGGCTGTGCAGCCTGTCCACGCCGCCGTTGCGCAGGATCTCGATGGCGCGCATGCCGATGCGCAGGTGCTGGTCCACGCGCTCGCGGTAGAAGTGGTTGGCCATGCCCGGCAGCTTGATCTCGCCGTGCAGCGGCTTGTCGGAGACGCACAGCAGGGTGCCATACGGCACGCGGAAGCGAAAGCCGTTGGCCGCGATGGTGGCGCTTTCCATGTCCAGCGCCACGGCGCGGCTCTGGCTGAACCGGCGCTGGGGCATGTTGTCGGGCAGCAGTTCCCAGTTGCGGTTGTCGGTGCTGGCCACGGTGCCGGTGCGCATGATGCGCTTGAGCTGGTCCTCCGGCACCCGCGTCACGTCGGCGACGGCCTGCTGCAGCGCCATCTGGATCTCGGCCAGCGCCGGGATGGGTACCCACAGCGGCAGTTCCTCGTCCAGCACGTGGTCCTCGCGCACGTAGGCGTGGGCCAGCACATAGTCGCCCAGCTGCTGGCTGTTGCGCAGGCCCGCGCAATGGCCCAGCATCATCCACGCGTGCGGGCGCAGCACGGCGATGTGGTCGGTGATGGTCTTGGCGTTGGCCGGCCCCACGCCGATGTTGACCATGCTGATGCCGCTCGCGTCCTTGCGCACCAGGTGGTAGCCGGGCATCTGCGGCAGGCGCGGCGGGGCGATGCCCAGCTCGTCGCCCGGCTGCGCGGGCAGGCCCGCGCGGCGAGTGACCACGTTGCCGGGCTCGATGAAGGCCACGTACTCGCTGTCTTCCCTGGCCATCTCGGCGTGGCCCAGGCGCACGAACTCGTCGATGTAGAACTGGTAGTTGGTGAACAGCACGAAGTTCTGGAACCATTCGGGCGCGGTGCCCGTGTAGTGGCGCAGGCGGTGCAGCGAGTAGTCCACGCGCGGCGCGGTGAACAGCGACAGCGGCTGTGCCTCGCCCGGGCGCGCCTGCCAGGTGCCGTTGGCGATGCCGTCGTCCATGGCCGCCAGGTCCGGCAGGTCGAACACGTCGCGCATCAGCATGCGGCGCTCGGCCGTGAGCGTGCCCTCGATGTGGTCGTGCTCGGCGAACGAGAAGTGGATGGGGATGGGGTGCGCGCTGGTGCCCACCTCCAGCTCGACGTTGTGGCTGGCCCGCAGCAGGCGGAACTGCTCGGCGTAGTAGTTGGCGAACAGGTCGGGGCGGGTAAGGGTGGTTTCGTACCGCCCGGGGCCTTCCACGAAGCCGTAGGCCAGCTTGGAGTCCGCCCGTGCCACCGTGGTGGTGTGCACCCGCACGAAGGGATAGAACGCGCGCACCGCGCTTTCGGGCGTCTCGCCCGCCACGAAGCGCTGCATGGCATCGCGCAGGTGGCCGATCTGTTGCTGGTAGATGCGCTGCACCTGGGCCAGCGCTTCGGCCGGGTCGGTGTGGCGGGTGGGGGCGATGAAGTCGGGAATGAGGGGCATGCCCCTATTGTCCACAAGCCGGGAACGTGTTTGTGTGACGGGCTGGCGCCGGGGCCGCGGAGGGCCTCAGGAATTGACCGCCAGCAGGGGCTCCAGGCCGTGGAAGTCGCGCATCCAGCGCAGGATGGACGCGGCGTCCCGGGGCACCGACACCACATGGCCCTGGATCAGGTCGCACCCCAGGCCCGCCAGCAGATCCACCTGCGCCTGTGTCTCCACCCCCTCGGCCACGGTCCTGATCTGCAGGCTGCGGCCCATCTGGATGATGGCGGTGACGATGGCCACGTCGTCGGCGTTGTCCGGGGTGTCGACCACGAAGGAGCGGTCGATCTTGAGCTTGTCGATCGGGTAGCGCTTGAGGTAGGCCAGCGATGAGTACCCGGTGCCGAAATCATCGATGGAGATTCCGACGCCGAGTGCCTTGAGGGCATTGAGGGTGTCCAGCACCTGGCCCGTCTGGTGCATCAGCACGGATTCGGTGAGTTCGATCTCCAGGTACTGCGGTGCCAGCCCGGTCTCGTGCAGCATGGCCGCGATCTCGCCCGCCACGTCGCGCTGGCGGAATTCGAGGGCCGACAGGTTCACCGCCACCGGCACCATGGCCAAGCCCTGGTCCTGCCACTCCCGGAGCTGGCGACAGGCCTCGCGCATCACCCAGCGGCCAATGGGGGTGATGAGGCCGCGGGATTCCGAGAAGGTGATGAACTCATCCGGACCGACCAGGCCGCGCTGGGGATGGCGCCAGCGCACCAGGGCCTCGAAGCCGCGCAGCGAGCCGTCTTCCAGGCAGATCTGGGGCTGGTAGTGCAGCACGAAGGCGTTGTGGACGATGGCCTCGCGCAGCAGCCGCTCGTGCTGCAGCACATCGATGGCGCTGGCCTCCATGCTGGGTTCGTAGAACTGGCGGTTGCCCCGGCCGCTTTCCTTGGCGTGGTGCATGGCCGCGTCGGCGCAGCGCAGCAGCGCGTCGCCGGTGGCGGCATGCTCCGGAAAGAGGCTGATGCCGATGGACGGCGAGACGGTCAGCGGCACCTGGTCGAGCGTGAACACGCCGTGCATGGAGTCGAGCAGCTTGTCGGCCACCCTGGCGGCGTCATCGGGGCTTTGCACGTCGGTCAGGACCACCACGAACTCATCACCGCCCAGCCGCGCCACCACGTCGGCATCGCGCACGCCCTGGCGCAGCCGCTCGGCCACGTTGCACAGCAACTGGTCGCCCGCGTGGTGGCCGAGCGAGTCGTTCACCGTCTTGAAATGGTCCAGGTTCACGAACAGGACGGCCGCGCGGCCGTGGCGCCTGCGCGCCAGCGACAGCACCTGCGACAGCTGCTCCATCAGGAAATGCCGGTTGGGCAACTGCGTGAGGGTGTCGTGCAGCGCGATGAAGGCCTCGCGCTCCTGCGCCTGCTTGCGCGCGGTGATGTCCCGCACCACCACGATGCGGTAGTCCGCATGGTGCAGCGGCATGGTCTTGCCCACCACCTCGACGGGGATGGCATGCCCGTCCTTGTGGCGGATGGTCACTTCGTAGGGGTCTTCGCGCCCGCTGCGGGTGTAGTCCAGCGCCACGGCCCGCCATTCGGGACTGATGAAGTGGAAGATCGAGACCCCCAGCACCTCCTGCAGCCCGTAGCCCACCAGGCGGGTGAGCGCCTCGTTGCCGTCCGTGATGATGCCGTCGCGGTGGAACACGATGGCCTCGTCCGTGGCCTCGGTGAACTTGCGCATGCGCTCTTCGCTCTGGCGCACCTGGCGTTCCGCGCGCCAGCGCTCGGTGATGTCGGTGATCAGCACGAACGAGCCCAGCTGCTGCGAGCCGGCGCCGAAGTGCGGGATCAGGTTGACCTCGATCATGCGCGTCTCGCCATTGGGCAGGATCTGCTCGCGCGTGTACTTCACGTGCTCGCGGCGCGTGGAGCGCTCCACATGCGGCTGGATCACCTGCCAGGCCTTGTCGCCAATGGCTTCCTGCACCGTGAGCCCCAGGATCGATTCGGTCGTGTGGCCGTTGTAGGCGGCGTAGCCCTGGTTGGCGAACTGGCAGCGCAGGCCGGGCAGGTCGAAGTACGCCATCAATGCGGGCACGGAATCGGCGATCAGGCGCAGCAGCGAGTCGCTGGAGCCCCCCTGGCCAGGGGCGTTGGCTGCGTTGATTGAATCTGGCATGTCCCACCCGGTGCTGAGAAGGTGTGGCGGTCTGCACGCGGCCCCGTGGAGATCGCCAGCACGTTCTTCCGTTATAGCCGATAGACCTTGCGCGCGTGCAAGGTAGTTGCCCGGATACCCCGGGCGGGATAATCGGGCCATGACCTCCAAAGAAAACCAAGCCGGCACTGATTTCAGCACGCTGGCCCTGAGCCCTGCCATGCTGTCCAACCTGCAGCAGCTGGGCTACATGCAAATGACTCCGATTCAGGCGGCCAGCCTGCCGCCCGCGCTGCTGGGCAAGGACCTGATCGCCCAGGCCAGCACCGGCAGCGGCAAGACCGCCGCCTTCGCCCTGGCCCTGCTGGCCAACCTCAACCCGCGCCGCTTCGCCGTGCAGGCGCTGGTGCTGTGCCCCACGCGCGAGCTGGCCGACCAGGTGACCACCGAGATCCGGCGCCTGGCGCGCGCGGAAGAGAACATCAAGGTCGTGACCCTGTGCGGCGGCGTGCCGCTGCGCGCCCAGACGCTGAGCCTGGAGCACGGCGCCCACATCGTCGTGGGCACGCCCGGCCGCGTGATGGACCACCTGGAGCGCCAGCACCTCAGCCTGGAAGCGCTGAACACCCTGGTGCTCGACGAGGCCGACCGCATGCTCGACATGGGCTTCTTCGACGACATCGTGGTGGTGGCCAAGCAGTGTCCCAAGGAGCGCCAGACCCTGCTGTTCTCGGCCACCTACCCCGAGGGCATCGCCAAGCTCAGCGCTCAGTTCATGAAGGCGCCGGTGCAGATCACGGTGCAGGCCCAGCATGCCGAGGGCAAGATCGAGCAGCGCTGGTACGAGGTGAAGCACAGCGAGCGCCTGCACGCGGTGTCCCAGCTGCTCAACCACTTCCGGCCCGAATCGTCGATCGCCTTTTGCAACACCAAGCAGCAGTGCCGCGACCTGGTGGGCGTGCTGCAGGCGCAGGGCTTCAGCGCGCTGGCGCTGTACGGCGAGCTGGAGCAGCGCGAGCGCGACCAGGTGCTGGTGCAGTTCGCCAACAGGAGCTGCTCGGTGCTGGTGGCCACCGACGTGGCGGCGCGCGGGCTTGATATCGCCAACCTGGCCGCCGTGATCAATGTGGACGTGACGCCCGACCCCGAGGTGCACATCCACCGCATCGGCCGCACGGGCCGGGGCGACGCCGAGGGCCTGGCGCTCAACCTGGCCAGCCTGGACGAGATGGGCAGCGTGGGCAAGATCGAGGTGCTGCAGGGCCGGGAGTCGCGCTGGTTCCCGGTGGCGGAGCTCACGCCCGCGGGCAGCGGCCCGCTGGTGCCGCCCATGGTCACCATCCAGATCATCGGCGGCCGCAAGGAGAAGATCCGCGCGGGCGACGTGCTGGGCGCGCTGACCGGCGAGATGGGCTACACCCGCGAGCAGATCGGCAAGATCAACGTGAACGACTTCTCCACCTACGTGGCGGTGGACCGCGCCATCGGCGCCCAGGCCGCGCAGCGCCTGAACCAGGGCCGGGTGAAGGGCAAGGCCGTGAAGGCCCGCCTGGTGACGGATTGATGGCGGCTTGCCGGTGGGGGCACCCCCCATCAGGATGGCAAATGCCGCTGGACCTTGTCCGGCGGTTTTTTTTGCTCCTTTTTGTGGGTAGCTGATCGTCCGCAACGGGACCCCATCCCGAAGCCTGGGCATCCGCCGCCGTGCCTGTGGTATTCACTTATTGTGCAAAGACCTATAGAGGACTATAGTTCTTTGCCATGATCTCCCATTCAAAAGTCGTGGCGCTGGATTCCTCCCCGGGCCTGAGCCGGTACGCCGCCCTGGCGGCTGCACTGCGTGCCCGCGTGGTGGCCGGCGAATGGCCGCCTGGCTCGGCCCTGCCGGCAGAAAGCCTGCTGGCCACGGAGCACCAGGTGGCGCTGGGCACCATGCGCCGTGCGCTGGAACTCCTGGTGGCGCAAGGGCTGGTGGAGCGCATCCACGGCCGGGGCACCTTTGTGCGCCAGGGCATTGCCGGCGCCTCGATGCTGCGGTTTTTCCGGTTTGACAGCGGCGGCGGCGAAATGCCGCGCTCGCGCATCCTGTCGCGCCAGCGCATGGCGGCCCCGGCTGCCGTGGCCCGCAGGCTGGGCCTGGCCACGGGCGAGATGGTGCTGCGGCTGCAGCGCCTGCGCCTGCTGGCCGACCAGCCCTGCCTGCTGGAAGACCTGTGGCTGCCGCTGGATGTGTTTGCGCCCCTGGCAGAAGGAAACACCGCGGAGTGGGACGACCTGCTGTACCCCATGTTCGCGCGCCGCTGCGGTGTGCATGTGCACCGGGCCGTGGACGACATTGGCTTTGCCATGCTGACAGCCCCGCAGGCCGTCCACCTGGGGCTGGCCGCAGGCCATCCGGGCGTGGTGGTGCAACGGGCCGCCTACGACCTGGGCGGGCGCTGCATCGAATGGCGCACCACGCGCGGCGATGCCCACGCCTTTCACTACACCGTGACCATTACATGAACGGCACCCCTGTGCGGTGCCACGGGCCTGGCAAGGCCCGTGCCGCTGCGCCTGCCGGCCTGGGGCGCGCCGCTTCAGGCGCACTCCCATGAACGACTGAAGACGAAACCAAGGAGACCCGTATGCACCATCTATCCGATCCTCTGAATTCACCAGATCTGTCGCGTCGTGCGGCGCTGGCTGCCGTGGGTGTCACGCTGGCAGCGCCCTGGGTGCGCACCCACGCCGCGGGCGTGGGGGGCGGGCGCGCCGTGACCCTGGTCGTCTCCTACCCCGCAGGCGGCGGCGCCGACCTGATGGCGCGCATCATCGCGCCCCGCATGGCCGAGGCGCTGGGGCAGGGCGTGGTGGTGGACAACAAGCCCGGCGCCAGCGGCCAGCTGGCCGCATCGGCCGTGGCCCGCGCCACGCCGGATGGCACGACCCTGCTGCTCGATGCGTCGTCGTTCGCCGTCAATCCATCGCTGTATCCCAAGCTGCCCTACGACAGCAACACCGCCTTTGTGCCGCTGGCCGTGCTGGCGACCTTTCCGAACGTGCTGGTGTGCCACCCGGGCTTCGGTGTCAATTCCGTCAAGGAAGTCATCGCGCGCGCCAAGGCCAAGCCCGAAGAGGTGGCCTATGCGTCGTCCGGCAATGGCTCGGCCCAGCATCTGGCCGGGGCGCTGTTTGAAGAGCGCACGGGCGTGCGCCTGTCCCACATTCCCTACCGTGGGGGCGGCCCTGCCATGAACGACGTGATGGGCGGGCAGGTGCCGCTGTTCTTTGCCAATGTGGCCTCGTCCCTGGGCCACATCCAGGCAGGCAAGCTGCGGCCGCTGGCGGTAACCAGTGCGCTGCGCGCCCGATCGCTGCCGGATGTGCCCACCATGGCGCAGGCCGGCGTGGCCGACTACGAAGTGCTGGAATGGAATCCGGTGCTGGCCCCGGCGGGCATTGTGCCCGAGGTGCGCACGCAGCTGGTCAACGCCATCCGCAAGGCGCTGGCCGACCCCGAGGTGCTGGGCCGCATCCGCGCGCTGGGCGGCGATGCCTTTCCCGACGCGACCCAGGCCAGCGCCGGCAGGTTCATCCAGGCCCAGCAAGCGCAATGGGGCAAGGTCATCCGCGAGCGCAAGATCGTGGTGGGCTGACCCATGAGTGCGCTGGCCCCCTCCGCGCCGTTGCGGGATGTCCCGGAGGGATGGGACACGCACGTCCATGTCTTTGATGCCGCCGCCCCGGTCCAGGCCGGGCACTACCAGCCCGCGCACCAGCCCCTCGAACGCATTGAGGCCGAAGCCGCGAGGCTGGGCGTGGGGCACCTCGTGCTGGTGCAGCCCAGCGTGTACGGCACCGACAACCGGCTTGTGCTCGAGGCCCTGGCGCGCGAGCCGGGTCGGCACCGCGCGGTGGTCGTGGTGGATACCGACATTGCCGATGACGCGCTGCAGACCATGCACACGCTGGGCGTGCGCGGCGTGCGTTTCAATCTGGTGTCCCCGGTGGGCAACGGGGCGCAGGCCATGCAGTCGCTGGCGCCCCGCCTGAAGGCACTGGGCTGGCATGTGCAGTGGTATGCGGCGCCTGCCCAGCTGGCGCAGATCGCCCAGCTGCATGCGCAAACGGGCCTGCCCTGCGTGCTGGACCACCTGGCGGGCATGCATGCCGCCCTGGCGCGGGACGATGCGGCCTGGCAGGCGCTGGCAAGGCTGGCCGGCCTGGGGGCGTGGATCAAGCTGTCAGGCTGGTACCGCCTGCAGGCCGCGGCGCCCTACGCCGAACTGCACGATGCGATCCGCCGCGTGGCCGGGCTGGCGGGGGAGCGGCTGGTGTGGGGTTCGGACTGGCCGCATACCGCATTTGCACCGGACTCCATGCCCGCCTACGCGAGTGTGTGGGAGCCGGTGGTGAATGCCCTGGGCGCGGTACGCGCCGACAGGGTGCGCATGGCGGGCGCAGCGCTGTACCGCTGAAGTGGGTGGGGGCAGTGCGCCCGCACGGGTGCATCCCGCATCCGCTGGCTACCTACCTGGCGCCCGATGCTTCCAGCATCCGCACCATCTCGCTGAAGCCCCGCTGGCGGGCCAGCTGCAGTGGCGTGTTGCCCTGCCGGTCGGTCAGCGCATGGCTGGCGCCGGCCTGCAGCAGCGCCTGCAGCGTGGCCTGGTGGCGCGGCCCTCCGTCGCCCAGCACGATGGACTCGATCAGCGCCGTCCAGTGCAGGTTGTTCAGATGGTCCAGCGGAGCGCCGGCGGCGATCAGCTGGCGCACCACGCCGTCGTGCCCCAGGTGGGCCGCGGCGATCAGTGCCGTGCCGTCGTACCGGCTCGTCACCTGCCCGGCGCGGGCGCCCAGGGCCAGCAGCAGGCGCAGGGTGTCTTCGTCGTCCGCCACCGCCGCGATGGTCACGGCGTCGTAGCGGTCGTTCTCCAGCGCATTCACATCGGCCCGGGCCTGCACCAGCTGCCGGATCACATCGCGCTGGCGGGCGAACGTGGCCACGTGCAGCGGCGTGCGGCCGTGGGCATCGCGGGCATTCACATCGGCGCGTGCCGCCACGAGCTTTTGCAGCATGCCCACATCGCCGCGCGCGGCGGCGGCGTGCAGGCCCTGGTAGGCCGCCGTTTGCGCCGCGGTGGGCGCCACCTGCGCCTGGGCGGGCTGCGCCAGCAGCAGGGCCGCGGCCAGGGCCAGGGGCATTGCGGTGTGTCGGTTCATGGCGTGTCCCTTCAGCGGTTCGTGGTGCTTTGGCGGGTGTCTGCGCAGCGGGCGAGCGCCCCAGGAAGGGGCGCTGCGCTGTGGGCTTACTTCAGCTGGTCCGCCACCTTGGCGATGGCGGCCATGGCGCATTGCTCGTCCAGGTGACCGCCGGGCGCGCCGCCCACGCCCACGGCGCCGATGACTTCATTGCCCACCTTCAGGGGCACGCCGCCGCCCAGCAGCAGGTAGCCGGGGATCTGGCCCAGGTTGGCGGCGGCGGGGTTCTTCTGCGAGCCTTCCATGATGGCCAGCGTGGTGTTCTTGGCCGATGCCGAGGTGTAGGCCTTCAGGCGGCTGGCTTCCAGGGTGTGGGGGCCGGCGTTGTCGGCACGCTGCACGGCGCGCACGGTGCCGGCGCGGTCCACCACGGTGGCGGTCACGTTGTAGCCGGAGGCCGTGCACGCGGCCACGGTGTGGGCGGCGATCTGATTGGCCAGGTCCAGCGAGATGTTCTTTTCGGTGCGCACGCCTTCGGCGCTGGCAGCGGCGCAGGCGGCCAGGGACAGGGTGAGGGCGGCGGCTTTGGCAAGGGTGTTCTGCATGGTGTTCTCCGTGGGCGTTCGGTGGTTTCGGGTCCGGTGCCACCCGTTGTGGCGCCGTGGGAGAACTGTAGGAAACGGCGTGGATTCCGGCCATTCGTACGCCTACGCCGGGGCCTCCGTAGAACTACGGAGTGCCCGCCCGGGGCGGTGGGCGGTTTGAAGGCCGCATCCGCAGCCTGCGGGCTGGCTATTGCACCAGGGCGGCGTAGCGCCGGATCAGTTGCGCCAGCGACTCGGCCCCGAGCTTGGCGAACAGGTTGGCGCGGTGGGTTTCCACCGTGCGGGGCGAGAGTGCCAGCACCCGGCCGATTTCCTTGTTGGTCAGGCCCTCGACGATGAGGCCCAGCACCTCGCGCTCGCGGCCCGAGAGCTGGGCGTAGCGCTCGCGGGCCTGCTGGTCGGCCTGGTGGCGTTCGCGCGAACGCACATGCTGGCGCACGGCGTTCTGCAGGGCTTCGATCAGCACCTCGTCATCCACCGGTTTTTCCAGGAACTCCGCCGCGCCTGTCTTGAAGGCGCGGCGGCACATCTCCACCGTGCCGTGGCCGGTGAGCAGGACCACCGGCTGGTCCACGCCCTGCGCCAGCAGTTGCTCCAGCACCGCGAGGCCGCTGATGCCGGGCATGCGCACATCCAGCACGATGGCGCCGATGCTGGCCCGGTCAAACCCGGCCATGAAGGCATGCGGGTCGGCCCAGGTCTGCACGCGCAGCCCGACGGTGCTGATGAGCAGGCCCAGGCTGTCGCGCACGGCGGCGTCGTCGTCCACCAGGTGAATGAGGGGGGAAAGGGACGTGGCGCTGTCGCTCATGGCTGCGGAGAGGGTGGCGCGGCGGCAGGGGTGCCAGGCGCCGCGGGCAGCACCAGCACGAACTCGGCGCCGCGTTGGGCGGCGGCGTTGCCTGGCGCCGCAGGGGCCAGTTCCAGGCTGGCGCCCATGGCCTGGGCAAGGCTTTCGCACAGTGTCAGGCCCAGCCCCAGGCCGCACGAGCGCGTGGTGTAGAAGGGCTCGAACAGATGCTCGCGGGCTTCGGGCGGCACGCCGGGGCCGTGGTCGCGAACCGACAGGGCGATCCGCGTGCCATCCCGCGCCGACAGCCGCAGCGTGAGCCGGCGTTCGGCGGGGGGAACCTGCTCCATGGCCTGCATGGCGTTCATCAGCAGGTTGTGGATGATCTGCTGCAAGGCCACGGGCTCGGCCAGCACGGGCGCCAGGTCGGGCGCCACCGTCACCTCGGCCGCGATGGCGCGCTGCGCCAGCTCGGGCTCCAGCAGGTGCAGCACATCTTGCAGCGCCGTGGCCAGGTGCAGCGGCTGGGCCTGCGCCGACAGGTCGGGTCGCTCCACCAGGCGGCGCAGGCGGCCCACCACCGTGGAGGCACGCCGGGCCTGCTCCACCGCGCGCGCCATGGCCGTCTGGGCCGTCTCCAGATCCGGCGGGTCGTCCGCCAGCAGCCGCTGCGCGGCCTGGGTGCTGGACAGCAGCGCCGTGAGCGGCTGGTTCAGCTCGTGGGCCATGCCCGCGGCCAGCTCGCCCAGGGTGTTCAGGCGGGCGACCTGGCCGAGCCGCAGCAGCTCTTCCGCCCGCTGGCGCGCAATGCGCTGGCGCCACAGCGCCCGGCCCGCCGCCCACAGCGCGGCGGTCAGCACGCACCAGCCCAGCATGCCCAGCCAGGGAAGCTCGCGCAGGCCCACATGGCGCTGCGCCACCACATCCAGGGGCTGGCTCGGCGCCGCGAGCAGCTTGTGAAAACCATACGACCAGCCCAGGCCCCAGCGGCCCGGTTCCGTGCGGCCCGGCTGCACGACGAAGGCCGTGCCGCCCTGGGCGAGCGTGACGCGCACCGGGCTGCTGTCCATGGCCATCGGCCATTCGTCCCGGGGGATGGTCATGCGCAGGTCGATCTGCAGCGCATAGCTTGCGGGGGTGCTGGCCAGCACCAGGTGGTAGCGGCCCGCAGGCAGGTCGGGCAGTGCCATTTCGGCATGGCCTGACTGGCGCGATGCGGCCTCGGCGGCCGCCAGGGCCGGCTGCAGCGCGGTGGGCCATGCGCCCCCCGCAGGCCGCTGCAGCACGGAAAGGATCTGCGGGTAGACCGAAGGCAGGCGCGGCAGCGGGGAGGCTGCCGTGGCCTCTTCGGTGGCGCGCGCGGCATCCGGGGTGGCGCCTGGCTCCGGAGGCTGCAGCAGGGCCAGGGTGGCCATCACCGCGTCGTGCTGCACCACGCGCTGGCTCAGGAGCCGGTGCACGATACGGGCATCGGTCTCGAAGGCCTCCCGCAGCTGCTGCAGGCGCGCGTGAACCAGCCAGCCCGCGCCGGCGCAGGCCACCACGGCCCACAGCAGCAGGCCGGTGAAATGAACCCGCGCGAAACGGCGGCGCCATGCCCTGGTCATGCGCCGATTCTGGCATGGGGCCCTGGCGGTGGCTGCGCGGCGCAGCCTCTCTGGCTCTGGTGTAATCGGCTGCGCTCGCCGGTTTCCGTTTCCCCTGTCGCGTCTGGATGCCTCTCTCATGCCTGCAACTGCCCCCGTGGTCCATCGCTGGTTCTCGCCCCGCAACCTGCTGTGGGCTTCCGTGGCGGTGGCCGTGGTCACCATCCTGCTCAAGACCCTGGCCTGGCTGGTGACGGGGTCGGTCGGGCTGCTGTCGGATGCGATGGAGTCGTTCGTCAACCTGGCCAGCGCGATGTTCGCGCTGGCGATGGTGACCGTGGCGCAGCGCCCGGCCGACGACGACCATCCCTATGGCCACCACAAGGCCGAATACTTCTCGTCGGGTTTCGAGGGCATCCTGATCGTGGGCGTGTCCGTGGGCATCCTGTGGGCGGCGGGCCACCGCCTGGTGGCGCCCCAGCCCCTGGAGCAGGTCGGCTGGGGCCTGGGCCTTTCGGTGCTCAGCTCGGCGCTCAATGGCCTGCTGGCCTGGCTCATGTTCCGTTCGGCGCGCGAGCACCGCTCCATCGCGCTGGAGGCCGATGCCCGCCACCTTGTCACCGATGTGTGGACCTCCGCCGGCGTGCTGGTGGGCATCGCCGGCGCGGCCCTGACCGGCTGGCTGTGGCTGGATGCGCTGGCGGCGATCGTGGTGGCGCTGAACATCCTGAAAGAGGGGCTGGAGCTGGTCTGGCGCTCGTCCCAGGGCCTCATGGATTCGGCGGTGGAACCCGAGGTGCAAGCCACCATCGACGCCACCTTGCAGCAGTTCGTGCAATCGCAGGCGCCCGGCGCCGTGCGGTTCGACCATGTCTCCACCCGCCGCGCGGGCCAGCGCCGGTTTGTGGACATGCACCTGCACATGCCCGCCGACTGGACCCTGCGCCACGCCGCCGAGCTGCGCGGCCAGGTCGAGCGCGCGCTGATGGCCGCCGTGCCCGGCCTGCGCGCCACCATCGAGCTGCTGCCCTCCGACGTGGAAGCGCATTTCGACGACCCCCGTGACGATTTGAAGGATGCCGTGAAGTGATCAGCGTATTGCAACGTGTGCGCGAAGCGCGCGTAGATGTGGACGGGCAGACCGTGGGCGCCATCGGCGCAGGCCTGCTGGTGCTGGTGTGTGCCGAACGCGGTGACACGGAGATGGAGGCCGACAAGCTGCTGGCCAAGATCCTCAAGCTGCGCATTTTTTCGGACGCCGCAGGCAAGATGAACCAGAGCGTGCAGGACACCGGTGGCGGCCTGCTGCTGGTCAGCCAGTTCACCCTGGCGGCAGACACCACCGGCGGCAACCGCCCCAGCTTCACCCAGGCGGCTGCACCCGATGAGGGGCGGCGGCTGTACGACTATGTGGTTGCCCAGGCGCGCAAGGTGCACCCCGAGGTGGCCACGGGCCAGTTTGCCGCCGATATGCAGGTGCATCTCATCAATGACGGCCCGGTGACCATCCCGCTGCGGATACCTCCTAGAGCGGATTGGCAGTCAAAAAAGATAGCATTCAGCGCTTGATGGATAAGCGCTATGGCCTTGTTTCCTTCTTGTTTTCGAGGGAAACCAAGGGCGACACCGGCAGCACCCGGAACCCTGCCGACGCCAGCGCCAGCCAGGTGGCAATGGCCAGCATGACGGCCGTGTAGGCATCCCACCCCTGGCGCTGCGCCCAGGTGGCGACGATGCCTGTGAACCACTGCATCAGCGCCACCCCCAGGAACATCGCCATGGTCTAGGCCGACAGTGCCCGGCCTGTGAGCGTGGGCGGATAGGAGGCCCGCACATCGGCGTACTGCAGCACGCCGTAGCCCGACAGCAGGCCCATCAGCAAAATCAGCACCACGCTGGCCCAAGCGTTCCCGTGCAGGAACGCCAGCACGATGAACAGGCTCGCCATGAGCAGCGAGGCATTGCCGATCCAGCGCCTGCGGCGGGCGATGCCCGGGTCCAGCCGACCGCCCAGACCCGGTGCGAAGAGGGCAATCAGCGAGAGCCCCAGCGCAACGTTGCCACTGTCTACCAGCGAGAGGTGGTAGCGGTCCATCAGCAGCGGTGCCAGCCACAGGCCGCGCAATGACAGAAACGCGGCGTAGCCCGACATGCCCAGCAGCAGGATGCCCCAGGTGTGCGGCACCGTGAGCAACTGGCCAAAGCCCAGCAGCGCCTGGCCCCAGGTTTCGCGCTGCGCCGGGGGCGGCACCAGCGGGGTGGGCTCGTGCACGCGCAGCCAGATCAGCAGCCACGACAGCGCGCTGAGCACCGCCAACACGGCATAACCCGTGCGCCAGCCGCCGCCGTGTTGCACCAGCCAGGCCAGCGGCGTGCCGGTGAACAGCAGGCCCAGGCCACCCACACCCATCGCCACGCCCGACAGGTAGGCAAACCGCTCTGCCGGAAAATGCCGCGCAATGAACAGCGTGCAGGCCAGAAACGCGGGCGAGCAGCCCACGCCGATCAGCAATTGCCCTGCCATCAGCCAGGGGTAGGCCGGCGCGGTGGCCGAGAGCGCCGACCCCGCAACCGCCAGCGGAAACGCCGTGAGTACCGTGCGCCGCAGGCCGTACAGGTCCAGCCCCACGCCCATCAGCAACTGGGCCACGCCGAAGGAAAGGCCAAACAGCCCCGCAAACGCGCCCAGCGACCCTGGCGAGAGCCCGAAGTCCGCCGTCAGTCCCTGGGCCACCATGGCCGTGGTGGTGCGAAAGGCCTGGCTCAGTGCAAACCCGCTGAGCAGCGCAAGCAGCATGGCCCACAGCGCACGCGGTGATGGCCGGCCGCTGCCCGCGGGCAAGGATGGAGGCGCCGACGAGGACGGCAGGGGATTGCCGCTCACTGCCGCCAGAAGAACAGAGCGGCCATGACCAGCCCGGTAGCCACAATGCCCCAGCGCAGCACGTTGGCAGGCAGCTTGCGCGCTACGCGTGCACCGCCGTACCCGCCAGCGGTGGCGGCCACCATCATCATCAGCGCCTGCGGCCACAGCACCACGCCACCCGCCGCATAGATGAGCACGGCAATGGCTGTGAGCAGAGCCGACACCCAGTTCTTGAGGCCGTTCATGGCGTTCAGGTTCGTCTGCCCCAGCAGGCCGAACAGCGCCAGCAGAAGGATGCCCAGCCCGCCGTTGAAGTAGCCGCCATAGGCGGCCACCGCCAGCACGCCCATCGTGGCCTTGGCGGTGGAGGGTTTGCCGCCCGCCAGCATCCGGCGCAGCTGAGGCCCGAATGCAAACAGCGCCGTGGCCGCCAGCAGCAGCCAGGGCACCACGCGGCGGAAGGTGGCGTCGGGCGTGACCAGCAGCAGCGCCGCACCCGCCGCGCCGCCGATGAGCGACAACACCACTAGCAGCCGCATGGAGAGCCCCGGCGGTGGGGCGGTGTCCTCCCGAAACCCCCACGCCCCAGCCATGTAGCCGGGCAGCAGCGCGACCGTGCCTGTGGCATTGGCCACCACGGGCGGCACGCCGGTGAAGACCAGGGCGGGAAGGGTCAGGAAGCTGCCGCCTCCGGCGACGGCGTTGAGGGCGCCGGCGACGAAGGCGGCGGTGAGCAGCAAAGGGGTGTCGAGCATGCACCGATGGTAGGGGGTGGCGCTGCCGCCATTGGCGACGGCGCGGATGCAACACTTTTGCTTGCGACCACGTCGATGGGTGCCGGTTGCCATTGCGGCCAAGGCCGCACAACGACCGGCGCTTTCAGCGCCTCAGTACAGATAGGCTGCGTTGGGCACGGCGGGTGTTACGCCATCCGTAGCGCTGCTGGTGCCCACGGCCAGGGTGCTGGCATCACCGGAAAGCGCTACGCCAGCGCCGAAGCTCGCGAGTGCTTGCGGTTGGGGGGGCTTGAGATAGGCGCGGTGGCCCCAAGTCGTGCCGTCGCGGCGGTAGACATTGACGGCTCCGGCTGAATATAAGGCCTGGTTGTTGGGGTTGCCATTGATGCCAGAGGCGTTGCTGGCATCGTTGAGGTCGCCCACGGCGAGCGTGCGGCCGTCCGCAGAAAGCGACAACATGACACTGTTTGTAAAGAACCCGCCGGCAGCCTTGACCGGCAGTGCGGGCTGCTGCGTCCAGGCGTCCCCCGCCGTGCGTGTGAATGTTCGCAGCTGAACGTCAGTACCTCCAGAGCGGTCCAAGACGGCCAGTGTGCTTCCGTCCCTGGACATTGCAAAGGGATTGTGCGAAGCCGGTAGCACACCGGCGGCTGGAACGCGCCACACCTGCGTGGGTGCACTCCAGGCACCGCCGAGATGGGTCAGGACCGAGACGTCCTTGTCGGTGTTCGCCGCAAGCACGGTTCCGTCGCTGGACAGGGCTACAACCGCCCCGAAGCGGGCCATGGTCGGGTCGGCGCTGCTGCCTGGCAGGTGCGCCTGCTCGGCCCAGCCGCCGTTGTTGCGGGCAAAGGTGTGAACGGCTCCCACGCCGCCCCCAAAAATGGTTTCGCCGGTGAAGGAGAGCCCACCCAACACGGCGGCAGACCCCGGGGTGAAGTTAGCGCCTTCTTCGGGCGCTCCTACCGCCAGCAGGTTCCCGTCGGCTGACAGAGCCACGCTGAAGCCAAAGTGTTGGGGGGTGCAGGGAAATATAGCCGTGCCCATGATGTCCAGGCGGCTACAGGTTTCGACTTTCGCAGGCGTGTTGCGGGACTTGATGTAGGCCTGCTGGCTCCAGGTGCTGCCGTTGTCCATGAAGATATACGCAGCCCCCGCGCCATACGCGTCGCGGTTGGCCGCATCGCCGTTGATGCCGCGTGCATTGCTTCTTTCTTCCGGCGCACCCACGGCCAGCGTGCGACCGTTGGCCGACAGCGCCAGGCTGGCGCCAAAGGCCATCTTTGCGGCGGGACTGCTGCCTTCCAGTCGCGCCCGCAGGCCCCAGGCAGGGGTTGGCATGCCAATACCTGGCATGCTGCGGCTGAAGATGTACACCGCGCCCGCCCCTGCCAGGTCACCTGAACTGCCCTCGCGGGGCGAACCGACGGCCAGCGTTGCACCGTCGGCCGACAGGGCAATTGCGTTCGTGTAGGCACCAAATCGCTTGGTCGGATCGCCGCCAGCAAGGTCGAAGCGTCCTATGGCCTGGGTGAGGTCGGGTGTTACCGCGGCAGTGAACGGGCCGCAGCCGCTCGCGTCGCAGGCGCGCAGCCGGTAACTCGCGTTCACCCGCTCGTGCAGCAGCCCCCCAATCTGTAGAGGGAAGCTGGTGGCGTTGTTGGCGTTGGCGCTGCCGAACAGCGATTCGGATTGGGGGCCTCCCGCGCCATCAGGGTCCTCGAACAGTTCGTAGCGCATCGCGCCCGGGGTGACGGCCCAACCGAAGTTGTAGGTCTTGGGGCCGTAGCTCGCCACGCTGAAGCCGGAAGGGGCCGAGAGTCCGGCGGACTCCGATTCGCCACTGCCACCCCCGCACGCCGCCAGAACGAGTGGCGCCGCCAGCAGCAATGCGCGATGCAGGGATGGGAGGCCCGAATTTGCCATGGGGGCAGGGTGTCGCTGGAAATTGGCCACAGAGAAGACTCCTGAAAGAAAGGGGAAGACAGGCCGGGCGCGCGGCGGTAGTTCCGGCAGGTCTGCGAGACGCGCACTGGAGGAGTCAATCGTCGCTTATCAAGACAACGCCGGGCCCCGGCAGATTCGAGCACTTTGTACCAAATGGTAAAAATTGCGCCGCTGCCCTCGGCAGTAGGGATGGCGTTCAGGAGGTCGCGTACGGGTCGGCAAAGCCCAGCTCCTGCAGGATGTCGGTTTCGTACGACTCCATCTCCAGGGCATCCGCCTCGCTCGTCTCGTGGTCCCACCCCTGCGCATGCAGCGTGCCGTGCACCAGCATGTGGGCGTAGTGCTCTTCCAGGCTTTTGTTCTGCTCTTTGGCCTCGCGCTCGATCACGGGGGCGCACAGCACCAGGTCGGCAGTCACCACGGGTTCCTGCGTGTAGTCGAAGGTGAGCACGTTGGTGGCGTAGTCCTTCTTGCGGTACGCGTGGTTGAGCTGGCGGCCCTCGTCCTCACCCACGATGCGCACGGTGATCTCGGCGTTGATGGCCAGCGCGTGGCGGATCCAGCGCGTGACCTTGTGGCGCGGCAGCACGGCGCGGTGCGCCGCCGCGCCGTCAAATGCGCCGAATTGCAGCGACAGGGAGAGGTGATTCAAGGGCATTGGGGCCTCAGGCGCTTGATTGGAAAGCGCGGATAGCTATAGAAACAGGAGCAATGCTCAGCGGCGCGCAGCGGGCGCCGCACGGCGTGGCGCGTCGTATGCATCCACGATGCGCGCAACCAGCGGGTGGCGCACCACGTCGGCGGAGGTGAAGCGGGTGACGGAAATGCCCTTCACCCGCTTGAGCACGCGCTCGGCGTCGATCAGGCCGCTCATCGCGCCCTTGGGCAGGTCGATCTGGCTCACATCTCCCGTGACTACCGCCTTGGCTCCAAAGCCGATGCGGGTGAGGAACATCTTCATCTGCTCGGGCGTGGTGTTCTGTGCCTCGTCCAGGATCACGAAGGCATTGTTCAGCGTGCGGCCCCGCATGAAGGCCAGCGGCGCGATTTCGAGTGCGTTGCGCTCGAAGGCCTTCTGCACCTTGTCGTAGCCCATCAGTTCGTACAGCGCGTCGTACAGCGGGCGCAGGTAGGGGTCCACCTTCTGCGCCAGGTCGCCGGGCAGGAAGCCCAGGCGTTCGCCGGCCTCAACCGCCGGGCGGGTGAGCACGATGCGCTGCACGGCGCTGCGCTCCAGCGCATCCACGGCGCAGGCCACGGCCAGGTAGGTCTTGCCGGTGCCCGCGGGGCCGATGCCGAAGGTGATGTCGTGGCTGGCGATGTTTTCAAGGTACAGGTTCTGCGTGGGCGTGCGGCCGCGCAGGTCGGCCCGGCGGGTGTTGAGCACGATGGCGCCCTCGGGCGCCTCCACCAGAGCGGTATCACCCGCCAGCATGAGCTGCAGGTAGTCCTCGGTGATGGGGCGTTCCGCCATTTCGTACAGGGCCTGCAGCAGTTCCATGGCCTGCGTCGCCCTGGCCTTGGGGCCATCGACCTTGAACTGCTCATGGCGGTGCGCAATGCTCACCTGCAGGGCCACTTCGATGGTGCGCAGGTGCGCGTCGGCCGGCCCGCACAGGTGCGTGAGCCGGGTGTTGTTGTGGGGGGTGAAGGTGTGGCGCAGGATCACGCGGATAATTCCAGTCAGGCAACGGAAAAACAGCAAGAACGACGGCGCAGGGTGTCATGCCAGCGGCGTCAAAGGACATCAATGATAGGCAAATTGACCGGCACCCTGCTGGAGAAGAATCCCCCCGAGGTGCTGCTGGACTGCCACGGCGTGGGCTATGAGGTGAATGTGCCCATGAGCACGTTCTACAACCTGCCCGCCGTGGGCGAGCGGGTGAGCCTGCTCACCCAGTTCATTGTGCGCGAGGACGCGCAGCTGCTGTATGGCTTCGCCACGGCGCCGGAGCGCCAGGCATTTCGCGAGTTGATCAAGATTTCGGGCGTGGGGCCGCGCACCGCGCTGTCCATCCTGTCCGGCATGGGTGTGGCCGACCTGGCGCAGGCCATCACGCTGCAGGAAGCGGGCCGCCTGGTCAAGGTGCCGGGCATCGGCAAGAAGACGGCCGAGCGGCTGCTGCTGGAGCTCAAGGGCAAGCTGGGGGCCGACATGGGGGCCGTGCACGGTGGCGCCACCAGCGACGCGCAGGCGGATATCCTCCAGGCATTGCTGGCGTTAGGGTACAACGACAAGGAAGCCGCGGCGGCGCTCAAGGCGCTGCCGGCGGACGTAGGGGTAAGTGACGGGATCAAGCTGGCGCTGAAGGCGCTGGCCAAGTAACGGGTTCAACCGGAGGGATAACCGAGATGACGTATCGCGCTTCGTTCAAATTTGCCGGACTGCTGGTCGCGCTGGCCATGGCGGCTTGTGGCGGCGGCGGCGGGGGGGATTCACCTGCAGCGCCCCCGGTGCCGACCACCCCGGCCGGCCCGGAACAGCCTACCACCCCCACCGTTCCCGTCACGCCAACGCCGGTGAGCACCGACCGTATCGAGCCGCTCGACACGGGGCTTCCCAAATCCGCCAGCAGCGCCGGAGCCAAGGTCGCAGTGCGTAGCGGCACCGCCGTGCAGGCGACGTCCATCCGCCTCGGCCCGCTGGAAGGCGACACCCAGGCCCTCGTGAAGAAGGCTATGCAACCCGCGGGGCTCACCAAGGGTGATCCCCAGCAGATTGGTGTGGCCCGCCCGGTGGCAGCCACCGCCAAGGCGCGCGACCTGATGGGCCAGCTCAATTGGCAGCCGGTAGGTGCGGGCCTGCAGCGGGCCGCCATCAGTTTCACAGCAGAGGGCGCCCTCGGCGTCCGGCTGGGGCTGGTGGTGCGCCAACTGCCCGCTGGTACGGTGCTGCGTTTTTACGCCCAGGCCGGCGGTGATTCGGTGCAGGTTTCGGGCGCCGAAGTGCTGCGCAGCATCCAGCGCAACCTGGATGCCGGCGACACCGGCGATGCGGCACGCACCTATTGGAGTCCGGATTTTGGCGGGGCCGAGACCACGCTGGAGCTGGAGGTTCCCGTGGCCGCGCGGCTGGAGCAGGAACTGGACATCGCGGTGCCCATGCTCTCGCACTTCTTCGTGTCGCCCGACCAGGCCACGGCCGCAAGCTTTGCCAAGGTGGGTGAATCCGGCACCTGCAACATCGACGTATCTTGCAAGCCCGAACTCAGCGCCGAAAGCCGATCGGTGGCGCGCATGGTGTTTGTCGTCGAGGGCGGCAGTTTCCTGTGCACGGGCACCTTGCTCAACGACGCCCCGTCGAGCAAGAAGCCGCACTTCCTGTCGGCGCACCACTGCATTTCCACCCAGACGGTCGCATCGTCCCTCACCACCGACTGGTTCTACCGCTCGTCGGCCTGCAACAACGCTACCGCAAATCCCGGTACGCAAAAGGTCAGGGGCGGCGCAGAGCTGCTGTTTGCCGACTCGCAGACTGACACGTCCTTCATGCGCCTGAACAGCGCGCCGCCGCAGGGCGTTGTGTATGCGGGTTCGTACGTCGGATCCGTGAACACCTCCGCCGCCGTGGTGGGCATCCACCATCCCCGTGGCGACCTGCAAAAGACGAGCGCTGGCTCGGTGGCCCAGTTCAGCTATTGCAGCGGCGAACGGTGCTTCCCCGAAACGCAGCAGGACGGAAAGTTCTACGCGGTGGGATGGACGGAGGGCACGACAGAGGGCGGCAGCAGCGGCTCCGGCCTGTTCTTCACCATCGGCTCCAGGCGGTACCTGGTCGGCCAGCTCTACGGCGGATCGTCCAGTTGCGCGGCGCCCACGGGCCTTGACCACTACGGGCGCTTCGACCTGCCTTTCAAGCTGGCTCTCAAGACCTGGTTGATGCCCGGTTCCTGATGCCGGAGACGGCGAGAGCGCACACAAAAAGATGACCATCCAGACCGACGATTTCGCCCCTGCGCCCTCCAAACGCGTGATCTCCGCCGCGCCCGCATCGCCTCAGGAAGAAGCCATTGAACGCGCCCTGCGCCCCAAGCTCCTGCAGGAGTATGTGGGCCAGGCCAAGGCGCGCGAGCAGCTCGAGATCTTCATCGGCGCGGCGAAGAAGCGCGGCGAGGCGCTCGACCATGTCCTGCTGTTTGGCCCGCCGGGTCTGGGCAAGACCACCCTCAGCCACATCATCGCGGCCGAACTGGGCGTGAACCTGCGCCAGACCAGCGGCCCGGTGCTCGAAAAGCCCAAGGACTTGGCGGCGCTGCTCACCAACCTGGAGAAGAACGACGTTCTCTTCATCGACGAGATCCACCGCCTCTCGCCCGTGGTCGAGGAAATCCTCTACCCCGCGCTGGAGGACTACCAGATCGACATCATGATCGGCGAAGGGCCCGCGGCGCGCAGCATCAAGCTCGACCTGCAGCCCTTCACCCTGGTGGGCGCCACCACGCGCGCGGGCATGTTGACCAACCCGCTGCGCGACCGCTTCGGCATCGTGGCGCGGCTGGAGTTCTACACGTCCGAAGAGCTGGCGCGCATCGTCAAGCGCAGCGCTGGCTTGCTCAACGCGCCCATGGACGACGAAGGTGGTTTCGAGATCGCCCGCCGCTCGCGCGGCACGCCGCGCATCGCCAACCGGCTGCTGCGCCGCGTGCGCGACTATGCCGAGGTCAAGGGTGACGGCCGCATCACCAAAGGCATTGCCGACAAGGCGCTGGCCATGCTGGACGTGGACCCGCAGGGCTTTGACGTGATGGACCGCAAGCTGCTCGAAGCCGTGATCCACCGCTTTGACGGCGGTCCCGTGGGCCTGGACAACATCGCCGCCAGCATCGGCGAAGAGGCCGGCACCATCGAGGACGTGATCGAGCCCTATCTCATCCAGCAAGGTTTTTTGCAGCGTACGCCGCGCGGGCGCATCGCCACGCTGGCGGCATTCCGGCACCTGGGGGTGGCGCCGCCCAGCGCCGGGGCGCCGGGGTTGTTTGGCGCCTGAGAAGCCTCCTACCGACCTTCACGTCCGCCGCCGCCCAGGCCGCGCAGCACCGCCATGTCAACACCGCGCAAGCATCCCAAGAAGAGCGACCGACGCCGCCAGCTGCGCGCCGAGGTCCGGACGCGCGCTGCGCGGGGCTGGGCGGGGTCGGACGGACCCGTGACCGTGCCCGAGCAACAGTTCCTGCGGTCCTGCGCCGTGGCCTTGCTGGCGGGCACGGTCGCATTGCATGCGCTGGGCGCGCTCATCTATGGCCAGCTGTCCATCTTTGTGCTGGAAGGCTTTGCCGACCTGCGCGGCCGCGTCGCCGTGTGCGCGGCGGTGGCCGAGGCCGCACTGGTGGCAGGCCTGGCACTGCACCTGATCGACGGCCACAGGCGGGGCAGGACGACCGCCGCGTGGTCGCACCGCCTGCTGGTGTGGCGTGCCAGCGCCTACATCCTGTTCGCCGTGCTGGTGCCGGTGACCTTTGTGCTGTGGATGGTGGACAGGCCGCGCTTCTCCATGGACCTGCCTGCGCAGCGCTGGCCGGGGCTGGCCGCGCAATCGGAATGGCTGTTGGCGCCCTTGCCCTGGGCCTGGCATTGGCTGCTGCCGGTGGCCAGCGACCGCCTGCAGGCCTGGCTGGTGGCCGGTGCGGTGCTGGCCGGTTGCCTGGGTGTATGGTGCACGGCAGGCTCCACCAAGCGGTGGCGCACCGGGTACGCCTTCTATGGCCTGGCGCTGGTGCTGACCGGGTTCTGGGCCCTGGGAGGCGCCGTGTACCACTACACCGCCGGGCGGGGCTTGATTGCCGTGCAGGAAGCGGCCATGGCCGCCCTGCTGCAGGCGCGGCCTGGCTGGTACAACGCCGACACCCTGCTGTGGTTGCTGAGCGCCGGCTCGTTCACCCTCGCCGGTGTGCTGTTCATTGCGGGTGCGGCGTACATTCCGGCCGCAGCGCTGGCCCGCACGTGGTCGCATTAGCCACGACAGGAACAGAAGCAACAACGACCGGCGGGCTGTCAGGCGCCGTGGCCTCGAGCGCAGGCACCAGCAACGCCTTCAGCACCCCCGCCACGATGCACGCCTGCGCCACGTAGTAGGTGCCCAGCACCCACACCTGCGACCACGGCAGGGGCTGCACGAAGCGGTGGGTGGCCAGCAGGGAATCGCTGAGCATGAAGAACACCGCCCCCACCGCCACCAGCACCGACGCTCCATCGCGCAGCACGCTGGCCCGCCCGATGGCCTGCGCGGCCATCAGTGCAATCACCAGCACATAGGCTGCCACCGGCCCCCGCAGCGCGGCGGGCAACCCGCCCATCCACAGAAAGGCATACATCGCCACGCCGACACCGAGCGTGCCCGCCAGCGCGCCGCGGTGCGGAAACCACCGCTGGCCGTTCTTGAACAGCGCCACATAGAACAGATGGGCCACCAGGAAGCTCACCAGTCCGGGGATGAAAAAGCCCTCGAACATCAGAAACACATCGCCCGCCAGCGACCCCGCCAGCGCGGCACCCAGCAGTGCCAGGGTTTTTGATGCAAATCTGCCCCTGTCGCTTGACTGGTAAGCGCTGGCAGCTACCAAGACAATAGCAATCACCATGGTCAGCGGCTTGAACACCCAGTGCCACTGCACGAACCCCAGCGCGCTGGTGGCCGTGGCCAGCGCGCCGCTTTGCAGCACCAGGGCCATCAGCATGCCGATGCGCCCCTGCATCACCGCGCCCAGCGCCCACTGCGCGACCAACAGCGTGGCGAACCAGACGGCGTTCCTGGCCAGCGGCGCGCTGTCGGCCTGCCACAGAAAGGCCGCCACCCCCGTGAGCAGCAGCGCGAACTGCACCAGCGCGAACCACTGCACCGCGCGTGCCATCGGCGGGTGGTACAGCTGCATCTGCGCCATGCTGAATGCGGGCTTCGGAAAACGCTCTGCCACATCGGCGGGCCGCCAGCCCGGGGGCTTGAGCCACACCCGGAGCTTGTCGGCCCAGCTGCGCGCATGCCAGCTGTCATGCGCCAGGCCCGCGTACACCTGGGCATTGGCCCACAGCGGGTCCCAGCTCTTGAGCAGGCCGCGCGTGCCGTACACACAGGGCTCCTGCGCGTCTTCGTCTTTGAAGGTGCCGAACAGGCGGTCCCACACGATGAGGATGCCGCCGTAGTTCTTGTCGAGATAGGCGTCGTTCACCGCATGGTGCACGCGGTGGTTGCTGGGGCTGCAGAACCAGCGGTCGAACCAGCCCAGGCGCCCCACCTGCTCGGTGTGCACCCAGAACTGGTAGAGCAGGTCGATGAGCGCCACCACCGCAAACACCAGCGGCGGCACGCCCGCCAGCGCCATGGGCACATAGAAGATCCAGCCCAGCGCTGCGCCAGAGCTGGTCTGGCGCAGCGCGGTGGACAGGTTGTAGTCCTGGCTCTGGTGGTGCACGGCATGCGCCGCCCACAGCACCGCCGACTCGTGCCCCATGCGGTGCAGCCAGTAGTAGCACAGGTCGTAGAACACCAGCGCCAGCAGCCAGCCGGGCAGGCTGGTCCAGAACGCGTCGTTGCGCCACAGGGCCACGTGCTCGAACAGGGCGGTGTAGATGCCAATGCGCAGCAGCCGCGTGAACACGGCGCTCGTCTGGCTGAGCATCCCCAGGCTGATGCTGCTGACCGCGTCGGCCAGCCGGTAGGTATTGCGCCGGCGCCGGTAGCCCACCACCAGCTCGATGGCGATCAGCAGGAAGAAGACGGGGGTGGCGAGAACGATGATCTGGCTGGGGCTCACTGGATTCCCTCGGTGCTGCGCATTGCGGTGCGAGCTGGCTGGCGCGGCCCGGTGCGGCGCTCATGCCGCAGCATTCTTGCCCCAATCAGGTCAACGCGCCTCTGGCATCAACCCTGATGATGCGCTCGACCACGCCCGCGGCCAGGCCGCCGCGCACCCCGATCATGAAGTCGTGCAGGTTCACCGTGGGGTCGCAGTGCCCCGGGATGAGCCACAGCATGCGGCCCAGCGCGGGCAGGCGGGCCTTGGGGCCATCGGCGTGGAGCACGCCGTGTTCGTCGCCTCCATTGGAAAAGCGCAGCGCGCGGTCCGGGGGCAGCAGGGCCACGGTGGGCAGGCCGGAGTCGATGGCGTGGCTCTTGTGGCCCGCGTCGCACACCGCATGGGTGTCGCGCACCGATACCACCTGGGTCTTGATGAAAAGCGCGTGCTCGAACGGGGGCTGCGCGGGTTCGCGTTCGTTGCGCGCGTAGTCGGCGTCCATGAACAGGAAGGATCCCGCCTGAAGCTCGCCGAACACCCCGCTGGCCGCCTCGTGCACCAGCGTGCCGGTGCCCGAGCCCGTGACCAGCGGCACGGGCACGCCGGCGGCCTCGATCAGCTGGCGCGTGTGTTCCGCGGCGCGCACCACGGCGGCGATGGCCTCCCTGCGGCCCACCGTGCTGGCCAGGTGCTGGGCACGTCCGTGGTAGGCCTGCAGCCCCGCAAAACGCAGGCGGGGGCTGCGCGCCACGGCCAGTGCCAGCGGCACGGCGGCCTCGCCCGGCGGCACGCCGCAGCGGCCCTGGCCGACGTCGATCTCGACCAGCACGTCGATGCCCGCGTCGCTGCCGGATTGCGCCATCGCCTCGTTCAGGCGTTCGATGCCCTCCAGGTGATCCACCGCCAGGCCCAGGCGGCCCCCCCGTGCCGCCAGCAGGGCCGCCAGCCGTGCCACGCGGTGCAGCTTGGGCATGGCGATGACCTGGTTGGTGATGGTGATGTCGTCCACGCCGCCCGCCGCCAGGGCCTCGGCCTCGGCGACCTTCTGCACGCACGCCCCCTGGGCGCCCGCGCGCTGCAGCTGCAGCGCGAGTTCGGCGCTCTTGTGCAGCTTGGCATGGGGGCGCCAGCGCACCTGGTGCTTGCGCGCGAAGTCGGCCATCCGCTGGATGTTGCGGTCCATGGCGTCCAGGTCGATGACGAGGGAGGGGGTGTCGATCAGGTCCACCCGCAGGCCGACGGTGGCCTGGAGGGCGTCAGGAATGGGTTTCATCGCGCGCTGCGTTGTCCAGGTGCTGGGTGTCGGCCCAACCCACGAGGGTCAGGCCATCCGGGGTCCACAGCAGCCGGTTGATGGCCGCGTTGGAGAGTTGCCAGGTGCGCGGCGCCTGGATGTCCTGGCGGGTGGCCAGGCGGTACAGCACGTCCAGCACACCGCCGTGCGCCACCATCACCACCTGCTCGCCCACATGCTGCTGGGCCAGGGCCGTCACGGTGCGCTCGATGCGCTCGCGCAGCGCCACCAGCGATTCGCCGCCCTCGGGCGTGTAGTGCGGATCGCGCTTGCGCCAGCGCAGGGCATCTTCGGGCAGCTCGGCCTCGATCTGCGCGAAGGTGCGCCCCTGGAAATGCCCGAAACTGCGCTCGCGCAGGCCGGGCTCCGCCGTGAGGGGCGCACCGGTGGCGCGGGCCACGGCCTGGGCCGTGGCGTGGGCGCGCTGCAGGTCGCTGGTATAGATGGCGGCGATCGGCTCGCCCGCCAGGGCGCGGGCGACCTGGTCGGCCTGCCACAGGCCGGTGTCGTTGAGGGGGATGTCCAGGTGGCCCTGGATGCGGGTGTCCACATTCCAGGCGGTTTCGCCGTGGCGGATGGCGACGATGCGGGTGGCGTGCATGCAGGTGGCGGTGTGTGTGGGCGGGCGGGCGGAAAAGAAACAGTGTTTGGTGAGCGTTCTTCAGGGCGCGGGCGGCGCCAGCGGCAGCCGCACCTGGCGTACCCCGCCGGGCGGCTTGGGGAATCCGCTGAGCGCGGCATCGAACAGCACGCCATAGACGGCCGGGTCGCTCACCCACACGTCCTCGTGCACGGCGGAGGTCTCGTACACCACGGCCTGCGTGGCCGCGTCGCGCAGCACGATGCTGACCGCGCGGCGGTGCAGGGGCGTGGGTTCGCTGAACCGCCAGGCGCCCTGCATGCCCCAGCCCCGGCCGTACCAGCCGCCAAAACCCCAGGGATAGGGGCCGTAGGGGCCGTACGGACGGAAGGGGTCGTGGCGCGGCACGGCGTCGGCGTGGGCGCCGATCTGCACGAGCAGCCGGGGGGCGGTCTCGTCGCGCTGCAGGCCCGCGCGCGCCAGCGCCTGGTCAGCCAGGGTGGCGATCGGGTCGAACGACGGCGTCTGTTGCGATGGCAGGCGCTCGATGCGGTAGGTGGCGGGCGTGGGCAGGGCCGCCAGGGTGGAAAAGCTCTGCACCTGGCCCTCGACGATCCGGGGGGCGCTGCTGCAGCCCATCAGGACGGCCGCGGCCGCATGCAGGAACAGGGTGGAAATCCATCGGCGCGTCATGGTGAAGCCTCCTGGGCGGAAGGAAAAGGGATTCCCGTCAGAGTGCTGCGGCACCCGGGAGGTTCACGACAGCTGGACCACCTGCACACCCGGCAGCGAGGGCGACGGCGCCGAGAACTCCTCCTTGTCGAAGGCCTTGTCGCCGTCCTCGTTCGCCACGCCCGTGGCCTTGGCATTCTTGAAGTCGTACAGGCCGCCGTCGAGCAGGTGCGAGGGCACCACGTTCTGCAGGGCGTTGAACATGTTCTCCACGCGGCCGGGGAATTTTTTCTCCCACTCGCGCAGCATCTCGCCCACCTGCTTGCGCTGCAGGTTCTCCTGGCTGCCGCACAGGTTGCAGGGGATGATGGGGAAGTCGCGGTGCGCGGCCCAGCGGGCGGTGTCCTTCTCGGCCACGTAGGCCAGCGGGCGGATCACCACGTGCCTGCCATCGTCGCTCACCAGCTTGGGGGGCATGCTCTTCATCTTGCCGCCAAAGAACATGTTGAGCAGCAGGGTCTGCAGGATGTCGTCGCGGTGGTGGCCCAGCGCGATCTTGGTGCAGCCCAGCTCGTCGGCTACGCGGTACAGGATGCCCCGGCGCAGGCGGCTGCACAGGCTGCAGGTGGTCTTGCCCTCGGGGATCAGGCGCTTGACGATGCTGTACGTGTCCTCGTTCTCGATGTGAAACGGCACGCCGGTGCTCCGGAGGTACTCGGGCAGCACGTGCTCGGGAAAGCCGGGCTGCTTCTGGTCGAGGTTGACGGCCACCAGGTCGAAGTGGATGGGCGCCCGCGCCTTGAGCTTGAGCAGGATGTCGAGCAGGGCATAGCTGTCCTTGCCGCCGGACATGCAGACCATCACCTTGTCGCCTTCCTCGATCATGTTGAAGTCGACGATGGCCTTGCCGACCTCGCGGCACAGGCGCTTCTCGAGCTTGTGGGTTTCGCGCTCGATCTTCAGTCGTGCCGGAGCGCCGGCCTCTGGCACCGCGGGCGCGGCGGCCTCGGGCACGTCCGCCATGGCCCAGGTGGAATCCGGCCGGGTCTGGGCACCGGGGTGAGTTGCTGTCGTCATCGTCATCGTTGCTGCGCTCATGGGGTCACCTCACCACTGTCCTGTCTCTACGCGAATCGCCACTTCGCAGTCATCAAAAATCTCCAGCTTGGCGATCTTCACGCGCACGCCCAGCACGCCGGGCAGCTGCATGAGGCGGTGGGCCAGCTTGCCGATCAGGCTCTCGAGCAGGTTCACATGTTCGGCCCGGCATTCGTCGATGATGATCTGGCGCACCTTGCGGTAGTCCAGTACATGCAGGATGTCGTCGTCGCGCGGCGTGAGCGGCTGCACGCCCAGGCTCAGCTCGGCATCCACCTGGATGGGCTGCGGCGTCGTCTTCTCATGCGACAGGATGCCCAGGTTGGCGTCAAAGCGCAGTCCGGTGAGCGTGAGGATCTGGGTGCCTGCGGCGTTGTTCATGGATGGATGCTTTCTGCGTGAGCATGTGCTCACATCATGGAGAAGTCGCGCTCGAACTTCATCAGGTGCTGGCCGCCGTCGACCAGCAGCGTGGTGCCGGTGATCGAGCGGTTCTCCAGCGCGAATTTCACGGTCGCGGCCACGTCCTCGGCCGTGGACGATCGGCCCAGCGGGCTCAGCGCATGCAGCTGCTGGAACTTTTCCTGCGCCAGCATGTGGCTCGTGATCGTGAGGCCGGGCGCCACGCCGACCACGCGCACCCGCGGTGCCAGGGCCAGCGCCAGCATGGTGCCGGCGGCTTCGAGCGCCGCCTTGGACAGCGTGTAGCTCACGAAGTCGGGGTTCTGGTTCCAGAGCTTCTGGTCCAGCAGGTTGACCACGGCGCCCTGCGCGTCGGCCTCGCCCTTGGCAACGCGGTCGGCCACGTGCTGGTGCAGCGCCTGGGCCAGCAGCACGGGGGCGGCGGTGTTGCTGCGCAGGTGCTTTTCGAGCGCGGCAAAGCCAAAGGTGGCGGCGTTGTCATGCTCGAACAGCGAGGCGCTGTTGACCACCGCATCCACGCCGCCAAAGTGCGCCACCACGCGGGGCAGCAGGCCACGCACGGCGGCCTCGTCCTCGAAATCAGCATCAAAATGGGCGCTGGCGCTTGTCAGCTGTGCGCAAGCAGCTATGGTATCGATAGCATCCTGCTCGGATGAACGGTAGTGCACCGCCACCTGCCAGCCCCCCGCCGCCAGGGCCAGCGCAATGCTGCGGCCCAGGCGCTTGGCGGCGCCTGTGACCAGAACGGTGCGTGCGGGGGCGGGGTGAGACATGTGGGGTGGGAGACAATGCGGGCCGTGACCCAAAGACCCGACAGTTTAACGACCGCCCTGCACCAGCACATTGCCCAGGCCATTGCCGCCGAGGGTGGATGGCTGGGTTTTGACCGCTTCATGGCGCTGGCCCTGTACACCCCGGGCCTGGGCTATTACGCCAACGATTCCACCAAGTTCGGCGCCATGCCCGAGTCCGGCAGCGACTTCGTCACCGCACCTGAGATGACCCCGCTGTTCGGCCAGGCGCTGGCCGTGCAGGTGGGCGAGGCCCTGGCGCAGACTGGTACCTCCGAGGTGTGGGAGTTTGGCGCGGGCTCAGGCGCGCTGGCGCTGCAACTGCTGGATGCCCTGGGCGACCAGGTGCGGCGCTACACCATCGTCGATCTGTCGGGCAGCCTGCGGGCCCGCCAGCAGGCCAAGCTGGTGGCGCATGCCGACAAGCTGCGCTGGGTGGATGCACTGCCCGACCAATTCAGCGGCGTGGTGGTGGGCAACGAAGTGCTCGATGCCATGCCCGTGCAACTGCTCGCCCGCCACGGTGGCCAGCAGAATGGGGCGTGGCACGAGCGCGGCGTGGTGGTGCAGGCTGACGGCAGCTTTGCCTGGGCCGACGTCCCCACCGGCCTGCGCCCGCCCGTCGACATCGACGGCCCGCAGGATTACCTGACCGAGATCCACGCCCAGGGCGAGGGCTTCATCCGCACGCTGGCCGACCGGCTCACGCGCGGCGCGGCTTTCCTGCTGGACTACGGTTTTGGCGAGAGCGAGTACTACCACCCCCAGCGCCACATGGGCACCGTGATGTGCCACCAGGGCCACCAGGCCGATGGCGACCCGCTGGTGGAAGTGGGGCGCAAGGACATCACCGCCCATGTCAACTTCACCGCCATGGCCCTGGCCGCGCAGGAGGCCGGGTTGAACGTGCTGGGCTACACCACGCAGGCGCACTTCCTCATCAACTGCGGGTTGCTGCAAAAAATGGAGCAACTACCGCAAGCACAGCGGGCGATAGCGGCCAAATTGATCATGGAACATGAAATGGGCGAGCTGTTCAAGGTGCTGGCCCTCGGCGCGGGCGAGGCGTGGGAGCCCGTGGGGTTCGTGCACGGGGACCGGTCGCACCGGCTGTAGTCAGGCCGCGGCGGGCCCGCCGGGCAACACCTTGCCTGCCGCGTTTCCCACCACCACGCCATCACTGCGGTCCTTCAGGCCCACGCCCGTCAGGGCCAGGCGCCGGGCCTCCTGGCACAGCCACCACAGGCGGGCTGCGGCAGCCGACGGCGCCAGCCCTTCGGCCCGCACGTTGGAGATGCAATTGCGCTCGGCATCGCTGCGGCCCACCTGCGGGTGCCAGGTGAGGTAGATGCCCAGGCTGTCGGGCGAGCTCAGGCCCGGGCGTTCGCCGATCAGCACCGCCACCAGGCGTGCGCCCAGCAGCGCGCCCACCTCGTCCCCCAGCGCCACGCGGGCCTGGGTGGCGACGATCACCGGACCGATCTGCCAGCCCTGCGGCGCGGTGCGCACGATGGTTTCCACAAGGGGCACGGCGTTGCGTTCGACGGCCAGGGACGAGAGCCCGTCGGCCACGACCACAAGCAGGTCGCAGTGTGTGTGGCCATGCCCCAGACCGCGCAGCCGCTCCGCATCCGCATCGCCAAGCCGCCGGCCGAGGTCGGGCCGCAGCAGGTAGGTGGCGCGGTCGGGCGCGCCGCTGGCCACCTGCAGCGTGCTGCAGCCCAGGGCTGTGAGTTGCGCCGCCAACGCATCCGCGTCGAGTTGCAGGTGCACGGCATCGCGCGCCTGGGCGTGGGCCAGGCCAAAGCTGAGCAGCTCGCGCGTGGGGACGGCCGTGCCCGCGCGGCCCAGCGCCAGCCGCGCGGCGGTGTGGGCGCGCAGGTCATCCCAGGGGTCGGGCAGAGGGCCGGTGATAGGGGCCGGCTCGCTCATCTCCGCATCCCGATCTGCCGCAGCTGCGCAATGGCGGCCTGCTGCTGTGCGGCAGGCAGCAGCCGGCCCGCGCCATCGGCCAGGTGCATGTGCTGCAGCCAGGCCTCGAACTCGGGCGCGCGTTGCAGGCCCAGCACCTCGCGCAGGTACAGCGCGTCGTGGAACGAGGTGCTCTGGTAGTTGAGCATGATGTCGTCCGCCCCCGGCACGCCCATGATGAAGGCCACGCCCGCCACGCCCAGCAGCGTCATCAGCGTGTCCATGTCGTCCGAATCGACCTCGGCATGGTTGGTGTAGCAGACGTCGCAGCCCAGCGGCAGGCCCAGCAGCTTGCCGCAGAAATGGTCTTCGAGGCCGGCGCGGATGATCTGCTTGCCGTCGTACAGGTACTCCGGGCCGATGAAGCCGACCACCGTGTTGGTGAGCAGCGGCGAGAACGCGCGCGCCACGCCGTAGGCCCGGGCCTCGCAGGTCTGCTGGTCCACGCCGTGGTGGGCGTTGGCCGACAGCGCGCTGCCCTGGCCGGTCTCGAAATACATCACGTTGTCGCCCAGCGTGCCGCGCTTCAGGGACAGGGCGGCCTCGCGCGCCTCGTGCAACAAGGCCAGGTTCACGCCGAAGCCGGCGTTGGCTTTTTCGGTGCCGGCGATGGACTGGAACACCAGGTCCACCGGCGCGCCCTGCTCGATCATCTGCACCGTGTTCGTCACGTGCGTGAGCACACACGACTGCGTGGGGATCTGCAGCTTGGTGATGACTTCGTCCAGCATGTGCACCAGCCCCGTGAGGGCTGCAATGCTGTCCGTGGCCGGGTTGATGCCGATCACCGCGTCGCCCGCGCCGTACAGCAGGCCATCGACCATCGACGCCGCGATGCCGCGCAGGTCGTCCGTGGGGTGGTTGGGCTGCAGGCGCACGGCCAGGTGGCCGGGCAGACCGAGGGTGTTGCGAAAGCGCGTGACCACGCGGCACTTGCGCGCCACGGCGATCAGGTCCTGGTTGCGCATGAGCTTGCTCACGGCGGCCGCCATCTCGGGCGTCAGGCCCGGTGCCACGGCGGTCAGGGTGGCCGTGTCAGCTGCCAATAGCCAGTCGCGCAACCCGCCCACAGTGAGGTGGGCGATGGGCGCAAAAGCCGCCGCGTCGTGCGTGTCGATGATGAGGCGCGTGACCTCATCGACCTCGTAAGGCACCAGCGCCTCGTTCAGGAAGCGCGCCAGCGGCACGTCGGCCAGGCACATGCGCGCCGCCATGCGCTCCACCGCCGAGCCGGCCGCGATGCCAGCCAGTGTGTCGCCCGAGCGTGCGGGCGTGGCCTTGGCCATCACCTCGCGCAGGTCGCTGAACGACCAGTGCTGGCCGCTGACGGTGTGGTGGTAGGTCGCAGGCATCGGCAAGGATGGAAGTGGGCCCGGTGGCGATGATGGCATGTGCGTGCCGCAGAGCGCCATAGCGGGTGGGAGCCACAGGGCACGTTAGCTGTTTTGGTTGTTAACAACTGAGAAAACCTTCGTTCCCTGAATAAGCAACGCGGCCTAGAGTGCAGACCTCGGGGCACGCCTGTCCCCATTCCCCACGAGGCTCCCATGTCGGCTGTTCCGTCATTCCCGTCCCTTTCCGCCACCGATGGCGACGCGCCGCCGCAAGGTCTGGTGATCCGCCCCGTGGCGAGCGCAGCCGGCCCACTGGGCGCTGAGGTGCTGGGCCTGGACCTGTCGCGCCCGCTGGGCCGCGAGGACTTCGCGCGCATCCACCGCGCGCACCTGGACCACCATGTGCTGGTGTTCCGCGACCAGCGCATCACGCCGCAGCAGCACATCGACTTCAGCCGCCTGTTCGGGCCGCTGCAGATCCACGTGCTCAAGAACTTCCAGCTCGCGGGCCACCCCGAGATCCTGATCGTCTCCAACATCAAGGACGCTGCGGGCCAGCCCATCGGCCTGGGCGACGCGGGCCACTACTGGCATTCGGACCTGTCGTACAAGGACAAGCCCAGCCTGGGCTCGCTGCTGCACGCGCAGGAGCTGCCGGGCGAAGGCGGCGACACCCTGTTCGCCGACCAGCATGCCGCCTACGATGCGCTGCCCGAAGCGTTGAAGGCGCGCATCGCGCAGCTCCAGGCCGAGCACAGCTACCTGGCCAAGTACGAAGAACTGCGCGCCAGGAGCCCCTGGCGCCCGAAGCTCACCCAGGCGCAGATCGCCGAGGTGGCGCCCTCCATCCACCCCGTGGTGCGCACCCACCCCGAGACGGGCCGCAAGGCCCTGTTCGTGAGCGAGCACTTCACCACCCGCATCGTCGGCCTGCCCGAGGCCGAAAGCCAGGCCCTGCTGGCCGAGCTGTTCGCCGCCAGCGTGCGCCCCGAGTTCACCTACCGCCACCTGTGGCAGCCGCACGACCTGGTGTTCTGGGACAACCGGTCCGTCACGCACCTCGCTGCGGGCACGCCCGACAGCGAACGCCGCAAGCTGTACAGAACCACGATCGAGGGCGACCGGCCTTTCTGAGTTTGCTCTGTTTTTGATAGCTTTCATCGCTTGTTGGATAAGCGCTGGGGCCATATTTTGTTTGATTTTTGATTTGAAGGGCTTCCATGACCACCTCCACCCACCACCGTTTTGACCGCCGAAGCCTCGGCCGCAGGACCGCCGCGTGGCTCGCTGCCACGGGCCTGCTGCTGGCCGGCGGGTTGAGCGCCACTGCCCATGCCGCTGAAGGCCAGCTGCGCATCGCCCAGCAGTTCGGCATCGTCTACCTGCTGCTCAACGTGGCGCAGGAGAACAAGCTTATCGAGAAGCACGGCAAGGCCGCGGGCGTGGACATCAAGGTCGAGTTCCTGCAGCTGTCGGGCGGTTCGGCCGTCAACGATGCGCTGCTGTCGGGCAACATCGACATCGCCGGTGCCGGCGTGGGCCCGCTGTTCACGCTGTGGGACCGCACCAAGGGCCGCCAGAACGTCAAGGGCGTGGCCTCGCTGGGCAACTTTCCCTACTACCTGGTGAGCAACAACCCGGCCGTGAAGACTATTGCCGACTTCACCGACAAGGACCGCATCGCGCTGCCGGCCGTCGGTGTCTCGGTGCAGTCGCGCGTGCTGCAGATGGCCTCGGCCAAGCTCTGGGGCGACAAGGAGTTCAACCGCCTGGACAAGAACCAGGTGGCGCTGCCGCACCCTGACGCGGCGGCCGCCATCATCAAGGGCGGCACCGAGATCACCGGCCACTTCGGCAACCCGCCCTTCCAGGAGCAGGAGCTGGCCGGCAACCCGAAGGCGAAGATCGTCCTCAACTCGTACGACGTGCTGGGCGGCCCGGCATCGGCCACCGTGCTCTACGCCACCGAGAAATTCCGCGCCGAGAGCCCCAAGACTTACAAGGCCTTCGTCGATGCGCTCGACGAGGCCGCGAAGTTCGTCGCCGCCAACCCCGAGAAGGCGGCCGACATCTACCTCAAGGTGACTGGTGGCAACACCGACCGCGCGCTGCTGCTCAAGATCATCCAGAACCCCGAGGTGCAGTTCAAGGTGCGCCCCGACAACACGCTGGGCATGGGCCAGTTCCTGCACCGCGTGGGCGCCATCAAGAACCAGCCGACCGCGCTCAAGGACTATTTCTTCGAAGACGCGCACACGGCGTCGGGCAACTGAGAGAGTCTCGGGCATGAGCGAGCACACCCTCCGCATGGGCCCCTTCTCGCCGCCGCTGCAAAGCGAACGCAATGCGCTGGAGGACGAGGCGCAGGCACTGGCACTGGGCTGGGCCATGGGCGAGGGCCGTGCCTCCGCCGCGCCCACCCGCCCCAACGCCGCCTTGCTGCAGGTGCAGGGCGTGAGCATCGACTACCGCACGCGCGAGCGCGTGGTGCGTGCCACGCACCGCGTGGGCTTCGACGTGTTTGCGGGCGACCGCTTCGTGCTGCTCGGTGCCTCGGGCTGCGGCAAGTCCACCTTGCTCAAGTCCATCGCCGGCTTCATCGCGCCCAGCGAGGGGCAGATCCTGCTCGGCGGCCGCGCGGTCGCGCGGCCCGGGCCCGACCGGGTGGTGGTGTTCCAGGAGTTCGACCAGCTGCCGCCGTGGAAGACGGTGCGCGACAACGTGATGTTCCCGCTGCTGGCCTCGCGCAGCGTGGGCCGCAAGGAGGCGGCCGAGCGCGCGGCGCTGTACATCGACAAGGTGGGCCTGTCGAAATTCGCCGACGTGCACCCGCACCAGCTCTCGGGCGGCATGAAGCAGCGCGTGGCCATTGCGCGCGCGCTGGCCATGCAGCCCCAGGTGCTGCTGATGGACGAGCCTTTTGCCGCGCTCGACGCCCTCACGCGCCGGCGCATGCAGGAGGAATTGCTCTCGCTGTGGGACGAGTTCCGCTTCACGCTGATCTTCGTCACGCACTCCATCGAAGAGGCACTGGTGGTGGGCAACCGCATCGCCATCCTCTCGCCGCACCCGGGGCGGCTGCGCGCCGAGGTCAACAGCCACCAGTTTGGGCTGCACAGCCTGGGCGGCACCGAGTTCCAGGCCACGGCCCAGCGCATCCACCGCCTGCTGTTCGACGAACCCGCCGCCGGTGCCGTGCCGGGGTCGGTACAGGCCGATGCCGAAGCTCTGGCACCTGGCCGCCGTGGTGGCGTGCCGCTCATTCCCCCACAGCGGCCTGCGGGTTCGCTGCCCTTCCAGATTTCCGTATGAGTGCCTCCCTGCTGACCCCTCCCGTGCGCCCCGAGTTCGAGCGCAGCCTGGAGCCGCTGGGCGGTATCGCGCCCGTGTTGCCCCTGCCGCCGACGGCGCGCATCTGGCAGCAGGCCTTTGTGCGCAAGCTCGTGATCCTGGCGGTGCTGGCCGTGCTGTGGGAGGTGGTGGCGCGCTGGCAGGACAACGACCTGCTGCTGCCCACCTTCCTGCAGACCGCCAAGGCGCTGGTCGAAGGACTGGCGTCGGGCGAGCTGATCGGCAAGACGGCGATCTCGCTGTCGGTGCTGCTCAAGGGCTACCTCGCGGGCATCCTCGGGGCCTTCGTGCTCACCACGCTGGCCGTGTCCACCCAGTTCGGGCGCGACCTGCTGTCCACGCTGACCTCCATGTTCAACCCCTTGCCGGCCATCGCGCTGCTGCCGCTGGCGCTGCTGTGGTTCGGCCTGGGGCAGGGCAGCCTGGTCTTCGTGCTCATCCACTCGGTGCTGTGGCCGCTGGCGCTCAACACCTACGCGGGCTTCCAGTCCGTACCCGAGACCTTGCGCATGGCCGGCCGCAACTACGGCCTCACCGGCATCCGCTATGTGCTGCAGATCTTGGTGCCGGCCGCGCTGCCGTCCATCCTGTCGGGCCTGAAGATCGGCTGGGCTTTTGCCTGGCGCACGCTGATCGCGGCCGAGCTGGTGTTCGGCGCGTCGTCGGGCAAAGGCGGGCTGGGCTGGTACATCTTCCAGAACCGCAACGAGCTCTACACCGACAAGGTGTTCGGGGGCCTGGTGCTGGTGATCCTGATCGGCCTGGCGGTGGAGAGCCTGGGTTTCCACACGCTGGAACGGTTGACGGTGCGGCGCTGGGGCGTGCAGCGCTGAAGGGGTCGGCGCCAGCCCGGCGCTCGTGGCGCGGGATGCCGTGAGGGCACGCCGCATGCCTGCGCCGTGGGGGGGCGACCGGGCCTGCAGCCCTACACTGTGGGCATGATCCGCTGGCTTCTCGTCATCTTCCTGGCTCTGATGTTGCTGAGCTGGCTGTCGCCCCTGCTCAGGCGCATGGGGTTTGGCCGCCTGCCCGGCGACCTGCGCTTTCGCTGGCTGGGCCGGGACTGGGACGTGCCCTTGGCGTCGACGCTGCTCCTGAGCTTTGTGGTGAGCTTGCTCACGAAGTTGCTCTGACCCCCTGCGGCACGCGCACCGGGGCAGAATGTGCCGCCGCGCGTGGCGGCTTCAGTCGCCTGCCGCCTGGAGCGCCTGCAGGAACGACCTGCGCCACCAGTGCACGTCATGTTCGCGGATGCGGGCCATGAGCTTTTGGTGGCGTGCCTGGCGCTCGGCCAGCGGCATCTGCAGCGCCTGCTGGATGGTGTCGGCCATGCCCTGGGTGTCGTAGGGGTTCACCAGCAGCGCTTCCTTGAGCTGCTCGGCCGCTCCCGCGAAGCGGGACAGCACCAGCACCCCCGGGTCGTCCGGGTCTTGCGCCACCACGTATTCCTTGGCCACCAGGTTCATGCCGTCGCGCAGCGGCGTGACCAGGCCCACGGCGGCGGCGCGGCACAGGCCCGGTACCCGCTTGCGCGCCACCATGCGGTGGATGTAGCGCACCGGCATCCAGTCCAGCTCGCCATAGTCGCCGTTCACCGCGCCGCACAGCCCCTCCAGCTCCTGGCGCAGGTCGGCATAGGCATGCACGTCGTCGCGCGAGGGCGAGGCGATCATGATCATGGTGGCGCTGTTGCGGTTCTCGGGGTAGCGGTCGAGCAGCTCTCGGTAGGCGCGCACGCGGTGCGGTATGCCCTTGGAGTAGTCCAGCCGGTCGATGCCCAGCAGCAGGCGCCGGCGCGAGTACTCGTCGCGCATGTTCTCGTAGGTTTCCACCGCGTCGGGGGCCTGCGTGAGGCGCGTGAACTCGTCCACGTCGATGCCGATGGGAAAGGCCTTGACGTGCACCGTGGCGCCAAAGGCGCGCAGGCGCTGGGCATCCACCTCCTCGGCACTGCCTTCGTTGCGCACGTAGCGCGTGAAGTGCGACACGTCGGCTTCGCTCTGCAGGCCCACGAGGTCGTAGGCGAACAGCGAGCGCATCAGCCATTCGTGCTGCGGGATGGCCGCCATGATGAGCGGCGGCGGCATGGGGATGTGCAGGAAGAAGCCGATGCGCTGCCTGCAGCCCATGGCACGCAGCTCGGCGGCCAGCGGAATCAGGTGGTAGTCGTGCACCCAGATGATGTCGTCGTCGCGCAGCAGGGGCAGCAGCTTGCGCGCGAACATCTGGTTCACGCGCCGGTACCCCGCGATGTAGCGGGTGTTGAAGTCCGCCAGGTCCAGCCGGTAGTGGAACACCGGCCAGAGCACGCTGTTGCTGTAGCCGTGGTAGTACGTGTCATGGTCTTCGCGGCACAGGTCCACGGTGGCGAGCGTCACGGGGCCCGCCTGGCGGGTCTGGAGCTCGCCTTCGCCGGGCGTGCCCGCCTCCGCGATGTTGCCGCTCCAGCCAAACCACAGGCCGCCCGTGCGGTTGAGGGTGTCGCCCAGTGCCACGGCCAGACCTCCGGCTGCGGGTTTGCGGGGGTCTGCGATGCGGTTGGATACGACGACGAGGCGGCTCATCCCCCGATCATCGGCGGGGTTGGGGGGCGCCGCCTGTCGGACACGGCCTCAAATCACGCTGTCCCAGGGCGCGGACAGGCGCACGGCAGCGTTGATCACGCCCACCATCGAATAGGTCTGCGGGAAGTTGCCCCACATCTCGCGCGTTTCGGGGTGCGTGTCTTCGGACAGCAGGCCCAGCGGGTTGCGCGCGGCCAGCATGGTCTCGAAGATGGCGCGGGCCTCGGCCTTGCGGCCGATGCGCGCCAGCGCGTCGATGCGCCAGAAGGTGCAGATGTTGAAGGCGGTCTCGGGCTTGCCGAAATCGTCGGCCGCCTCGTAGCGGCGCATGTAGGGGCCGTCGCACAGGCTCTTTTCCATGGCCTCCACGGTGCTCACGAAGCGCGGGTCCCTGGGGTCGATGAGGCCGACCTCGGCCATCAGCAACACGCTGGCATCGAGTTCATGGCCGCCAAAACTCTCGGCGAACGCCTGGCGCGCTTCACACCAGGATTTGTCGAGGATCTCGGCGCGCATGCGGTCCGCATGCTGCTGCCAGTGGCTGGCGCGGTCGGCCAGTTGCAGGGTGGCGGCGATCTTGGCCAGCCGGTCGCAGGCCGCCCAGCTCATCAGCGCGGACGAGGTGTGCACCCGGGCGCGCGTGCGCAGCTCCCACATGCCCGCATCGGGCTGGCCATAGACGCGCACCGCGTTCTCGCCCACCTGTTCCAGCCGCGTGAACTCGGCCAGGCCCGCGCGGTGCAGCAGGCGGTGGTCGTGGAAGGCCTGGGCCGCGCCCAGCACGATGTTGCCGTACACGTCATGCTGGAAATGCTCGGCCGCCTGGTTGCCCACGCGCACGGGGCCCATGCCCCGGTAGCCCGCCAGCTGGGGCACGAGGCTTTCGGGCAGATCGTGCTCCAGGCCGATGCCGTACAGCGGCTGGATGTGGCCGTCGCCGCCTTCCACCACCACGTTGCTGAGCCAGCGCAGGTAGTCCTCCATGGTGCCGACCTCGGAGATGCTGTTGAGCGCGCGCACCACGAAGAACGCGTCGCGCAGCCAGCAGAAGCGGTAGTCCCAGTTGCGCCCGCTGTGGGCGGATTCGGGGATGCTGGTGGTCATGGCGGCCACGATGGCGCCGGTGTCCTCGTACAGCGAGAGCTTGAGCGTGATGGCCGCGCGGATCACCGCGTCCTGCCACTCCAGCGGCACGGCCAGGGCGCGGGTCCAGTTGCGCCAGTACGAGGTGGTTTCCTGCTCGAACAGGCGGGCGGTGTCGGCGATGCCCTCCACCAGCGTCTCGTCGGCTCCCAGCAGGAAGTTGTGCTCGCGCGTGAGCACGAAGGCCTGGCCCGACAGCACGTGCGAGACCGGCGCATCGGTGGACAGGCGCAGCGTCATGCCCTCGCCCACATAGCGGATGTGGTTGCTGCCGCGCGTGATCCGGGGTTCCGTCTGCCCCCAGTCGTAGCGCACCTTGAGCGCCACGCGGATGCGCGGCGCGCCCTGGATGGGGCGCACCCGGCGTACCAGCGTCATGGGCCGGAAGTAGCGCGAGCGGCTGTAGAAGCGCGGGGCGAAGTCGGTGATCTCGATGCCGTGGCCGGCCTTGTCGAACAGCTGCGTGCGCAAGATCGCGGTGTTGGGCTCGTACCACTGGTGGGCCGAGGCCAAGTCTTCCAGTTCGATGGCGAAGTGGCTGCCCTCATCGCCGGGCTGCAGCAGGGCGTTGAAGACCGGGTCGCCGTCGAACCGGGGCAGGCAGCACCACACCATGCGGGCGTGGTCGTCGATCAGCGCGCTGATGGCGCAGTTGCCAATCATGCCCAGGTTCAAGGAACCGGGCTGGGGTTCGGTGGCTGGCGTGTTCATCGTTCGCGCTCCCAGGTGGTGCGTGCAGAAGACAGCCAGCCGCGCAGCGCGGCGGATGTCATGCAGCGGTGTTGTGCCATGGTCGGCCCCTCGCCGACCTTGATGCCCCATCCCCCCAGCGCCTGCACGGCGGCAAAGCCGGCCTCGTCGGTGACGTCGTCGCCCACGAAGACCGGCGTGCGGCCCGCGAACGGCGGCTGGGTCATGAAGTCGACGATGGCCTGGCCCTTGTGGACTCCACGGGGCTTGACTTCAAAGACACATTTGCCGCGCAGCAGTTCCACGCCGTCCAGGTGCTGCATCGCGCGCACCAGGGTGTCGTGGCACAACGCTTCCAGCGGGGGGGCCAGGCGGTAGTGCAGGGCCACGCTGGCGCGCTTTGCCTCCACCAGCAGGCCGGGGTGCCGCGCCGCGAGGTTCCGCGCGGCCTGCAGGACGGGCGCCAGGTCCGGCGGCTCGATGGCGGGGTGGGAGGTGTCGCCCAGGCGGTATTGCGCCCCGTGTTCGCTGGCCAGCGGCAGGCGCAGCGGCGCGAGGAATCCATCGATGTCGGACTCGGGCCGCCCGGTCACGATGGCCAGCGCCCCCCCCAGATGGGCATGCAGGGACGCCAGTGTGGGAACCAGGCCGGAGGCTACGCGCACCGCCTCGGGGCGCGGTGCCAACTCGGTCAGCGTGCCGTCGAAATCGAGAAAAAGCGCATGGGCAGTTGTCAGTAACGGGAGCAGCTGCATGGGGCAGGACCTTAGCAGATGGCGCTAAACCGCCTCCCGTGGAAGGGGGCTTTGGCCGTGGTAATCGTGCGTAACTTCCTGCCACTGGCCGTGCGCGGGTTTGCGCCGGGCGAAGAGTTGCCGGCCGCGGCTTGAAATGCCACGCCTTGGCCGCACTGTGCAGAAGGAAGCGATCCCCTTACCCCTCCACCCACCACGTCCACCGCATGACCGACGCCCTGCACATCGTCTGCCCGCACTGCCACACCACCAACCGCGTGCAAGGTGCCGACCTGGCCAGCGCGCCCGACTGCGGCAAATGCCACCAGCCCCTGTTCGCGGGCGCGCCGCTTGCGCTCGACGCCGACACTTTTGATCGCCATGTGGGCCGAAGCCACATCCCGGTGCTGGTCGATTTCTGGGCGCCGTGGTGCGGGCCATGCCGGCAAATGGCCCCGGCGTTCGCGCAGGCCGCCCGCGAGCTGGAGCCGCGCGTGCGCCTGGCAAAGCTCGACACCGAAGAGCACCAGGCGATCGCGGCGCGCTATGCGATCCGCAGCATTCCGACCATGATCCTCTTCCAGCAGGGGCGCGAGGTGGCGCGCATCTCGGGGGCGCTCGGCGCGGCGGACATCGTGCGCTGGGTGCGGACGGCGGCGGGCTAAAAAAAGCCCACGCGTCAGCGAATTCCGAGCGCCCGGTCGAGCGACACCTTGCCCGCGCCGCGCCCCGCCAGGTACAGCAGCAACCCCGCCCATGACAGGTGCGTGGGCCAGGCATCGGGGTAGACAAACACCTGGATGACCAGCGTCATGCCGAGCAAGGCCAGTGCGGACAGGCGCGTGCACAGGCCCAGCACCAGAAGGACAGGGAACACATGTTCGGCCACGGTGGCCATCTGCGCAGCCAGCTCCGGCGCGATCAGGGGCAGCCGGTACTCCTCGCGGAAGAGCGCATGGGCGCTGTCGGAGAGGGTGAACCAGCCCTCGACCTTGGTGCGCGCCGATCGCCAGAAGATGCCCGCCACCGCCACCCGGTTGACCAGGGCCAGCAGGCCGTGCGGGGTGAGGCGGGCGGCGGCATCGGCCAGCCGTGCCAGCAGCACGCGGGGGCCCTTGGCGGGGGCGGTGGGGAAGTGGGTGGTTGTTGCCATGGGGGCTCCTCAGCCTGTGTGTGAAGGGGGCTGGACCAGGGCGCCCGCGTCCAGCAGGGCGCCCATCAGCGCGGCAAGATCGGTGGCGGGGTCGGTGGCCAGTGCGCAGGTGGCGGCAGCCTCCAGGGGCAGGCCCCCGGCACAGGCGTCCAGCAGGGCCATCCCCGCACGCGATAGGGGGCGCCATGCCACTTCGGCCCGGGGCCGGGTGAGCAGGCCGCCATCACCCACCCAGGCCAGGTGCGTGGGGATGTCCAGGCCATCGCGGTGCCTTTGCCATAGGGCGTAGGCGGGGTGTTCGTCGCACCAGGGCCAGCGCGCTGCGGGGTGCGGCCGCAGCCGCATGCCGGGCAGCGCACCGGGCGCTTGCCGGGCCCACCAGCCACGGTCCACGGCGGTGGCATCCGCCGCCAGGTGGCATTCGGTCCAGCAGCGGTCCAGGCGCGCCACCGCGGGCAGGTAGGGCAGCCCGGCGGCCGGTTCGAACCCGGCCAGAAAACCGCCAAACCCCGCGCCGTAGTCCATCAGCAGCCCGTCACGGGGCGGCCGCGCGCGGGCATACACCCCCGCTGCCGCGCGGAACCAGTCTTCGCCCACCAGCTGGCACACCGTGGGGTAGCTGGCCTGCAGGGCGTCGATGCAGCCCTTGAGCACGGTGTTGCGGTACACGGCAAAGCCGGGCTGGGCCTCCAGGGCCGCTGACCACGCGGTGGCCGGGGCACGGCCGGTGCCGAGCACGGCGGCCGAGAAACCGTCCTGAAATTCGGTCAGCTGCATGCGGCCTCCCCGGCGTGCGCGGCCATGAGTGCGTGGTGGACCTGGTCGCGCTCGCCCAGCAGTTCACTGAAGCCGGGCAGGTTGCCATCGCGCTCGATGAGGGTAGGGATGGGACCTGTGCGCTCGATCACGCGTTGGTACAGCGCCCACACGGCGGGGGCCACCGGGGCGTCGTGGCTGTCGATGAGCAAGGCGTTGCCATGCACCGGGTCGGCGTGGTGGCCCGCCAGGTGAATCTCGGCCACGGCGTGCAGAGGGAATGCGTCGAGGTAGGCCTGCGCGCGCCAGCCCAGGTTGTTCGCGCTGACATGGACGTTGTTCACGTCCAGCAGCAGGCCGCAGCCGGTGCGGCGCACCAGCTCGGCCAGGAATTCGGTTTCGGCCCAATCGTGGCCGTCGATGTGCAGGTAGTGCGTGGGATTCTCGATGGCGATGGGCCGCTGCAGCACGTCCTGCGTGCGGGCGATGTTGCCAGCGATGCGGTGCAGCGCCGCGTGCGTGCGGGGAAACGGCAGCAGGTCGGGCAGGTACTGCCCGCGCCAGCGGGACCACGCCAGGTGTTCGGACACCAGGACGGGTTCCACGCGCCGCGCCAGTGCGGCCAGGCGGGCCAGGTACGCTGTGTCGGGCGGTTCATCGGCAGCGAGCGACAGGGACACGCCATGCAGCGCCACGGGGTGGCGCGCGCGGATGGCTTCCAGCCAGGCCAGGCGCGGGCCGCCGTCGGCCAGGTAGTTCTCGGGGTGCACCTCCCACCACAGGCCGGGGGCGGTGCACCGCAGCGCCTCGTCGTAGTGCGGGGGCTTGAGGCCCAGGCCAGCGGTGGGAAGCGCCATGGCCTCAGGCCTTGGCGGGTGTCAGCGAACCCATGCCCTTGGGCGTCCTGATCGATGCGCAGGTGCCCGCGGGCACGAACTTCCAGGCGTTGCCCTGGTAGTCCATCTTCGAGGTGCCGGCGCAGGTGGTGCCGGGGCCGGCGGCGCAATCGTTCTTTCCGGCCATCGAGACGCCGTAGCACTTCTCCATGGCGGGCTTGGCGCCGTCCATCGGGGCGGTCTGGGCGATGGCGGCGCCAGAGGCCAGGGCGGCAAGGGCCAGGGCGCCGAGGCTGAGGGTGCGTGTGGTCATGGTGGGATCTCCAAGGGTTGAGGGTTGCATCCGACCGGGGCGCTGCACGAAGGTGGATTCCAGCTGCCCGATCTGCGTTGTAATTCGCGCAGTGCGGCGGGCCGGTTACGGTGCTGCGCAAAAAAATGCGGTGGCAGTGCAAGAAAATTTTTTGCGGTGCCTGTAACCCGTTGGCCCCGGCATACGAATTGCCTGCAGGGAGACGCCATGGAGATTGTGGAAGAGCGCCTGCGCGGTTTGCTGCTGCAGGGGCTGGATGCCGATGCAGCCGCTTACCAGCGCTTTCTGAAGGAGCTGAGCGCGCACCTGCGCGCCTTCCTGCGCCGCCGCCTGGCGCAGCGGCCCGATGAGGTGGAGGACCTGGTGCAGGAAACATTGCTGGCGGTGCACAACCAGCGCCACACCTACCGGCCCGAGATGCCGGTGACGGCCTGGGCGCATGCGATTGCGCGCTACAAGCTCATCGACTGGCTGCGTTCGCACGCCGTGAAGGAAGGGCGCAACGACCCGCTGGACGATGCCAGCGAGCTGTTTGCCAGCAGCGACAGCGAGGCCGCCGAAGCCCGGCGCGACCTGGGGCAGCTGCTGCGCACCTTGCCGGACAAGCAGCGCCTGCCGATCGAGTACGTGAAGCTGGAAGGTCTGTCGGTGATCGAGACGGCGCGCCTCACGGGGCTGTCGGAGTCGGCCGTCAAGGTCGGCGTGCACCGGGGGCTCAAGGCCCTGGCCGCCAGGATGAGGGATATGACTCACGCAAAACAGGGCTTGCGCAAATCGCCCGCCACGGCCGACGGGTCGTTGGCGCGTCCTGATTTGCGCAAGTCCCAGGAGGAATGGCATGAAAACCGATGAATTGATCCACCTGCTGGCCGCTGATGGCGGACCGGTGCGGACCACCGCGATAGAGCAACGGTTTGCCGTGGCCGCCGCCGTGGGCATTGCCGGTGCCGGGGTGCTGATGCTGGGCCTGTTCGGCCTGCGCCCGGACCTGCCGGCGACCCTGGCGCAGCCCATGTTCTGGGGCAAGCTGGTGTTTGCCGCTGCACTGGCCGCCGCCGGGCTGGCGCTGTTGCGCCGCATGGCCCGGCCGGGCATGGCGGTGCGGCCTGCGGCGCTGCTGCTGGCGGTGCCGCCGCTGCTGCTGTGGGCCCTGGCCCTGCTGGCCCTGTCACAGGTGACGGCGGCGGAGCGGGTGCCGCTCATCCTGGGCAGCACCTGGCGCACCTGTCCGTTCAATATCGCCGCGCTGTCGGTGCCTGCGCTGGCCGCGGGCTTCTGGGCCCTCAGGGGTGCCGCACCCACGCGCCTGGCCTGGACGGGCGCGGGTGCCGGCCTGCTCGCGGGCGCGCTGGGCGCGCTGGTGTATGCCCTGCATTGCCCCGAGATGGCCGCGCCGTTCCTGGCGGTCTGGTACCTGGCGGGCATGGCCATCCCGACGGCGCTGGGGGCCGTGCTGGGGCCGCGCCTGCTGCGCTGGTAGCCGCTATCGGCGCAGGCCCGGCGGCGGGCCGCCGCTCAGGCCGCCACCCGCCTGTTGTAGGCGCGAAAGACCGTGTCCAGCGTCCACCCCAGCGATTCATACAGCGCCTGCGCGGCGGTGTTGGTGTGCGCCGTGGTCAGGTCCATGCGCACCTTGCCGTGGGCGCGGGCCGTGGCCTCGGCGGCCACCAGCAGGCTGCGCCCGGCGCCCGCCTTGCGCGCCGTGGGGGCCACGAACAGGTCGTACAGCGTGTAGATGGGCGCCGCCTCCACCGAGCAGAACGTGGGGTACAGCTGGCAAAAGCCCACTGCCGCCCGGGACGCGTCCTGCGCCAGCAGGATCACCGACTCTGCGCGCTCCAGCCGCTCCGCAATGAATGCCCGTGCTCCGGCGAGGTCCGGCGCCTGCTCGTAGAACTGCCGGTAGGCATCAAACAGCGGGGCGATGGTGTCGGTATCGGCCGGGGTGGCCAGGCGGATGTGCACAGTGGTCATGGAGGCGTGGAGAGAGCCGCGGGGCGCGAAAATGCGCCCCCGGGGCTGGCAAGAGGCGCACCCCGGAGGGGGTGCGAGCGGACGCGGATTGTAGGCAGGGTTCTGCCCGCGCTGTTGCGGCGTTTTGCGCGGGGTCAGTCAGCCTCGCTGCGGGGGTGTTGCCACCGCGCCACCGCCGCCACCCGCGCCTGGTGGATCAGCGTGCCCACCTGCGGGCCGCTCAGGCCCTTGGCCGCCGCCTGCGCGGCAATGTCGCGCGTGGCCACCGACTGCACGGCACCCAGCACGGCCAGGAGCCGGGGGCGTTGCGGGTAGGCCGATTCCTCGAACCCCAGGCGCCCGCGCGCATCGCATTCGCAGGCCAGCAGGATGTCGGCAAAGCGCGCAGGCTTGCGAATGGCGTCGCAGCGCTCCAGCAACCGCACCAGGGCGGCGGCCGACAGCTCGTTGCTGCGGTGGATGTGGCCGTGCTCGCGGGCCACCACCTCGGCCGTCTCGCGGCAGTCCACGGGCACGCGCAGACGCTCGGCCACGTCCTTGAGCAGCGCGGCGCTGCGCTCCTCGTGCCCGATGTGGCGCGGCAGCACGTCGGCGGGCGTGGTGCCCTTGCCCAGGTCGTGCGCCAGGCAGGCAAAGCGCACCGTCAACGGGGATTGCAGGCGGGCGGCCATGTCCAGCACCATCATCAGGTGCACGCCCGTGTCCACCTCGGGGTGGTACTCCGCCCGCTGGGGCACGCCCCACAGGCGCGCCACTTCGGGCAGCAGCACCTGCAGCGCGCCGCACTCGCGCAGCACCTCGAACATGCGCGACGGCTTTTCTTCCATCAGCCCGCGCGCCAGCTCCTGCCACACGCGCTCGGCCACCAGGTGGTCCGCCTCGCCATGCTGCACCATCTCGCGCATCAGCTGCATCGTCTCGGGCGCCACCGTGAAGTCGGTGAACCGCGCCGCAAACCGCGCCACGCGCAGGATGCGCACCGGGTCTTCGCGAAAGGCATCCGTCACGTGGCGCAGCACCCGCGCCGCGATGTCTCTGGCTCCCAGATAGGGATCAAATAGGCCTGTGGCGCTTGTCCCATCGGCGCTGCTAGCTATCGCATTGATAGTAAGGTCGCGGCGCGACAGGTCTTCTTCCAGTGTCACGTCGGGCGAGCTTTGCACCACAAAACCCCGGTAGCCCCGCCCGCTCTTGCGTTCGGTACGGGCCAGCGCGTACTCCTCGCGCGTCTCGGGGTGCAGGAACACGGGGAAGTCGCGCCCCACGGGCAGATAGCCCAGCTTCAGCATCTGCTCGGGCGTGGCGCCCACCACCACCCAGTCGTGGTCGTTCACGGGCCGGCCCAGCAGCTTGTCGCGGACGGCGCCGCCCACCATGTAGATTTGCATCGGTGTAGTTTAGGCCGGGCCCCCGGCCGTATATTCCAGCCCACCATGCCCCTATCGTCCGACCTCACCATCGCCCAGCTCAACCCCGACGGCAGCGTGCCCGTGCCCACGGCGCCCGACGCGGCCGCCAACGCGGCCGCCGAGGCCCTGCAGCGCGAGGCGCAGCTCGAAGCCCTGAAAGCCAAGGTGGACGATCTGCAGGAGATCCTGGCCAAGCCGCTGAACGAAATCCTGGCCGACCGCGACAAGTTCAAGGAAGCGATGGCCGCGTGGGATGCCTTTGGCGCGATGTGGATGCTGTCGCAGCGCGCCATGAAGCGCGTGGCGCTGGACCTGGCCGCGCAGCAGGGGGTGAGCGACGAAGAGGTGGTGGCGCGTGCGCTGGCCTATGCCAACCAGGTGCTCAACGCGCAAGAGGAGGACCTGGGCGGCACCGTCGCCCAGGCGCAGTTGGCGCACATCGCGCGGCACAAGCCGTTTTTGCGCAAGCAGTTCCGGTAGCGGGGGCGGGCTGCCCGCGCCCGTTCAGCTGAACACCGGCCTGAAAAAACTCCGCTCGTAGCTCACGATGCAGCCCGTCTCCTCGGCGTAGCGGAACGCCGCCTGGCAGTCCGCGTCCTGCATCGACTGCTGGCGGTACACCTCGTACGCCGCAAGGCTGTCAAAGGTGAACAATGCCAGTGCGATGTTGTTCGCGCCCTCGCTGGGCATGAAATAACCGTGGTGTTTACCGCCGAACTTCTCGACCAGCGGGATCCACAGTTTTCCGTAGTGCTCGAACTCTTTGAGCTTGCTGGTGTTGAGCACGTAGCGCAGGTAGATGGTGACGGCCATGGCGCTGCTCAGCCTTGCGTGTGGCGCAGGCGGTAGGGCTCTTCGAAGTCCAGGAAGTCCTTCTCGGCCAGGGCCTCGTCGATCCAGTCCTTCACGCCGGGCAGGGCGCGCACGCGCTGCACGTAGTCGGCGATGTGGGGTGGCACGGGCAGGGCGTAGGTGTGCAGGCGCATGCACACGGGGGCGAAGTAGGCGTCGGCCACGGTGAATTGGCCGAACAGCATGGGGCCGCCGTGTTCCTGCAGCAGCGCGCTCCACATGTCCACCAGGCGCTGTACATCGGCGCGCACGCCGGCCTGGTCGCGCCAGATCAGGGCGCCGGTGTCGGCCAGGTTCGCCTCGATGTTCATGGGGCAGTGGCTGCGCAGGGCGGTGAAGCCGCTGTGCATCTCGGCGCAGATGCTGCGGGCGCGTGCACGGGCCTTGGCATCGGCGGGCCAGAGCTTTTGGGCGGGGTGGGTTTCGGCCACGTATTCGGCAATCGCCAGGGTGTCCCACACCACCAGGTTGCCGTCGACCAGCACGGGCACCTTGCCCGTGGGGTTCACGGCGCCGATGGCGCGCTTGAATTCTGAATTGGCTTCGAAGCTGTCGAAGCGCACGCGCACTTCCTCGAACACGATGCCCGCCTGCTTGAGCAGCACCCAGGGGCGCATGGACCAGGACGAGTAGTTCTTGTTGCCGATATAGAGCTTGAGCATGGGGCACCTGCCGATGGAAATCAGAGAAAAGAAAGCCAGCCCGCCATGCTAGCGGCAGTGGCGCGCGCCAGCGATGCGAAAACACGGCTCCAATGATGCGCGGCACGCATCACGGGCCGTGCGGGCCCTGTTGGCGGGTCAGACCGGCCAGACCACGCCGTTGTCGTTCAGGATGGCATCGAGCGGCAGGTCGAACGCTTCGGGCTCGAAGTCGTCCAGGTAGCCATGGGTGAAGCCCAGGCCCACGGTGAACGGCTTGGGCTGCAGCGTGGCCAGGGTGCGGTCGTAAAAGCCGCCGCCATAGCCCAGCCGGTAGCCGCCCGGCGCGTAGCCCACGCAGGGCACGAAGAGCAGGGTGGGCACGATGACCTCGGTGTCCTTGGGCTTGGGGATGCCGTAGGCGTCTTCCTCCATGGGGCAGCCGGGGTACCAGGCGTGGAAGGTGAGGGTCTTGTGCAGCTTGTTCACCACCGGCAGGCCGATGCGGCGCAGTTGGGGTTCATCGAGCAGCTCGCCGTCTTCCTTCCAGCGGTGCAGGGCGGGCAGGGGGTCGAATTCGCCCTTGATGGGCCAGTAGGCGCCGATCACGGTGTCGGGCCGGTTGACCAGCCAGATGCGCATCACCTGCTGTAACAGGTCGGCCCGCTGTAGGCGGTCGGGCAGGTTGAGGCGTTCTTCTATCAACGCGCGCCGAAGGGCTGCTTTGTCCATCAGATAATTCCCCCATGCAATTTCTCAGAGCGATTCTGACACCCCTTGTCGCGGCCAGCCTGCTGGCCGCCACCGCGCCCCTTGTCATGGCGCAAAACCGTGGTGACGATACCCTGCTCGAAATGCAGCAGGCCTTCCGCAAGGGAGACCGCAAGAAACTCGAGCAGCTCCTGCCCGCCGCACGCGGCCATGCGCTGGAGCCCTGGGCGGCCTATTGGGAGCTCAAGCTGCGCCTGGGCGAGGCGTCGCCATCGGAGATCCAGTCCTTCCTGCAGCGCTACGCGGGCAGCTACCAGGAAGACCGCCTGCGCAACGACTGGCTGCTGCTGCTGGGCCAGCGGCGCGACTGGGGCCAGTTCGCCGAGCAGCATCCCGGCTACCGCATGTCGGACGACCGCGAGGTGCGCTGCTACGCACTGCTGATCGACCAGATCAAGGGCACGGCCAGCCCCACGGTGGCCGAGGACGTGCGCAGCAACTGGTACGCCCAGCGCGATGGCGACGACGGCTGCACCCACGCCGCGCGGGAGCTGCATGGCTACAAGAAGCTGTCGGCCCTGGACATCTGGCGCAAGGCCCGCCTGGGCGTGGAGGCCAACCGCCCCCGCGTCGTGCGCACGGCGGTCGAGATCGTCTCGCCCGAATCGCTGCCGCAGGTCAAGGAGGTGCTCGACGCGCCCGCCAAGTACCTGCTCTCGCGCGCCACGGCCGCCGGCAAGGCCAGGCAGGAACTGGTGCTGCTCGCGCTCCTGAAGCTGGCCACCACCGACCCGGAAGGCGCTGCCCACCAGCTCGACAGCAAATGGGGCGTGCACCTTTCGTCCGAGGAGCGCAACTGGGCCTGGGCCGTGATCGGCAAGACCGCCGCGCAGAAGCTGGCCGGCAACGCCCACGGCTACTTCGCCAACGTGACGCGCGACAGCGACCTGAACGACGACCTGCTGGGCTGGAAGGTGCGGGCCGCGCTGCGCGCCGGCCAGTGGAAGACAGTGGGCAAGGCCGTGGACGCCATGGGCCCCGAGGCGCGCCAGGAAAGCACCTGGGTGTACTGGAAGGCGCGCTCGCTCCTGGCGGGCCGCGTGACCGACGCGGAGCGCGCCGAGGCGCGCCAGCTGCTAGAAGGTATTGCCAGCACGCGCGGTTTCTACGAGCAGCTGGCGCTGGAAGAACTGGGCCAGCGCATCACCGTGCCGCCCGCGCCCGCGCCGCTCACGCCGGAAGAAAAGGCGGCAGCCCGCGCCAACCCGGGCCTGAACCGCGCGCTGTACGCCATCCTGCTCGGCCTGCGCAGCGAGGGCGTGCGCGAGTGGAACTACACCACCAACCTGCACCAGAGCGGCGGCATGGCCGACCGCGAGCTGCTGGCCGCCGCCGACTTCGCGTGCCAGCGCGAGGTGTGGGACCGCTGCATCAACACCAGCGAGCGCACCAAGGCCGTCGTGGATACCACGCAGCGCTTTCCCACGCCGTTTCGCAGCGCCGTGGTGGAGCGCGCCACCGGCATCGGGCTGGACCCGGCCTACGTCTACGGCCTGATCCGCCAGGAAAGCCGCTTCATCATGGATGCGCGCTCCCACGTGGGCGCCTCGGGCCTGATGCAGGTGATGCCCGCCACGGCGCGCTGGACGGCCAAGAAGATCGGCCTCGCCAACTTCACGCCCGACCAGATCAACGACCGCGACACCAACATCACCATCGGCACGGCCTACCTCAAGCTCGCGCTGGACGATTTCGCGGGCTCCATGCCCATGGCGGCGGCTGCCTACAACGCCGGCCCGGGGCGCCCGCGCAGCTGGCGCAACGGCCCGGTGCTGGACGCCGCCATCTGGGCCGAAAACGTGCCCTTTGCCGAAACGCGCGACTACGTGAAGAAGGTGCTGTCCAACACCACCAACTACGCCGCCATGCTCACGGGCCAGCCCCAGTCGCTCAAGAGCCGCCTGGGCACCATCGGCCCGCGCGATGCGTCCGCGCCCGAGGTGAACAAGGACCTTCCCTGACACGGGGAGGGGGTGGCCGCCGCAGGGCGTTTGCTATAAAAAAATGAGCTGCCGGCGCTTTGGTGAAAGGCGGTGGAGCCCATTGGAATCAAAAACTACGGAGGGAAGCGAGATGAGAGATGCCAAAAAGATGGCGGCCCGTGCCGCCATGGCGGTGGCGGCGATGGCCATGGTCCTGGGCACCGGTGCCCAGGCGCAGCCGGTCTACAAATGGGTGGATGCCGAGGGCAAGACCCACTATGGCTCCCAGCCGCCGCCGTCCAAGCAGGATGCCGAGCCGCTGAAGCTGCAGGGAACCAACGGAACCGGTGGCGCCGGTGCGAGCGGCAAAGGGGGCGGCAAGCCCGGCAGCGTCCAGTACAACGCGGACGGCACCAAGAAGATTCCCAAGGACGTGCAGGAGTTTGCCGAGGGGGCCACGAAGGCCCTGGGCACGGTCGACAGCAAGCAGGTGCCGCTGAACTGCCAGGCCGCCGTGGGCAACATCCACGACCAGGCCGACTCCATGCTGGAAGTGGGGCAGAAGAATGTGCGCGATGGCTACATGGCCCAGGCCGACTTCGACAAGACGGCGCCCAAGATCCGCGAGGCGAAGGGCAAGTACAGCGTGTCGGACTGCCAGGGCGCGTCGGGCAACAAGAAGTCGTTCTACCAGTGCATGTCCAGCAGCTACAACCACGTGATGGGGTGCGACAAGCAGTACAAGCATTGAGCCTGCCGTGAGGCGCCGCGCGCCTTCCCGCAGGGGGGGCCCGCGCTGGCCGGGCGCCGCCGGGCCGCGTGCGGTGGCGCGGCCGCCTGCAGCCGCCCCCGCGCGGCTTACACGTTGTGCAGCACCTCGCCCTGGCGCAGCGCGGCGCCGGAGCGCACCAGGTCATCGGCCAGGCTGCGCAGCCATTCGGCCTGCGTCTGCTCCGCGAAGTGGCGCTCGCGCAGCATCCCGAAATAGGGCGTGGCCTCGGCCCAGGCCGTGAGGTCGGCCATGCTGATCTGCTGCCACTCCAGCAGCTTGTACTTGAGCAGCACCTTCGCGGCGTAGAGCGCGTGCTTGGCCGGGTTGCGCACGAAGCCGTCCAGGCGCCGGCGCGCGCCGTCGATGGCGCGGGGCGCATCGGCAAACACCGGCCCGTGGCCGGGGATCACCACCTGGGGCGAGAGTTTCTCGATCACGTCCAGCGTGGCGCCCACCTCGGCAAAGGCATCGTCGCCTTCCAGCTCGGGAAACACCACGCCAAAGCCGCTTTCCCAGAGCGCATCGGCCGAGATCAGCACGCGGCCCTGGGGCTCGAACAGCACCACCGAATGCGGGTCGTGCCCCGGGGCGGCATGCACCTGCCAGGGCTTGTCGCCCAGCAGCACGCAGGAGCCGGGCGTGAGCAGCGTGTCGGCCCGAAAGGGCGGGCATTCCTGGCCCGTGGGGGTGTAGCTCAGCGCATAGGCGTCCCATTGGCGCACATGGTCCGCCTGGCCGGGCGGGATGGCCGTGAGCACGCCCGGCCAGGCCTTTTGCAGCGCGGCGTTGCCGCCGCAGTGGTCGCTGTGCAGGTGGGTGTTGAGCACGCGGTCCAGCGGGCGGCCGGCCAGCGCGTCACGCACCAGGGCGACGGTCTGCTCGGCATGGCTGCAGTAGCCCGTGTCCACCAGCGCGGTGTCGTGGTGGCCGATGAAGAGAATGTTGTTGGCCGACAGCCAGCCGCGTTCGAGGACGGTGATTTCGGGGGGCAGGAGGTCGTGGGGCGCGGTGGTGGGCATGGGGGCGGGAATTCGATGGCGTCGGTGGCGGGCATGCGTGCCGCGCCGTGGGCTGCTGCCCAGCGTACCGCAGGTGGGGGCCGCCCGAAGCCCTCCAAAACCCGCAAACAGCTTCTCCGCCTCGTGGCCCCGCAGGCCCAGCCTGTATCAGAACGTCACACCCGCCACCAGGATCACGTTGGCGTATGGCGTGCACTCCCCCGTGCGCACCATCACGCGGGCCTGCTGGGTCAGGCGCTTGAAGTCGTCGTGGGGCACGGCCTGCGGCTCCACCGGGAGCTGGCACCAGCCGGGCAGATGGCCTGCGCCGCGCTCCACGGCCTCGGTGGCGATCACGGCCTTTTCCACCTGCATCTCCGACAGCACCACGCGCAGCACGTCGGCCACGGCCGGGATGCCCGGGGTGAGCGCCAGGTCGATGCGGCGGGGGCCGGGCGGGATGGGCAGGCCCACGTCGCCGATCACCATCATGTCGCCGTGGCCCAGGCTGGCGATGGCGTGGGAGAGTTCGGCATGCAGCAGGGTGGTGCGTTTCACAGGGCGATCCAGTCGGGAGGCAGGGGGCTGTGCGCCACGGCGGCGCGGGTGGGGATGGAGGGCTGGGCGCCCGGCTGCGTCACGCACAGCGCGGCGGCGCGGATGCCGTCGCGCACGCCGGCATCCAGGGGCTCGCCGCGCGCAAGCGCCACGGCCAGCGCGCCCAGGAAGGTGTCGCCCGCCGCCGTGGTGTCCACGGCCCGCACCACCCTGCCGGGGTGGTGGCGGCTGCCGGCAGCGTCGGCGGCCACGGCGCCTGCCGCGCCCAGCGTCACCACCACCTGGGCCGGGCCCTTGGCGCGCAGGGCTTGCGCGGCCTTGGCTGCTTCCACGGGCGTGGTCACGTTCTGGTCTGCCAGCGCCGTGGCTTCCAATTCGTTCACCACCAGCGTGTGCACCAGCGGCCACAGGGCTTCGGGCAGGGGCTGGATGGGCGAGGGGTTGAGCACCACAGGGCAACCAGCGGCATGCGCCATCTCGGCGGCGGCCAGCACCTGGGGCAGGGGCGTTTCAAACTGCAGCACCAGGCCGCCTGCGCCTTGCAGTGCGGTGCCCAGCGCGGCGGCATCCAGCACAAAGCGGCCATTGGCGCCCGGCACGACCACGATGCGGTTTTGCCCGCTGGCCTCCACGGTGATGGCGGCCACGCCGGTGGTGGTTTCTGTGTCGGTTTGCACGCCGCCGTGGTCGATGCCGTCGGCGTCAAGCCCCGCGCGCAGCGTGTGGCCGTAGCCATCGTCGCCCACGCGGCCAAACAAGGCCACCCGGGCGCCCTGGCGGGCGCAGGCCACGGCCTGGTTGCCGCCCTTGCCGCCGGGCACCAGGTGCAGGGCGTCGGCCAGCACGGTCTCGCCGGGGCCGGGGGCGTGTTGCACCTGCAGCACCAGGTCCATGTTCAGGCTGCCGACCACGGCGATGCGCGGCACGCGCGCGGCGGAGGCGCTCATGCGCGGGTCTCCAGGGCGGGCGGCGCGGTGGAGGCGCGCACGCGCAGCTCGGGCTGCAGCATCACCTTGCGCGCGTCCTGGCGCTTGCCGTCGATGCGTTCGAGCAGCATGTCCACCGCCAGCGCGCCGATGCGCTGCTTGGGCTGGGCCACGGTGGTCAGCGGCGGGCTGGTGAAGGCGGCCAGCTCGATGTCGTCGAAGCCCACGATGGACAGCGCCTCGGGCACGCGCAGGCCCCGTTCATGCGCGGCGCACAGCGCGCCCATGGCCATGAGGTCGTTGCAGACGAAGACGGCGGTGGGCGGCGTGTCCGCGCGCAGCAGGGCGTGCATGGCGTCGTAGCCGCCCTGGCTGGTGAAGTGGCCGTTGCACAGCATGGGCGCCTCGCCGCGGGCATCCGCAGCCGCGGACAGGGCGGCGCGCCAGCCCGCGATGCGCTGCTCGCTCGGCACCAGGCCCTCGGGGCCGCTGATGCACGCGATGCGGCGGTGCCCCAGGTCCAGCAGGTGCTGCGTGGCGAGCTGCCCGCCTTGCATGTGCGCGGTCTCGACGAGGTCGCAGGGCTGTTCGGCGATCTCGATCTCGCGGTCCACCAGCACGGTGGGGATGGACAGGCCCGCCAGCTGTGTGGGCAGGGTGGCGTCATGCCCGGTGGAGACGACGATGAGTCCGTCGATGCGCCGCTCGGCCAGCACCTGCAGGTAGGTGCCCTGGCGGTGCGCCTCGTCGTTGGTGTTGCACAGGATTAGGTTGTAGCCCGCGCCGAAGCAGCGGTCTTCCACGCTGTGCACGATCTCGGCGAAGTAGGGGTTGGAGCTGTTGGGGATCAGCATGCCCAGCGTGCGCGTGTTGTTGCTCTTGAGGCTGCGCGCGATGGCGCTGGGCACGTAGCCCAGCGCGCGGATGGCTTTTTCGACGCGCTCGCGCCCCTCGGGGCTCACGCGGCGCGTGCCGTTGACCACGTGCGACACCGTGGTGACCGACACGTCGGCGTGGCGCGCAACGTCCTTGATAGTGGCCATGGGAAGAAGAAAAAAATTGGGAGGAGAGGAAGTCGGTGGGCAAGGAGGGAGGGGTGTCAGGCGGCGGCGCGGCGCTGGCGCAGCGTGTCCACGATGACGGCCGCCACGATCACGAACCCCGTGATGATGCGCTTGCTGGGCTCGCTCGCGCCCACCTGGGCCAGGCCCGCCTCCAGCACCGCGATGATGAGCACGCCAAACGCGGTGTTCACCACCGAACCGCGCCCGCCCATGAGGCTGGTGCCGCCAATCACCACGGCGGCGATCACCTGCAGTTCCATGCCGGTGCCGGCGTTGGGGTCGGCGGCTTCGAGCCGGGCCGACTGCATCAGCCCCGCCAGCCCCGCGAGCAGGCCGGTCATGGCAAACACGATGATGCGGATGGGGCGCGGGTCCACGCCCGCCAGGCGCATGGCTTCCTCGTTGGTGCCGATGCCCACCACGCAGCGGCCGAACACGGTGCGCGACAGTACCAGCTGCGCCACCACCACCAGCAGCACCGCCAGCAGAAAGGCGAACGAGATGCCGCCGAAAAACGGCGCCGACAGCCACGAGATCGCATCGCCGACGTACTGCGTGCGCGAGTCGGTGACCACGTACGCGCTGCCGCGCACGGCTTCGAGCATGCCCAGCGACACGATGAACGAGGGCAGCCGCCAGGCCACCGAGATGGCGCCCGTGATGGTGCCGCACACCAGGCCGGTGGCCAGCGCCAGGGCTGCGGCGGCGGGCACCGTCCAGCCCCATTGCAGGATGGCGGCGGCCGAGGTGGCGGCGGCCAGCGCCATCACCGAGCCCACCGACAGGTCGATGCCCGCGATGATGAGCACGAAGGTCATGCCCACCGCCATCACGGCCAGGGCCGGGATCTCGTTGGCGATGGTGATGAAGGTCTCGGCGCTCCAGAAGTAGTCGGACAGCGACGAGAACAGCGCCACCATGCCCGCCAGCACGGCCAGCAGGCCCAGGTAGGTGCCCAGCTGGCTGCGCCAGACGGAGGAGGCGGAAGGTGCCGCCGCGGGGGCGGCAGAGTGTGCGGGGGCGTTCATGCGGTGACAGGAGAAGGGGTGGAAGGGGTGGTGCCGGTACGGCCGCCGGGCTCGGAAAACGCGGCCGCCAGCAGCGATTGCTCGGACCACTCGCCGCGCTCGAACACGGCCACCAGGCGGCCCGCGCTCATCACGCCGATGCGGTCGGCCATGGCCATGAGTTCGCGCAGGTCGGACGACACCATGAGCAGCGCGCGGCCTTCCGAGGCCATGCGATCGAGTTCGCCATACAGCTCGGCGCGCGCGCCCACGTCCACGCCGCGCGTGGGTTCGTCGAGGAGCAGCACGCGGCCCTGGCGGTGCAGCCAGCGGGCGAACACCACCTTTTGCTGGTTGCCGCCCGACAGCTGCCCCACGGGTTGCTCGGGGCTGCGGCAGCGGATGCCCAGCGTGCGCACAAAGCCCTGCACCAGCCGGCTTTCGAGCCCGCGCAGCAGCCAGCCGCCGCGCGAGACGGCCGACAGGTCGGACAGCGTGGCGTTGATGCGGATGGGCTGCGCCAGCAGCAGGCCCTGCGATTTGCGGTCTTCGGTGACCAGGCCCACGCCGGCGGCGATGGCCTGCAGGGGGGATGCGAAGCCACGCGCAATGGTGCGTGGTGTGGCGAGGGGCGCCTTGGCCGCCTGGTTTGCTATGTTTTGTGTAGCTGCTTGCGCTTGTTCATCAAGCACTGGGGGCTGTTTTTGCTCAAATTCCGGGTGCAGCGTGATGCTGCCCCGGTCTGCCCGGTCGGCGCCAAACAGCAACCGGACCAGCTCGGTGCGGCCGGAGCCGACCAGCCCGGCAATGCCCAAGATCTCGCCCGCGCGCAGTTCCAGGCTCACGTCCTGCACGGCGGTGCCCCGGCCCAGGCCCCGGGCGCCCATCACCACCGGGCCGGCGGGGCGGCGCGGGCGGTGGTCCAGGTCGCTCACCACGCGGCCCACCATGCGCTGCACCAAGTCGTCCTCGCTCATCCCGGCCATGGGGCGCGCGTCCACCAGGCGGCCGTCGCGCAGCACGGCCACGCGGTCGGCGATGCGCCGCAGCTCTTCGAGCCGGTGCGACACGTAGATGATGGCCACGCCGCGCGCGGTGAGGTGCGCGATCTGCTCGAACAGGTAGTTGGTCTCGCGCGGCGTGAGCATGGCCGTGGGCTCGTCGAGCACCAGGATGCGCGTGTCGTCCTGCAGGTTGCGCGCGATCTCCACCATCTGCTGCTGGCCGATGCCCAGCTGCGACACCGGCGTGGCGGGGTCGATGCCGCGCAGGCCAATCTTGTCCAGCTGCGCGCGCGCGGCCGTGTGCAGCGCATCGCGCCGCAGCCAGCCCAGGCGGTGCGGCAGGCGGCCCATCAGCAGATTCTCGGCCACTGTGAGCGTGGGCACCAGGCCCAGCTCCTGCATCACCATGCGCACGCCCTGGCGTTCGGCGTCGCGGCGGGAGCCGGGGGTGTAGGTCTGCCCCGCCAGGCGCATGCCGCCCCGCGTGGGCGACTCCAGCCCGCAGATGATCTTGGAGAGCGTGCTCTTGCCCGCGCCGTTCTCGCCCGTCAGCGCCAGCACCTCGCCCGCGTTCAGCGCCAGCGTCACGCCGTCCAGCACCGTGGCCGTGTAGTCCTTGCCCACGGCGTCGATCGTGAGCAGGGGAGTGGCCAGGGCGGGGGCGGCGGTCGTGCGGGGCATGGCGGGCGAAGCGGGTGCGGCTGGGGTCGGGGTGCGTCTTACTTGCTGCCCTTGGTCACGAGCACCACGTCGGTCTTCACCAGGGCGGGCAGCTGCGCCTGGGGTGTCTTGGCGGCCAGGGCCTTCTGCGCCAGCTCGATGCCGAACACGGCCTGCTTGGCGGCGTACTGGTCGGCGGTGGCCAGCACGCGGCCGTCGGCCAGCATGGGCTTGATGGCGCCGATGTTGTCGTAGCCCACCACCTGCACCTTGCCGGTCTTGCCGGCGGCCTTCACGGCGGCCACGGCGCCCAGGGCCATGCTGTCGTTGCCGGCCAGCAGCGCCACCAGGTCGGGGTGCTCGCGCATCATGCCGGCGGCCACGGTGTTGCCCTTTTCAATTTCCCAGTTGCCGGACTGCACGCCCACCACGGTGATGTTGGCGGCCTTCATCGCGTCCTGGTAGCCCAGCGTGCGCTGCTGCGCATTGAAGGTGGTGGACACGCCTTCGATGATGCCCACCTTGTCGCCGGCCTTCAGTGTCTTGGCCAGGTGGTCGCCCACCAGCTTGGCGCCCGCGCGGTTGTCGGGGCCCACGAAGGGCACGGTGATGTTCTTTTCCTTCAGCGCGTCGGCATCGAGCTGGTTGTCGATGTTGACCACCAGGATGCCCTTGTCGATGGCGGATTTGACCACGGGCACCAGCGCCTTGGAGTCGGCCGGGGCCAGCACGATGGCGCTGACCTTCTGCGCCACGGCCTGCTCGATCATCTTGATCTGCGCGGCGGTGTCGGTCTCGTTCTTGATGCCGTTGGCCACCAGCGTGTATTCGCTGGCGTGCGCCTTCTGGTGCGCCTTGGCGCCGTCTTCCATGGTGCGGAAGAACTCGTTGGCCAGCGACTTCATGACCAGGGCGATCTTGGGCTTGTCCTGCGCGAGCGCAGGGCTGGCCAGCAGGCTGCCCACAACGGCAAGGGCGGCGGCGGTCTGAACGGAACGGCGGGTGAACTGCATGGTGTCTCCTGTTGGAATGGGGCTTCAAGCGCCAGCGGCGCCCACAAAAAACGCTTCGGGCGACCCGCCAAAGCGATGCCGCGGCGCGAATCATATCTAAAGCAAACGTTTGCGCAAACGTTTGCTGGTTGGTGAAAACCCTGAAATAGCACGCAATGGCCTGCCGGGGGAGAAAGCCGGGAACGGCTCTGCCGTCGTGCCGCCCTGCGCGGAGCCCGGCCCTGGCTTCGCGGGGCTTGGAGGGGGTGGATGGGAGGAGGGGCCCCGCAGAGAAGAGCAAGGGCCGGGCCGTGGCGCCAGGGCGTGGAAACCTGCGCGCTGCCTTGCCAGAAACACCGCGCAAGGCCCGCCCCGCCGCGCCGGTGTTGTGCCCCCTTTCCCTGGCGCGAAGCGCGTGAGGAGAAGGGGGAAAGGAAGGAGAAGAGGAAAGGGGGCGGAGCCGCTCAGGCGGCGGTTCTCAATTCCCGCCGCAGGATCTTGCCCACGTTGCTCTTGGGCAGCTCGTCGCGGAACTCGATGTACTTGGGCCGCTTGTAGCCGGTGAGGTTCTCCTGGCAGTAGCGGGCCACGTCTTCCTCGCTGAGCGTGGGGTCGTTCTTGATGATGAACACCTTGATCGCCTCGCCCTGCTTTTCGTCGGGGATGCCGATGGCCGCGCATTCCACCACGCCGGGGCACAGGCTGATGACCTGCTCCAGTTCGTTGGGGAACACGTTGAAGCCGCTCACCAGGATCATGTCCTTCTTGCGGTCGATGATGCGCGTGTAGCCCTCGCTGTCCATGATGCCGATGTCGCCCGTGCGCATGAATCCATCGGGCGTGAAGGCCTTGGCGTTCTCCTCGGGCTGGTTGTAGTAGCCCGTCATCACGTTCGGGCCGCGGATGCAGATCTCGCCCGGGTCGCCCTGGGGCACGCTGTGGCCGGCGTCGTCCTTGATGGCGATGTCGATGCCCGGCAGCGGCAGGCCGATGGTGCCGCTGAAGGTGGTGTTGTTCACCGGGTTGTTGGTGCCGATGGCGCAGGTCTCGCTCATGCCCCAGCCTTCGATCATGGTGCTGCCCGTGACCTTTTGCCACTGCTTGGCCGTGCCTTCGCTGGCGGCCATGCCGCCGGCCTGCGACACGCACAGGTGCGAGAAGTCGAGCGTGCGGAACTGCGGGTTCTGCAGCAGCGCGTTGAACAAGGTGTTCACGGCGGGCAGCATGTGGAAGGGGCGCTTCTTGAGCTCGGCCACGAACTTGGGAATGTCGCGCGGGTTGGGGATCAGCGTGAGGCTGGAGCCCTGGCGGATGGCCAGCAGGCACAGCGTGAGCGCGAAGATGTGGTACAGCGGCAGCGCGGCGATGGAGTTGGCCTTGCTGATGTCGCCCACCTTCGACAGCGCGGGCGTGAACCAGGCCTCGGCCTGCAGCGTGGCGGCCACGATGTTGCGGTGGGTGAGCACCGCGCCCTTGGACAGGCCCGTGGTGCCGCCCGTGTACTGCAGGAAGGCGATGGAGTCGAGCGTGGCCTGGCTCGGGGCCAGGGACTTGTGCTCGCCCAGCGACAGCGCCTTCTTGAAGGTGACGAGCTTGCGGCCGCCGGTCAGGGGCAGCTCGTAGGCCGGCACCATCTTGGCCAGGTGGCGCACCGCGAAGGTGATCCAGGCGCCGAACGCGGCGCCCAGCAGGTCGCCCATCGAGGTCATCACCACGTGCTGGATGGCGGTGCGGTCCACCACCTCAGCCAGCGTGTGCGCGAAGTTCTCCAGGATCACGATGGCCGTGGCGCCCGAGTCCTTGAGCTGGTGCTCCAGCTCGCGCGCCGTGTACAGCGGGTTCACGTTCACGCAGGTGTAGCCCGCGCGCAGCACGGCCGCCATGGTCACGCCGAACTGCGGGATGTTGGGCAGCATGATGGCCACGCGCGCGCCGGGGGCCAGGCCCAGGCTCTGCAGGTAGGCGCCCAGCGCGGCCGAGCGGCGCTCCAGTTCGCCATAGGTCATCCACCGGTCCATGCAGACCGAGAAGGGGCTCTTTGCGTGCTTGCGGAAGGATTCCTCCAGCAGGTGGGCCACGGAGCGGTATTGCTCGGGCTGCACATCGTGCGGTACGCCCGGGGGGTAGCTCTTGAGCCAGATCTTTTCCATGCGCTTGTTTCCTTGTGCTCGCCAGTGAAAGGGTGGGCACAGATTGTGGAAGCGCGGGCGTGCAGTCAGCTACCGGGCTTGTCCTAGGGTGCGCGCCAGTTGGGTCTCGCAGGTGACAGGATCGGCATCGAACAGCTGCGCCATCAGCGCGCCTTCGCGCTCCTGGATGGTGGCCAGGAACTGCTCGACCCCGCCGCGCTGGCGCGCGAGCTGGCCAAAGGTGTCGAAGCCCGCCTCCAGGAACCGCTGCAGCGCGCCCATGCCGGCCGCCTGGGCGGGCGCGCGCATCATGCGCAGCATCATGCGCAGGCCGGGGGTGCGGGTCAGGCGGGCGAGGTCGGTGCCCATGGCCAGCACGCGCTGCAGTTGCTGCTGGCGCGCATGGCGCTGCCCCACGGCGCGCCAGGCGGCGGTGTAGCGGGCGGCGTCCGGCATGCCGCCCCCGCCGGAGGCGTCGAGCCAGGCGCGGCCCATCTCCTGGTCGAGCCCCTCGGTCTGCGCATGCAGCACGGCCAGCGCCACGGCGGTGGCCACCACGGGCTGGGGGAACATGGTCTGCAGCGTGCCCGCGATGCGGCCGAACTGCAGGTCGCGCTCGGTGTAGTCGGTGTCGCTGTACAGCTCCTCGAGGAAGAACCGGGCCGCGGGGCCGAACGAGGGCGAGCCCATGAGGTCGGCATAGGTGCCCCTGAAGCGCCGTGCCTGCAGGGTCTTGACCTGGCCCACCGCCGCGCCCAGTGCGGCATCGCCGGTGCGGTGCAGGCGCAGGGCCGTGACGTCGGCGATGCAGTCGCGGATGGTCTGGGCGGCATCCATGGGGCGGGGTCCTTTCTACGTGCGGGGGGCGCCAGGGCAGGGCCCAGACCGCACAATGCGGCTGGTCAATTACAACATCTGCCCATCACCACCATGATCGCGCGCTGGCAACGAATCCTGCTCCTGTTCATCCTGCTGACCATGGCCGCCTGGCTGGTGTGGCAGTGGCCGCATTCGCCCTTGCGTGCCGTGCTGGGGGCGTTGCTGCCCCTGGGGATATACCTCGCGGTGATGGCGGTGGAGTTTGTGCTGATGCACCTCACCAACCGCCAGGACGCCGCGCCCCGTGCGCGCCTCTCCCAGGTGCTGGCCGCCTGGTGGGCCGAGGTGTGGGTGGCATTGATGGTCTTTGGCTGGCGCCAGCCGTTTCGCCACCAGTCATTGCCCGACTGGCTGCCTGCGCAGCCGACCGGAAAGCGCGGCGTGGTGCTGGTGCACGGCTTCATGTGCAACCGGGGCCTGTGGTTGCCGTGGTTCGCGCCATTGCAAGCCCGGGGCCATGCCCATGTGGCGGTGAACCTGGAGCCGGTGATGGGCTCGATTGACGAGTACGCCGACATCATCGAAGAGGCCGTGCGCAAGGTGACGGCGGCCACGGGCCAGGCGCCGGTGTTGCTGTGCCACAGCATGGGCGGGCTGGCGGTGCGGGCCTGGCTGCGCGCGCACCAGGCGGACGGGCGGGTGCACCGGGTGCTGACGCTGGGCACGCCGCACGGCGGCACGTGGCTCGGGCGCTTCAGCCGGGCGGTGAATGGGCGGCAGATGAGCCTGGCGGGGGACTGGGTGGTGGCGCTGCAGCGGGCCGAGCCGGCGGGGCGGGCGGCGTTGTTCACGTGCTGGTATTCGAACTGCGACAACATCGTGTTCCCGGCGAGCACCGCGGCGTTGCCAGGGGCGGACAACCGGTTGGTGGAGGGCGTCGCGCATGTGCAGATGGCGTTTGACCCTGGGGTGATGGAGGCTTGTCTGGAGGAGATAGGTCGAGGGTGATTCTGTGAGTTTTTTTGACTGCTGGCGCTTTTCTATAAAGCGTTGGTAGCTATCAATTTTGTAGTTTTTGTTAGGTGTGCTGATTTGGCCGTATGCCTTTGCTGAGGGCGGGAGCCGGGTTGTCGCCCCGGCAGGTGAGTAACTTTCTTTTGCTTCGCCAAAAGAAAGTCACCAAAGAAAAGGCGACCCCCAGTCTGCGACCCCTGCGCTTTGCTCCGGGGCAAACCTGCGTCGTGTCGGTTGCGGGGTGCGCCGTGGAACTCGCTTTGCGCTGCGCGCGCCGCTCAGACAGCCACGGCGAGTCAGAGCACGAAGCATGGGCGCTGCGACGCCCATGCCACCCCGCAACCGCCCCGCCGCAGGCGCAGCCAGCAGGGGGTGGACAGCAGAACATCCAAACAACCGAACAGCCGGACATCCATTCGGGCCATCGCTGCGCTCGGCCCAGTTTGCGCAGCGCGTGGCGCTTGCGCCCGCGAGAGGGGGCCCAGCGAAGCAATGGCCCGTGTGGATGTCCGTTTTTGGGTTCCCTTCTGCGCGTGCCGAGAAGCGCAGGGCAGGGGGTGCGTGCGTGTGCCGAAGGACACACGCACTTCGTGTACTGACTTGCCGCAGTTGTTTGAACGGAGCGCGTAGCGCGCAGTGAGTTCTGCGGCGCACCCCCTGTCCGAGCATCGCAGGTTGCCCGTAGCGTAGCGAAGGGACGCGCGCAGTAGGGTCGCCCTTTCTTTGGTGACTTTCTTTCGGCGACGCGAAAGAAAGTTACTCGCATGCCGGGCGACTCCCGGCCTCCGCCCTCAACCCAGGCACAGAGACCGATACATCCACAACCTCCGACAGCCTCGGCCAAGTATTGCTGGGTGCAAAAGGGGTGCTATCAAAGACGTAGCTGTCAATGCATGATTCACTAGCGCTAGCAGCCAATATCACCAAAAATCAAGCCGCCACAGCCTCCCGCTCATCCGCCGCAAACTCCGGCAACCCCCGCAGCCGCTCATAGATCGGCGCAAAGTCCGCCGCCGTCATCTCGAACAGCTGCTCGAAACTGTCGATCACGAAATACGTCTGCTGGTACGTATCGATCTTGTAGCGCGTGCGCATGGTGCGCTCCAGTTGCAGCGCAATGCGCTGTGGCTCCGGGCTCTGCACGGAATACGCCAGTTCGCCCGAAGAACTCAGAATCCCCGCGCCGTACGCCCGCAACTGCCCCGCCTCGCGGATCAACCCGAACTCGATCGTGTACCAGTACAGGCGGCTCAGCATCTCGCACGACCCCAGCCCCTGCGCCTTCAGCCCGCCCTGGCCATAGCGCTGCACATAGTCCGCGAACACCGGGTTGAACAGCAGCGGCACGTGGCCGAACAGGTCATGAAAAATGTCTGGCTCGACGATGTACTCGAACTCCTCGGGCTTGCGGATCCAGTCCGTCACCGGGAACTTGCGGTTGGCCAGCAAGGTGAAAAACGGCACCTCGGGGATCAGCCCGGGCACGCCCACCAGCTCCCAGCCTGTGGCCTTGTAGAGGCGCTCGTTCACCTCTTCGAAGCGCGGAATGCGGTCGCTGGCGCCCAGTGAGGGCAGGGCGTCGATGAACGCCTGGCTCGCCAGGCCGGGCAGCAGGGCGCGCTGGCGCTCGTACAGGCGGCGGTAGGTGTCGTGGTCGGCGTCGGTGTAGCTCGCGTAGTCCTGCGGGCAGGTGTAGTCCGCGTTGGCACGCGAGTAGTCGCCACGCGGTGGGCGGGTGGATTGGCCATAGACGACAGGGGCTTGTCCCATTTTTTTCTCCTTTGCCGCCATGGTCGGCGCACCGCGACGGGGGTGCGCACCAGCCCACGCGGCTGCTAATCGATCTTGATCTTTGCGGCCCGGATCAGAAACTCGTACTTGCTGTTTTCCGAGCGCACAAACTGCGCAAACCCGTCGAGCGTCAGCTCTTCGGGCGTGATGCCCATCTTCTTGAACTTCTCCTTGCCCGCAGGCGAATGCATCGCGGCAGAGAACGCGTTGGCGTAGCGGCGCGCGTCCGCATCGGGCAGCGAGGCGGGCGCGAACAGGCCGAACCAGGTCGACACGTTGAAGCCCTGCACGCTGTCGTTGATGCTGGGCACGTTCGGCAGCGCCTCATTGCGGCTCAACGTGGTTACACCCAGCGCCAGCAGCTTGCCCGACTGGATCTGCGGCAACGCCGAGGCCAGGTTGTCAAACACCATCAGCACCTGGCCGGATTCCAGCGCGGCCAGCGCGGGCTTGGAGCCCTGGAAGGGCGTGTGGCCCATCTTGGTGTTGGTGAGCGACTTGAACATCTCGGCCGAGATGTGGCCGATGCTGCCGTTGCCGCCCGATCCGTACTTGGCCTGGTCCGGGTTCTTCTTGAGGTACTGCACCAGCTCCGGCGTGGTCTTGATCCCCAGCTTGGTGGCCTGCGCCGCGCTGACCACCAGCACGTTGGGCGTGCGGGCTACCAGCGCGATGGGCTTGAAGTCCTTGAGCGCGTTGTAAGGGAAGTTCTTGTACAGCCAGGGATTGACGGCGTGGGTGGCCACGGCGCCCATCAGCACCTGGTTGCTGGTCTTGGGTGATTTGGCGACCTGGTCCGCACCGGTACTACCACCCGCCCCCGGTTTGTTCTCCACGGTAATGGAGCCAAGCTGGGCTGCAGCACCCTCGGCCACGATGCGGGCCGAGGTGTCCAGCGGACCACCAGCGGGGTAGGGAACCACGATGGTGAGCGGGGCAGAGGGGCTTTGGGCCATGGCAAAGGTGGCCACACAGGTCAGGCCAACACTGAACAGGGTGCTACGGAGCGACATCGGGATCCTTATGAGTTCCGGGGAGCGCGCAGTATAGGCACCTGTTCAGGGTTAACCCTGGATGTCTGATGTCTTAGGTGTTCAGCACGCCACGGCGGATCTGGTCGCGCTCCAGCGATTCGAACAGCGCCTTGAAGTTGCCTTCGCCAAAACCGTCGCGGTAGTCGCCTTCGCGCTGGATGAATTCGAAGAACACCGGGCCCAGCATGGGGGTGGAGAAAATCTGCAGCAGCAGGCGGGGCGTGCCGTCGGCCGTGGTGCCGTCCAGCAAGATGCCGCGCGACTGCAGTTCGGGCACAGGCTGGCCGTGGCCGGGCAGGCGGGTGTCCAGCATTTCGTAATAGACCTCGTTGGGCGCGGTGGCCAGCTGCACGCCGGCCATGCCCAGCTTGTCCACCACGTCCAGCAGGTTGTCGCAGATCAGAGCGATGTGCTGGATGCCTTCGCCATTGAACTGCATCAGGAATTCTTCGATCTGGCCACCACCCTGCTTCGATTCTTCGTTCAGCGGGATGCGGATCTTGCCGTCGGGCGCCGTCATGGCCTTGCTGGTCAGGCCGGTGTATTCGCCCTGGATGTCGAAGTAGCGGATCTCACGGAAGTTGAACAGCTTCTCGTAGAAATTGGCCCAGAAGCCCATGCGGCCGCGGTACACGTTGTGCGTAAGGTGGTCGATGAGGTTCAGGCCATGGCCCACGGGGCGGCGGTCCACACCCTCGATGAACTCGAAGTCGATGTCGTAGATGGACTTGCCGTCTTCAAACCGGTCGATCAAATACAGCGGCGCACCTCCAATGCCCTTGATGGCGGGCAGGCGCAGTTCCATGGGGCCGGTGGGGATCTCGATGGGCTGGGCACCCAGTTCCAGAGCGCGGTTGTAGGCCTTGTGGGCGTCCTTCACGCGGAAGGCGAGGCCGCAGGCCGACGGGCCGTGTTCGGCGCCGAAGTAGGCGGCCTGACTGTGGGGCTCGCGGTTCAGGATGAAGTTGATGCCGTTCTGGCGGTACAGCACCACATCCTTGGAGCGGTGCTTGGCGACCAGGGTGAAACCCAGCTTTTCGAACACGGCCTCCAGCACGCCGGGCTGGGGTGAGGTGAATTCGACGAACTCGAACCCCATCAGGCCCATGGGGTTGTCCCAGGCTTCCAGCTGGGTGGCGGTTGTTGGGGGCAAGGCGGCGTTCATGGGGTGTCTCCGGCATTCGTTGAGGAATGCCATGGACTGTAGGCGTGCCCTGCCTCATGTTTCTGGCGAAATCAAGAGGCTTTGGCCTTTGATTTGCAGGAATGTTGCGAATGGTCAAAAAATGGCGCAGGACAGGCGCGCCACCCGGGCGCACCGTCGAATGGCACCGGCGCCCTGCGCTCAGGAGCCCGGCGTGGCCGGCGGGAGCTTTCGCAGCGCCAGGGCGGCATCGAGGCGCTGCTGCTCCTGCGGTGAGAACAGCTGCTGGCGCAATGATTCCAGTGCCCTGCCGTCGCCCGGCTGGGCACGGGCCTGGCTGTACTGGTCCAGGCGCTGCTGCCAGCTTTGCTCCTCCCGGTCCAGCTGGGCCATGGCGTGGGCCGCGGCCTCGCCGTACTGCGCGCTGCGCGCGGCGTGGCGGGTGCGTTCGTCGGTGTTTTGTGCGTTGAACGCGGCGGTCTGGGCCGCCGCGCTCAGGTGTTCGGTGGCCGCTGCGCGCTCCGCGCGGCGCGCCTGGGGCAATTCGTTCTCTGCATCGCGCAAGGCCTGGGTGCGCTGTTCGGCGGTGAGCCGGGGGTTGCGCTCGATCTCCAGGCGCGCCAGCGTGTAGCGGTCCAGGTCCGCCTCGCGGGCGAACAGGGCGTCGTGCTCGGGGCCGTCAAAGAACTGCTGGCGCACCTTGTGGCGCGCCTCCAGCGCTTCGCGCAGCGCGCCGGGGTCGGTCGGGTTCGGGGGCGTGCGCAGCTGGCCCAGCGCCACGCGGTAGTCCACGTAGCGCTCGGCCAGTGCCAGCGCCCGGGTGGCCAGTGCCGCCGGGAAGTGCTTGCCCATCAGGCCCGCCAGGCGCTGCTTGAGCGTGGCGGGGTCCGCCGCGCCGCCGTCCTGCGCTTCCATCAGCAGCGCCTCCAGCGTATCGCGCAGGCCGTGCACCAGCAGGGGGTCTTCGTGGCGGTCCGGGCCGGCGGCGCGGCGGGCGGCGAAGAAGCTGCTCTCCATCGGCCGTGCCGAGCCCGACGGGTTCTGGCGCGCGCTGCCGGCCTGCGGGCCGGCGGCGCCGGCGCCTGGATGCGGGTCCTCCGCGCCCTGCAGGCCGTGCGGGGCCGTCCACCAGACCACGGCGGCCGTGGCGGCGGCCAGGGCCACTGCGGCGGCGAAGGCGCGGGACCTTTTTTCCACGGCTTACAGGCCCTGCGTCTTGAGGCGGTTGGCGTGCTGGCGGTACAGCGTCACCGGGTCGGTGGAGAACCAGTCGCGCAGGCCCAGCAGCTGGTTCACTTCGTCCAGGTGGTTCTGCCGGTGGTCGCCCAGGTGTTTGCCCAGGCGCGACGAGCAGGCGGAGACCAGGCCGTCGTTGGCCTCGCCAAAGACCAGGCTGAGCACGCTCAGCAGGCCATCGCTGGCATCGAGCACGTTGGTCAGGGGCTGCGTGCCCGTCCAGGAGTAGTAGCGCACGCCGTTGGCCAGCTCCGCACCGCTGCCGCAGCCGCTGGGCAGGGCCTGCGGAAAGCGGCGGTTGAAGTCCGCGAGCCCGGCGGTGGTCAGCGAATCGAGCGCGGCGGTCGGCATCTGGGGCAGGGCCGAACCCCCGGACGTGAGGTTGATCAGGCTGACCAGCGCCCTGGCCGCGCCGCTGGCCACGGCCTCCGACACCGAACCGGCGGGGGCCACGCCCCGCAGGATGTCCGCCACGCGCGATCCCTTGTTGACCCCGCCCACCGAGGTGACCGACGCCACCAGCTGCGGCGCGACGCCCGCCACATAGCGCGTGGTGGGTCCGCCATGGGAGTGGCCCACGAGGTTGACCTTGGCCGCTCCGGTGATCGCCAGGATGGTCTTGACCTGCGCCAGCAGCTGCTCGCCCCGGACCTCGGTGCTGTTCGCGGCGGACACCTGCGCCACGTAGACCTTCGCGCCGCCCTGGCGCAAGGCGTCGGGAATGCCATAGAAGTAGTCGATGCCCAGGGCCGAGTCGAAGCCGAAAAGGCCGTGCACCAGCACGATGGGGTAGCGCGTCTGGGTGTAGCCGCTCTGGGCCTGGGCGCTGGCCCCCAGGAGCAAGAGCCCGGCGCTGGCCGCCAGCGCGAGGCGCCGCAGAAAGCGGCTGAGGAATCCGGTCATGTGGTTGTCTCCGTTGGATATGGTTTTTGTGCCTGCAAAAAACGAACGACCGTGCGTTTTTGCGGGATTCATTCTTCTGGTCCCGGCGTGGTGTCACTATCGGGACATACCCCAGCATGCAATCGGGCAAGCGAAAAATGCGCGGATTCCATAAAATCCTGCGCTATGCAAGCCTCAAGCGCACTCGACAAGCTGGACAGGGCCATATTGCGCCGTCTGCAAGAAAATGGCCGGGAGACGTATGACGTCATCGGTGAGCAGGTGGGCCTGTCGCCCAGCGCGGTGCTGCGCCGCGTCAAGCGCCTGGAGGAAAGCGGGGTGATCGACCGCTACGTGGCGCTGGTGCCCCCCGAGGCCGTGGGCCTGGGGCTGACCGCCTACCTCAATGTGCGGCTGGAAAAGCACACCGAAAGCCACAAGCGCAACCCCATGGACCTGTTCCGCGCCAGCGTGCAGACGTGGCCCGAAGTGGTGGAATGCGCATCGCTCACGGGCGAGATGGACTACCTGCTGCGCGTGGTGGTGGCGGACATGGCGCACTACAGCCGCTTCATCATGGACACCCTGCTCAAGCACCCCAGCGTGCAGGACTGCAAGACCAGTTTCGTGCTCGACCGGGTCAAGGCCACCACCGCCGTGCCGGTGTGATGGCCTCGCGCCCCGGGCCGCTTGCCGCGCGATGGCCGCCGCTATACCCTTGCGGGCGGCCGGCACCCGGCGCTGCGGGGCCGGGATGGGTCGCGCAGAAGACATCCGTGGGCCCTGGTGCAAGGCAATTGCTATGGATTTGGTAGCTTCTCGCGCCCATGGACAAAGCTCCGAGAGCTATTTTCTGCCTTGATTTGAGGCATCTCACTACTTTGCTGCAATGCAGCAATTTGTACTGGAAATAATGAGGGAAAACCCTTATATTTACAGCTATGTTCGCAACGAAAGACTGGCTCAAGGCATCCTGGCACGCAGGCAGGGACATGCTGCGCCCGGTGACGGGCGGCCCGTCTCCCCATGACACGCACGCAAAGCAGGAGGTGCCCATGATGGTTCCCATCCGCGCCCTGGGCCCGTCCTACCGCGAGCGGATCACCCAGCATCTGCTGAAGCTCGAACCGGCGGACCGCTATCTGCGCTTCGGCTACGCGGCCAATGACGAGCAGATCCGCCGGTATGCCGAGCACCTCGATTTCAACCGCGACGAGATCTTCGGCATCTACAACCGCCGCCTGGAACTCATCGCGATGGCCCACCTGGCGTTCTCGGAGCATCCCGAGCACAAGCACTGCGCCGAGTTTGGCGTTTCCGTGCTCAAGCAGGCGCGGGGCCGTGGTTTCGGCGCACGCCTGTTCGAGCGCGCGGTGATGCATGCGCGCAATGAAGGCGTGAACATGGTCTTCATCCATGCGCTGTCCGAGAACACCGCGATGCTCAAGATTGCCCGCAAGGCGGGCGCCACCGTGCGCCGCGACGGCTCGGAGTCCGAGGCCTACCTCCAGATCCAGCCCGCCAGCCTGGACACGCGCATGGCCGAGATCGTGGAGCAGCAGTTTGCCGAGGTGGACTACCAGATCAAGAAGCAGGCCAAGCAGTTCTGGGATTTCCTGGCGGGCGTGCAGGAAGTGCGCAGCGGCGTGCAGCACGCGCGCCACCAGTCCGCCGAGTGACCGGCGGCGGGCCCGGGCCGCAAGGCGCGGGCGCCATGGCGCGCTGTCACAACAATCCGCTATCCTAGGGGCCTGATTCACTACCCGCACGTCCTCAGTGTCTGACCCGCACCCTGCGCACCCCGGGCGCTTGCCCGAGAGGGAAGACAAGCGCACCTTCCTGCAGAAAGTGGCCGAGTTCATCCATCCGGGGCCGGACTCCACGGAAGAGCTCATCGAAACCCTGGCCGAGGCCGAGGACAACGAGGTCATCGGGGCCGAATCGCGCGTGATGCTCGAGCGCGTCATCCGCATGGCCGACATGACGGCGGGCGACGTGATGGTGGCCGCGCCGCGCATGGACCTCGTCAACATCGACGCGCCGTTCGACGAGCTGCTGCACCTTGTCATCAACACCGCGCATTCGCGGTTTCCGGTGTACCAGGGCGAGCGCGAGAACATCATCGGCATCCTCATGGCCAAGGACCTGCTCAAGCTGCAGCGGGCACCCGAGCTGAACATCCGCGCGCTGCTGCGCCCCGCCGTCTTCGTGCCCGAAAGCAAGGGCCTGAACGACCTGCTGCGCGAATTCCGCGGCAACCGCAACCACCTGGCGATCGTGATCGACGAGTTCGGCCGCGTGGCCGGGCTCATCACCATCGAGGACGTGCTCGAGCAGATCGTGGGCGAGATCGAGGACGAGTTCGACATTCCCGAGGACGACGGCGACATCTTCGGGCTGGCCGACCGCACCTACCGCGTGAGCGGCGACACCTCGGTCGAACGGGTTTCCGAGGCGTTCGACGTGCTGGTCCAGGGCAGCGACCCCGACGAAACCTTCGACACCATCGGTGGCCTGATCGCCCACGAAATGGGCCATGTGCCCAAGCGTGGCGAGCACCTGCAGCTGGGCGGGCTGCACTTCGTCGTGCTGCACACCAAGGGCGGCGCCGTGCGCTGGTTCAAGGTGTCGCGGGTCGAAGACGCCAGCGCCGGCGGCTGATGGCCCGCGCGCGCACGACGCCGGGGCTGCCGCTGGCCCTGCAGGCGCTGCTGGCCGTGGCTGCCGGCGTTGCGCAGGCCGCCTCGCTGGCCTGGCCGTGGAGCGGCGAGCCCCTGTGGTGGCTGCAGATCGCCTCCATGGCGGTGCTGGCCTGGCTGGTGCGCCCGCAGGCCACCGCGTCCGTGGCCTGGCGGCGCGGTGCCGCCATCGGCGGCCTGTTCGCCACGGCCTGGCTCGCGGGCACGTTCTGGTGGCTTTTCATCTCCATGCACACCTACGGCGGGCTGGCCGCGCCGCTGGCGGTGGCGGCGGTGCTGGGCCTCGCGGCGTTCCTGGGCAGCTACTACGCGGTGATGCTGGGGCTTTTTTGCCGCCTGGCGCTTGCCAACAGGGCGCTGACAGCTATTGTTTTCGGAGCGTTCTGGCTGCTGGCCGAGCTGGCGCGCGGCACGCTGTGGACGGGTTTCCCGTGGGGCGCGGGCGGCTACGCCCACGTTGACGGGCCGCTGGCGGTGCTGGCGCGCATCCTGGGCGTGTACGGCATCGGGGCGGTGGCTGCGATGCTGGCGATGCTGGCCGTGCAATGGCGCCCGGGGGACCTGCGCCACTGGCGCCTGTGGGGGCTGGCCGGCGTTCTCGCGGCGGGCCTGGCGGGCGCCACGCTGGAGCGCCATTGCGCGGTGAACCTGTGCCACACGCCGTCGGCCCGCGCGGCGCCGCCGATGACCCTGGAACTGCTGCAGGGGAACATCCCGCAGGACGAGAAGTTCCAGCAGGGCAGCGGCGTGCCGATGGCGCTCAAGTGGTATGCCGATGCGCTGCGCGACGCCAGGGCCGACCTGGTGGTGGCGCCCGAAACCGCCATCCCGCTGCTGCCCCAGCAGCTCATGCCGGGCTACCTGGAAGGCATCCAGCAGCGCTACGCGCAGGGCTCCCAGGCGGCGCTGCTGGGCATTCCGCTGGGCAGCGAAACGCTGGGCTACACCAATTCGGTGCTGGGCATGGGCCCCGGCCGCCAGAAGACGCCGTACCGCTACGACAAGCACCACCTGGTGCCGTTCGGGGAATTCATCCCGCCGTTCTTCAGATGGTTCACGGCCATGATGGACATCCCGCTGGGCGATTTCAACCGCGGAACCGTGGGCCAGGCCCCGTTTGCCTGGGCAGGCCAGCGCATCGCCCCCAACATCTGCTACGAAGACCTTTTTGGCGAGGAACTGGGCGCGCGGTTCGCCAACCCGGCGCAGGCGCCGACGGTGTTCGTCAATTTCAGCAACATCGGCTGGTTCGGCGACACCGTGGCCATCGACCAGCACCTGCACATCAGCCGCATGCGTTCGCTGGAATTCGAGCGCCCCATGGTGCGCGCGACCAACACGGGCGCCACCGCCATCATCGACCACCGGGGCGTGGTCACCCACCAGCTGGCGCGGCACACGCGGGGCGTGCTCAAGGGCGAGGTGTGGGGCCGGGGGATGGATGCTGCCAGTGGCTGGCACATCACCCCGTACGCGTGGTGGGTGTCGCGCTGGGGGCTGGTGCCCCTGTGGATCTTCGGGGGGCTGGCCCTGGTTTTTGCCCTGGTGGCGAGGCGGTGGCAGACGGTGCGCGGGAATTGATCCAGGTCATGTGCTGCCGGGGTGTCCCGGTGCCTTGCCGGGCCAAAACCGGGATGTGTCTTTCTCTGCCTTGATAATGGAGCCCCACAAGCGGGGGCTTGTGTTTGCATACAACGATGATTTGAAGCGGGCCCACCGCTGTTCTGGAGCACGACTGAAGATGGCTGATTCCTTTTCCTACGAACAACTGATCGCCTCGGGCGAGGGCCGGCTGTTCGGCGCTGACAGCGGGCGCCTGCCGCTGCCGCCCATGCTGATGTTTGACCGCATCACGCACATCGACAGCGATGGTGGCGCGCACGGGCTGGGAAAGATCCGCGCCGAACTTGACGTGCGCCCGGACCTCTGGTTCTTTGCCTGCCACTTCCAGGGCGACCCGGTCATGCCCGGCTGCCTGGGGCTGGACGCCATGTGGCAGCTCATCGGCTTTTACCTGACCTGGCTGCAATTGCCTGGCCGCGGCCGGGCGCTGGGCGCGGGCGAGGTCAAGTTCACCGGCGAAGTGGGCCCGGACGTGAAGCTCGTCACCTACGAAATCGACATCAAGCGCGTCATCAAACGCAAGCTGGTCATGGCCATTGGCGATGCCCGGCTGCTGGCCGATGGCAAGGAAATCTACGTGGCCAACGACCTGCGTGTGGGCTTGTTCAAACGCGAGGAAGATGGCGCCGCACAAGGAGCCGCAGCATGAAACGCGTGGTGATCACGGGCGCGGGCATTGTCTCGTGCATCGGCAACGACATGGGCACCGTCACGCAGTCGCTGCGGGAGAGCCGCTCGGGCATCCGTGCCATGCCACAGTTCACCGAGCTGGGCATGCGCAGCCAGGTGGCGGGCGTGCCGCAGATCAACCTCGAAGAGCTGATCGACCGCAAGCAGCTGCGCTTCATGGGCGATGCGGCAGCCTATGCGCACATCTCGCTGGCCAACGCGATCGCCGAATCGGGCCTCACGCCCGAACAGGTGTCGCACCCGCGCACCGGCCTCATCATGGGCTCGGGCGGCGGCTCGCCCGCCAACCAGATCGAGGCGGCGGACATCCTGCGCAGCAAGGGCATCCGCCGCGTGGGGCCCTACCAGGTCACGCGCTGCATGAGCTCCACCGTGTCCGCTTGCCTGTCGACCAACTTCGGCATCAAGGGCATCAACTACTCCATCACCTCGGCCTGCAGCACCTCGGCCCACTGCATCGGCGCGGCCGCCCAGCAGATCGCCTGGGGCATGCAGGACGTGATGTTCGCCGGCGGCGGCGAGGAGGTCACCTGGGGCATGGGCCTGCTGTTCGACGCCATGGGCGCCATGTCCAGCGCCTACAACGCCACGCCCGAGAAGGCCTCGCGCGCCTATGACGCCAACCGCGACGGCTTCGTGCTGTCGGGCGGCGGCGGCGCCGTGGTGCTGGAGAGCCTGGAGCATGCGCAGGCGCGCGGCGCCACCATCCTGGGCGAGGTCATCGGGTTCGGCGCCACGTCCGACGGCGCCGACATGGTGGCCCCTTCGGGCGACGGCGCGATCGCCTGCATGCGCCAGGCCATCTCCACCGTGAGCGAACCCATCGACTACATCAACACCCACGGCACCTCCACGCCCGTGGGCGACGTGCCCGAGCTGCGCGCCATCCGCGAGGTGTTCGGCGACGCGATTCCGCCGTTCTCGTCCACCAAGTCGCTCACCGGCCACTCGCTGGGCGCCACGGGCGTGCAGGAGGCGATCTACTGCCTGTTGATGCTGCGCCAGGGCTTCATCGCGGGCTCGGCCCACATCGAGACGCTGGAGCCCGCCGCCGAGGGCATGCCCCTGGTGCGCGAGACGCGCGATGCGCCCATCCGCACGGCACTGTCCAACAGCTTCGGCTTTGGCGGAACCAACGCCAGCCTGGTCCTGCGCCGCTGGGATAACTGAGCCGCGAGGTTTTCAGCGCAACCCGCCATCCTGCGAGGGATGGGCGGGTTTTTTCATACCGCCTTTGCCGAAAGGGCTCGGTGCAGCAGCCCCGGCAGCATGGCCAGCATGCGCGTGGCGGGCAGGCCCTGGGGCAGGGCGCGGGCGTGGTAGCTGTACAGCGACATGGGCGGCAGCTCGTGCAGCTCCAGCGCCACCATGGTCCCGGGGTCGAGCTGGGTGGCGGTGAGAAAGTCGATCACCGTCCAGCCCATGCCCCGGCGCACCAGGTCCAGCGCCAGGCGCGAGGTCTGCACCTGCAGGCCCGGCCCCGCGGGCGTGCCCAGGCGCTGTGCGAGGTCGTCGATGGACTGGCGCATGGGGTCGTCCCCCACCAGGCGGATCACCGGCACCTGCGCCAGCCGGGCGCTGGGCGCCACGGCGCGCGGCGCGCGCGTCCACACGGACTGCGCCACCGCCAGGTACATGCGCCCGCTGACCAGCAGATCGCTGCGGATCTGCGGGTGCGGGTGCTTGTAGAAGCCCAGGCAGAAATCCACGCTGCGAGTGAGCAGGGCCTGCGTCATCTGGTCCTGGTGGATGGTGCGCACTTCCACGCCCACCTGCGGGTAGCGCAGCGCATGCTCCTGCAGCACCAGGGGCAGGAACTCGTGCGTGATCGAGGGGATGGCCGCCAGGCGCACGTCGCCCGTGTCGCTGGTGCCCAGGTTGCGCGCCGTGCGGCGCAGGGCGTCGAGCTGGCGGTGGATGCCCGTGGACTCGGTGGCCAGCACCTGCGCCTCGGGCGTGGGCGTGAGGCCGGCCGGCGTGCGCACGAACAGCCGGTAGCCCAGCTGCAGCTCGGTGTGCGCCACGGCCTTGCTCACGGCCGAGGGCGTGATGCACAGCAGCCGTGCCGCGGCGCTCATGTTGCCGGTTTGCAGAACGGCCTGGAACACCTCGAGTTGCCGCAGGTTCATGGCCAGGGTCCGGTAGCAGGGGTATGAGTGAAATTCACAAGAAGAGGCTGATTATTCCCTAACGATGTGTGTGACTCTCTCATACGATCCGGCACCGCCAACGAGCGGCCGGGCTGTCAGCGCATTCCGCTGGCGGCCTCTTCATAACAACTGTCTGGAGATTTCTGTCATGCGCATTTCCCCCCCCGTGCACCGCTGGCTGGCCGGCCTGCTGCTGTCCGCCGCCTCGGCCGTGGCCATGGCCCAGGCCGCCAAGCCCCATGTCGTGGTGCTTGCCACGGGCGGCACCATCGCCGGTGCGGGCGCCTCGGCCGCCAACAGCGCCACCTACGCCGCGGCCAAGGTGCCGGTCGACAAGCTGCTGGCGGGCCTGCCGGAGCTGGCCAGCGTCGCCAAGGTCTCGGGCGAGCAGGTGTTCCAGATCGCCTCCGAGAGCTTCACCAACGAGCACCTGCTCAAGCTCGGCCAGCGTGTCTCGGCCCTGTCCAAGCAGGCTGATGTGGACGGCATCGTCATCACCCACGGCACCGACACCCTGGAAGAAACCGCGTACTTCCTGAACCTGGTGGTGCGCACGAACAAGCCCATCGTCGTGGTCGGCTCCATGCGCCCCGGCACGGCCCTGTCGGCCGACGGCGCGCTGAACCTGTACGACGCCGTGAGCGTGGCGGCCAGCAAGGACGCCGCCGGCAAGGGCGTGCTCGTCACCATGAACGACGAGATCCAGAGCGGCCGCGACGTGAGCAAGACCATCAACATCAAGACCGAGGCCTTCAAGAGCCAGTGGGGGCCGCTGGGCATGGTGGTGGAGGGCAAGAACTACTGGTTCCGCGCGCCCGTCAAGCGCCACACCGCCAATTCCGAGTTCAACATCGACGAGATCCAGGCCCTGCCCGCCGTGGACATCGTGTACGGCTACGGCAACATGAACACCACGGGCATCGAGGCCTACGGCAAGGCTGGCGTGAAGGCGCTGATCCACGCCGGCACGGGCAACGGCTCGGTGGCCGCGCAGGCGGTGGATTCGCTCAAGGCGCTGCGTGCGGCGGGCGTGCAGATCGTGCGCTCGGCCCGCGTGCCCGACGGTTTCGTGCTGCGCAACGCCGAGCAGCCCGACGACAAGTACGACTGGGTGGTGGCGCATGACCTGCGTCCGCAAAAGGCCCGCATCCTTGCCATGGTGGCGCTCACCAAGACCAACGACAGCAAAGAGCTGCAGCGCATCTTCTGGGAGTACTAGTCTCCCCCTGAGGCGCTGCGCGCCTTCCCCCTAAGGGGGAACCTGGTGGACTGGCGGAGCCAGATCCACGGGTGCTCTCGCGATGGCCGCGTGTCCAGTTGGACCTTGGGTTGTGCGAGTCGAGCGACGGATTTTTATTGATTTGGCGTGCTGCTGTGCGCCGATGGTTGCCTGCAAGGGCGGCACCTGCACGCGGTGGCTTATGGGCGGCGCGGATGGGTTGGAAAGGCTGGGGCTCCACGAGGGCTCTGGCCTTTTTTCATGGGGCGGGCGGTTTCGACCTCTGGCTGCTGGCAGCGACTGGCGGTGGCGTCGCGGTGTTTGCAGGGCGGCCTTGCTGCGGCGCCGTAAAATGATCGGTTCGCGTGTGCGATGCCCGTCCGTGCTGCCCGGGGTGGTCGGCAGGCCTTGCGCCCACGCCTTGCATCGTTTTCTTTTCTCCTCCTACTTGCCCGGCCCTGGCTTGCCAGTGCCACAGACGCCATGTTGACATTCCAGCAAATCATTTTGAAGCTGCAGTCCTACTGGGACGCGCAGGGTTGCGCTCTTTTGCAGCCCTACGACATGGAAGTGGGCGCCGGCACCTCGCACACCGCCACCTTCCTGCGCGCCATCGGACCCGAGCCCTGGAAGGCCGCCTATGTGCAGCCCAGCCGCCGCCCCAAGGACGGCCGCTACGGCGAGAACCCCAACCGGCTGCAGCACTACTACCAGTACCAGGTGGTCCTGAAGCCCGCGCCGGCCAACATCCTGGAGCTGTACCTGGGCAGCCTCGAAGCCCTGGGCTTCGACCTGAAGAAGAACGACATCCGCTTCGTCGAGGACGACTGGGAGAACCCCACGCTGGGCGCCTGGGGCCTGGGCTGGGAGGTGTGGCTCAATGGCATGGAGGTGACGCAGTTCACCTACTTCCAGCAGGTCGGCGGCATCGACTGCAAGCCCGCCACGGGCGAGATCACCTATGGTCTGGAGCGCCTGGCCATGTACCTGCAGGGCGTGGACAACGTCTACAACCTGAAGTGGACCGACACGCTGAGCTATGGCGATGTGTACAAGCAAAATGAGGTGGAGCAGTCCACCTACAACTTCGAACACAGCGACGCGGACTTCTTGTTCACCGCCTTCAACGCGCACGAAAAGCAGGCCAAGTACCTGATGGAGCAGCAGCTGGCGCTGCCCGCCTACGAACAGGTGCTCAAGGCCGCGCACAGCTTCAACCTGCTGGATGCGCGCGGCGCGATCAGCGTGACCGAACGCGCTGCGTACATCGGCCGCATCCGCAACCTGGCCCGTGCCGTGGCGCAAAGCTACTACGAGAGCCGCGAGCGCCTGGGCTTCCCCATGGCACCGCGCGAGTGGGTGGAGCAAATGGCCAAGAAGGCAGCCTGAGCGGACGAAAGAGAACAAGAACATGACGACGACCCAAAACCTTCTCGTAGAACTGTTTGTCGAAGAGCTGCCGCCCAAGGCGCTGCAAAAGCTGGGCGATGCCTTTGCCACCGTGCTGGGCGACCAGCTCAAGGCGCAGGGCCTGGCCACGGCAGCGTCCGTGGTCACGCCCTTTGCATCGCCCCGCCGCCTGGCCGCGCATGTGACCGGCGTGGCCGACAAGGCCGCCGACAAGGCCGTGCAGCAAAAGCTCATGCCCGTGACCGTGGGGCTCGACGCCAGCGGCAACGCCAGCCCGGCGCTGTTGAAAAAGCTGCAGGCCCTGGGTGCGGATGTGTCCGACCCGGCAGCTGCCGTGGCGGCGCTCAAGCGCGCGCTGGACGGCAAGGCCGAGGCCCTGTTCTACGACAGCGTGGTGCCTGGCGCGACGCTGCAGGACGGCCTGCAGAAAGCGCTGCAGGAGGCGATTGCCAAGCTGCCCATCCCCAAGGTCATGAGCTACCAGCTCGAGACCGACTGCGAACTGCCCGGCTGGACCAGCGTGAACTTCGTGCGCCCCGCGCACGGCCTGGTCGCGCTGCACGGCAGCACCGTGGTGCCGGTGAAGGCGCTGGGCCTCACGGCGGGCAACAGCACGCAGGGCCACCGTTTTGAAGCCGCCGTGTCGCCCGTGGTGCTGCAGGACGCCGACAGCTACGCCGCCACGCTCAAGAAGGACGGCGCCGTGATCGCCTCCTTTGCCGAGCGCAAGGCCGAGATCGCCCGCCAGCTGGCCGCGGCCGCCGCCCAGGTGGGCAACGGCGCGCGCCCCATTGAAGACGAGGCGCTGCTCGACGAGGTGACCGCGCTGGTCGAGCGCCCCAACGTGGTCACCTGCTCGTTCGAGACCGAATTCCTCGACGTGCCGCAGGAGTGCCTGATCCTCACGATGAAGGCCAACCAGAAGTACTTTCCCCTGCTGGACGCCGCGGGCAAGCTCACCCACAAGTTCCTGGTGGTCAGCAACATCAGCCCCGAGGACACCAGCTTCGTGACTGGCGGCAACGAGCGCGTGGTGCGCCCGCGCCTGGCCGACGCGAAGTTCTTCTTCGACCAGGACCGCAAGAAGACGCTGGCCTCGCGCGTCGAGGGCCTCTCCAAGGTGGTCTATCACAACAAGCTGGGCACACAGGGCGAGCGCGTGGAGCGCGTTAGGTCAATAGCCAAAGCCATTGCCACGCAATTGGGCGATGCTGCGCTGGTCGCTGATGCCGACAAAGCCGCGCAACTGGCCAAGACCGACCTCGTGACCGACATGGTGGGCGAGTTCCCCGAGCTGCAGGGCATCATGGGCGGCTACTACGCCCTGAACGACGGCCTGGGCGAGACCGTGGCCCACGCCATCGAAGACCACTACAAGCCCCGTTTTGCCGGTGATACGCTGCCGCGCAACACCGCCGGCGTGGTGGTGGCGCTGGCCGACAAGCTCGAAACCCTGGTGGGCATGTTCGGCATCGGCAACCTGCCCACCGGCGACCGCGATCCGTTCGCGCTGCGCCGCCATGCGCTGGGCGTGATCCGCATGCTGGTCGAAAAAGACCTGCCGCTGCAGCTCAACGACCTGCTCGCCGGTGCGGTGCCCGCCTTTGGCGACAAGATCACCGACGCATCCGCGCAACTTGCCGACTTCATCTACGACCGCCTCGCCGGCAGCCTGCGCGAGCAGGGCTACCGCGCGCAGGAGGTCGACGCCGTCCTGGCCCTGCGCCCGCAGCGCCTGGCCCTGGTCGAAAAGCAACTGGCGGCCGTGCGCGCCTTTGCCGCACTGCCCGAAAGCCCGGCCCTGGCCGCGGCCAACAAGCGCGTGGGCAACATCCTGAAAAAGGCCGAGGTCGAGGGCCCGGTGGATGCCCACGTGAACCCCGACCTGCTGCAGGAAAAGGCCGAGCAGGACCTGTACGCCGCGCTGCAGCGCTTCGTGCCCGAGGCCAATGCGCAGTTCGACGCGGGCGACTACACCGCCAGCCTGCAGACCCTGGCCGTGCTGCGCGCGCCGGTGGATGCGTTCTTCGACGACGTGATGGTCAACGCCGAGCAGCTGGATGTGCGGATGAACCGCCTGGGCCTGCTCAAGATGCTGCACAACGCGATGAACCGCGTGGCCGACCTCTCGCGCCTGGCCGTTTGACCGGATGGCCCAAGCTGATAGGCTGGCGATTCTCACAAGGTAACCAAGCCCCATGAAACTCGCCATCCTCGACCGCGACGGCACCCTCAACCCGCTGGGGGAGGACTACATCACCTCCGCCGACGAGTGGACCGCCGTGCCGGGCGCGCTCGAAGCCATCGCGCGCCTGAACCATGCCGGCTGGCATGTGGTGGTGGCGACCAACCAGCCGGGGCTGGGCCGGGGGCTGTTCGACGTGGTGGCCCTCAATGCCATCCATACCAAGATGCACCGGCAGGTGGCCGCCGTGGGGGGGCGCATCGACGCGGTGTTCTACTGCCCGCACGCGGCCGACGAGGAGTGCGCCTGCCGCAAGCCCGCCCCGGGCCTGCTGGAGCAGATCAGCGACCGCTATGGCGTGGAGCGGCAGGACGTGCGGGTGGTGGGCAGCTGTGCCGCCCATCTGCAGGCCGGCGCCGCGCTGGGCGCGCAGCTGCACCTGGTGTGCACGGGGCAGTCGGCCCAGGTGCACCCCGGCGGGCCGCTGCCGGCGGGCATTCCGGCGGGCACGCTGGTGCACGCCAGCCTGGGGGATTTCGTGGACCAGCTGCTGCCCGCGGTGCAGGTGCCGGCGGCAGCGCTGGCGGCCATTCCCCTGCCCCTGCACGGCAGTGCCCCATCGTCTTGATGCTATTAATTTAATAGCTGCCAGCGCTAGATGATCAAGCGCTGGCAGCCGAAAACTCCTAAAAATGGCTTTTATCCGTTCCGTCATTCACCTTCTCTGGATGGGCATCACCGTCGTGCCCTATGCGCTGGCCATCATGCTGGGCACCCTGCTGGGCGTGCGCGGAGGGCCGCTGTACCGCATCGCACGCGCATGGCTGTCGCTGTGCATCAGCGGTGCCCGGGTGATCCTGGGCGTCCGCGCCCATGTGACCGGCATGGAAAACCTCCCGCAGGGCGAGAACGCCGGGGCCGTGCTGCTGGTCAAGCACCAGTCCACGTACGAAACCTTCCTCATGCCCACGATCATGCCGCGCCCGCTGGCCTACGTGTTCAAGAAGGAGCTGCTCTACGTTCCCTTCTTTGGCTGGGCGATTGGCCGCCTGGACATGATCCACATCGACCGCAACCAGCGCACGCAGGCGTTCAACAAGGTGGTGCAGCAGGGCAAGGACCTGCTGGCCAAGGGCATCTGGATCATCATGTTCCCCGAGGGCACGCGCATCGAGCGCGGGCGCAAGGGCAACTACAAGACCGGGGGCACGCGCCTGGCCATCGACACCGGCGCGCCCGTGGTGCCCATCGCCGTGACCTCGGCCAAGGTCTGGCCGCGCAAGGCCTTCATCAAGCGGCCCGGCGTGGTGGACGTGTCCATCGGCAAACCCATTTCCAGCGTGGGCCGCCAGCCCGACGAGCTGATGCGCGAGGTCGAGGCCTGGATCGAGGCCGAGATGCGCCGCCTGGACCCCGAGGCCTATGAGAACACCCCCTGAGCTGCTCCTCCTGAAGTGCCGCGCCGCGCGGGAGGGAGGGCGCCACCAGCGCATGCCGGCAAGGCGCCGCCAGCGTGGCGGGGCGGCCCTGGCGCGGCGGCTGCTGGCCTGGGCAGCGCCGGTGGCGGATGCCCTGGATGGCTGCTCGTCGCTGGGGAGCTATTGATTCCATGCACCGGCTTGTGCAATTGGCGCTCGACCTTTTCGACCCGCCGGCCGCACCGGTTGCGGCATCGGCGGTGCAGGCTTCAGGTTTCAAGCCTGGAGCGCCGCTGGCGCAGAATGATCAAGCGCCGGTAGCTCCTAAAACGATAGCAAGCAGGCCTGCGGCACCGGCGGTGCCCTTGCCGTCCCTGCTGTCGCCGGCCGAGTTCCGCCACCCGCAGGCCAGCCGCGAAGTGCTGCTGGGCGACGCCGTGGTCGCCTATGCGCTGCAGCGCGCACGGCGACGCACCATCGGCTTCACCGTGGGCGCGGATGGCCTGTCGGTGCGCGCGCCCAGCTGGGTGACCCTTTCGGCGGTGGACGCCGCGCTGCGCGACAAGTCGGACTGGATCCTGCGCAAGCTGTCGGAGGCCCGCGAGCGCCAACAGCGCATGGAGGGCGGCCGCATCCTCTGGGCCCATGGCGCGGTGCTGCCGTACCTGGGCGAGCCGCTCACGGTGGTGCTGGACCCAAGCCATGGCTTTGCCGGCAGGGGCGGGGCGCTGGTGCCGTCCGCGCCGCCCTCGGCCGGGGAAGAGGGCATCGCCGTCGCCCGCAGCCTGCACATCGGCCTGCCCCACAGTGCCAGCGCCGCCCAGATCCGCGACGCCGTGCAGGCCTGGCTCATGCGCGATGCACGCCGCCACTTCACCGCGCGGCTGGACCACTTCGCCCCGCTGCTGGGGGTGCGCTGGGCCAGCCTGCGCCTGTCCAGCGCGCAGACCCGCTGGGGCAGTGCCAAGGCCGACGGCTCCATCCGCCTGAACTGGCGCCTGCTGCACTACCGCCCGGCCATCATCGACTATGTGGTGGCCCACGAGCTGGCCCACCTGCGCGTGATGGACCACAGCCCGCGCTTCTGGGACACCGTGGCCACCGTGGTGCCCGACTACGCGGTGCTGCGCAGCCGCCTGCGCGATGAACCCGCTCCGTTGTGGGAGTGACGCATTCGCCCCTGTGGCGGGCCGTGGGCCCGTCCCGTGGACCGGTTAACCGAGATGAAAGGAGCTAGCTGATGACCATCCCGCAAACGATCACTCCCGCCGAAGGCTACGCGGGCGATGTCACGCCGCAGCAGGCCTGGCAGTGGATGCAGGCCGGCCAGGCCGTGCTGGTGGACGTGCGCAGCGACGCCGAACGCGAATGGGTGGGACAGGTGCCCGGGGGCGCCGCCGTGGCCTGGAAGCAGTGGCCAGGCATGGCCCTGAACGCCGGATTCGACACCCAGCTGCGCGCGGCCGCACCCGCCGGCGCCACGCTGGTGATGCTGTGCCGCAGCGGCGTGCGCTCCATCGCCGCGGCGCGGCGCGCCACCGAACTGGGCTTCACGGCCTACAACATCCTGGAAGGTTTCGAGGGAGATGCCGACGCCCAGGGCCAGCGCGGCAGGAAGGGCGGCTGGCGCTTTCACGGGCTGCCCTGGCGGCAGAACTGAGAGACGACCCGCCGGTGCGCGCGATGGGCGCGCCCAAAAAAAGCGGGCCTGGTGGCCCGCTTGCCCGTCAGGACGTCTTGCCCTGCTCAAAGCGGCGGAATGCGCAGCTTCTGGCCGGGGTAGATCTTGTCGGGATGGGTCAGCATGGGCTTGTTGGCCTCGAAGATCGCGGGGTACTTGTTGGCGTCGCCATAGAACTTCTTGGCGATGGCGCTGAGCGTGTCGCCGCGCACCACGTCGTGGTACTGGGCCTCGGGCTCGGGATTGGTCACCTCCATCAGGTTCTCGACGCTGGTCACGCTGGCCACGTTGCCGCAGCACAGGGTGACTTTTTCCTTGGCGCCTTGCGTGGGGGCGGTGCCCTTCACGGTGACCTTGCCCTGCGTGCCGTCGAACGCCACCTGCACGTTGCTGGCGCCCAGGTTCTGGGCCGCGATGTAGGTCTCGATGGCCTTGGCCGCCTTGGCATTGAGTTCATCCTGTGTGGGCGCAGCGGCCGTTGCTGCCTGGGCCTCCTTGCCGCCGAACAGCTTTTCGCCGGCTTCCTTGATGAAACTGAAAAGACCCATGTCGTACCTCCTAAAGTTGCAGAAACAGGAACGACCACTGTAGCGTGCAAAGCGTGGCGCTGGTGTGTCGCACAGGCGCGCGAAACGATTTTTGACATTCTTTCCGCGCCATCCCGCCGCCGGCGCCTGTCGCCGCGGGTACGCGGGGGCGCCGCAAAACTCGGGATAATCCCCCGCATGACATTTCTGGCCATCGACGTCGGCAACACCCGTCTCAAATGGGCGTTGTACGACGCTCCCCGCCCCGGGGCTGCGCTGCTGGCGCATGGCGCCGAGTTTCTGGACCACATCGACCGCCTGGCCGAGGGCAGCTGGGCGCCCTTGCCGCACCCCCAGCGCATGCTGGGGTGCGTGGTGGCGGGCGACGCCGTCAAGCGCCGGGTCGAGGAGCAGATGGAGATCTGGAACGTCGAGCCCTCGTGGGTGGTGTCGTCGGCGCAGGAGGCAGGTCTTGCCAACGGCTACGACCATCCCTCGCGCCTGGGCTCCGACCGGTGGGTCGCCATGGTCGGTGCGCGCCACCATGTGCTGCGCCAGGGCCCGGCGCGGCCGCTGGTGGTCGTCATGGTGGGCACGGCGGTCACGGTGGAGTGCATCGACACCGAGGGCCGGTTCATGGGCGGGCTCATCCTGCCGGGCCACGGCATCATGCTGCGCGCGCTGGAGTCCGGGACCGCCGGGCTGCACGTGCCCACGGGCGAGGTGCGCATGTTTCCCACCAACACCAGCGATGCCCTCACCAGCGGCGGCACCTATGCGATCGCGGGGGCCGTGGAGCGCATGGTGCAGCACGTCATCCAGCACTGCGGCGAGGAGCCGGCGTGCCTGATGACCGGCGGCGCGGGCTGGAAGATGGCGCCCAGCATGACGCGCCCTTTCGAACTGGTGGACAACCTGATCTTCGACGGCCTGCTGGAGATTGCCTTGCGCCGCTTTGCCGGCTGACCTGGAGCGCGGACTTCGCGGCCCGGCCGCATTCCGCGGCGCCACGGGCGGTCCTGGATTTTCAGGACGGGCGCGGCCAGGCCAGGGGGTGTTCCGAATTCAATCTTCCAGTTCGGCGCGCGCCATCTCCACGTCCAGGCGCTCCATCGCATCGGCGGGTTCGCTGGCGGCGGCCTTTTCGTAGAACCCGGTGGCTTCCTTCATCTTCTTGTCGCCTTCGAGCATGACCAGGGCGTTGGCGTATTCGATCATGCAGATGGCCGAGCCGGGGTTGAGCTTGAGGGCTTCCTGGAACAGCTTGAGTCCGGTGTCCTTCTTCGCGCCGTAGGTCATGCCGCCAATCAGCGAGCCCACCTTGTCGATCACCTCGGCATGGAATGCGCCCAGCGCGATGCGTGCATCGGCGTGCTTGGGCGACAGCGCGATGGCCTTTTCCAGCGATTCCTTCACCTTGCCGCCCAGGCCCTGCGCCAGCGCCTTGGCCACGCTGATGCCCTGGCTGTAGCGGCCCAGCGCGTAGGCGTGCCAGTACCAGGCATTGGCGTTGCCGGGCTCCGCCGCGGCCTGCGCCTCGGCGCGCTCCGCCACCTGGGTGAAGAGGTCGAGCCGGGTCTTTTCCCTTTGCTCCAGGTAGTTGGCGTAGATGGAGGCTGCCTTGTTGGCCACCGTGATGCCAGGGCCGCCAGCCGCCAGGCCGGCCGCCGCTGCCTTCTCGAAGTCGCCGTTGTGGAACATCGCCCAGGCTTCGAGCACCGCGGTGTCCTTGGGGCAGGGCTCGGCATCGCCGCTGTGCAGCCGGGCCCAGTGCTTCTTGACGCTCGCGGCGTCGAACGCATAGTCGCCTGCGTGGGGGAAGGGGGTCCATTTGGCCATGGTGTGTGTCTCCTGAAGTTCTTGTGGGAGGGGGGCCTGTCGTGCTGCCGTGAGGCGGGTGCTTGCTGCCTGCGCCTATCCCGGCGCAGCGGCGTAAGCGCCCACCAGCTCCAGCAGATGGGCCCGCTGGCTGCTTTCGAGGTAGGGCATGAGCAGGTTCAGCACATGGTGGGCGCCGCGCAGGAGCGCGGCCTGGGCGCTTTCAGGCTCCAGCGCGCGGCGCGGGTCGCGCACGTACTCGAAGCTCAGCCAGTAGGTCAGCACCACCACCATGCTGGTGGCGGTGGCTTCCAGCTCGCGCGAGTCGATGTGCAGGCTGTCCGCGCGGCCCATGCCATCGAGCATGGCGCGCACGGCCCGGGTCTTGTTCTTGAGGATGGCCTGGAAGTGGGTTTCCAGGCGCCGGTTCTTGGACAGCAGGTCGTTCAGGTCGCGGTACAGGAAGCGGTACTGCCAGATCAGCTCGAACAGCGTGTGCATGAAGAACCAGGCATCCTCCACATTGCGCACGCCGTCACTGGCCGTGAGGAGTTCGGTGAGCGAGCGTTCGTAGCGGTCGAACAGCGCGTTGATCAGCTCATCCTTGGCGGGATAGTGGTAGTAGAGGTTGCCCGGGCTGATGCGCAGCTCGGCGGAAATCAGGGTGGTGGAGACGTTGGGTTCGCCGAACCGGTTGAACAGGTCCAGTGTCACTTCCAGAATGCGTTCTGCGGTGCGGCGTGGCGCTTTCTTCACCATGTGTGCGGGCCCCTTCGCGTCGTTTTGCGTCGTTGTTTCGATGTCTCTGGTGGTTACTCTAACCGACACAGAAATGCTGCACTGCGGCATCGCGCCTGCATATCAGCGCCGCTGCGTCCCTGTCGTGGGCGGCCTGGCGCGAGGGCGTGGGCTCCGGCCAAAAAAAGCGGCCAACACGCTCTCGCGCATTGACCGCCTTTTTTTCAGGGGCGGCACGGTGGTGTTGCCTGCCGCCTGCCTGATGCGCAATCAGCTGCCCGATGGGGTGTTGGCGCCGGTGTCGGCTGCCGCGCGTGCGGCAGGCTTCTTGGCGGCGGCCTTCTTGGCCGGAGCGGCCTTGGCGGCGGGCTTTGCAGCCGCCTTGGCAGGGGCCGCCTTTTTCGCGGGGGCCTTCTTGGCCGGGGCCTTGGCGGCGGGCTTTGCGGCAGCTGCGGCCTTGGCGGGGGCTGCCTTGCCGCCCTTGGCCAGTGCATCCACGCGGGCGCTCAGTGCCTGCAGGTCGCGGGCCGATGGCACGCCCAGCTTGGACAGGGCCTTGGCGACGCGGTCTTCAAAGATGTTCTCGAGCTTGTCCCACTGGCCCTGGGCCTTGGAGCCGATGTCGCTGGCCATGGTGGTCACGCGGCTGGTGGCCTCGGTGATCTTTTCCTCGGCCACGGCCTGGGTCTTGCGCTGGATGGTCAGGCCTTCCTTGACCAGTGCTTCGAACACCCGGCCGCCTTCTTCCTGCGCCTTGGAGAAGGCGCCCAGGCCCGCCAGCCAGATCTGCTGGGCGGAGTCCTTGACGGTGCTGGACAGTTGGGCGTTGCTCTTTTTCTTGTCGGCGCTGAGTTTCTGCAGTTTCTTGACCATGGGGCCTCCGTTGTGCGGTTGGGTGGGTTTGCCAGGGCGGATTGCCTCTGACGCATGGCCGCACTGTACGCCGCGCGGCGCGCAAGGTGTAGGCGCGCGCTCCTAAAAATGTAGAGCGTGCCGTCTAGCCCGCGCCGGGCTGCGGGCCCTAGGATCGGCGCGGGTTTCTGCTGAATCGGTGCGCGCAGGCCTTGGGCAAGAATGAAGCTATCTCACAGGAGTTTTCCATGCAGTATTTCGTGACGGGGGCAACGGGTTTCATTGGCAAGCGGCTGGTCAAGAAGCTGCTGGAGCGCAAGGGCGCGGTGGTGCATTTCCTGCTCCGCAAGGAAAGCGCGGACAAGGTGGCCGACCTGCGCAGCTTCTGGGGCGTGGGTGCCACGCGCGCCATTCCCGTGTTTGGCGACCTCACCGCGAAGAAGCTGGGTGTGGCTGCGGAAGACGTCAAGAAGCTCAAGGGGCAGATCGACCACTTCTACCACCTGGCCGCCGTGTATGACCTCTCCGCCGACGAGGAAACCCAGGTCGCCGTGAACATCGAGGGCACGCGCAACACGGTCGATCTGGCCAAGGCCATTGATGCCGGGCACTTCCACCACGTCTCGTCCATCGCTGCCGCGGGCCTGTATGAAGGCGTGTTCCGCGAGGACATGTTCGAGGAGGCCGAGGGCCTGGACCACCCGTACTTCCAGACCAAGCACGAGAGCGAGAAGATCGTGCGCCAGGACTGCAAGGTGCCCTGGACGGTGTACCGCCCCGCCATGGTGGTGGGCGACAGCACGACCGGCGAGATGGACAAGATCGACGGCCCCTACTACTTCTTCAAGCTCATCCAGCGCCTGCGCCAGCTGCTGCCGCCCTGGATGCCCACCGTGGGCCTGGAGGGCGGGCGCGTGAACATCGTGCCGGTGGACTTCGTGGTGAACGCGCTCAACGTCATCAGCCACCAGAAGGACATCGGCAAGAAGTGCTTCCATCTGGTGGACCCGGTCGGCTACCGCGTGGGCGATGTGCTCGACATCTTCAGCCGCGCCGCGCATGCGCCGCGCATGAACCTGTTCGTCAACGCCGCGCTGCTCGGCTTCATCCCCAAGAGCATCAAGAAAAGCCTGATGGCCCTGGCGCCCGTGCGCCGCGTGCGCAATGCCGTCATGAAGGACCTGGGCCTGCCCGAGGACATGCTCACCTTCGTGAACTACCCCACGCGCTTTGACTGCCGCGAAACGCTGGCGGCGCTCAAGGGCTCGGGCGTGACCTGCCCCAACCTCAAGGACTACGCCTGGCGCCTGTGGGACTACTGGGAGCGCAATCTTGATCCCGAGCTGTTCATCGACCGCACGCTCAAGGGCACGGTGGCGGGCAAGGTCGTGCTGATCACCGGGGGGTCTTCGGGCATCGGCCTGGCGGCGGCGCACAAGTTCGCCGAGGCGGGTGCGACCACCATCATTTGCGGGCGTGACCAGGACAAGCTCGACGAGGCGTGCGCGGAGGCCAAGGCCAAGGGCTACGCCTTCATCGCGTATTCGGCCGACATCGCCGACATGGCCGATTGCGACCGCTTCGTGCAGCTGCTGATCGACAACCACGGCGGCGTGGACTTCCTGATCAACAACGCGGGCCGCTCCATCCGCCGTGCCATCGAGTCGAGCTACGACCGCTTCCACGACTACGAGCGCACCATGCAGCTCAACTACTTCGGCTGCCTGCGCGTGACCATGGGCTTTCTGCCCTGCATGGTGGCCAAGCGCAAGGGCCATGTGGTCAACATCAGCTCCATCGGCGTGCTGACCAACGCGCCGCGCTTTTCGGCCTATGTGGCCAGCAAGGCGGCGCTGGATGCCTGGACACGCTGCGCATCGAGCGAGTTCGCCGACCAGGGCATCACCTTCACCACCATCAACATGCCGCTGGTGCGCACGCCCATGATCGCGCCCACCAAGATCTACAACAACGTGCCCACGCTGAGCCCCGAGGAGGCGGCCGACATGATCGCCCAGGCCTGCATCTTCAAGCCGGTGCGCATCGCCACGCGCCTGGGCATCACCGGCCAGCTGCTGCATGCGCTGGTGCCCCGCGTGGCGCAGATCACGATGAACACCAGCTTTCGCATGTTCCCGGATTCCACCGCCGCCGCCAAGGGTGACAAGGGCGCCAAGCCGCAGCTGTCGGCCGAGGCGGTGGCGCTGCAGCAGATGATGCGCGGCATTCACTTCTGACGACCGTCCGGCCCGCGCAGATGCCCATGCGTTGAACTCTGTTACCTGGTGGCCGGGCAGGGTGGGATAATCGCGGGTTCTGCCGAGCTGGCATTTCACACAGCCCTCCCTATGATTCTGGTTACTGGCGGCGCGGGTTTCATTGGCGCCAACTTCGTTCTTGACTGGCTTGCTGCCTCCAGCGAGCCCGTGGTCAACCTCGACAAGCTCACCTACGCTGGCAATCTGCACAACCTGGACAGTGTTCAGGGTGATGCGCGCCACATCTTCGTGCAGGGCGATATCGGCGACACCGCCCTGGTGGCCCGCCTGCTGGCCGAGCACAAGCCCCGCGCCGTGGTCAACTTCGCGGCCGAGTCGCATGTGGACCGTTCCATCCACGGGCCGGAAGACTTCATCCAGACCAACATCGTGGGATCGTTCCGCCTGCTGGAGGCCGTGCGCGCCCACTGGAGCGCGCTGCCCGAGGGCGAGCGCGCGGCGTTCCGCTTCCTGCATGTGTCCACCGACGAGGTGTACGGATCGCTGGCCCCCACCGACCCGGCCTTCGCCGAGACACGCGGCTTCGAGCCCAACAGCCCCTACAGCGCCAGCAAGGCCGCCAGCGACCACCTGGTGCGCGCCTGGCACCACACCTACGGCCTGCCGGTGCTCACCACCAACTGCAGCAACAACTACGGTCCCTATCACTTCCCCGAGAAGCTGATCCCGCTGATGATCGTCAACGCCCTGGCCGGCAAGAACCTGCCCGTGTATGGCGACGGCATGCAGGTGCGCGACTGGCTGTACGTGAAGGACCATTGCAGTGCCATCCGCCGCGTGCTGGAAGCCGGTGCGCCCGGCGAGACCTACAACGTGGGCGGCTGGAACGAGAAACCCAACATCGAGATCGTGAACATGGTGTGTGCGCTGCTCGACGAGCTGCGCCCCCGTGCCGACGGCCAGAGCTACCGCACCCAGATCACCTATGTGAAGGACCGCCCCGGCCACGACCGCCGCTACGCCATCGATGCGCGCAAGATCGAGCGCGAGCTGGGCTGGAAGCCTGCCGAAACCTTCGACACCGGCATCCGCAAGACGGTGCAGTGGTACCTGGAGCATGCCGACTGGGTGGCCAGCGTGCAGACCGGTGCCTACCGCGACTGGGTGCAGACCCAGTACGCGCAGGAGGCACCAGCCGCTGCCGTCGCGGACGCCAGCGCATGAACATCCTGCTCTTTGGCAAGGGCGGCCAGGTCGGGTGGGAGCTGCAGCGCAGCCTGTCCTTGCTGGGCACGGTGACGGCCCTGGACCATGACAGCACCGACCACTGCGGCGACTTTGCCAACCCGGCGGGGGTGGTCGACACGGTGCGCGCCCTGCGCCCCGACGTCATCGTCAATGCCGCGGCCCATACCGCCGTGGACAGGGCCGAGAGCGAGGCCGACTTTGCGCGCACGCTCAATGCCACCACTCCCGGCGCCATCGCGCAGGAAGCTGCGCGGCTGGGCGCCTGGCTGGTGCACTACAGCACCGACTATGTGTTCGACGGCAGCGGCCGCCGCCCCTGGGTGGAGACCGATGCGCCTGCCCCGTTGAGCGTCTACGGCCGCACCAAGCTCGAAGGCGAGCAGCTGATCGCAGAGGCCGGTGCCAAGCACCTGATCCTGCGCACCAGCTGGGTCTACGCCGCGCGCGGCGGCAACTTCGCCAAGACCATGCTGCGCCTGGCCCAGGAGCGCGATCGCCTGACCGTCATCGATGACCAGTGGGGAGCCCCCACCGGCGCGGACCTGCTGGCGGATGTGACCGCCCATGCACTGCGCCACCTGCAGCAGCGCCCGCAGGACGCCGGGCTCTACCACTGCGTGGCGGCCGGCGAGACGAACTGGAACGAATACGCAAAATACGTTCTTGCGCAAGCACAGCTTGTACAACCTGCTATTGAAATAAAAGCAAAAGAAGTGGCGCCAGTTCCGACAAGCGCATTCCCCACCCGTGCGGTGCGCCCGCACAACTCGCGCTTGAACACCGGCAAGCTGCAGGCCGCCTTTGGCTTGCAGATGCCGCCTTGGCAGTCTGGCGTGGCGCGCATGCTGGCTGAAACTCTCTGAACGGCACCTGACCATGACGCAACGCAAAGGCATCATCCTCGCCGGAGGCTCTGGCACTCGGCTGCACCCGGCCACCCTGGCCATCAGCAAGCAACTGCTGCCGGTCTACGACAAGCCCATGATCTACTACCCGCTGAGCACGCTGATGCTCGCGGGCATCCGTGACATCCTGGTCATCAGCACGCCGCAGGACACCCCGCGCTTCGAGCAACTGCTGGGCGATGGCAGCCAGTGGGGGCTGAACCTGCAATATGCCGTGCAGCCCAGCCCGGATGGCCTGGCCCAGGCCTTCATCATCGGTGAAGCATTCCTGGACGGCGCGCCCAGTGCCCTGGTGCTGGGGGACAACATCTTCTACGGCCATGATTTCCATGAGCTGCTCGGCAATGCACAGCAGCGCACGGTGGGTGCCAGCGTGTTTGCCTACCATGTGCACGACCCGGAACGCTATGGCGTGGCTGAATTCGACGCGCAGGGCAAGGTGCTGTCCCTGGAGGAAAAGCCCGCCCAGCCCAAGAGCAGCTATGCCGTCACCGGCCTGTACTTCTATGACAGCCAGGTGGCACAGATGGCCAAGAGCCTCAAGCCGTCGCCACGGGGTGAACTTGAAATCACCGACCTGAACCGCCTGTACCTGGACCAGGGCCAGCTGAATGTCGAGATCATGGGCCGTGGCTACGCCTGGCTGGACACGGGCACCCACGAGAGCCTGCTGGAGGCCAGCCAGTTCATTGCCACGCTGGAGCACCGCCAGGGCCTCAAGATCGCGTGCCCTGAAGAAATCGCCTGGCGCTCGAACTGGATCGACAGTGCCCAGCTCGAGCGCCTGGCCCAGCCTCTGTCCAAGAACGGTTACGGCCAGTACCTTCAGCGCCTGCTGAACGACAAAGTTTATTGAACCGCCATGCATTCCATCCGCCAATCCATCCCTGATGTCGTACTGATCGAGCCCAAGGTGTTCGGCGACAGCCGGGGGTTCTTCTACGAGAGCTTCAACCAGCAGGCCTTCCAGGAGGCTACCGGCGTCCAGTGCGACTTCGTGCAGGACAACCACAGCCGAAGCAGCCAGGGCGTGCTGCGTGGCCTGCACTACCAGCTGCCTCCCAGGGCCCAGGGCAAGCTGGTGCGGGTGGTGCGGGGCGCGGCGTTTGATGTCGCCGTTGACATCCGCAAGGGATCGCCCACCTTTGGCCAGTGGGTCGGAGCGCTGCTGACGGAAGACAACCACCGGCAGCTCTGGGTGCCGCCGGGGCTTGCCCATGGTTTCCTGGTGGTGTCCGAATCGGCTGATTTCCTCTACAAGACCACCGATTACTACAGCCCTGAGCACGAACGCTGCATCCGCTGGGACGATCCACAGCTGGCCATCGCCTGGCCTGCCGTCGATGCCGCCATCCAGCTGTCCGCGAAGGACCAGGCGGGACGCTGGTTCGCCGAGGCGGACCTTTGAGCTTGGCACCGACGCAGGTGCTTGCGACCGGCGCCCGCACAAATCCGGCCGCGCTGCGGATCGCCATCCTCGGAGCCCGGGGCATTCCGGCGAGTTATGGGGGGTTCGAGACATTCGCCGAACAGCTCGCTACCCGCCTGGTGGCGCGGGGCCATGAGGTCACCGTGTATGCGGAAACCGGCGAGTCGTCGGTGCAGGACACTTTCTACCAGGGTGTTCGCGTGCGGCACAAGCGCCGTCCGCGGTGGGGGGCGGCATCGGTCCTGGCCTACGATTGTGCTTGCCTCTGGGATGCCTGCCGTGGCTACGACCTTGTCTACATGCTGGGCTATGGCGCTGCATGGGCCTGCTGGTGGCCCCGGGTGTTCGGTGTCCCGGTCTGGATCAACGTGGATGGGCTCGAATGGGCCCGCAGCAAATGGGGCCGGGGCGCGCGCCTGTATTTGCGTTGCATGGAATGGGTAACCACCAAGGCCGCGACGCGCCTCATCGCCGACGCCGAGGCCATTGCGCAGCGGTTCCGCCAGACCTATCCCCGGGGGGCGCCGTCGAGCTTCATCGCCTACGGCGCGGAACTGGTCGAGGGGCGGCAGGTGGACCCTGCCGTGCTTTCCCTCTGGGGCCTGCAAGCCCATCGGTACATGCTGGTGGTGGCGCGGCCCGAGCCAGAGAACCATATCCTCGAGATCATCCAGGGCCATGTGATGCACGGCGGAGACTGGCCACTCGTCATCGTGGGGGATGTCTCGGGTGCCACGGCCTACCAGCGGCAGTTGCAGCAGCACGCGAGTGAGCGCGTGCGGTTCATCGGGGGCATCTACGACGGCGGGCAGCTGGCGAGCCTGCGCGTGCATGCCGCCTGCTACCTGCATGGCCATTCGGTGGGGGGGACGAACCCTTCGCTTCTGGAGGCCCTGGCCTGTGGAAACTGGGTGATCGCGCACGACAACCCGTTCAACCGCGAGGTTGCGCGCGATGCGGCCGACTATTTTGCGACCCCCGAGCAGCTCGCGCGCAGTCTGGATCTGGTGGTGCGCGAGTCGGACGCCCTGCGGCCCCGGCGCGCCCAGCGCGCGCGGGGCATTGTGGCGGAGCACTACACCTGGGATGGCATCACGGATGCCTATGAGGCGCTGATGGATTCGGAATGCCGCCCTCGCAGCGCGGCGGCAGGCACGAGGGCGCCGTGATCTCCCACGCGGATGGGCCCATTTCCTTGCCCGCTGGATCCGGCGGGGCTGCCAGCACGGCGCTGCCGCTGGTGGATGTGCTGCTGGCAACCTACAACGGGGCCAAGTACCTCGAAGGCCAGCTCGACTCGATCTGGGCCCAGACCCACAGGAACTTCCGGCTCCTGGTCAGCGACGATGGCTCCTCGGATGCGACGCTGGCGATCCTGGCGCGCTACAAGGAGCGCTTTGGCGAGCGGCTTGTGGTGCTGCCCCATTCGTCGCGTGGCCATGGGGTTGTCCGCAATTTCGAGAATCTCATGGCAGCCAGCCTGCATGACGGGCTGGCGGAATGGGCCGTGTTCTCGGACCAGGACGATGTCTGGCTGCCCCGGAAAATAGAGGTTTCGTTGCAGGAGATGATGCGGATGGAGGAGGAAGGAGGGCGTGGCCTGCCCTGCCTGGTCCATGGCGATCTGACCGTGGTCGACGAGAGCCTGAATGTGATCTCCGATTCGTTCGCCGCGTACCAGAGGATGGATCCCCGGCAATGTTCCCCGCTCTCCCTGCTCAGCGTGAACGAGGTGACGGGATGCACGATGATGGTGAACCGCACCCTGCTGCAGATGGCCTTGCCCATGCCGCCCCATGCCATCATGCATGACTGGTGGTGTGCGCTGGTGAGCGGGAGTGGCCGTCGGAGCTTCCTTCGCACCCCGCAGATCCTGTACCGCCAGCATGGCGCCAATCAACTGGGCGCCAAGGACCGCAGCCTGGGGACGCGCTTGCTGCGCTTTTTCACCAACGGCCGCGGGGTCGTCAGGCGCGTCAGGTCGCTGGGAGAGGGCACCTATCTGCAGGCCCGGGCGCTGCAGCAGCGGTTGCGAGCCCTGGGGCTGGACGAGGGCTACGTGTCAAAATACCTGGCGTGGAGGGACGGGCCGCTTGTGGCGAGGATTGTGGGATATCGCCAATATTATGTGGGTCCCGAGCTGGATCGATTAAGCCGCTGTTTGTTGTGGTTCAAGTGATTCGCCCCTGCGGGTGATGCAAATCATGCCTGGGTATTTTGGTTGTTGAAAGAATGTTCAAAGGCGTCGGTAATGAAGCTCTCGGCTGAAGTAGGTGAAGTGGAAAGCGTTGATGTCGCTGCGCCCAGGCTCGGGGAGATGCTCCTTGCGGACCAGAAATTGTCGCGCAACGACCTGGAGAGGGCGCTGGAGGTCCAGCGCTCCATGGGCGGACGCCTGGGCCGCCTGCTCATCAGCCTGGGACTGGTTTCCGAGGTCGACGTGTACGCCGCACTATCCAGGCAGATTGACCTGCCTCTGGTGCGCCAGGACGCCTTCCCCAAGGAAAAGCCCGCCACGTCGCGGCTCAATACCAGCTTCTTGCTGGCCAACAACCTGCTTCCCCTGGGCAATGCGGAGGATGCGGACTCCATGCCGGAGTTTGCATCGGTGGACCCCCGGAGCGCTGCATTGCGCGATGCATTGCGCCTGGTGTTCGGGGATGTGCCGAAGATATTCTTCGGCCTCGAAACCGAAATATCCAGCCAGCTCAACGAGTGGTACGTCCAGGACCCCGAACAGAACGAAGAAACCGGGGGCGACCAGTTCGAGGCCTCCGAATTCATCGAGCACCTGCGGGACATGGCCTCGGAGGCCCCCATCATCCAGCGGGTGAGCCACATCCTTTCACAGGCGGTGGCAGCCCAGGCCTCGGACATCCATATCGAAACCTACGAAGAAAAATCGGTGGTCCGCATTCGGGTGGACGGCGAGCTGTATCCCATCGACGAGATCGACAACAAGGATGCCCCCGCGGTCGTGTCCCGCATCAAGATCCTCTCGCAACTGGACATTGCGGAACGCCGGATGCCCCAGGATGGCCGCACCAAGCTGCGCGTGCATGGAAAGGAAATGGACTCGCGCGTGTCCACCATCCCCACCATGTTCGGCGAATCCGTCGTCATGCGGTTGCTGGAAAAAAACTTCGACCTGCTTTCACTGGAAAGCCTGCATTTCACGCCGCCCACGCTGAAAACCATGCGCCAGCTTCTGAGCGTGCCGCATGGCATCTTTCTGGTGACAGGGCCCACGGGGTCGGGTAAATCCACTACGCTGTATGCCTCGATGCAGGAGCTGGAGGGCGAAAACCTCAAGATCCTGACGGTGGAAGACCCGGTGGAGTACCGGTTGCAGTGGCTCAACCAGGTGCAGGTGCAGCCCCAGATCGGACTGACCTTTGCCAAGGTGCTGCGCTCTTTCCTGCGCCAGGACCCGGACGTCATCATGATCGGCGAAATGCGCGATGGCGAAACCGCCGAAATCGCCGTGCAGGCCGCGCTGACGGGTCACCTGGTCATGTCCACGCTGCACACCAACAGTGCGCTCGGCGCCATCGTCCGCCTGATCAACATGGGGGTGGAGCCCTATCTGATCACGGCATCCGTGGTCGGCGTGCTGGCGCAACGCCTGGTGCGCAAGCTGTGCGAGGAGTGCAAGACCCCGCTTTTGCCGGACCAGGCGCAGGCCGCGGCGGCATCCCTGGGGGTGCCTTTGCAAGAGGGGCAGGTCATTTACAAATCCGTGGGTTGTGCCGCCTGCCGGGGCACGGGCTATCGGGGGCGGATCGCCGTCCATGAACTGCTGGTCCTCACGGAAGACGTCAAGAAGGTGGTCCTTGAAAGGGGCTCCAAGCTCAGCAGCGAAGACGGCGCCTATGCCGGGGGGAACTTGTTGCAGGATGGCGCCACCAAGGTCTTCAAGGGTCTGACAACGGCAGAAGAAGTCCTGCGCGTCGCTCGTCAAAATGATTGAATTTCAATACGATGGCATCACGTCCGACGGCAAGGCCTGCCAGGGGACCGTCCGCGCGCTGAATCTGGAAAGTGCGCGGCTGCGGCTTATCGGGCAGGGCGTGACACCGGTGCGCATCGCGGATGGATCGGGGGCGGTCTCCCAGGATGAGCCGCAAGGTCGGGGCGCAAAGCTCAAGCGCAGCGAAATACTGCTGTTCAGCCGTGAGATGGCACATCTCAAGCAGGCCAACATGCCGCTCGACAAGGCGCTGGTCATGCTCAAGGAGACGGCGAACACGGAGCGGCTGAAAGCATTCATTGCCAAGGTGGAGGAGGGGGTGCGGGGCGGGAAATCGCTGTACCAGTCTCTGCTGCCTTTCGAGCGGGACCTGGGGCGCCAGTATCTGGTCCTGATACGGGCTGGGGAAACCTCTGGTTCGCTGCATGTGGTCCTGAAGGAACTCACGGTCCAGCTCGAGGCCGAGGACAAGCTGCGCAACTACGTCATTTCTTCCATGACGTACCCGGTCATCTTGCTGGTGGTCGCTGTCTTGTCCGTCGTTCTCCTGCTGGCGTTCGTGGTTCCCCAGTTCCGGGAAATCTTCGACTCCATGGGCGACAAGCTGCCCTATTCGACCCGGCTGGTGGTCGACCTCAGCGATCTGATCCGCTCCCACTGGATGGCGATCCTGTTAGGCTTGGCGGTTGCGCTGTTCCTGGGCTCGCGATGGAGCGCAACGCCCACGGGGCGGTTGCGTCTCGACAGCGTGCTGCTGGACCTTCCCCTGTTCGGCAAGGTGCTGCGGAACCTGCAGTTCGCCATCTATTTCCGGACCTTCGGCATTTTGCTGCAGCGGGGCGTTCCGATGGTGGATGCCTTGCGCATTGCAGTGGATACGTTGACCAATACCGCGCTGCGCAAGGATATCGAGCCGCTGGTCGGTATCGTGAAAACCGGCAAGCGGCTTTCCACGGGTTTTTCGTCTCCGTACTTTGCAAAATCCAGCACTCCGCAGCTCATTCGCGTGGCAGAGGAAACCGGCCAACTGGATATTACGCTGCTGGGCTTGGCGGATCGCTACGAGGATGAGGGCCGCCGGACCATGGGGCGTGTCTTGGCGGCCATGGAGCCTTTGATAATTATTATTCTCGGGGCCTTGGTTGCATTCATCATTATTGCAATCCTGGGTGGTGTCTTGTCGATTAACGACACAATTTGATTTTGATTGTTTAAGAGATTTGATATGAATGTAAAGAATTCTGGCAGCAACGGAATGGCGCGGGCGAAGCGTTCGTCGGGCTTCACACTGATCGAATTGCTGGTGGTGCTGGTGATCCTCACGCTGCTTGCAGGGCTGGTGGGCCCGAAGGTGCTGGATCAGCTTGGCGGCGCCAAGTCCAAGACCGCCCGTATTCAGATTTCTGAAATCGAACAAAGCCTGGATCTCTTCAAACTGGATGTGGGCCGTTACCCCAACGACGCCGAGGGGCTGCGCGCCCTGGCGGACCGGCCCGCGACAGCGCCGGGCTGGAATGGGCCGTACCTGAAGAAGGGCCTGCCCTCTGACCCATGGGGTGCCGCCTATCTTTACAAGAACCCGGGCCGCAACGGGGGGCCGGACGTGTTTTCCCTGGGGGCCGATGCCAAGCAGGGCGGGGATGGCGAAAACTCGGACGTTTTTAACTGAGCCGCGTCCCCGTTTGCAGCACCGTTTGGTGGTTTCTTTCGCATGAGCCCTCTCTTGATGGCGCCATTGCGCCGCGTCCAGGGCTTCACTTTGCTGGAGATGCTGGTCGTGCTGGTACTGGCCGCCATTACCGTGTCGGTGGTCGGAGCCGGGGGGCAGGCGTACATGGAGCGGTCTCGCTACAGCCAGGTGGTGCGGGACGTCTCCAGCCAGCTCAACAAGGCGCGCGCACTCAGTGTCCAGGAGGGCCGGCCGGTGACCGTGACCTACCAGCCGGAAATCCGCAGGCTTGTAGTGGACGGACGGTTGACCCTGGACGTGCCTGGACCATTGCTGGTTCAGTGGGAAGCCATCGAACGCAATCCCAAGTCCACCAAGGCTGCAGCAGGCGCAGCGGGAGAGCCGATTTTTGTATTCAGTGCAGACGGTGGTGCTCGAGGCGGGCGGTTGGCGGTCCTGCGCGGCGGGCAAGGTGTCACTTTTCGCGTGAACTGGTTGCTCGGAACGGTGGAGCAAGCCACGACCGTGGCCCCGTCATGACGGTGAAGCGCTGCCTGCCCCCTTTTCTGAACCCGTTTTTTCAGCAATGCAGGCGAAAGCCTCGACTGCAGCGGGGGTTCAGCCTGCTGGAGGCGCTGGTTGCCATGGCCATCGCTTCCATTGCACTGGCAAGCCTCTATCGAAGCGTGGGGCAAAGCTCCAAGAATGTCATGGATGTGGAGGCTCGCGTGGAGGCCTCTTTGGTGGCCAAGTCAGCGCTGGCCGCCGGGGTTTATGCCGAAGATCTGATCAAGCAGGATTCCGGGCAGTCGGGCGTGTGGCGCTGGCGCATCCAGGTGGTGCCCGAGCAGGTTCCCATGATGGACGAAAGCGGTCGTCCTGCGCCAGGAGGGCCCGTGCGCGCGGCGAGGGTCACGGTGGAGGTCAGCAGAGATGGGGTGACCGCGGTGACGTGGACCACCTGGAAACCATACAGGTCTGCGTCATGAGCCAGGCCTTTCGCAAAACCTCTCGCGGGTTCACCTTGCTGGAGCTGCTGATCGCCCTGGCCGTCACGGCAGCCGTGGTGGCGCTGATGTTTGCGGGTGTCGGCGTGATAGGCCGCTCCGAGGAGCGCAACCAGCGGGTGATCGACCGGTCCGAGCGGATGATGGTGGTCAGCCAGTGGCTGGGGCGCAAGTTTGACACCCTGCGTTTGCTGATGCAGCGTACGAGCGAAAACAAGGTTGTGACATTTTTCAGCGGCAATGCGGCGGGTGCCATTTGGGTAGCCCCTTTGCCGGAGCGTGGCGATGCGGGAGGGCTGTATGTGTTCCGCACAACACCGTTGCGCCATGAGAATGGTCGTGTCGATCTGTCTGTCGAGGCTATCCCCTATGACGGGGCTCTGATGGCGTTGGATTGGAGTCGTGCCTTGCGAGAGACGCTTTTGCCGGACGTTCGAACACTCCAGTGGTACTACCAGGATGGTCAGACGGGGGAGTGGACGCAACAGTGGGACTCCACCAAAGCACAGTATCCTGCGCGGGTCAAGGTTGAGCTTGCCGATGCGCAGGGGGACTGGCCCGTGCTGATTTTCCCTTTGACGAGGGCAAGATGATGGCCCGCAGTAAACGCCGTAGCAAAGGCGCAGCATTGATTCTGGTGCTGTGGCTGGTGGCTTCCCTGTCATTGGTTGTGATGGCGAGTGCCCGGGGTGTTCGTCAGCAGACACAACGCGCGGCTCTGGATCTGGAGCGCATGCGTTCGGAGACCGTGCTGGATGCGGTCATCCAGCTGGCGGTGCAGCGGGTCATGTCGGAGAAGACTGCGGACAGTGGATACCGCATTCAGCGTTTGTCCCTGGGGGGCAATGAAGTTTGGGTGGAGATCACGCCCTCCGGCGGGCTGGTGGATGTGAATGTCGCAAGTGAAGCCTTGATGCAGGCCTTGTTCCAACGGGCGGGCGGCCTGACATCCGGCGAAGCCGCTATCCTGGCTTCGCGCGTGCGGGATTTCATCGATCCTGACGATACGCCTGGCGGTGTGGGGGGGGCCGAGTTGGCTCAGTACCGTGCGGCGGGCTGGCCCGCCAAGCCCCGCAATGCGGCCCTGGATGACCTCTCTGAGTTGAGATCGGTGCTGGGAATGACGTCGGAGCTCTATGAGATAATCGCGCCCCACTTGGGTATCAATGGGCAGCAACGCATCGAAACCGGTTCGGCTCCTCCAGCACTGATCGACGCCCTTTCGGGGCAGCCAGGCTTGGGGGCTCGCATCCACAACTCCTCTCCAGAAATGCGGGCTGCGGCGCTCCAAACAGGAGCCGCAGCCGACTTTTTCTCGCCTACCCGGACAGGCGGTGGACAAACAGTGCGTGTCAAGGCGTTTGTGCGGACTGAGGGTGATCGATGGTGGCAGCGTGAGGCATGGGTTGATCTCAGCGAGCGTCCAGGCAACTTGACGCCCTGGACAATGCTATCGCTGGAGCCGACACGCCGCTTTAACAAGCCAGAACAGGAATTCAAGCCATGACAGGTTGGGGGCAACTATCTCTTCGTGCGCAAAAGGTGCTGGACCGAATGGCCTGGGGTTTTGGTGATCTGAAACGAGTCCTGGTGGAGCATGGGGCTTGGCCCTCGATCGCGAATCCCGCCGTGGCTTCCGATGGCGGACGCTGGTCCATTTCGGGAACGCGTCTGCGCAAGCGCACCAACAACCGCAAGGCGGCCAGCCTGCTGGTGCCAGAAGCTGACTGCCTATGGGGCACGGTGCAGTTGCCGGACATGCCCCAGCGCTCCCTGGCCGGGGGGGTGGAGGAAGCCCTTTGGCGGGTTTCACCCATGCCTCCAGAGCAAATCGTGGCTGCCTGGCGTGCTGAGCCGAAGGCCCAGGGCGGATGGGTGGTCGAGTGGGGTATGTGCCGGCGCAGCTCCCTGGAGCAGCAACTGGCGCAGCACGGATTTGCGGGGAATGCACCGGTGTACATGGTCCGCCAAGGGCGCGCTCTCCCTGTCCATGGTGCGGCATGGCAAAAGCAGAGCAGCCGCCAGCACTGGATAGATGGAGCCGCCGCAGCATTTTTGTTGCTGTTGCTGGTCGCTTTGTCGCTGCCCGCATTGATGCCACTCGTACTAAAACGGCAGGCGGTGGTCCGCGCTGTGCAGCATGTCGGCATGCTTGAGCCCAAGGCGGCTCCTCTGCGCCAGAAGATGGATGAACTGCGCAGTCAGGCTGGAATGGCGGAAGAGTTGCGCAAGAGCATCGCCATCGACATGCCTCTGGCCAGCGTGATTGACGGGCTCTCATCTGCGATCCCGGCCGACACCTGGCTCGATCGTCTCGAAGTCAATGGATCCGAGATAAAGATCACTGGCCTGACTGCCAATGCCACCGAACTCATTGGGCACCTCGGACGGCAACCGGGATTTGCCGATGTGCGGGCAACTGCTGCGAACGTGCGCGATGGCGCGTTGAACAAGGAGCGCTTCACGATCGAATTGCGCTGGCGAGGTGAAGGGGCAAAGCCATGAAGATGAATGTTTGGCGGCGTCATTCGATCGTTTTGCTGCTAGTGCTGTGCATTGGTGCGCTGGCATGTGCTGCATTGGTCTATAGAGCACTCTGGGTACGCTACGAAGGTGCGCTGCATCAGTTGGAGCCTCGCAGCGAGCGGCTGGAGGGCGTGGTCAACGCGGGCTCTGAAATCGAGACGCTGCTCAGCTCCGCGAGCAATACCGTTGCCCCTTTGCTTCACCCCGCTGGTGAGGCTGCGCAGAACGATATCCAGCAGAAGATCCGCCAGTTGATCATGGCCTCTGGGAGTACGCTGGTTTCCTCCCAGGTTGCGTTGGAGCCAGGGGGGGAGGGCAAGCTGGCGCGCATCCGCCTGACGGCCACCGTCAGTGGCGAATGGGCCAAACTTGTGAATTTCATGGAAAGCTTGCAAACGCAACGTGCGCCGTTCTGGGTGCGCACTGCCAACATCATGCGCGAGGGGGGGAGCTCCGGGCCCGGTCCCCAGACTGCCCGTCTGACGCTGCAATTGGAGGCTCCCTTGGCACCAGAAAAGGTCAAGCCATGATCAAACCTTGGCATCTTGGCCCGGTACTGGCGGTTGCCGCATTGGCGGCCAGTGCTTACTGGTGGCATAACGAAAAAGATCGATGGAGTCCACCGCCGCCGCGCAAGCCTGACCTCCCCAAGGTCGAACCCATGCCCGAGCCAATAAGCGTCCGCGCTAAGCAGGCCGTAGAGCGTCCATTGTTCTGGACGTCTCGGCGCCCGGTGGTTGTGGATGAAAAGAAGACCAGCTTGGTTACGGAATTGACGCAGTCACGCCTTACGGCCGTACTGGAATCCGGCCTGCAGCGTGTAGCTATCCTTCAGCGTGCGGATGGCACCACACTCAAGATTACCGGGGAAACAAAACCGTGGCGGATAGAGTCATTTGACGGCCGCAACGCGGTGTTTCTATCTGCGGACGATCAACGCGTAGAACGCCCGCTGGAAGCAGGAAGCGCTGCGGCGCCCAAAGCCGGTCCTATTGGCGATCGCCTGCGCAGGCCCACCATAAATCAGTAAGCCACTGCGGCATACCCCCATATTGGAGCTATATCTCTATGAACATTCGGCCATCCATCCTTTTGCTGGCGTTGCTGGCTGCGGGTTGCGCCAGCACACAGGGCGGGCCTGCCGCGGCTCCTTCGCCCGAGCAAACGGTGGCGGCATCATCCGATGTTGCTGCAAGCCCGTCGCCTAAGGCGGCTGCGCCTGTGCCAATTGCCCCTGTGGCACCCAATACTGCGGAGGCTGCGAAGGGGGCCAAGGTCCCGGAGCAAAAGAGTGCGCCTTCCAGCACCCGCCTTTTTCCTGGAAATGACCAGTTCTTCAAGCGTGACGTTGCGCCGCAAGTAGACCCCGTCCTCGCCAAAGGAGACAAGGTCGCACTCAACTTCGAGAATGTCACGGTCAGCAATCTGGCGGTGGCGTTGCTGGGTGACTTGCTCAAGCTCAACTACACCATTGACGCCGGCGGCGAAACGGTGGTGAGCCTGCATACCCGCCAGCCGCTGCTGCGCAGCCAAGTCCTGGACGTGCTGGACGCTGTGCTCCTTCCCCATGACCTGGCGATCGTCCGCGACAACGCAGGCGTTTACCACGTTACCAAGCGCACCGTCACCTTGGGAGCTCGCCCGGTAGTGGGCGCGTCGCGTTTCAAGGATTTGTCGGGGGCCGGGACCGTCATCGTTCCGTTGAACCACATCGCTGCGGCCGAAATGGCCAAGATACTGGCGCCCATCGCACCGCGCGAAGCCATCGTCTACGTGGATGCCATGCGCAACCTGCTGGTGCTGCAAGGAAGCAAGGCCCAGTTGGGTGGCTGGCTGGAGATGGTCGAAGCCTTTGACGTGGATTTCCTTTCCGGAATGTCGCTGGGAGTGTTCGTGCTGGAGAATGCCAACGTCAACGTAGTGCGTGATGCGCTGCAGGCGATGTTGGGTGCGGACAGCGGCACCGGTGCGGCGCCACCAGGAGGCGCGGCACCAGCACCAGCGGGAGTGGGTGGATTGCCAAATGCGGGTGGCGGAGCGAGCGCTGGAGGTGGCGGAGCATCCGCGCAGGTGGCCACTCCCTTGGGCGGGCTCATTCGGGTGTTCCCGGTTGAACGTCTCAATGCCCTGGTCGTGGTCACTCCGCGAAGCCACCTGCTGGCCCAGGTGGAAACCTGGATTCGGCGCCTGGATCGCCCGACCGATACGTTGGAGGCCAGTCTGTTTGTCTATCCGGTGCAAAACGGCTCGGCTTTGCAACTGGCTGAAATGCTCAATGGCCTGTTCGGTGGGGGGCAATCCGGGCAAGGCAGATCCGGCGGTGTGGCATCGGGCTCTGCTCCCACGCAGTTTTCCCAGGGCGCGGGTCTGGGTGGGGGGGGATTTGGTGCTGGCTCCGGTCTTTCAAGCAGCAGTTCCAGCCCCTTTGGCAACACGGGCAGCACGGGCGGCATGGGCAGCGGTTCCCTGGGGGGAGCCCTCGGTGCCGGCGGGAATAGAACAACATCTCCCAACAACACATCGCTCACTTCGACCAGCCAGTTGGATGGCAATGTGCGGGTTGTAGCTGACGAAAAACGCAATGCCCTCCTGATCCGCGCCCCACGAACCGAGTACCGCCGCATTGAGCAGGCGTTGCGGGAGCTTGACAAGGCGCCGATGCAAGTGCTGATTGAGGCCAGCATCGTGGAAGTGAGCCTAACGGGAAATCTGGAATACGGCGTTGAGTGGTATCTGCAGAATGGCCTCAGTGGCGGCCGTGAAGGGCAGGCGTCGCTGAACATGAACACGAGCGGGGGCATAGGGCCAAAGCAACCGGGTTTTTCGTACAGCATCGTGAACTTGAGCAAGGCCAATCTGGTGCGCGCCACGCTTAACGCACTCGCCGAAAAGTCGCAGGTGCGCTTGCTGTCCAGCCCCTCGGTGCTGGTACTGAATAACCACAACGCCACCATCCAAGTGGGCCAGCAGCAGCCTATCAAGAGTTCTACCGCGGTCACGACAGGCAATTTGGTGACCGAATCCATCACCTACAAGGACACGGGGGTGATGCTTTCAGTGACGCCTTCTGTCAATGCGGGGGGATTGATCAGCATGGATATCTCCCAGCAGGTCACAGACGTTGGTGAGCAAGACATCGCGACGACTCAACGGGTGTTCCAGACCCGCCAGATTCAGACGCGCGTTGCCGTGCGTTCGGGTGAGCCTATCGTGCTGGGTGGGCTTATTCGTGAAAACGACAGCGGAAGTCGCAGCGGTATTCCAGGCCTGGCGGATATCCCGGTGTTGGGCTCATTGTTCTCCACCACGTCCAACAAGCGCAATCGCACCGAATTGCTGGTGCTGATGACGCCGCGTGCCCTGGAGGATGACGACCAATTGCGTTCGGCCAGCGCTGAGATGCGCGAGCGCATGCGTTCGCTGTCCTTGCAGGCACAGCCTTTCAATATCCGCCCTGCGGACGTGCCGCTTCAGCCCTGGCGCTGAGTCGCCGGACGGGTGCTGCTGCGGCTGTACCCGCTGCGTCGAATCCATATCCCACAGGAGAGTCTTTACATGACAGAGTCTTTCACTCGTCGCCATTTGTTCACGTGCGTTGCCACTTCTGCAGCCCTAATGGTACTTGCAGGCTGTGCCACCACGGGGGGGGGCGCTGTGTCGCCCGAAGATGACAAGGCCGCATTGCTCAAGCGCGCGCACGCTTATTGGGCATTGCTGCGCGCCAACGACAATCTGGCGGCCTGGCCCTATGAGGAGGTATCCAAGGATCCCAAGGCCACGCTGGAGGAATACCTCAAGCGGGGTGGCATTGGCTACGACGCCGTGGAGGTGCGGGGTGTCCGCAGTATCGAAGGGGATCGCGCCTTGGTGAATATCTGGATGCGCTACTCGCTGCCAATGCTGCGGATCAAGAGCAAGGAAGCGACGGCTGAAGACGAGTGGCGACGCATCGACGGCGTCTGGCACCACGTACTGCGCCGCAGCGTGATGTTCACCAAAGAGCAAAACTAGAAGTGTCGTTGTTTGGGTGCAACAAACAAGCGGGTAACGAGTTTCTGGCGGAAATAGGTTGAAAAAATTAAAGGTATCAGTATAAGATTGCATCAACCCAAACGGAGTACGGATGGGTTGCAGATCCCGCACAGGGTGGGAAAGCTTCCTTCAATTATCTAAGGACTGAGAAGATGAAAAAATTTGCAATGGCAGCCGTTGCAGCCGCTGCGCTGAGTGCTGGTGTGGCGCAGGCGTACACCGTGGGTACGTACAGCAATGGCTTTGTGGTTCCTAACGTGATCCACAACGGCTCTTCCGACACGACCGCTGTTGGCCTGATCAACCAATCCGCTGGTACCCGTGCCGTGTACTGGACGTTCTTCGACCAAAACTCTCAGCACGTGACCGACGGTTGCTTCACCATGACCAGCAAGGACTATCAGTCCTTCATCTGGTCTGAGCAATCGGGTGGTGGTCTGAACAATGTTCGTGGTTACCTGGTGTTCGCCGCAGGTGCATCCACCGTTGGTGGTGCTGCTCAGACCGCTTGCGCTGGCGCGGCTGTGTTGGCTACGGCTGGTGATGTGTCCCTGTCTGCCAATGCTTTCCAGGCAAACGCAATCAGCAAGGACGTGGCTTTCGTTCCAGTGATCGATGGCCCTCTGCTTGTTACTAGCGGTGTTGATATCACCAAGATGGGTCCCACCAGCTTGGAAGCTGTAGCTGGTGCTGCACAGACCTTTGGTTCCGTTGCGCCTACGTTCAGCATGCGCTACGCAATTGACCAAGCTCCTGGCGGCCTGGATACCGCTGTTGTGGTCTGGTCCACAGGTGACCATCGCGGTACCCACACTGTCAACATCTATGATGACAAGCAAAACCGTAAGTCGGTTAATTTCGCTCTGAAGAAGGCTGAACTGGACTGGTTCGATCCTGAATCCATCGCCGGCTTGCCTGCAACCTTCACCGATGGCTTCATCGAGTGGACGCCAAACACTGTGCCTGGCGACTACGCAGCTCTGGGTGGCGCGACTGGCGATGCCCTGGCAGCTAAGTCTACGGGCTCCGTGTTCACCTACTCGCAGATCAGCTCGGCTGCCTTTGGCGCTGTGCAGACCCTGCTGGGCGCACACACCACCATCGCTCCTTAATACACGCTTGGCATGGCAGGCACCTTTTGGTGTCTGCTTGTTGAGTGCGGTCTAATGGTTGTTGCACTTGTAGGTAACAACCTTGAAGGACAGTAAAGATAGCGCCGCAAGGCGCTATCTTTTTTTGCATTTCAGGGGTTGAATATGGCTTTGAGGTTTCGATCTGTGCCTTCCTGGGCGATGGCGATTACGGTGGCCTGCTTTGTGGCTGGTTGTCAAATGCAACCCTTGCAAGACGCTGCGGGCGAGGTTGAAGGTTCGGTCACATCTGGGCCACAGCAGATTGTGGTGCCAGTTCCTGTGGCTTGGGGCGGAGAGGTGCGTTGCGGCGCCAGCAACTGTCTGCTAGTGGCAGTAGAGCATGAGAACGGCATGGTGGCGCTGCACAAGATTGACGGACGGAAGTCCACGCAGCTTGACCGCCTGTCTGTTGCTTACCATCCCGATTCGGCTGTGTGGCTGTCCGATGATCTCTTGGTCGCGGCGGTAGAAGCGACTGCCAGTTTGGACGTATTTCGTGTCAAAGGAGCAAAGCTCGAGCGCCTCCAGCAGATTCCGGTCGGGTTTGCGCCCCGTGACGTGATGGTTGCCAAGGCGGCGCGGGGCAGGTATACGCTGCTGGTGACTCCCTATAGCGGAAAGGAAGTCGCTTGGGTCATGGACTGGGCGGTGGAGGATCAGCGGGAGCCCACCGTGAAGAAAATCCACTGGTGTGAGGCACCATGGCACCCTGTCAAGTTGAACAAGGCTCCTGGCATCAATGGGGCGGCGATTGCGGTGGCCTGTCTAGACGATAAACGCCTTGTTGCTGTGCCTGAGTCGAGTGTGCTGTCGACTCCGGTTGTTTTGGCTTCCTTCCCCGCCGTTTCTCGCAATGCCGCGCCGTCTCCGTCCGGCAATTGGGTGTTTGTTTCTCTCGAAACAGGGGCGCGCAATGCCAGGGTTCACATGGAAACAGGGGAACTCCAATGGATTCAATCCCCTCTGACTGGCAGTGTGTCAACGGCGCCGCTGGAGGATGACCTGGTCATCTGGGGGGAGGATGGCGAACTCTACCTGCAGCGCTTGGACGTGAAGGGCGACGTCCTGGAAACGCGCTGGCACAAGGTGAGTGGCTTTGCCACTCGGCTGCAGATACTTGATGTCGACAAGGATGGTGAACGCGATGTAGTCGCGTTCAACTCTGCGGGAGATGTGATTGATGTGGTGTACGGCCCGTTGTGGGAAGGCGCTAAAGTGGAGCGTGCGCGTCAGCAGCGTGCGCGTTGATGGAGTTGTAAAGAAGATGAGCAATCGTTTTGAAAGTTACCGCCGCATCCTGGGTGTATCGCTGTTGTCGTTGACGGGGTTGTTGGGAGGGGTGGCGGCGTGTGCTGCGAATCTGGCGAAATTTGCGGGTGGCGAAGTCATTACCGCATCCGATATGGCGCAGTACCTGGATCGCCGTGTGGATTTGCGCAGCAGTGCCCGGAACAAATGGGGCATTGAGAGGATCGTGCGCGAGATGGCCCTTACACGGGTCCTCGTTCTGGAAGGGGAGCGCCTCGGAGAGCCGCGGTTGTCTGGCCAGGAGTCCGGCCGGTTCGACGATGCTTACGCTTTCGCCATTTTCAAAAAACTGGCCCCGGTCTGCAGTCCTCCGGCGGACGGCGCAGCGGTGCGCAAGTTCTATGACGAAAATCCGAAGGCGTTTCTTGTGCCGCCTATGGCGCGTGTGAATCGTGTGATGCTGCCCATTGCCGAAGCTGTGGATTCGCAGAATGCCATGGAGTGGCTCATGGCGCAGGCCCAGGCCATTGCCTCCGGAGCTCAAACATTCGACGGCGTCGTGAAGCGGGCTGATACCATCTATCGCCTGGATCCACAGGGAGATGTGGGGTGGGTGATTCTTGCAGAGGAGAACACCATCGTGCGTGCCCTGGCGACGAGCAGAGCGGGCGATATGGTAGGCCCAGTGCGCGAAGGGGATTTTGTTTACTTGTTCTCCATCAGCGAAAAGCGTGAAGGTCGTCAGTTGTCTTGGGATGAAGTGGCCGTTTCCGCTTCTGCGAGGGCGGTGAGCTACTGCCGCCAAACCGGCAACAAGAAACTGGAGGAAGATCTGCTGTCCAAGTATGGAATGGTGATGGATGCGGCGGGTATCAGCAGCGTGTTTGACAAATCCGAATCCAAGCGGTGAGCCTTTCGGGGGCGGTCGTTACAAGCGTATATTGCTTCGCCCGGCGCGGCCAGTACAATGGTGAGTTATCCAGAACGCAGCGGTCAGTCCCGTCTGCCCTGCCAAGCGCGTTGTAGCGTTCGTGCTGGCCAAGACTTCCCTTTGAGCGACTGCCTCCGCAGGCACTAATGAATGACCGACGTCCGTGCTTCCGTATTAATTCCTGTCAAAAACGGCGGTCCATTGCTCGGCGAAGTGCTCGATACTATTCTCAAGCAGCAGGCCCCGTGGCCCTTTGAGATCATTGTGGTGGACTCTGGCTCTAGGGATGGGTCGGTTGAGTTGGTGCGAGATCGCGGCGTCCGCTGTGAGGTCATTGCCTCGGAAGAGTTCGGTCATGGCCGCACGCGGAATTTTCTTGCGTCTCTGGCCAAGGGGGAATTCCTAGTTTTTCTGACCCAGGACGCCAAACCTGCGAGTGCGCATTGGCTGCGTCATATGGTGGAGGCATGCAGCACAGAAGAGTCCGTGGCTGGGGCGTTTGGCCCCCACAGAGCACATCCCCATGCTAGGCATGTCACGCACTGCGAACTGAGCCTGCACTTCGCGGGATTTGGGGACAAACTCTCGGTGGTTCGCCTGGAGGACAAGAACCGTTTTGCGGTCGATCCGGGCTATCGCCAGTGGCTGCATTTTTTCTCCAGCAACAATTCTTGTATCCGCCGGTCGGTGTGGGAGCGACTTCCGCTGCCGGACGTGGCTTTTGCAGAGGACCAGACCTGGGCCTTGCGGGCGATTGAGGCGGGCTACGGCAAGGCCTACGCGCCTGAGGCCATGGTGTACCACTCACACGACTTTGGTGTCTGGGAGACTCTGCAGCGCAATTTTGACGAAGCGCGCTCCTTCAACCTCTATTTTGGCTACCGCATTCAGGACAGCCTGGTACAGGCCTTGAAATCCGGCGTGCACCTTGCAAAGCGTGATCTAGGCTGGCTGCGCAGCGGCGGATTGCGCGGCTGGCGGCTCTTCAAGAACGCGGGCTACATGAGCCTTGTCGAAATGGCGCGGGTCGCAGGGCAGTACCTGGGCACCCGGCACGACCGCTTGCCGGCATGGCTATTGCGCTCGGTGTCGCGCGATGAGCAATTGCAGCGCGCGGGAGCGGCCTGACCATGGCGTTGAACCTGTCAAAGAAGCTCTGGCGCGTGAAGGAGATGGCGCGCAAGGAAGGGGTGTTCGCCGCCTTGCGGGCCGTGGTGCGCCGCCTGCGCCAGGGGCCTGGGCGGTATGTCGATGTCTTTCGGCACTACGGCTTTGCGTTGCCCTATGTCCTACCGGCCCAGCCGGGCGAGCCCGCAAAGGGGGCGCTGCTGTGGTTCATCCCGGACTTCAATCTCGGCTCCGGCGGTCATCTGAATATTTTCCGCACCATCTGGCATCTGGAGCAGATGGGATACACGTCCAGCATCGTGATCGGTGCGCCCGTCATGCACCAGGATGCGCAAGAGGCCCGCGATGCCATTCGCGAGCACTTCTTTCCCCTGCAGGCGCAGGTGCTTCTGGGGCTGGAGAACTTGCCGCCATGCGAATTTGCGGTTGCCACAGGCTGGGACACGGCGTACGCGGTCCGCGCATTCACCGGTGCCACGCACAAGCTGTATTTTGTGCAGGATTACGAGCCGCATTTCTACCCGGTGGGGTCCGAGTCGGTGCTGGCGCAGAATACCTACCACTTCGGTTTCTTCGGCATCACGGCAGGGGGTTGGCTGGCCACCAAGCTGGCGCAGGAGTATGGGATGGTCACACATCCTGTGGGTTTCGGCGTGGAACTGGAGCGCTACCGGCGCCTGCCGCGCAGGGAGCCCGAGATACGCCGGGTTTTCTTCTATGCGCGTCCCCCCACGCCCCGGCGGGCATTTGAAATCGGCCTGCTGGTGCTGAATGCCGTGTGGGAGCGCATGCCCGACACGCAGTTCGTGCTCGCAGGCTGGGACACCGCCGGCTACCATATCCCGTTCCCCCACCTTGCCTGCGGCACCGTGGCGCTGGATGACTTGCCCGATCTGTACAGCCAGTGCGACGTGGCGCTGGTGCTCTCGCTGACGAATGCCTCGTTGCTGCCCCTGGAGCTGATGGCCTCCGGCTGCGCCGTGGTGTCCAACCGGGGTCCCAATGTGGAATGGCTGCTCAACGACGACGTGGCCATGCTCGCCGATTCTTCTCCGGAGGGCTTGACCAATGCGGTTTGCGCGCTGCTGCAGGACGATGCGCGGCGCCATGCCCTGAGCGAGCGCGCCGAAGTGTTTGCCCGGGCGCAGACCTGGGACATGGTGGCGAAGGACTTCGAGTCGGCCCTGTTGCACGCCCGGGCCCAGAATCCGCGGGGCGAATCCTGATGCGTTGCGCGATTCTCGGAGGAGCGGGTTTCCTGGGGCGCCACATTGGCCGGGCCATGGCGGCCGAAGGAGCACAGGTGTGGTCGGTCGACCGCGCATTGCCCGCGCCGGGCAGCGCCCCCTGGTTGACTGGCGCGGTGCAGGCGGACTGTTTTGACTTGCCCTCCTGGTGGGATGCGGTGGGAGGGGCGGACGTCATCGTTCACCTTGCTTCCTCCACGGTGCCAGCCACGGCCAGTCAAGATCCGATCCAGGACGTGCAGACCAATCTGGTGGGCACCTTGCGCCTGCTGCAGGCGCTGCGTCAGAAGACTGCACGTCCCAGGTTGCTGTTCGCATCCTCGGGAGGCGCCGTCTATGGCCGGCCGCAGTCGGTACCTCTGGCAGAGACACACCCCACCATGCCCATGGGTGCCTATGGGGCCACCAAGCTGGCGATCGAGCACCATTTGCGCATCGAGGAGGCGCAACACGGCCTGCCGTGCCGGATACTGCGTTTGAGCAATCCGTATGGGGAATGGCAACAGCCCCACGGCGTCCAGGGGGTGATCGCTGTTTTTGCGCACCGCGCGCTCAAGGCCCTGCCTGTGGATGTATGGGGGGATGGTTCCGTGGTGCGCGACTTTGTCTATGCCGCCGATGTGGGGCGGGCTTTCGTGGCCGCCTCGCGCCATGAGGGGGAGACCCGGGTCTTCAACATTGGTGGCGGCGCGGGGCACAGTGTCAATGACATCGTGCGCACGCTGGAACAATTGATCGGGCACCCTGTGGAACGGCGTGTATTTCCGGCACGCCCGTTTGATCCGCCCGTCAATGTGCTGGACATTCAGCGCGCCCAGGAAGAACTGCACTGGAAGCCGGCCATGGCTTTCGATGAAGGGGTGTCCAAGTCGGTCGAATGGCTGCGGACGGTGGCATGACGCGTCCTGTATCTCCTTCCTCCGCCGTGTCTTCGGCCGCGCCACGCAATCCGCGCCAGTTGTGGGTGCTGTGGCGGTATTGGATGATGCGCGAGTTCAAGACCCGCTATGCGGGCTCGGTACTGGGCTTTGCGTGGGCGTTCGTCCAACCCCTTGCCACCCTGGCCATCTTCTACGTCCTGTTCGGGCTGGTTCTTGCCGTGCGCGTTCCGGGACTGGACGTGGGCAACGGCTACCTGCTGCACTTGCTCGCCGGGCTGGCCGTTTGGCTCCCCTTCACCGATGCGATTGGACGGGGCGTGGGAAGCCTGGCCGCCTATGAGGATTTTCTGCGCAAGCAGCCCATGCCGGCCGAAATCCTGCCCGCGGTATCGGTGGGCGGGAGCCTGCTGGTTCTCGGGATCGGCTATGGATTGCTGCTGGTGCTGTCCGTGGCGCAGGGTGTGGGGCCCTACGCATCGATGGCGTGGCTGCCTGTGCTGGTGCTGGCACAGATTGCCCTGACCTTTGGCCTTACCCTGTTGTTGAGCATGGCCCACTTTCTCTGGCGTGATGTGGGTTCGATGGTGGCTTTCGCGTTGCAACTTTGGTTCTATGTGACGCCCATTGTTTACCCGCTGTCCCAGGTGCCCGAGAAGTTCCATGGCTGGTTCCTCTTCAATCCCTTGGCATGCCTGGTGCTGATGGTGCAAAGCACGGTGCTGCACATGCCTGTCCCGCCGGGAACTCCGGTGGCCCTGGCTGTCTGGGTCGTGCTGCTGGCGGGGGGCGGATGGTGGTTTTTCCGTTCCATGAAGTCGGCATTGGGCGAGGCCTTGTAACGCCATGACCATACGCTTTGAGGGCATAGAAAAAACCTACATGGTGTACGGCCGCCCCCAGGACAGGCTGTGGGAGTGGGTGACCCGCAGGCAGCGCCACCGCGTGCACGTGGCGCTGACCGGCGTGGACTTTGAAGTCCAGGCAGGAGAAACGTTTGGGCTGATCGGTGAAAACGGCGCGGGCAAGAGCACCTTGCTGAAGATTGCCGCCGGCACCATTCGGCCTACCCATGGCCAGGTGTCGCAGGAAGGCCGTGTTGCCGCGCTGCTGGAACTGGGTGCCGGATTCCACCCGGAGGAGTCGGGCTACGACAATATCCGCTTCATGGCCGCCCTGCATGGCCTGGAAGGCGGTGCCATGGAGGATTTCATCATCCGGGCCACCGCGTTCTCCGAGTTGACCGGGGAGACACTCGAACGGCCGGTGAAGACCTACTCTTCAGGCATGTTCATGCGGCTTGCATTTGCCGCAGCGACGGCCATCGATCCCGATGTGCTGATCGTGGACGAGGCCTTGTCGGTGGGGGATCTGCATTTTCAGAAGAAGAGCCTGAACCGCATCCTGGAGCTGCGCGAGCGTGGCGCCACCGTGCTTTTCTGTTCCCACAACCTGTACCAGGTGCGCAGCCTGTGCCAGCGGGCGGCGTGGATTCACGGTGGCCGCATACAGGCCATCGGTGCCACCGAGGGTGTAGTGACTGCCTATGAAGCCCACGAGCGGCGCCGGTACGCCCATTTGCGGACGGATGCAGTGGCCGATGCTCCCCCGAATGCCGCGTCTCCCGCGCCCGCGGTGGAAATCACCACGGCCCCGCTTGTCAAAATCACACACCTGATTACGGAAACAAGCGATGGTACCAATCCGGCGCAAGTCGACTCGTTCCAGGACCTGACGGTAGAAATACAGGTTGAATCCTATTGCGATGCCAAATTTCACATAGGCTTCTCCATAGTCCGGCCGGACAAGGACAACGTGTTTGGAACCAGCACGCAGTTTCACAATCCTCCGCGCCCTCTGTGCGGAGCAGGAACGCATCGGTTGCGTGTCCGATTTCCTCGTCTGCCCTTGCTCTCTGGCGAGTATCTCTGGAATGTCTACACCTTGGACGATACGGGCCTTCAGGTGTTGGACATGGCCGAGCTGATTCAGCCGTTCACGGTGTTGAATCAGAAGAATCGCGAAGTGGGTCTTGTGTGGCTGGATCACGAATGGCTGCCGAGCGAATGATCAATGAGTGGCGCCTGCGGTTTGCGTTCCCTGCTCTGAGCAGAATGCCCACCACCCTTCCGTGGCACCTTGCCTCGGTCATCGGGCGCGACCCTTCTTCGGCACGTCGCCTGACAGAGCAATTTCTAGTGGCGCGTTTTGAGCAGGTATTCCCTGAATCCACGGCGGTGGCTCATCGTCAGTGGGCGCGTGCGCATTTGGCGATGCTGGCTCAGGAAATCATGGATGCGTCCGCGCTGCACCGTTTGGGACAGCCCAATGGTCCTGCCATTGAGGTCACGGGATGGGAGCATGTGGACGCCCTGATTAGAAGAAAGCAAGGCTTTATTCTGGTATTGAATCATTTCGACCGTTTGCTGACATCGGCAGTCGCTTTGGCTCTGAGAGGGCTGTCGCTGAACACGCTGACCATGCCGATTCTCGAAAATCCTGGTCTGGGAGTTGTCCAGCGTGACTTTCTGATTCGGAAGGTGCGTTCATTCACGCAGATCGCCCGGGGCCAGTGGCGGACCTCCACCGAGGGAATGCGCCCGGTGTATGAGAGCTTGAGGGCGGGGCAGGCGTGGGGAATTCTTGCGGATGCATGGGCTCCAGGGTTCACCCGATTGCGCAGCCACCCTTTCCTCGGAGGACAGTTGCACCTGCCTACAGGGATCGAGCGCCTTGCGGAATCAGCCAAGGTCCCTTTGTTGCACGCGGTGACATATTCGGAGCGACCTGATCGGCTTCGGGTGGTGGTGGAGACTTTGCCAGAGAATCCACGCCAGGCCATTGATGCGGTGATTCAACGGTTGGAGCAGGATGTACGGGAGCGTCCATGGGCTTGGTGGCACTGGGGGCAGTGGGAGCAGATGTGGACACCGTCCGCATCGGAGGCAACGCATGACCAATATTGAGCGATACGACTACGCATTCGACCCGGACGGCGAGGAGTGGGCGGCCCGGTTGCTGCGCCGTATTCCGTCCGACGGAGGCTCGGTGCTGGAGCTGGGGCCCGGGCCCGGCGCCATGACCCGCGTCCTGCTGGCGCGGGGCCATCGCGTCACGGTGGTTGAAAACGACCCCGAGGCATTGGAAGTGCTCAAGACGCTGGGCGTGGAGGTCATTCCCGGAAATCTGGATGGCACGGACTGGCTGGATGCGATCGCGGGAAGGCGGTTTGATGCGGTGATGGCCTGCGATGTGCTGGAGCACCTCAGAAAACCGGAGGACGTGCTGCAGCGGTTGAGTGAATTTGTGGCCCCCATGGGCCGCCTGCTGATCTCCGTCCCGAACATTGCCTATGCCGGGGTGCTGGCGGCGATGCGCAATGGCATCTTCGACTACTCGGACAAGGGCCAGCTGGACAGGACCCATGTCCGGTTCTTTACCAAGCGCAGCATTGAAAAGGTACTGCTGGACTGCGGGTGGGCTCCCCGGATCTGGGAGGCCAACAGGGTGCCTGTCGAATGCAGCGAATTCGCCTGGTACTGGAGCGCCCTGCCTGGCGAGCAGCGCCAGGCCTTGCTGGCGGGGTGGCAGGATTTCGATGTGTACCAGTGGATGGTGGTGGTCACGCCCTCCATTGACGCTTCCGCCTGGGAGTTGGCCGAGGCACGTGGCACAGCGGACAGGCTGCGCGACGAGTTGCAGGCCCTCACGGTGGTGCACCAGCGTGAGCGCGCATCGTTGCTGGAGCACCAGAAAGCCTTTTCGGAAGCCAAGGAAATCATCGCGAAGATGCAGCTGGAGATCAAGGATCTGCGCGCCGACGTGGAGCTGCTGCGGACGGAAAAGACCGCGGTGGAGGCCGAACTCTCCGCGCTGCAAGCGCAGCCCCAGCCCGAACCTCCTCCTCCTGCAGGCCCATGGCTGCGGCTGCAGCGCAGACTCCTGGGCCGCGCGGGCGGCGCGTGACGGATTGCGGAACGGACATGTTGCTCGGGGTTCCTGATTTCACGGCATCGCATGACGGCGTGGACAGCATCGGTGCGGATTGCCGGATCGATCCGTCCGTTTCCGTCATGCGGTTTGGGCAGCGCCCTGGCGTGCTGTGCCTGTCGGATGGGGTCAGCATCTACGCGCAGACAAGGCTGGTGCTGGGGGATGTGGTCGCGGACCCTTGCGTGGGAATCCGCATCGGCGCCCGCACCATTGTCAACGTGGGCGGCTATCTGTCTGGCGAAGGGGGCCTGGAGATTGGCGAGGACGTTTTGATCGGCCCCCACGTCAAGTTGCTGTCGGCCGGCCACGCCATAGACGAAGGGGATGCGGTCATCGCGCGCAACCGCATCACCCGCGCAAAGATCGTCGTGGAGGACGGCGCCTGGATAGGGGCCGGAGCCATCGTGCTCGAGGGGGTTACCATCGGGCGCGGCGCGGTGGTGGCCGCCGGTGCGCTTGTGCGGCAGGATGTCCCCGCGGGGATGGTGGCGGCGGGAATGCCCGCTCGGCTGCTGCGCTCGCGCCGTGGGGATGCCTGGCCGGCGGCACAGGCCCCCGTGCCATCCCCCTGGTTTGAACGGGTCGGGGTCCGGCTGAAGAGCTTCTTGTACCAGGGACGCGGTGCCAAATGACAAGCAAGAGTGAATTTCGCAGAAGCTCCGACGGGCGCGGATGGGGATCGAACATGGTGGAAAGCCTGCGCAGGGCGGCGATTACAGTGATCTTCCTGATGGGGCTCCCTGCCTCTTCCTGGGCCGACCAGGTGTGGGAGTTCGTGGACAAGGATGGAGTGACCCACATTGGCAACGTGGCGCCGGGGGCGGCCGCGTCGCGGGGGCTGGTCTGGCTCCAACGTGTGCCTCCTGCCTCCGTGATGAGGAGCAAGGAGCGCGGCACCTCCGCACTGCAGTTTCCTGGCTACGACGATGTCAAGCAGCACCTGGAGGCGGCGGCGGAGGCGCAGTCGCTGGATCCGGCATTCGTGATCGCCGTTGCCGCTGCGGAATCGGCCTTCAATGTGAAGGCCGTTTCGCGCAAGGGCGCCCTGGGCTTGATGCAGGTGATGCCCGCGACCGCCGAGCGCTATGGGGTCGTGGCCCGTCCGCCTTCAGAGGGAGAACATGCCGCCATGGAGCCCAAGGTGAATGCGCAGATCGGCACACGCTATCTGGCGGACCTGCTGCGCATGTTCGATGGCGACAAGGAGCTGGCACTGGCGGCCTACAACGCCGGGGAAGGAGCCGTGATCAAGCATGGCCGCCGGATTCCGCCGTATCCCGAAACACAGCAATACGTGGAAAAGGTGATGCGCTTTTACCGCGGCATGGCGCGGTAGTGGCCCTGGACCCTGCAGCGTGGGTTTTTTCGTGAACCGTCTGCGCCGGCGCTGGCCTGGGTTGACCCTGTGTCCAGGCAGCCGAGGCGCCACTGCCGACTTCCTGCAGTGGGCGGCCGTATTTCACGCCAACGGCGCGGGGATGCCGTCGCGGGCAGCGCCAGCTAGCGCTTTCTTACAGGCATCCGCGCAGAGTACGGGTACCATCGGCCGCTCATGATCTGGTTATCTGTGGTGGCATTCATCGTTGCAGCGTTGGCGGCAGGGTTCATCGTGCGGTGGATGCGCAGCCACGCTTCCGTGTATGGCAGCGCCATGCCACAGCGTTTTCACCTCGGGGATATTCCCCGCCTGGGCGGAGGGGCGCTGCTGTTGGGTATCGGGTGCAGCTGGAGCCTGGGCATGCTGCAGTCGTCCCATTGGGGAGATCCTGGTTCCCTCAGGTTGGGGGCATGGGTCGGCGGCTGGCTGGTGGTCATGCTGCCGGCTGCTCTGGGGGGGATCGCGGAGGACATGACCCAGCGCCTGTCTGTCCGGTATCGGTTGAGCCTGACGGGCGCATCCGGTGCCCTGGCGGTGGTCTTGCTGGACCTGTCCCTGCCCCGCATGGGGTGGCCCTGGCTGGACTCCGTGCTGGCCGCTGCCCCGTGGCTGGGCATCGCCATCGTTGTCCTTGCCGTTGCGGGGCTGCCCCACGCGTTCAACATCATCGACGGCTACAACGGCCTGGCGGGCATGGTTGCACTGATCGTGTGCCTGGCCTTGGCGCACGTGGCATTGCAGGTGGGGGATCGTGCCCTGGCGGCGCTGCTGGTGTCCACCGCCGCCGCCACCGGGGGATTCCTGGTGTGGAACTACCCGCGGGGAATGCTGTTTGCCGGCGATGGCGGGGCGTATATCTGGGGCGTGGTCATCGCCCTGGCCAGCATTTCGCTGGTGCAGCGCAACGCCGACGTGTCGCCCTGGTTCCCCATGCTTTTGCTGATCTACCCCGTCTGGGAAACGATCTTCTCGATCTATCGCAAGACGGTGCGGGGCGTGTCACCCGGCGTGGCCGATGCACTGCATTTTCACCAGCTCATCTACCGGCGCATCGTGCGGGGCGTTTTCCACGACGACGAATCCCGCAGGGTGCTGATGCGCAACAACCGCACGTCGCCCTACCTCTGGGGCTTCACCTTGCTCACGGTGGTGCCGGCGGTGCTGTTCTGGAGCAATACCCCGCTGCTGATGGCGTTTTGCGGCTTGTTCGTCATCAGCTATGTGATGGCATACCTTGCCATCGTGCGGTTCAAGGTGCCGCACTGGCTGCGCCACTGAGGGCTGTTGCGCAGGCCACCCCAGGGTGCCGCGCGAATGCGGCACAATTTGCGCCTCACCGTTTTCTCTGGATGGCCCGCCTCCATGACCGACCTTCTTTCGATTGCTCCGCGCGACAAGGCTGAAATCCTGGCCCAGGCGCTGCCCTACATCCGCAAGTTCCATGGCAAGACCATGGTCATCAAATACGGTGGCAACGCCATGACGGACCCCGCGCTGCAGGCCGACTTTGCCGAAGACGTGGTGCTGCTCAAGCTCGTGGGGATGAACCCCGTGGTGGTCCACGGCGGCGGCCCGCAGATCGAGACGGCCCTGAACCGCCTGGGCAAGAAGGGCGAGTTCATCCAGGGCATGCGCGTGACGGACGCCGAGACCATGGAAGTGGTCGAGTGGGTGCTGGCCGGCGAGGTGCAGCAGGACATCGTGGGCCTGATCAACCAGGCCGGCGGCAAGGCCGTGGGGCTCACGGGCCGCGACGGCGGCATGATCCGCGCGCAGAAGCTCAAGATGGTGGACAACAAGAACCCGAGCATCGAGCACGACGTGGGCCAGGTGGGGGACATCGTGGCCATCGACCCGAGCGTGGTCAAGGCGCTGCAGGACGATGCCTTCATCCCCGTCATCAGCCCCATCGGCTTCGGCGAAAACAACGAGAGCTACAACATCAACGCCGACGTGGTGGCCAGCAAGCTGGCCACGGTGCTGCAAGCTGAAAAACTCATGCTCCTGACCAACACGCCCGGCGTGCTGGACAAGGCGGGCAACCTGCTCACCGACCTCACGGCCCGCGAGATCGACGCGTTGTTCGCCGATGGCACCATCTCCGGCGGCATGCTGCCCAAGATCGCGGGCGCGCTCGATGCCGCCAAGGCCGGCGTGCACGCCGTGCACATCATCGATGGCCGTGTGCCGCATGCCATGCTGCTCGAAATCCTGACCGACCAGGCCTACGGGACCATGATCCGCTCGCACTGACCCTTTTCGTAGCCTGCTATGCGCCTGCTGTTGGTTGAAGACGATGTCATGGTGGCCAGCGGCATCAAGTTGGGCCTGACCGACGCCGGATACGCCGTGGATTGGGTCGGCAGCGGGGAGCGCGCCGAAGAGGTGCTGCGCACGGAGTCTTTCGACGCGGCCATCATCGACATCGGCCTGCCCGCCATGGATGGGCTGGAGCTCACCCGCCGCCTGCGCCGTCCCGACATGATCAGCCCCGCCATGCCCGTGCTGATCCTGACCGCGCGCGATGCCCTGCATGACCGCGTGCAGGGGCTGGACCTGGGGGCGGACGACTACATGGTCAAGCCCTTCGAGCTGCCCGAGCTGCTGGCCCGCCTGCGGGCCCTGCTGCGCCGCTCGCAGGCCGCCACGACGGCGGTGCTCAGCTTCGGGCCGCTGGAGCTGGACACGGCAGGCCGCCGCGCGAGCATCCGCACCGGCGAAGGGGAGCAGGTGATCGAACTGGGTCCCCGTGAATGGACCGTGCTCGAATACCTGCTCATCAACGCCCCCAAGCCTGCGAGCAAGGACAAGCTCCTGCAGGCCCTGACGGGGTGGGACAAGGAGATCACACCCAATGCGGTGGAGGTCTACGTCTCGCGCCTGCGCGGCAAGCTCGAGCCGCATGGCGTGGCGCTGCGCTCGATCCGCGGGTTCGGCTACCGTCTGGAACTCCAGGCCGCCTGAGCGGAATCGGTCTGGCTCAGCGCCCGCGCCGGTGAAGACCCACCATGACGATGCCGGACCGGGCCCCTCCTTCCCAGCGGCTTGGCCTGCGCGCCATGACCTCCGACCTGCGCAACCGGCTGCTGCTTTTGCTGGTGCTGCCCTTGTGCCTGCTCGCGCTCGCGGGCGTGTGGCTGGACTACCGCTCGGCCGATGAGGCCGCCGGACGGCATGACCAGCGCCTGCTGCGGCTGCTTCCGGCGCTGGCCGATTCGGTACTGGCACCCGCGATCCGTGACAACGAGCCGCCCCTGCTGCTGCTGGCGCCGCCGGTCGAGGACTTCCTGCGCCAGAACGCCGGGTTTGCCGGGTACAGCGTGCGCGACGCCTCCGGCCGCCTGCTGCTGGGGGACGACTGGGTGCACAGCGCCGTGCCGACCACGCAGGCCCCCGAATTCCACAGCGTCGAATTTGGCGGCGTGACCTATCGGGTGGCCGTGCAGCGCGGCCGCACGGGGGCCGGCGAGCTGGTGGTGGCGCTGGCCGACGGGTCGGACCCGCGCCAGCAGTGGGCGCAGCAGCTTCTGCTGCGCGTGCTGCTGCCCAACCTGGTGCTCGTGGCCGCCGCCGCGCTGGCCATCCACTGGGCCGTGGGGCGTGCGTTCAAGCCGCTGGTGGATCTGGCCGAAGCGGTGGAACACCGCTCGCCGCGCGATCTCAGCCCCATCGACGAGGCCTCGTCGCCCGCCGAGGTGCGCCCGCTCGTGCATTCGCTCAACCGGCTGTTCGCGTTGGTCAATGCGCAGGCGGAAGGGCAGCGCCGCTTCGTGGCCGACGCGGCGCACCAGCTGCGCACCCCGCTGGCGGGCCTGCAGGCGCAGGTCGAGGCCTGGGCGATGATGGCCAAGGCCGCCGGCCCGCGGGTACCGCTGCCGGACTTTGATCGACAAATGCCGCTGGCGCAGGATGGTCAGGCGAAAGGTGCTATTGTTTTAGGAGTTGATCAGATCGAGAAGCTGCGCAATGCCACGCGCCGGACCTCACAGCTCGCGCACCAGCTGCTGGCCCTGTCGCGCGCCGACGCGCGCAGCCTGGATGCGCAGCCGCCGCAGCGCGTGGACCTGAAGGACCTGTGCGAGGCGCTGCTCGAGACCTTTCTCGATCCGGCCACCGGCAAGGGGCTGGACCTGGGGCTCGACGTGCAGCCCGTGCATGTCACCGGCCATGGCTGGCTGCTGCGCGAACTGCTGTCCAACCTGGTGGACAACGCCATCAAGTACACGCCGGCGGGGGGCATTGTCACCATCCGCTGCGGCATGCGCCAGGGGCGCACCGGGCCGCCCCGCGTGTACCTGGAGGTCGAGGACGACGGCCCGGGCGTGCCCGAGGCGGAGCGCGCCCGCGTCATGCAGCGCTTTTACCGCGTGCCTGGCACGGTGGGGGAGGGCACGGGCCTGGGGCTGGCCATCGCCGACGAGATCGCGCGCGTGCACCGCGCCTCCCTGACGCTCGGGACGGGCCCCCAGGGGCACGGGCTGCTGGTGGCTGTGGTGTTTCCGCTGTAGATCCGCCCCCCGCGCGCTCCTTGCGCGTGTCCGTGCGCGGGCCGGGCAAAAGCCTGTGCGAGAATCATTTCCATACATGATTTACGCCTGCCGCTGGCCCGTGCATGCCCATCCGGCATGTGAACCGGGCGCCGGGTGCCACTGGCCGCATGGCCCTACCAGAGCCCCTGTCCTGCATGTCCGAACTTTCTCCCCTTCCAGAGCCCGCCAGTACCGACGACGCGGGTGAAACGCCGGCTGCGCGCAAGCGGCCCAAGCCGGGCGAGCGCCGCGTGCAGATCCTGCAGGCGCTGGCGGCCATGCTGGAGCAGCCGGGCGCGGAGCGCATCACCACCGCCGCGCTGGCGGCGCGCCTGTCGGTGAGCGAGGCGGCGCTGTACCGCCACTTCGCGAGCAAGGCGCAGATGTTCGAGGGGCTGATCGACTTCATCGAGCAGTCCGTGTTCACCCTCGTGCAGCAGATCACCGGCCGCGAGGTGCCCGACCCCGCCCAGCCGCCCGACGTGGGCCAGCGGCAGGCGGCGCGCATCGTGGCTGTGCTGCTGCAGTTTGGCGAGCGCAACCCCGGCATGGTGCGGGTGATGGTGGGAGACGCCCTGGTGTTCGAGCACGAGCGCCTGCAGCAGCGCATGAACCAGTTCTTTGACCGCATCGAGTCCACCCTGCGCCAGTGCCTGCGCCCGGCCGCGGCGGGCTCCGCGACGCCCACGGTCGATGCCCAGGTGGCGGCCAGCGTGCTCACGGCGTTTGCGGTGGGTCGCCTGCAGCGCTATGCACGCTCGGGTTTCAAGCGCCCGCCTTCCGAGCACCTGGAAGCCAGCCTCGCGCTGATCCTCTAGCACCGCCACGCTGGCGGGGCCGCCGGCGGGGCCCCGGCACGCTGGAGAGCGGGCCCGCCAGGCGGTGGCGCCGCCGCAACGGGTGATTTGGGGGCCGCTCCCTATTTTTTCCCGGGGTTTTGGCCGGTCGCTGAATTTGCTGCAGAATAGAACGAACGTTCGTTTTTATTTGCCAGCATGTCCGCCACCTCTTCATCCAGCCAGGTCACCCGCATCCCGCGCGCCCGCAGCGGTACCGGCCGCGCCCTGCAAAAGGGCCAGCAAACCAAGGCGGCCATTGTCGAGGCGGCGCTGGGCCTGGCCACGCACATCGGGCTGGAAGGCCTGTCCATCGGGGCGCTGGCCGATGTCACGGGCATGAGCAAGTCGGGCGTGTTCGCCCACTTCGGCTCGCGCGAAGAGCTGCAGATCTCCGTCATCCGCGAATACCACACCCGCTTCGAGCAGGAGGTGTTCTACCCCGCGATGTCCGCGCCGCGCGGCGTGGCGCGCCTGTCGGCCATGTTCGACAACTGGATGAAGCGCACCTCCATCGAAATCGACTCGGGCTGCATCTACATCAGCGGCGCGGTCGAGTTCGACGACCGCACCGGCCCCGTGCGCGACGCGCTGGCCAGCTCGGTGCTGACCTGGCACGCCGCCATGCGCCGCGCCATCGAGCAGTGCAAGGGCCTCGCAGAGCTGCGCGCGGACACCAATGCCGAGCAGATGCTGTTCGAGATCCACGGCCTCATCCTCGCGCTGCATTACGAAGCGCGCTTCCTGCAGACCCCCGGCTCCATGGGCCGGGCCGTGCAGGGCTTTCACAACATCCTGGCGCGCTACAGCGCCGACACGCCGGCCGCTGTCGCGCCAGCCACCCCTGCTGCCGCCAAGCGCCGCAAAGTTTCCAACCAAACCACCACCTCCAAGGAGTAAACCCATGCCTACCTACACGCCGCCCCTGCGCGACATGCAATTCGTCATGCACGAAGTGCTCAAGGTCAGCGATGAATTCAAGGCAATGCCGCCCCACGCCGAGGTGGATGTGGACACCATCAATGCCGTGCTGGAAGAAGCCGGCAAGTTCGCCGCCGAAGTGACCTTCCCGCTCAACATCAGCGGCGATACCGAAGGCTGCGTGCTGGACAAGGCCACGCACGAAGTCAAGCCCCCGTCGGGCTTCAAGGACGCCTACGCCAAGTACGTCGAAGGCGGCTGGGCGGCGCTGTCGTGCGACCCCGCTTACGGCGGCCAGGGCCTGCCCTTCGTGCTGAACCAGTGCCTGTACGAGATGATGAACTCGGCCAACCAGGCGTGGACCATGTACCCCGGCCTGTCGCACGGCGCGTACGAAGCCCTGCACGCCCACGGCACCGACGAGCAAAAGAAGATCTACCTGCCCAAGCTCACCAGCGGCGAGTGGACCGGCACCATGTGCCTGACCGAACCCCATTGCGGCACCGACCTGGGCCTGTTGCGCACCAAGGCCGAACCGCAGGCCGACGGCACCTACAAGATCACCGGCAACAAGATCTTCATCAGCGCCGGCGAACACGACATGACCGCCAACATCGTGCACCTGGTGCTGGCCCGCCTGCCCGATGCGCCCAAGGGCAGCAAGGGCATCAGCCTGTTCGTCGTGCCCAAGTTCAACGTGAAGGCCGATGGCTCGCTGGGCGAGCGCAACCCCATCTACTGCACGGGCCTGGAGCACAAGATGGGCATCCACGGCAACGCCACCGCGCAGATCGCCATCGATGGCGCCATCGGCACCCTGGTGGGCCAGCCCAACAAGGGCCTGGCCGCCATGTTCGTGATGATGAACGCCGCGCGCCTGGGCGTGGGCAACCAGTCGCTGGGCCTGACGGAAGTGGCCTACCAGAACGCACTGGCCTACGCCAAGGACCGCATCCAGATGCGCAGCCTCTCGGGCGTGAAGGCCAAGGACAAGGATGCCGACCCCATCATCGTGCACCCCGACGTGCGCAAGATGCTGCTCACCGCCAAGGCGTACGCCGAAGGCGGTCGCGCGCTGCAGATCTTCTGCACGCTGCTGCTGGACAAGGTGCACAGCCACCCCGATGAAAAGGTGCGTGCCGAATCCGAAGAGATGGTGGCGCTGCTCACCCCCATCGTGAAGGCCTTCATCACCGACAACGGCCACATCAGCACCAACGCCTGCATGCAGGTCTTCGGCGGCCACGGCTTCATCAAGGAATGGGGCATGGAGCAGTACGTGCGCGACAACCGCATCAACATGATCTACGAAGGCACGAACACCGTGCAGTCGCTGGACCTGCTGGGCCGCAAGATCCTGGGCAACAACGGCGCCACGCTCAAGAAGCTGGGCAAGCTGATCGGCAAGCTGGTGGAAGAAGAAGGCGTGAACGAGAAGATGGCCGAGTTCATCAACCCCGTCGCGATGCTGGGTGACCAGATGACCAAGTTCACCACCGAAATCGGCTTCAAGGGCATGCAAAACCCCGACGAAGTGGGCGCCGCCGCCGTGGACTACCTGCGCGTGGCCGGCCACCTGGTGTTCGGCTACCTGTTCGCCCGCATGGCCCAGGTCGCGCTGCGCGAGATCGCCGCCGGCAACACCGACCCGTTCTACGGCGCCAAGCTGCAGACCGCGCGTTTCTACTTCGCCAAGCTGTTCCCTGAAACGGCGACGCTGATGCGCACGGCCCGTGCCGGCAGCAAGGTGCTGATGGACACCGATCTGGCCCTGGCCTGATCGGTGCATCGTGCGGATTTCAAGCCTTTTTGCCACGGAGCGCTTATGTACAAAGCGGTAGCAGCTATTGTTTTGGTAGCGGGTGCGTTGCCGGCCTGGGCGCAGATGACGCCTGAAGGCCTGTGGCGCAACATCGACGACAAGACCGGCGAGGCCAAGGCGGAGATCCGCATCCGCGACATCGGCGGCGGCGTGCTGCACGGGGCGCTGGAAAAGCGCCTGTCCAAGGACGCCAAGCCCGACGATGTCTGCGACGAATGCTCGGACGACCGCAAGGGCAAGCCCCTCCTGGGGCTGGAGATCATCCGTGGCGCCAAGAAGGCCGAGGGCAAGGAAGTGTGGGAAGGCGGCAAGATCCTCGACCCCGAGAACGGCCGCAACTACACCCTGCGCATGACCCCCATCGACGGCGGCAAGAAGCTCGAAGTGCGGGGCTCCATCGGTCCCTTCGGCCGCTCGCAGACCTGGATCCGCGTCCAGTAAACCCAACGCCCGTGGCCTGCCTGCCCGTCTGCCTGCGCCGTGCCCGGCGCGCGGCGGCGCCAGGCCACCAACAAGGAACCAACCCATGTCCCGATTTCAAGTGAAGAAAGTCGCCGTGCTCGGCGCAGGCGTGATGGGCGCGCAGATTGCCGCCCACCTCGTCAACGTGAAGGTGCCCGTGGTGCTGTTCGACCTGCCCGCCAAGGAAGGCCCGAAGAACGGCATCGTCACCAAGGCCGTCGAAGGCCTCAAGAAGCTCAAGCCCTCGCCCCTGGGCGTGGCCGACGACGCGGCGCTGATCCAGCAGGCCAACTACGAAGAGCACATGCACCTGCTCAAGGAATGCGACCTCGTGATCGAGGCCATTGCCGAGCGCATGGACTGGAAGCTCGACCTGTACACGAAGATCGCGCCCCACGTGGCCAAGCACGCCATCCTGGCGTCCAACACCTCGGGCCTGTCGATCACCAAGCTCTCCGAAGTGCTGCCCGAGAGCATCAAGCCCCGCTTCTGTGGCATCCACTTCTTCAACCCACCGCGCTACATGACGCTGGTGGAGCTGATCAACACCCCCACCACCCAGCCTGAAGTGCTCGACCAGCTTGAAGCCTTCGTCACCAGCGGCCTGGGCAAGGGCGTGGTGCGCGCGCACGACACCCCCAACTTCGTCGCCAACCGCGTGGGCATCGCCGGCATGCTGGCCACCATGAAGGAGGTCGAGAACTTCGGCCTGACCTATGACGTGGTGGACGACCTCACGGGCAAGAAGCTCGGCCGCGCATCCAGCGGCACCTTCCGCACCGCCGATGTGGTGGGCCTGGACACCATGGCCCACGTGATCAAGACGCTGCAGGACAACCTGAGCATCGAGACCGATCCGTTCTACGAAAGCTTTGGCACGCCCGCGGTGCTGAAGAAGCTGCTGGAGCTGGGCAACCTGGGCCAGAAGGCCAAGGCCGGTTTCTTCAAGAAGGTCGGCCGCGACGTGATGCGCTTCGAGCTGGACAGCGAAGAGTACGTGCCCGCCGGCCAGAAGGCCGACGAGGTGTATGCCCGCATGCTCAAGAAGCCCGCCGCCGAGCGCCTGCGCCTGCTGCGCAACGCCGAAGGCGCGCCCGGCCAGTTCCTCTGGGCCATCCTGCGCAACGGCTTCCACTACGCCGCCGTGCACCTGGGCACCATCGCCGACAACGCGCGCGACGTGGACCAGGCCATGCGCTGGGGCTTCGGCATGAAGCAGGGCCCCTTCGAGCTGTGGCAGGAAGCCGGCTGGCTCGACGTGGCGAAGATGATCAAGGAAGACATCGACGCGGGTAAAGCGCTGTGCAAGGCACCGCTGCCCGAGTGGGTCTTCAAGGGCCCCGTGGCCGAAGCCGGTGGCGTGCACACCGCGCAAGGCTCGTGGAGCGCATCGCAGAACAAGTTCGTGCCCCGCCGCCAGCTGCCCGTGTACGAACGCCAGATTTTCCCCGAATCGCTGCTGGGCGAAACCAACCTGCCCGACTGGCGCACCGCCGGCACGACCATTGCAGAGTCCAAAGCCTTGCGCACGTGGACGCTGGATGGCCAGGTACTCATCGCCAGCATCAAGAACAAGATGCACGCCATCAGCCCTGAAGTGATGGAAGCCCTGACCGAAGCCGTGGAGCTGGCCGAGGCCGAGTACCAGGGCATGGTCATCTGGTCCGGCGACGCCCCGTTCAGCGTGGGTGCAGACCTGGAAGCCACCATGCCGGCCTTCATGGTCGGCGGCGCCGATGCAGTCGAAAGCATCGAGCAGGAACTGCAGAACCTGATGTTGCGCATCCGCTACGCGCAGGTGCCTGTCGTCGCGGCCATCCACGGCATGGCGCTGGGCGGCGGCTGCGAGCTGGCCGTGTATTCCGCCAAGCGCGTGGCCCACATGGAAAGCTACATCGGCCTGGTCGAAGTCGGCGTGGGCCTGGTGCCCGGCGCGGGCGGCCTGACCTACATCGCGCGCCGCGCCGCCGAGAACATGGCTGCCTCTACTGGCAAGGACATCCTGCCCTTCCTGACCGAAGGCTTCACCGCCGCAGCGATGGCCAAGGTGGGCACCAGCGCGCTGGAGTCGCGCAAGCTCGGCTACCTGCTGGACAGCGACGTGATCGTGCCCCACAAGGATGAGCTGCTGTTCGTGGCCATCAACGAGGCCAAGTCCATGGCCGCCAGCGGCTGGCGCGCGCCCCACAAGCGCTTGTTCCCGGTGGCGGGCCGCAGCGGCCTGGCCACCATCAAGGCTCAGCTGGTGAACATGCGCGACGGCGGCTTCATCAGCGCCTACGACTTCAAGGTCAGCACCATGATCGCCGAGGTGGTCTGTGGCGGCGATGTGGATGCGGGCGCGATGGTGAGCGAGGAATATTTGCTCACGCTGGAGCGCAAGGTGTTCTGCCACCTGATCGCACAGCCCAAGACGCACGAGCGCATTCTCGGAATGCTCTCCACGGGCAAGCCTGTTCGCAACTGACCGGCATCACCATGACGAGCCAAGCCCCCAACAAACTCCAGCGCTCGCTGATGCGCCTGGACGAGGCCCCCGCCTTCCTGCGCGGCTTCGTGCAGAACATCATTTTGCGCCGGGCCGTGCCTTTCACCGGCACGGCCGGGGTGAAGTTCGTGTCGCTCACGCCCGAGCGTGTGGAAGTGCGCCTGCCCAATGAGCACCGCGTGCAGAACCACATTGGCGGCGTGCACGCCTCCGCCATGAACCTGCTGGCCGAAACGGCCACGGGCATGGTGGTCGGCATGAACGTGCGCGACGACTGCATCCCGCTGGCCAAGGAGCTGTCCATGGCGTTCAAGAAGCGCGCCACCGGCGGCCTCAAGGCCGTGGCCACGCTGACCGCCGGGCAGCGCGCCGCCATGTTGGCCAGCGACAAGGGCGAGGTGCAGGTCGCGGTCACCGTGACCGACGAAGCCGGCGTGGAGCCGGTCGAATGTGTATTTACGTGGGCCTGGATTCCCTCCAGCCGCCCCGCCAAGCATTGAAGGAGTTTCAACACCATGGCTCAAAAACAAGTCCAGGACGCCTACATCGTTGCCGCCACGCGCACGCCCATCGGGCGCTCCGGCCGCGGCTATTTCAAGAACACCCGCCCCGATGACCTGCTGGTCGCCGCCATCAAGAGCGCCATGCTGCAGGTCCCCACGCTGGACCCCAAAGCGATCGAGGACGCCATCATCGGCTGCTCCTTCCCCGAGGGTGAGCAGGGCATGAACATGGCACGCATTGCCGTGGGCCTGGCGTTCGACCACCCCGTGGGCGGCGTGACCGTGAACCGCTTTTGCGCATCGGGCATCACCGCGCTGCAGATGGCCGCCGACCGCATCCGCGTGGGCGAGGCCGATGTGCTGATCGCCGGCGGCGCCGAGTCCATGAGCCTCGTGCCCATGGGTGGCAACAAGCCCTCGTTCAACGCCGAGATCTTCGCGCGCGACGAGAACGTGGGCATCGCCTACGGCATGGGCCTCACGGCCGAGAAGGTCGCGCAGCAGTGGAAGATCAGCCGCGAGGCGCAGGACGCCTTCGCGCTGGAATCGCACCTGCGCGCCATCAAGGCGCAGAAGGCCGGTGAGTTCAGCGACGAAATCACGCCCTTCGAGGTCGTGGAGCGTTCGCCCAACCTCGCTACCGGCGAAGTGGTGGAAAAGCGCCGCACCGTGAGCCTGGACGAAGGCCCCCGCCCCGATACCTCGCTCGAAGGACTGGCCAAGCTCAAGCCCGTGTTCGCTGCGCGCGGCAGCGTCACGGCGGGCAACAGCTCGCAGACCAGCGACGGCGCCGGTGCGCTGATCGTGGCCAGCGAAAAGGCCGTGAAGCAATTCGGCCTCACGCCCCTGGCGCGTTTTGTGAGCTACGCCGCCCGCGGCGTGCCGCCGGAGATCATGGGCATCGGCCCCATCGAGGCGATTCCTGCAGCCCTGCGTTATGCGGGCTTGAAGAGTGACGACATTGGCTGGTACGAGTTGAACGAAGCGTTTGCGGCCCAGTCGCTGGCGGTGATCAATACGCTGGGCCTGAATCCTGCGAACGTGAACCCGATGGGCGGTGCCATTGCGCTGGGCCACCCGCTGGGCGCCACCGGTGCCATCCGCGCCGCCACCGTGGTGCACGCACTGCGTCGCCACAAGCTGAAGTACGGCATGGTCACGATGTGCGTGGGCACAGGCCAAGGCGCCGCTGGAATTATTGAAGCGCTGTGAGTTAGCTGGCTACTGCGCGGGTCATCTGCGTCGTTGGGCGGTGCTCGGAATCCTCACGTACTTCAAGTACGTTCCGGTTCCTGTGCTCCGTCCGCCTAGCAGCTGATCCCGCTCGCTACGCCCTGGAGGGTGGGGTGTGAAGGCGGGGGAACGGGCGGGGTAAGGCTTGATCGCTCCCACTCAAACCGTTCGGGCTGAGCCTGTCGAAGCCAGGGTTCTGCCCTCAGCGATAGTTTTCTTTTCAAGCCGGCGCAGATCGGTTTCGAACCAAGGAGACAGACATGGACAAGCAAACTTTGCAGGTCAACGGGGCAGTGTCATTGGCGCTGCGTGTCTACCAACCCGAGGGCGCTCCGCGCGCCAGTGTCGTGATCGGCGGCGCGATGGGGGTGCGGCAGTCGTTCTACGAGGCCTTTGCGCTGTGGATGGCGCAGCAAGGGTTTCGGGTCACCACGTTCGACTACCGGGGCCATGGCGATTCGTTGCAGGGCGCCATGCGCGATGTGAAGGCGGATCTGTTCGACTGGGCGCAGGACTACGAGGCGGTGATCACAGCCGCCAAGGCCGCGCTGCCGTCGCAGCCGCTGTACTTGCTGGGCCACAGCCTGGGGGCGCAGTTGCCGGGCCTGTTGAAAAAGCCCGAGCAGGTGGATGGCTTGCTGAGCGTGGCCGCGGGCAGCGGCTACTGGCGCGACAACGCGCCGCAGCTCAAGCGCATCGTTCCGTATTTCTGGTGGGTGCTGGTGCCGCTGGCCACGCGGCTGTGCGGGTACTTTCCGGGGCGCACGCTCAAGAAGGTGGGCGACCTGCCTGCGGGCGTGATCCTGCAGTGGCGCCGCTGGTGCCTGCACCCGGCCTACAGCGTGGGGGCCGAGGGGCCTGCCGTGGCGCAGAGCTACGGCGCAGTGCGTTTTCCGGTGCTGGCCTTGTCGATGGCCGACGACGAGCTGATGACCTTGCGGGGCACGCACAACCTGGTGAATCTGTACGCCAACACCGAGCGCCGCGTGGAGAGCATCACGCCGGCCGATCTGCAGGTGCGCCGCATCGGGCACTTCGGTTTCTTTCGCGACCAGTTTCGCCAGAGCCTGTGGCCGCGCGCGGCGGCTGCGCTGGCCGCCCTGGGTGGCGGCGTGCACCACGGCGAAGTCTCCGGTACGACGGCCTGAGCGGTCGTTTCGCGGCACACTCGCAGCATGACTTCCTCTTCATCCACTTCTTCGTCCTCCGCAGCCCACCCGCTGGACGAGGCGCTGCAACTGACGGCCTCGTCCGCTCCGACCGGCCAGTACGAAGGGCAAACCCACCCCGGCTACTGGAACATGGTGGGCCCGTTTGGTGGCATCACCGCCGCCACGCTGCTACAGGCCATCCTGCAGCACCCTGACCGGCTCGGCGACCCGTTGTCGCTCACCGTCAACTACGCGGGCGCACTGACAGCCGGTGCGTTCACCGTGCAGGCAACGCCCGTGCGCACCAACCGCTCCACCCAGCACTGGACCTTGTCGATCCTGCAGGCTGGTGCCGACGGCGCCCCGGTGGTCACCACCACCGCCACGGCCGTGACGGCGGTGCGCCGCGAGACCTGGAGCGTGGGCGATGTGCCCATGCCCGAGGTGCCTCCCCCCGCGGAGCACAAGGCCATCGTCGCGCCCAAGGGGGCGGTGGAATGGCTCAGCCGCTATGAGATGCGCCCCATCGCGGGATTCATCCCGCGCACCTGGGACGGCAGCGGCGACCACAGCCTCACGCAGCTGTGGATGCGCGACGCGCCGCCGCGCCCGCTCGACTTCACCTCGCTGGCGGCACTGGCCGACGTGTTCTTCCCCCGCGTGTGGCTGCGCCGTGCGCGCCAGGTGCCTGCGGGCACGGTGTCCATCACCGTGTACTTCCATGCCACGGCAGAGCAGTTGCAGGCCACGGGCTCCGGCTACCTGCTCGGCCAGGCGCGCGGGCAGGAGTTTCGCAACGGTTTCTTCGACCAGACCGTGCAGCTGTGGAACGAGGCTGGCACCATGCTGGCCACGAGCCACCAGATCGTCTACTACAAGGAATAGGAAGTCGGCCTGTTGCTCTGCACCGTGCATTCCTCCCGTCCTCATCCATCCGACCCCGGAACCTTCACCACCATGACCGACGCCACCCAAGACATCCTCGTCCACACCGAAGCCGGTGTGGCCACCATCACCTTCAACCGTGTGGACAAGAAGAACTCCATCACCACCACCATGTATGCCGCCATGGCCGATGCCCTGGCCGCTGCCGCTGCCGATGCCAGCGTGCGCGTGGTGGTGTTCCAGGGCGACGTGGCCATCTTCAGCGCGGGCAATGACATCGGCGACTTTTTGAAGCAGCCGCCCGCCACGCAGGATTCGCCCGTGTTCCGCTTCCTGCACGGCATCGCGGCCTTTCCCAAGCCCATCATCGCCTCGGTGTGTGGCCCCGCCGTGGGCATCGGCACGACCATGCTGTTCCATTGCGACCTGGTCTATGCGGGCGACAACGCGGCGTTCTCCATGCCCTTCGTGAACCTGGGGCTGTGCCCCGAGGCCGCATCGAGCCTGCTGGTGCCGCAGATGCTGGGGTATCACCGCGCTGCGGAAGCCTTGCTGTTGGGCGAGCCCTTCATGGCCGAGGCCGCCCTGGAGGTGGGCCTGGTGAACCGCGTGGTGCCGCCGACCGAGTGCAATGGCGTGGCGCAGGCGCAGGCGCGCAAGCTGGCGGCCAAGCCGCTGTCGGCGCTGATCGAGACCAAGCGGCTGATGAAGGGGGGGCAGACGGGGAAGGTGCTGGCGGTGATGGCGGAAGAGGGCGCGAGCTTTGGTCGCATGCTGCGCGAGCCGGCAGCGCGGGAAGCGTTCTCGGCGTTTATGGAAAAGAGAAAGCCAGATTTCAGCAAGAGCTGAAATCTGGCCGCCGCGATAGCGGTGCAGACCGCGTAGCGGGCTGAACGATCTTTTGGTAAAAGCCCCGACTGGATTTCGGCGCACTCTGGGCCCCCGGTTCTTGGTCGTTTTGGCTGCTAGCGCTTTTCTATCAAGCGCTAGCAGCTATCGTTTTTATAGTTGTCGAGTTTCTGCCTACCGTTCGGGCTGAGCCCATCGAAGCCAGGGCGTGCTGGTTTGAAAAGCATGCTTGGTTTGAGGGCAGAGGCCGGGAATCGCCCGGCATGCGAGTAACTTTCTTTCGCGTCGCCGAAAGAAAGTCACCAAAGAAAGGGCGACCCCCAGTCTGCGACCCCTTCGCAGTGCGAAGGGGCCACCTGCGGCGGGGCGGTTGCGGGTGCGCCGTGGAACTCGCTTTGCGCCTGCGGCGCGCCGCTCGGACAACCACGGCGAGTCAGAGCACGAGGCATGGGCGCTGCGACGCCCATGCTCACCCCGCAACCGCCCCGCCGCAGGCGCAGCCAGCAGGGGGGTGGACCGCCAAACATCCAAACAGCCGAATAGCCACACGGGCCTTTGCTTCGCTCGGCCCCATCTCGCGGGCGCAAGCGCCACGCGCCACGCGCTGCGCAGGCTGGGCCGAGCGCGGAGACGCCCCGAATGGATGTCCGGCTGCGGGTTCCCTTCTGGATGCGCCTGGGGCCCGCAGCGAGTTCTGCGGTGCACCCCGTGACCGAGCACCCCAGTTTGCCCCGTAGCGCAGCGAAGGGGTCGCAGACGGCAGGGTCGCCTTCTCCTTGGTGACTTTCTCTTGGCGACCCAAGGGAAAGTTACTGCGCCGTCGGGCGCACACCCCGGCCTCCGCCCTTCGTTCAGGCACGCTGCATACTATAAAAACAATAGCTTCTAGCGCTTGATGGATAAGCGCTAAAGGCAAAAAAACACCCAAAATCCCGCCAAGCAAAACAACCCGCAATCGCAGCACCTATTTTTACCAAGCACTTGCTTGCTAAAAATAAACAGTTTTGCTATCGTGCCTGCATGGACTCACCCGTGCCGCGCACCCGCGCCATCACCCCCCCGCAAAAGAAAACCCCGGCCCGCCCCCGTGGCAAGGCCGCAGCGTCCCTCGTCGCCAACCCCATCCCCACAGAAACCACGGCAACCGAAGACCCCCCACGCCGCCCCCGCGGCCGCCCGCGCAAGACCGCCGAAGAACTCGACGACGGCAACCGCCGCCGCAAGCTCATGGACGGCGCCGCCAAACTGTTCCGCACGCAGGGCTTCGCGGCCACCAGCACGCGCGATATTGCCGCCGCCGCAGGCATGCACAGCGGCTCGCCCTTCTACCACTTCGAAAGCAAAAGCGCGCTGCTTTACGCCGTGATGAGCGAGGGCATGACCATGGCCACGCAGAGCCAGCAGCAGGCGCTGGAGGCCCTGCCTGCTGGCGCAGCGCCACGCGCGCAGCTGCGCACGCTGATCCGCCACCACTTCGAGATCCTGCTCGGCCCGCGCAGCAGCTTCATCCCGGTGATGCTGTACGAATGGCGCTCGCTCACGCCCGCGCAGCGCAAGGGCATTGCGCGCATCAAGGACAGCTACGAGGCCGCGTGGATGCCCGCGCTCGATGCCCTCGCGCAGCAGGGCGCCCTGCAGGCAAATCCTGGCGTGGCGCGGCTGTTCATCTTTGGCGCGCTCAACTGGGCCGTGCAGTGGTTCTCGCCCAAGAAGGGCAAGTCGCTCGATGCGCTGACCGACGAGGCCCTGGCCCTGTTCATCCGCGCATAAACAAAAAAATACAAAAAAGGCTGGACCACCATGGCCCCGACGGCTCCGAATGTTTATCAGTCTGTGTTTGCCCCGGGCCTGTTCGCCGGCCAGGTGGTCGTCGTCACGGGCGGCGGCTCGGGCATCGGCCGCTGCACAGCGCACGAGCTGGCCCGCCTGGGCGCGCAGGTGGTGCTGGTGGGCCGCAAGCCAGAGAAGCTGCAGGCCGTTGCCGATGAGATTGCCGCGGATGGCGGCGCAGCGTCCTGGCACGCGTGCGACATCCGCTCCGAAGACGCGGTGGTGGTGCTGGTGCAGCAGGTGCTGGCCGCGCACGGGCGCATCGATGGACTGGTGAACAACGCGGGCGGGCAGTTCATGTCGCCGCTCGAATCCATCAGCGCCAAGGGCTGGGAGGCGGTGCTGCACACCAACCTCACCGGCGGCTTCCTGGTGGCGCGCGAGTGCTACCGGCAGTGGATGGCGTCGAACGGCGGCTCAGTAGTCAACATCGTGGCCGACATGTGGGGCTCCATGCCGGGCATGGGGCACAGCGGCGCGGCGCGCGCGGGCATGGTCAGCTTCACCGAAACCGCCGCGCTCGAATGGGCCTGCAGCGGCGTGCGCGTGAATGCCGTCGCGCCGGGCTACATCGCATCGAGCGGCATGGACAACTACCCTCCCGCCGCCGCGCACACGCTGCGCGCCATGCCGCAGACCGTGCCGCTGGGCCGCTTCGGCAACGAGGCCGAGGTGTCGGCGGCCATCGTCTTCCTGCTCAGCCCGGCCGCCAGCTTCATCAGCGGCAGCACGCTGCGCGTGGATGGCGCGCGGCCGCAGGTGCGCCTGGGCTGGCCGCTGCGCGTGCCCGATGCCGCCACGCAGCAGCGCGCCGCCGTGAAGCCCTACGGGGGCTTTCACCGCGCACAGGTGCCGCGCGTGTTTGCGGCGTCTGCCGAGCAGGCTTCCAGTGCGTCCAAGGACTCTGAATGACCACCGCCTTTGCTTCGCGCTTTCACTCCGGCGCACCCGATGCGCAACAGCGCCGCGCTGCCCTGGCCGCGCGCCTCGATGCCCTGCGCGCATTGGAAGAACGTGCCGCCGCCGCCTCGGCCCGGTCGCAGCCCCAGTTCGACAAACGCGGCCAGCTGCTGCCGCGCCAGCGCGTGGCGCTGCTGCTGGATGCGGGCGCGCCCTGGCTGCCGCTGTGCACCCTGGCGGGCTACCTGCAGGATGTGAAGGACCCGGCAAAGTCCGTGCCCGGCGGCGGGATGATCGCCGGCATCGGATTGGTCAGCGGCGTGCGCTGCATGGTGGTGGCTAGCGACTCCGGCATCGAGGCGGGGGCCATCCAGCCCATGGGCCTGGAAAAGATCCTGCGCGTGCAGGAGATCGCGCTGCGCGAGCGCCTGCCCTTCGTGCACCTGGTCGAGAGTGCGGGCGCCAACCTCATGCGCTACCGGGTCGAAGGCTTCGTGCACGGCGGCACACTGTTCCGCAACCTCGCGCGGCTGTCGGCGGCGGGCATTCCGGTCATCACGGTGCAGCACGGCTCGGGCACGGCGGGCGGGGCCTACATGCCAGGGCTGTCGGACGTGGTCATCATGGTGCAGGGCCGCTCGCGCGCCTTCCTGGCCGGTCCGCCGCTGCTCATGGCCGCCACGGGCGAGGTGGCGACCGAAGAGGAACTGGGCGGCGCCGAGATGCACACCGCCGTCTCGGGCCTGGGCGAATACCTGGCGCTGGACGACCGCGAGGCCATCGGCATGGCGCGCGACGTGATCGCGCAGACCGGCTGGGCCGCGCTGCCGCGCGCTGCAGCACCTGCGCCCACACTGCCGGCCGACGACCTGCTGGCGCTGATGCCCGCCGACCTGCGCCAGCCCGTGGACATGCGCGAGGTGATCGCGCGGCTGGTGGATGGGTCTGAGCTGCTCGAGTTCAAGGCGCGCTACGGCATGGCCACCCTGTGCGCCCAGGGCCGCATTGGCGGCCACGCCGTGGGCTTCATCAGCAACAACGGCCCCATCGACGTGGCGGGCGCGAACAAGGCCACGCACTTCATCCAGTGGATGTGCCAGCTGGGCCACCCCATCATTTACCTGCAGAACACTACCGGCTACATGGTGGGCAAGGACAGCGAGCAGGGCGGCATGATCAAGCACGGCAGCAAGATGATCCAGGCCGTGACCAACGCCACCGTGCCGCAGATCACCATCCAGTGCGGCGCCAGCTTTGGCGCGGGCAACTACGGCATGTGCGGGCGGGGCTATGCGCCGCGCTTCCTGTTCAGCTGGCCCGGGGCCAAGACGGCCGTGATGGGCGGCGAGCAGGCCGCGCGCACCATGCAGATCGTGACCGAGGCGGCACTGGCGCGCAAAGGCATCACGCCCGACCCCGCCGAATCGCAGGCCCAGTTCGACAAGATCGTCGCCATGTTCGAGGCCCAGGCCGATGCGTTCTACACCAGCGGCCTGCTGCTGGACGACGGCGTGATCGACCCGCGCGACACGCGGGCCGTGCTGGCGTTTTGCCTGGACACCTGCACCGACGCACAGGCCCGCACGCTGCGGCCCCTGAGCTTTGGCGTGGCGCGGATGTAAGAGCCACGCCAAAGCACGCAATCACCACGATGGCCGAGCCTCTCAAACACTTGCTGAACGACACCGTGCCGCCGCGCATTGCGGCCATGGTGCGGCGCACGTGGCGCAAGTTCGATACCACCGCGTTTCTGCAGCAAGTAGAGCCCGGCTACGAATCGCTGGAGCTGATGGCACGCGGCCAGCGCATCGCGCAGTCCCTGCAGGCGCACCTGCCGCAAGACATACCGCGCGCACTGGCCGTGCTGGTCGATTCGATGGACCCACCCATGGGCCTCGATGCCGCTGGCGAACCCGACGCGGGCGACCGGCCCTACAGCGCCTTCCTGTACCTGCCGCACAGCATCTACATCGGCACACACGGCCTGCCGCATTTCGAGGCGGCCATGGCCGCGCAGCACGCGCTCACCCAGCGCTTTACGGCCGAGTTCTGCATACGCCCCTACCTGCTGCACCACCAGGGCGCCACGCTCGCGCGGCTGCGCGACTGGGCGCACGACGGCAACGCCCATGTGCGCCGTCTGGTGAGCGAAGGCACGCGGCCCCGACTGCCCTGGGCGCCGCGTTTGCCTGCATTCCAGAACAACCCGCAACTGGCCCTGCCGTTGCTCGATGCGCTCAAGGACGACCCATCGTCTTACGTGCGTCGCTCCGTGGCCAACCACCTGGGCGACATCGCCAAGGATCACCCCGACCTGGCCGTGGGCACCGCCCGCACCTGGCTGCAGGGCGCATCCGCACCGCGTGAAGCCCTGGTGCGCCACGGCCTGCGTTTTCTCATCAAGCGTGGCGACTCTGGTGCGCTCGATGCCCTGGGCGTGGGGCATGCCGTGGCGCTGGACGTGCGGGCCGCGCGCGTGCTGCCTGCCAGCGCACGCATCGGAGACAAGGTGCGCATCGAGGCCGAGCTGCACAACCCCACGCCACGGCCCCAGCGCGTGCTGGCCGACCTGAAGGTGCACTACGTCAAGGCCCACGGCGGTGCCGCGCCCAAGGTGTTCAAGCTGCAAACGCTGGACATAGCGCCTGGCGCCACGGTGGCCGTGGGCAAGACGCTGTCGCTGCAGCAGATGACCACGCGCACCCACTACCCCGGCGCGCACCAGGTGGAGCTGGTACTCAACGGGCGGCCGCAGCCGCTGGGGCAGTTCCAGTTGTCGTGATCGAGATCCACACAAACAAAACACCGGAGACAAACACCATGCAGTTCACGCACGAGCACCGCGAGATCCAGAAGACCCTCAAGCGCTTCATCGATGAAGAGATCAACCCCCACGTGGACGAGTGGGAGGCGGCCGAGATCTTCCCCGCGCACGAGGTCTTCAAGAAGATGGGCAACCTGGGTCTGCTGGGCCTGTGCAAGCCCGAGGAATACGGCGGGCAGGGCCTGGACTATTCGTACAGCCTGGCCATGGCCGAGGCACTGGGCCACATCCATTGCGGCGGCGTGCCCATGGCCATTGGCGTGCAGACCGACATGTGCACCCCGGCGCTCGCGCGCTACGGCAGCGAAGAACTCAAGCGCAACTTTCTGGCCCCTGCGATTGCGGGCGACATGGTGGGCTGCATCGGCGTGAGCGAGCCTGCGGCGGGCAGCGATGTGTCCGGCATCAAGAGCGTGGCCCGCAAGGACGGCGACGACTATGTGATCACCGGCCAGAAGATGTGGATCACCAACAGCCTGCAGGCCGACTGGATGTGCATGCTGGTGAACACGGGCGAAGGCCCCGTGCACAAGAACAAGAGCCTGGTGATGGTGCCCATGCGCGATGGCCCTAACGGCAAGCTCACCAAGGGCATCGAGGTGGCGCAGAAGATCCGCAAGATTGGCATGCACAGCAGCGACACGGGCCTGATCTATTTTGACGAGGCGCGCGTGCCGCAGCGTTACCGCATCGGTGCCGAAGGCCAGGGCTTCATCTACCAGATGCAGCAGTTCCAGGAAGAGCGCCTGTGGTGCGCAGCCAGTACGCTCGAATCGCTGAACCACTGCATCCAGTGGACCATCGACTATGCGCAGGAGCGCAAACTGTTTGGCAGCACGCTGGCCGACCAGCAGTGGGTGCAGTTCAAGCTGGCCGAGCTCAAGACCGAGGTGGAAGCGCTGCGCGCACTCACCTACCGCGCTTGCGACCTGTATGTGAACGGGCAGGACGTGCTGGAGCTGGCCAGCATGGCCAAGCTGAAGGCCGGCCGCCTGAACCGCGAGGTGCCCGACACCTGCCTGCAGTTCTGGGGCGGCATGGGCTTCACGCTGGAGAACAAGGTCTCGCGCATGTACCGCGACGGGCGGCTGGCGTCCATCGGCGGCGGTGCGGACGAAGTGATGCTGGGCATCCTCGCCAAGCTCATGGGCATTGCGAAGAGATGAACACCCCCCTGAGCGACTTCGTCGCTTCCCCCCGCTCTCGCATTGCTGCGCAATGCGGGCAGGGGGACGCAGCCCTCGCTGCGGGGCGGCCCTTGCTCGGCTGCCCTGGCACTGGGCCGCGCCAGTTTCGTATGTCGCGCGTGGCGCGCAACACGGTGGAGACCTGACATGCCTTTGCAGATAACCCGCGCGCCGCTGGCCAGCGGCTGTGTGGAGACCTGGACGCTCAACGACCCGGCCAGCCGCAATGCGCTGTCGGAGACGATGGTTGACGCCCTGCTGGCTGCATGCGAGCGCGCTGCAACCGATGCCGACCTGCGCGGCGTGGTGCTGCGTGGCGCCGGTGGTCACTTCTGCGCGGGCGGCAGCCTGGGAGGCTTTGCCAAGACGATTGGCCAGCCGCTGGCTGCGGGCGAAGCCGACCCGCTGGTGCCCCTGAACCGCCGCTTTGGTGCCCTGCTGCAGGCCCTGCGTGAGTTGCCCCAGTGGCTCATCGTGGCGGTGGAGGGCGCGGCCATGGGTGGCGGCTTTGGTCTGGTGTGCTGCGCTGATCAGGTGCTGGCACACAGCGGCGCGCAGTTCGCCACGCCCGAGGTTACGCTGGGCATCGTGCCTGCGCAGATCGCGCCCTTTGTGGTGCGGCGCCTTGGCCCGTCTGCTGCGCGGCGGTGTTTGCTGACAGGCGAGCGCTGGGATGCCGCTGCCGCCCAGCGCTTGGGCCTGGTCGATGACCTGGTGGAGGGCGACATGAATGTCGCTTTGCAGGTAGCCATTGCACGCCACGCTGCCGCAGCGCCGCAAGCCGTGGCCGCTACCAAACGTTTGTTGCTGGCCCAGCCCGAAACGCCGTTGCCCGCGCTGCTGGACGAAGCGGCAATTGCTTTTTCGCAAGCGCTGCGTGGCCTCGAGGCGCCGCAAGGGCTGGCGGCGTTTGCTGCGCGCAAGGCGCCGCCGTGGAGCGCGACCTGATGAAAAAAATCCTTATCGCCAATCGCGGCGAAATCGCTCGCCGGGTGATTCACACCGCCCACCGTATGGGCATCGAAACGGTGGCCGTCTACTCCGACCCCGATGCCAACGCCCTGCATGTGCGCGAAGCCACCCAAGCCGTGACGCTGGGTGGCGATACCAGCGCCGACACCTACCTGCGCACCGACAAGCTGCTGGCCGCCGCCCGTGCCACCGGCGCCGATGCCGTGCACCCCGGCTATGGCTTCCTCAGCGAGAACGCCGACTTCGCCCAGGCCGTGGTCGATGCGGGCCTGACCTGGATCGGCCCGCCGCCCGCCGCCATCCGCGCGCTGGGCAGCAAGGCCGGGGCCAAGGCGCTGGCCCAGACGCATGGCGTGCCCTGCCTGCCCGGCTATGCGGGCGACGACCAGAGCGACGAACGCTTTTCCGCCGAGGCTGCGCGCATCGGCACGCCCCTCATGGTCAAGGCCGTGGCAGGCGGGGGAGGGCGCGGCATGCGCCTCGTCACCGACCTGGCGCAGTTGGCCACCGCACTGGCGAGTGCCCGGTCGGAGGCGCTGGCGGGCTTTGGCTGTGGTGACCTGCTCATCGAACGCGCACTGCTGCAGCCGCGCCATGTGGAGGTGCAGATCTTTGCCGACGCCCACGGCGCGTGCATCCACCTGGGCGAGCGCGATTGCTCCGTGCAGCGCCGCCACCAGAAGATCATTGAAGAGTCCCCCAGCCCGGCCGTGGACGCCGCGCTGCGCGAACGCATGGGCGCCTGCGCCGTGGCGCTGGCGCAGGCTGCTGGCTATGTGGGGGCGGGCACGGTGGAGTTTTTGCTGGATGGCAGTGGCTTGAGCGACGCCGGGCCGCCCCAAGTCGCGAAGGCCCCCTCGGGGGGCAGCGAACCACGCGACGCGGGGAGCGTGGGGGCCAGTTTCTACTTGATGGAGATGAACACCCGCCTGCAGGTGGAGCACCCGGTGACCGAAGCGCTCACGGGGCTGGACTTGGTGGAATGGCAAATCCGCGTGGCGCGGGGCGAGCCGCTGCCGCTTACGCAAGATCAGGTGCATCTGCAAGGCCACGCCATCGAAGTGCGCCTGTGTGCCGAAGATGCGCACTTCCGCCCCCACACCGGTCGGGTGCTGCAGTTCAGCGCGCCGCCAGCCACCGCGTTTGAGCGGGCCGCGCCGGGCGCGCTGCGTTTTGACCATGCGCTGGAAGAGGGCGCCGAGGTTACTCCCCACTACGACGCCATGCTGGGCAAGCTCATCGTGCACGCCTCCACGCGGGCCGAGGCCATCGCCGCGCTGGTGCGTGCGCTGCACAGCACCCGCGTGCTGGGCCTGCCCACCAACCGCGCGTTTCTGGCGGCGTGCCTGCAGCACCCGGTGCTTGCTAGTGGGCAGGCGCTGGTGCCGTTCCTGGCAGAGCACGCTGCTGGCTTGCAGGATTTGCTATTGAAAAAGGAGCTGTCAGCGCTTATGCAACCAGCGCTAGAGGCCATTTTTGCTTTAAATCCTGCGTCGGAACTGCCTTGTTCCATGGCCCGGCCTCTGCGCCTGCGCCACCAGGGCGAGGTGCACCCCGTCGCCGTGCGCGAGCTGGGCGGCGGGCGGCTGCAGGTAGAGCAGGCCGGGGTAGGGCCCACCACCATCACGCTGCAGTTGCCTCAGCGCGGTGTGCACTACGTCGCCGTGGAGCCGCTGCGCTGGCATTGGCAGATCGGCGGTGTGGACGGCTGGGTGGAAGACGCATCGTGGGAGCCGGCAGCCCGCGCGGGCGCCGCTGGTGGCGCCACCGAGCTGCGCGCGCCCTTCAACGGCAAGGTCGTCGCGCTGCCCGTGGCTGCAGGCCAGGCGCTGGCGGCGGGCGATACGGTGGTGGTCATCGAATCCATGAAGCTTGAACACAGCCTGGCCAGCCCCGCCGCCGCCACGGTGGCCGAGCTGCTGGTGGCCCCCGGCCAGCAGGTGTCGCCCGGCCAGGTGCTGGCCCGCTTTGCACCCGCCACGCAAGGAGCGCCCGCATGACCGCCACGTCCGATGCAAGTTCTGTGAGCGACGAAGACCGCACCGCACTCACCGACACCGTCACCCGCTTTGCCCGCACCGAGATCGCGCCGCATGTGGATGCTTGGGATGCCGCCGGTGAGTTCCCCCGCAGCCTGTACCGCCGCGCGGCCGACCTGGGCCTGCTGGGGCTGGGCTACCCCGAGCCGTACGGCGGCACGCCTGCCAGCTACGCCTTGCGCTTGCCGCTGTGGCGCGCGCTCAGCCGCCACGGCGCCAGCGGCGGCGTGCTGGCCAGCCTGCTGTCGCACAACATCGGCCTGCCGCCCGTGCTGGCGCATGGCAGCGATGCTGTGCGCGCTGAGGTCATTCCACCGGTGCTGGCGGGCGAGCAAATCGCTGCGCTGGCGATCACTGAACCCGGGGGCGGGTCCGACGTAGCCCAGCTCAAGACCACCGCGCGGCGCGAGGGCGATGAGTACATCGTCAACGGCGAAAAGGTGTTCATTACCTCCGGCATGCGCGCGGACTGGATCACGGTGGCTGTGCGCACTGGCGACGCTGGCAGCAAGGGCAGTGGCGGCATCTCCATGCTGCTCATGCCCGGCCACAGCGCAGGCCTGTCGCGCAGCAAGCTCGACAAGATGGGATGGCTGTGCTCCGACACTGCCCACCTGCGCTTCGATAATGTGCGCGTGCCCGCCCGCTACCTGCTGGGCGAAGAGGGCGCGGGCTTTCGCATCATCATGGCCAACTTCAACGGTGAGCGTTTTGGCCTGGCCGCGTCGGCCCTGGGCTTTGCCGAGGCCTGCTACGACGAAGCCCTGGCCTGGGCCCGCCAGCGCAAGACCTTTGGCGCCGCACTGGTAGAGCACCAGGTCATCCGCCACAAGCTGGTGGACATGCAGATGCGCATCCAGTCCACCGCCGCGTGGTGCGAATCCGTGGCTGCGCAGGCTGACGCAGGCCGCACCGGCCCCGAGTGGGTAGCGCAGGTGTGTCTGCTCAAGAACCACGCCACCCAAACCATGCAGTTCTGTGCCGACCAGGCCGTGCAGATCCTGGGCGGCATGGGCTTTATGCGCGGCACCGTCAGCGAGCGCATCTACCGCGAGGTCAAGGTCATGATGATCGGCGGCGGTGCGGAAGAAATCATGAAGGACCTGGCTGCACGCCAGCTAGGCATTTGAAGGAGACAGGCACCATGCACAGCACCGACCACGGCAACAAAGCCATCATCACCTGCTCCATCACCGGCGTGCTGACGGACCCTGGCCAGCACCACGTGCCCGTCACGCCCGAGCAACTGGCCAAAGAAGCCCGCCGTGCCTACGACGCAGGCGCCGCCGTGGTCCACGTGCACTTTCGCAACCAGGAGCCCGGCAAAGGCCATCTGCCCAGCTGGGACCCGCAGGTGGCGCGCGACTGCGTGCAAGCGATGCGCGAGGCCTGCCCGGGCCTGATCATCAACCAGACCACCGGCGTGGTCGGCCCCCACTACCAGGGCCCCCTCGACTGCCTGCGCGCCACCCGCCCCGAGATGGCCGCATGCAACGCCGGCTCGCTCAACTACCTGAAGGTGCGCAGCAACGGCACCTGGGCCTGGCCGCCCATGCTGTTCGACAACCAGCCCGCCAAGGTCAAGGACTTCATTGACGTGATGCTGGAGACCGGCACGCTGCCCGAGTTTGAGTGCTTCGACGTGGGCATCGTGCGCTGCGTGGAGATGTATGTGCAGACCGGCATGTACACCGAACGCCTGCCCGAATACAACTTTGTGATGGGCGTCGAGTCCGGTATGCCTGCGGACCCGGACCTGCTGCCCATCTTGCTCAAGCTCAAGATCAAGGACGCCCCCTGGCAGGCCACCGTCATCGGCCGCAGCGAGATCTGGCCTGTGCACCAGCGCGTGGCCGAACTGGGCGGGCATTTGCGCACGGGGCTGGAAGACACGTTCTATCTGCCGGATGGGACCAAGGCGGAGTCGAACGGGCCGTTGATTGAGAAGCTGGCGGAATACGCGCGCAACGCGGGGCGGGAGGTGGCTTCGCCGCAGGAGGCGCGGGGGATGTTGGGGTTGGCGGAGGCGTCAGCAGGTGCCAACTGAATTTTTTTGCCTTCCTTTAGAAAGCGCTGCGAGTCTCCGTGATCTCTAGCGTCGAACCTAGAATCTCCGCGCCAAATTACGTTGTTAACGTCGTAGAGCGTAAGTAGTTGGACCCGTCTGCCACCCAAGATAAGAAATCGTGGGCATCGTCATAGTAGTTTTTGAAACTCGCTCTGATGTCGTCCGCCGTCGTTCTTGGCACATAGACGACGTCAGCAGTTGGCCGCGAGACTTCAAGGTCGAATAGCTTTGCTAGAGCTTCTGTTTGCGTTTCAAAACCGAACAGCTCAAGTTGCCCACCTTCTCTGAAAAGAATGAACTCGGGCCCCTTGTTGGCTTCATTTCCGCTCAAGGCAACTCCTAGTCCTGCCAGCTGCAGTTTGAAATTCAACTCTGCTTCATGCTTTTCGTAAAGCGATATCAGCTCGCCGTTCTCTAAGTCGGGATGTGGTCCGGGGCAACCTTCAAAAGACCTAGCAAGTATTTCGCTAGTGAGGGACATCAAAGCGAGGTATCGCGTATCGCCTCGGTGATACTTTGGTTCGCTTGCACCTTTTGTAATGTGGGCAATGATTTCGTTTGTGGTCGACCAAGCGTTTTGGACCTCAGTTCGGTATTGAAGCTCAATGCGGAGGCCGCGCAAATGTCTGCCCTCATCTGAGGCTACGTTGTATTCGTAAACATCATGGATGCCACGATAACCATCCTGTTTTGGCGTCTTGATGTAGTCGTATTTGTCTACCGAAGTTTTAAGTATGTGATCGAATCGGGCGCTGTGCATGGACTGTCGGAAGGCGTAAAGGGATGGAACGTCAGGGCATATCACTCGACAGCCTGCGACGTCGTCCATCCTGGCGAGATCCATGCCTTGCTGCCGCTGTAGCTTGTCAAATATGGTCGCCTTGCGTTTGTGGCGCTGTATTACCCGCGCACCGTACTCCTTGGCGCGATTTCGTAGCAGCGCCTGGAACGTATTGATCACGCTTGAGTGGGCAGCGCGCCATTCCTCGATGACGTGGAGGTCTTCCGGCGTGGCTCGGGCTTCGCGAATGGCTGCTCCTGCCGCATTCACGCGCGATTTCGATCCGCCGGGGAATTTTTTGTCCATCTGCTTATTTTCGAGTTAAGCCAAACTCTGCGTGAGGCCTCACTGCTTCGCCTGAATATGCACCGCAGACACTGGCTAGCCCATCTTCATTGGAGATGCGGTTGAAATCTTTGAATGGTTTCACGAACCCTTGCGTCGAGCAAGAACCCAGCTCCGTAGTTCGCTGCTAGCACATCGGCTTTTATCAAGAAAGCTTCGATGCCATTCCCATAGACAAACTGCATCGCCCCCCCCGTCCACGCCGGAAACCCAATCCCAAAAATCGACCCAATGTTCGCGTCATGCACGCTGGTCAGCACGCCCTCGGCCAGACAGCGCGCGGTTTCGATGGCTTGGCGGTAGAGCAGGCGGTCCTGGATCTCCTGCACGCTCCATTCCACGCCGGGCTTTTCGAACAGCGGTTTCAGCTCCGGCCACAGGTGCTTCCTGGCGCCTGCGGGGTAGTCGTAAAAGCCGCCACCACCCGCACGGCCAGGGCGCTTCAGCTCCTTGACCATGCGCTCCACCAGCAGCTCGCCGGGGGTGGCGGTGTAAGTCTTGCCTTCGGCGGCGTAGTCGGCGCGGGTCTGGTCCAGCACATGCACGCTCAGGGTCAGCGCGGTTTCGTCCAGCACGGCCAGCGGGCCCACGGGCAGGCCGGCCTGCATGGCGGCGTTTTCAATCGCGGCGGCAGGGATGCCTTCGCCCAGCATGGCGGCGCCTTCCATCACAAAGGTGCCGAAGGTGCGGCTGGTGTAGAAGCCGCGTGAGTCGTTGACCACGATGGGCACTTTGCCCAGGGCCTGCACATAGTCGAACGCGCGGGCCACGGTTTCGTCGTCCGTCTGTTTGCCGCGAATGATCTCCACCAGCTTCATCTTGTCCACGGGGCTGAAGAAGTGGATGCCGACAAACTTCTCGGGCCGGCTGCTGGCCGTGGCCAGGCCACTGATGGGCAGGGTGGAGGTGTTGCTGGCAAAGAAGCCGCCGGGTGCGAGCTGCGGCTCTGCCTCTTGCGTGACTTTGGCCTTGAGGTCGCGGCTTTCGAACACGGCTTCGATGATGAGGTCGCAGCCCGCCAGGTCGGCCGCGCTGGCGGTGGGCGTGATGCGAGAGAGCAGCGCCTGCTGCGCCTCGGGCGTCATGCGGCCCTTGTCCACGCGGGCCTGGGTGAGCTTGGTGCTATAGGCCTTGCCGGACTCGGCCTTTTCCGCGCTCACGTCCTTGAGCACGGTGGCGATGCCTTTGCTGGCTTGGGCCCAGGCGATGCCCGCGCCCATCATGCCGGCGCCCAGGATGCCGACCTTTTGTGGCTTGTAGCGTGGGGCCGATCCGGGGCGCGACTTACCGCTCTTGATCGCGTTCATGTCGAAGAAGAACGTGTTGATCATGTTGCGCGCCACGGGGCCGGTCATCAGGCGGGCGAGGTAGCGGCTTTCGATGCGCAGGGCGGTGTCGTAGTCCACCATCGCCCCTTCGACCATGGCGGCCAGCGCGGCCTCGGGCGCGGGGTAGCGGCCACGCGTGGTCTTCTTGAGCATGGCGGGCGCCACGGTGAGGGCGCCAGCAATCTTGGGGTTGGCGGGTGTGCCGCCGGGCATTTTGTAGTTCTTGTCGTCCCACGGCTGCACGGCGTGCGGGTGGGTGGCGATGTGGGAGAGGGCTGCGGGCAGCAACTGTTCGCGCGTGGCGACCAGCTCGTGCACCAGCTGCAGATCCAGCGCCTCGGCGGGGTTGAAGAGCTTGCCTTCCAGCACGTAGGGCTGTGCGCCCATCAGGCCCAGCAGGCGCGTCATCTTGGTCACGCCGGTGGCGCCGGGCATCAGGCCCAGGGTGACTTCGGGCAAGCCGAACTGGATCTTGGGGTCGGCCACGGCGATGCGGTAGTGGGCCACCAGGGCCACCTCCCACCCGCCGCCCAGCGCGGCGCCGTTGAGGCAGGCCACCACCGGCAGCCCCAAGGTTTCGAGCGTGCGGAAGTGCTTCTTCATGCGCTCGATTTCGCCAAACGCGCTGGGCGCATCGGCGGGCGTGAGGCGCATGGTGGCCTTGAGGTCGGCACCGGCAAAGAAGCTGGCCTTGGCGGATGCCAGCACGATGCCTTTGAGCGCAGCGCCCAGGCGTTCGCGGTCACCCAGCACCTGGGCCGTGACCTCGCCCAGCTCTTGCTGCCACTGGCGGCACATGGTGTTGACGGGGGAGTTGGCTTCGTCAAACGTGATGACGGCGACCTGGCCTTCGGTGCCCTGGGCGGGGATGAGTTCGTAGCGGATGGTTTGCATGCTGATGTCTCCGAATCGGTAATGGGCCATGGCGCAGCTATGGGGCGCGGCCTTGGATGAAGCGTGGCCGAGGCCAGCGGACGCCGTGGAACTGGCTTTGCCAGGCCAGTGGCGTCGTCCCCCTTCCCATCGCGCAGCGATGAGAGAAGGGGGAAGCGGCGCAGCCGCTCAGGGGGGTGTTCCTCATACGCGTTCAACGATGGTGGCGATGCCCATGCCTCCGCCCACGCACAGCGTGGCCAGGCCATAGCGCTGGCCCCGGCGGTGCAGTTCGTCAATCAGGGTGCCGAGGATCATGGCGCCCGTGGCGCCCAGCGGGTGGCCCATGGCGATGGCGCCGCCGTTCACGTTGACCTTGTCGTGCGGCACGCCCAGCTCGCGCATGAAGCGCATGGGCACGGCGGCGAAGGCCTCGTTCACTTCGAACAGGTCGATCTGGTCGATGGTCATGCCCGCGCGGGCCAGCGCCTTCTTGGCGGCGGGCACGGGGCCGGTGAGCATGATGGTGGGGTCGGCGCCGCTGAGCGCCGTGGCCACGATGCGTGCGCGCGGCGTCAGGCCATGGGCCTTGGCGGCAGCCTCGTTGCCGATGAGCACGGCGGCGGCGCCGTCCACGATGCCCGACGAGTTGCCCGCGTGGTGCACGTGGTGGATGCGCTCCACCTGCGGGTAGCGTTGCAGCGCCACGGCGTCAAAGCCCATGCCGCCCAGTTGCTCGAACGATGCCTTGAGCGCACCCAAGCCTTCGAGTGTCGTCTTGGGCTTGATGAATTCGTCCTCTGCCAGGATGGTCTGTCCGATGAAGTCGCGCACGGGCACGACGGAGTTCTTGAAGTAGCCCGCTGCGCGCGCGGCCGTGGCGCGGCGTTGCGATTCGAGCGCGAAGGCGTCCACGTCGGCGCGGGTGTAGCCGTCCAGCGTGGCGATCAGGTCGGCGCCGATGCCCTGGGGGACGAACAGCGTGGCGGAGTTGGTGGCGGGGTCTTGCGCCCAGGCGCCGCCGTCGGAGCCGATGGGCACGCGGCTCATGCTCTCCACGCCACCGGCCACCACCAGGTCTTCCCAGCCGCTGCGCACCTTTTGCGCGGCCAGGTTCACCGCTTCGAGGCCCGATGCGCAAAAACGGTTGACCTGCACACCCGCACAGCGAAAGTCCCACCCGGCCTTGAGCGCCGCGACCTTGGGCAGCACCGAGCCCTGTTCGCCCACGGGCGAGACGATGCCCATGACCACGTCGTCCACCGCTGCCGTATCAAAGCGGTGGCGCGCTTGCAGCTCGGTGAGCAGGCCCACGAGCAGGTCGATGGGCTTGACCTCGTGCAGGGTGCCGTCCTTCTTGCCCTTGCCACGCGGGGTGCGCAGCGCATCGAATACATAGGCTTCGGTCATGAATGGTCTCCGGTGGTCTTTAAACTGGAAGCTCGCTGGGTGATCGGGCAGGCGCTTGGGAGGCGCGCCCCATGCGGGTCGGCAGCGAGCGGTGCCTCGGCGGCGCACACCACAACAGCGCGCTTTCTGACGCGCGTGCGGTGGTTTTTGAACTATCTTTCTGCGGTTGCTCTCTCATTTTTGGCTATGAAACGAAATACATCCTCTGCATTGCAGCGCATGGTCCGTGGCGCTGTGGAATACGACGACACGCGCGATGGGTTTGCGCTGGAACACCATGTGGTATTGGCCGCATCCAGCGCGCTGGCGGTGGCGGCCTTCATGGCACCCAGCCGCAGCTCGGCAGCCATTCGCGGCATCGGCGCGGGTTTGCTGCTGATGCGTGCCCTGAGCGGCAGCCAGGGTGTCCGCTCCTGGTTGAATGTCACCGACCGCCGCCCCGGCGCGCCGCTCAGCCCCGAGGAAGCCCGCGCCGCCTGGTACCTGTGACGGTGTTGGGCGCCTGTCGCGGCGCAGTCCGTGGCGCTGGTCATGGTGCTATTTGCCCAGGCCCATGGCGCGCGCAATCACCTCTTTCATGATCTCGTTCGTGCCGCCGTAGATGCGCTGCACGCGCGCATCCGCGTAGGCGCGGGTGATGGGGTATTCCCACATGTAGCCGTAGCCGCCGAAGAGCTGCACGCATTCGTCCATCACCTTGCACTGCAGGTCGGTGGTCCAGTACTTGGCCATGCTGGCGGTATCGGTGTCGAGCTGGCCCTCCACGATCAGCTCGCAGCACTTGTCCACGAACACGCGGGCCACCTGCACCTGGGTCTGCAGCTCGGCCAGGGTGTGGCGGGTGTTCTGGAACGAGGCCACGCTCTGGCCGAAGACCTTGCGCTGCTTGACATAGTCCACCGTCCAGTCGATGGCGGCCTGCGCGGACGCCACGGCGGTGATGGCGATCTGCAGGCGCTCCCATGGCAGCTGCTCCATCAGGCAGATGAAGCCGCGCCCTTCCATGGCGAGGCCGCCCAGCAGGTTGGCGGCGGGCACCTTCACGTCCGTGAAGAACAGCTCGGAGGTGTCCTGCGCCTTCATGCCCATCTTCTTGAGGCGCTGGCCTTTTTCAAACCCAGGCATGCCGCGCTCCACCAGGAAGAGGCTGGTGCCCTTGGCCCCGGCCGCCGGGTCGGTCTTGGCGACCACGATCACCAGATCGGCATGCCAGCCGTTGGTGATGAAGGTCTTGCTGCCGTTGAGCACGTAGTGCGATCCATCGGCGCTTTTCATGGCGGTGGTCTTGATGCCCTGCAGGTCGCTGCCCGCGGCGGGCTCGCTCATGGCGATGGCGCCTACCATGGCGCCGCTGGCCATCTGCGGCAGGTAGCGGCGCTTTTGCTCCTCGGTGCCGTAGTGCAGGATGTAGGGCGCCACGATCTCGCTGTGCAGACCAAAGCCGATGCCGGTGGTGCCGGCGCGCGCCAGCTCTTCCATCTGCGCCACGGAGTAGAGCTTGTCGGCCCCGGCGCCGCCGTATTCCTCGGGCAGGCTCATGCACAGAAAGCCGTTGGCGCCCGCCTGGCTCCACACCTCGCGCGCCACGTAGCCCTGGTCTTCCCAGTCGGCGTGGTGGGGCGCCACCTCCTTGTCGATGAACCTGCGGAAGCTGTCGGCAAAGGCCTGGTGGTCGGGCTGGAAGAGGGTGCGTTCGATCATGGCGGTGGATTCGGTCTATTTATGCAAAGTTACTGCTTGGTTAAATTCTGCCACCGACTGGGCCCGAGCGCATCCCCTGAAACACAAAAGCCGCCCGAAGGCGGCTTGGGAGCGGGTGGTCAGACCCTCATGGCTTGACGTAGTCGGACACCACCTTCCACTTGCCATCGGTGATCTGCGACAGGCGAGAAAGATCGCTGCCCAGGCGCTTTTGCGGGCCGTAGGTGGCCTCGGCGCTGCCGAACATGTCGGGCGGGATCACCATGGTGTCCATGGCCTTGATGAAGCTGTCGGTGGTAAGGCTGGTGCCCGCCTTCTGGGCTGCCTTGATGAAGGCATCCACCGCCCCGTAGCCGTAGACCGAGAACACCGTGGGGTCTTCGTTGAACTTGGTCTTGTACTTGTTGGCCCAGAAGCGGATGGGCTGGCTGGCCTCGTCCAGGTAGGGGTGCTGCACCGTCATGGTGGCGTACAGGCCGTCCATGGGCTTGCCGCCCAGCTTGTGGATGAGGTCGGTGTACGCGGCGCTGGAGCCCAGGAACGTGGGGTTGAAGCCCGTTTTGCGTGACTCGCCGATGGTGCCGATGGTCTCGCGGATGATGGTGCCCAGGATCACGAAGTCGCAGTCCGACGACTTCATCTTGGCGACCTGCGACGAGAAGTCGGTGGCGCCGCGTTTGTACGACGTCTTCTCGGTGAATTCCATGCCCAGGGACTTGAGCGCCGCCTCGCCGCCACGCATCACCTCCAGGCCGAATTCATCGTCCTGGTAGATGGTGCAGACCTTCTTGGCGCCTTTTTCCTTGATGAGCTTGGGTGCGGCCAGGCGGATCTGGTCGTAGTAGGTGGCGGCGAACGAATACTTGAGCTTGTGGAAGGGCTCGTACATCTCGCGCGCGGCGGTGACCGGGAAGAAGTTGATCACGTTCTTGCTGAACTGCACGGGCATGGCGGCCAGGTTCTGTGCCGTGCCGATGTGCGCCACCATCATGAAGATCTTGTCCTGGTTCACGAGCTTCTGCGCGGCCAGCACGGCTTTCTTGGGGTCGTAGCCCGAGTCTTCCACCTTCAGGTCGAGCTTGCGGCCGTTGACGCCGCCTTGCTCGTTGGCCTCGTCCACGCGCAGCATCATGCCCAGCCGCACCTGCTTGCCAAAGCCCGCCAGTGGGCCGGACAGGTCCTGGATGGAGCCCAGGGTGATGGTGTCCTTGCTCACGCCCTGGCTGGGCTGCGCCTGCGCAGCACCTGCGGCCATGGCCACGATGGCCAGCGCGGCAATGTGATGAAGTTTCATGGCACGTCTCCTTGAATGGATCAGTCGTTATAGAACGATGCCCAGGGTGGGGCACCAGCACTTTCCCTATGCCGCGCGCCACCTGGCGCAGGCTGCCTAGCGGTACATGGCGTCAATCTGGGGCGCGTACTTCTGCTGCACCAGCTTGCGCTTGAGCTTCATGGTGGGCGTGAGCTCCTCGTCCTCGGCGGTGAGCTGCGTGTCGAGCAGGAAGAACTTCTTGATCTGCTCCACGCGTGCGAACCGGGTGTTCACGCGGTCGATCTCGGCCTGGATCAGGTCCTGCACCTCGCGGGCGCGGGTCAGGCTGGCGTAGTTGCTGAAGGGCACGTCGTTGTCCTGCGCATATTTCTCCACGTTCTCCTGGTCGATCATGATGATCACCGTGAGGTAGGGGAGCTTGTCGCCGATGACGACGGCGTCCGTCACGTAGGGGCTGAACTTGAGCTCGTTCTCCAGCTCGCTGGGCGTGATGTTCTTGCCCCCGGCCGTGATGATGATGTCCTTCATGCGGTCGGTGATGCGCAGGTAGCCGTCGGCGTCGATGGTGCCCACGTCGCCCGTGTGCAGCCAGCCGTCGGCGTCGATGGTCTCGGCCGTCTTTTCGGGCAGGTTGAGGTAGCCCTTGAACACATTGGGGCCGCGCACCAGGATCTCGCCCGTGGCGGGGTCGATGCGCACCTCGTTGTAGCTGGCCGCCGGGCCGATGGAGCCGGGCTTGATGCGGCTGGCGGGCACGCCGGTGGCGGCGCCGCAGGTCTCCGTCATGCCCCACACCTCCAGCATGGGCACGCCCAGGGCCAGGTACCACTTCACCAGTTCGGGCGAGATGGGCGCTGCGCCCGTGACGAGGAAGCGCGCGCGGTGGATGCCGATGAGCTTGCGCACGTTGTTCAGCGCCAGAAAGCGCGCCAGCATGAACTTCGCCTTCAGCAGTCCCCCTACCGGCTGGCCCGCCAGCACGCGGTCTGCAATGCGGGTGCCCACGCCAATCGACCAGGCATAGGCCGCCTGCTGCAGGCGCGTGGATTCCTTGAGCGCGATCATCACGCCCGAATAGAACTTCTCCCACACGCGCGGCACGGCGGTGAACACCGTGGGCGCGATCTCGCGCACGTTCTCGGGCACGGTGTCGGGGTTCTCGACGAAGTTCAGGCGCGAGCCGGTGTACAGCGAGAAGTATTCGCCGCCCATGCGCTCGGCGATGTGGCACAGCGGCAGGAAGCACATGGCCTCGTCGTCTTCGGTGCGCGATATCAGCGTGTTGTAGCCGCGCACCGTGTAGGTGAGCGCGGCGTGCGTGTGCATCGCGCCCTTGGGCTTGCCGGTGGTGCCCGAGGTGTAGACGAGGATGGCCACGTCCTCGGGCTGGCAGGCCTGTACCCGGCGCATGAGCGCGTCGGGGTTCTGCTGGTTCCAGGCGCGGCCCATGTCGCGCAGCGCATCCAGGCTGATGACGCCCGGGTCCTGAAGGCCGCGCAGGCCCTCCATGTCGAAGACGACGATCTTGCGCAGCAGCGGCAGGTTGGCGCGCACCTCCAGTGCCTTGTCGAGCTGCTCATCGTCTTCGACGAACAGCACGCTGGTGCTGGAGTCTTCGCTCAGGTAGTGCACCTGGGCGGCCGCGTCGGTGGGGTAGATGCCGTTGGACACGCCGCCGCAGCTGAGCACGGCCAGGTCGGCCAGCACCCATTCGATGTTGGTGCTCGACAGGATGGAGGCGCAGTCGCCGCGCGCAAACCCCAGCGACATGAGTCCGCCCGCGATCTCGCGCACGGCCTCGGCGGTCTGGTCCCAGGTCCAGCTCTTCCAGATCCCCATTTCCTTCTGGCGCATCCACACGCGCGGGCCGCGCTCGGCCACGGCGTTCCAGAACATGGCCGAGATGGTGCTGCCGGCCAGCACGTCGGTGCCGGCGGGCTGGATGTGATCGAGGTCCCAGAGATTGCTCATGTAGTCCTCACCGCCAAGTCTTTTTCTTCTTCCACCGCCGCTCACCCCGCACGCCGACATCCTTCATGCCCAGGTAGAACTCCTTGATGTCGTCCTTCTCGCGCAGGCGCTCGCAGCTGTCCTCCATCACGATGCGGCCGTTCTCCAGCACGTAGCCGTAGTCCGATGCGTTGAGCGCCATGTTGGCGTTCTGCTCGACCAGCAGGATGGTGGTGCCGCGCTCGCGGTTGATGCGCACCACGATCTCGAAGATCTCCTTGGTGAGCTTCGGGGACAGGCCCAGGCTGGGCTCGTCGAGCAGGATGAGTTCGGGGTTGGCCATGAGCGCGCGCGAGATGGCCAGCATCTGCTGCTGCCCGCCCGAGAGCAGGCCCGCGTCCTGCGCGGCGCGTTCCTTCAGGATGGGGAAGTAGCCGTACACGGTTTCGATGTCGCGCGCCACGGCGTCGGCGTCGCCGCGGGTGTAGGCGCCCATGAGCAGGTTGTCGCGCACCGACAGCAGCGCGAACACCTCGCGCCCCTCGGGCACATGCATGAGGCCCCGGCGCACGATGGCCGCCGGGTCGTTGGCGGTGATGTCGGCGCCCTGGAACTCGATGGAGCCCTTGCGCGGGTCGATGATGCCGCTGATGGTCTTCAGGATGGTGGTCTTGCCCGCGCCGTTGCTGCCCAGCACGGCGGCGATCTCGCCGCGCCGAACCTGCAGGCTCACGCCCCGGATGGCCTTGATGGGGCCGTAGGCGCTTTCCACATTCTGCAGGCGCAGCAGAGGTTGGTCGGCCGCCGCGGCGGCTGGTGTGTTGACGGCGGCAAGTACGGCGCTCATTCGGAAACCTCCGTGCTGCGCGCTGCGGTGCGAGCTTGCTTGGGGCGGCCCGGCGCGGCGCTCATGCCCGGACCCCCAGGTGGGAACCCGCCGGGCGGCGCAGGTTGCTCACATCGTCGATGGTGCCCAGGTAGGCCTCGATCACGCCGGGGTGCGACTGCACCTCGCGCGGCGTGCCCATGGCCACGACCTCGCCCTGGTTCATCGCCAGCACGCGGTCGGACACCTTGGAGACCAGCGACATGTCGTGCTCCACCATCAGCACGGTGATGCCCAGCTCGTGCTGGATGTCCTGGATCCAGAAGGCCATGTCGTCGGTCTCCTCCACGTTCAGGCCCGACGAGGGTTCGTCGAGCAGCAGCAGCTGCGGCTCGGTGCACAGCGCGCGCGCCAGCTCCACCACTTTGCGCACGCCGTAGGGCAGGCCGGCCACCAGCGTGTCGCGGTAGTGCTGCAGGTCGAGAAAGTCGATGACCTGCTCGGCCTTCTCGCGGGCTCGCACCTCGGCGTCGCGCACCTTGCGGGTGAACAGCATGTCGGCCCACAGGCCGGTCTCGCGCCGCGTGTGGCGGCCGATCAGCAGGTTGTGCAGCACGCTCGCGTGCTCGAAGAGCTCGATATTCTGGAAGGTGCGCGCTATCCCCAGGCCCGCCACCTTGTGCGGCGGCTGGTCGGTGAGCGGCAGCATCGCGCCGCCCGGGCCCGCGTAGGCGATGGTGCCGGTGGTGGGCGTGTAGATGCGGCTGATGAGGTTGAACACCGTGGTCTTGCCCGCGCCGTTCGGGCCGATGAGGGTGAACACCTCGCCCCGGCGCACGTCGAAGCTCACGTTGTTGACCGCCAGCACGCCGCCAAAGCGCACGCTGAGGTTCTGGGCGCTGAGCAGGATTTCGTCAGTCATGGGTACAGCAATTGGGGTCATTTCACTGGTCCATTGCGCTGAATGCCGCTCGCGGCCTTTGCGACTGGCGTGACCGAGGCCAGTGCCTCCGCGCAAGGGCCGCCCCCGCCGCGCTGGGGGCGTTCCCCTCCCGAATCGCACAGCGGGTCGAGAGAGGGGGAAGGCGCGAGGCGACTCAGGGGGTGCTTCATCTCAGCCTGTCCGACTTCTGGAAGGACTTCTGCCGCTTGAACAGGCCCTTGCGGTAGAACGGGAACATCTGCAGCCAGGTGCGCACCTTGAGCCAGCGGCCGTACAGCCCCATGGGCTCGAACAGCACGAAGGCGATCAGGACCGCGCCATAGACCACCGCCTGCAGGCCCGGCGCCTGGCCCACGGCGGCGGGCAGCCAGTCCTTGCTCAGCGAGATCAGCTGGGGCATCGAGATCAGGAAGATCGCGCCCAGGAACGCGCCGTGCACCGAGCCCAGGCCGCCGATCACGATCATCAGCAGCAGGTCGATGGACTGCAGGATGTTGAACTGGTCCGGCGAGATGAACTGCAGCTTGTGCGCATACAGCGCGCCACCGATGCCGGCCAGGGCCGCCGAGATCGAGAACGACAGCGTCTTGTAGCGCGCGAGGTGGATGCCCATGCTCTGCGCCGAGATCTCCGAATCACGGATCGCCACGAAGGCCCGGCCCGTGGGCGAGCGCAGCAGGTTCAGGATGGCCAGGGTGCTGACCACGGCGATCACGAGGCACAGGAAGTAGAAGGACTCGGTGGATTCGAACTTGAAGCCCCAGATCTCGGGCGGCACCAGGTGCTTGCCGGAGTTGCCCCCGGTGACCGACTCCCACCGCGCGAACACCTCCTCGACGATGAAGCCGAACGACAGCGTGGCCATGCCCAGGTAGATGCCCTTCACGCGCAGCGCGGGCAGCCCCACCACCACGCCCACGGCGGCCGACAGCCCCGCCGCGCAGGCCAGCGACAGCGCGAACGGCCAGCCCATGCCCGTGAGCACCGCCTGCGTGTACGCCCCCACGCCGAGGAAGGCCGCATGTCCGAGCGAGAACAACCCCGTGAACCCGGCCAGCAGCATGAGCCCCAGGCCCACGATGGCGTAGATCAGCACAAAGGTGAGCTGGGCCAGCCAATACTCTGGCGCCACCCAGGGTGCTGCGACCAGCCCTACGGCCAGCAGGCTGTACCAGAAGACATGCCCGCCATGTTTGGCGAGGCGCAGGTCTTGTTCGTAGCTGGTCTTGAAGATGAATCTCATGGGGTCACACCTTCTTGCGCAGCTTTTCGCCGAACAGCCCATTCGGTTTGACCATCAACATGATCAGCACCACGATGTACGCCGCCGTGTCCTTGAAGCCGTCGGGCAGATAAAAACCCGAGAGCGATTCGACGATCCCGATGACCAACCCTCCCACGATGGCGCCCGGCAGGCTGCCAAAGCCGCCCACTACGGCGGCGGGAAACGCCTTCAGCCCGATCAGCCCCATGTTGGCGTGCACGAAGGTGATGGGCGCCAGCAGCAGCCCCGCCACGGCAGCCACGGCGGCGGCCAGGCCCCAGGCCAGGCCGTTGAGCCGCTGCACGGGGATGCCCATGTAGTACGCGGCCAGCTGGTTCTGCGACGAGGCCTGCATCGCGATGCCCAGCTTGCTGTAGCGGAACATAGCGAACAGCAGCACGCACAGTGCGGCCGTGGCGCCAATCACCACCAGCTGCTCGGCGTTGAGCACCAGCGCGCCCAGGCGGAACGACAGGTCCTTGTAGGGCACGGGCAGCGTGTGCGTGTCGGTGCCGATGTTGGGAATCATGGTGACCAGCCCGCGCAGCACGTAGCCGATGCCGATGGTGAGCATGACGATGGAGAACGCGGGCTGACCGAGGATGGGGCGGATCACCGCGCGTTCGAGCACCACGCCGAAAAGGCCCATGGCCAGGATGCTGGCGAGCACCGCCACCCAGAAGGGAAAGCCCAGCACCGTCATGAGCGCCAGGCCGCAGAACGCGCCCAGCATCATCAGCTCGCCCTGGGCGAAGCTCACGGTCTCCGTGGCCTTGTAGATGAGCACGAAGCCCAGCGCTATCAGGCCGTAGATGCACCCCTGGGAGATACCGCTGATCAACAGTTGCAAGAATTGCACCCTGGCGCTCCAGAATATTTTTACAAAGCGATTGCTTTGCATAAATAATGGTGCCTGTGCCGGACGCATCCCGCACTCGGGGCTAACCCTGATCGGTCCCGGCGCATATTGACGCAGTGCGCGGCGGGGCGCAATAAGGGTTGCGTCCGATAGGCGCACCCCGGGGCGCCCTCCGGCAGGGCCGGGGAAGGCGCGCAACACCCTCTGAGAGAACGCCATGTCCGTACAGATAGAGACCGAGGACCGTGTCACGCTGGTGACACTGCACCGCCCCGACGTGCGCAATGCCGTGGACGCGGCGACCGCGCGAGCGCTCCACGCCGCGTTCCTGGCGTTCGAGCAGGACGGCGCGGCCGACGTGGCGGTGTTCCATGGCGCTGGCGGGCATTTCTGCGCGGGCTGGGACCTGCAGTCGGGGGCGCGGCTGCAGGCGCAGGGCGTGGCGCCCGAGGCGCTGGCCGGATCGCTCGATTTCACGGCCGACACCCCGTTGCCGCTGGGGCCGATGGGCCCCAGCCGGTTGCACCTCACCAAGCCGGTGATCGCCGCGGTCAGCGGCGCGGCCGTGGCCGGTGGCATGGAGCTGGCGCTGTGGTGCGACCTGCGCGTGATGGAGGAGGACGCGTACTTCGGTGTCTTTTGCCGCCGCTTCGGCGTGCCGCTGATCGATGGCGGAACCGTGCGCCTGCCCCGCCTGGTGGGCCTGTCGCACGCGCTGGACCTCATCCTCACCGGCCGCAAGGTCGGGTCGGCGGAGGCCTTGCGCATGGGGCTGTGCAACCGCGTGGTGCCCCCGGGGCAGGCGCTGCAGGCGTCGCTCGCGCTGGCGCGGGAGATCGCAGCATTCCCGCAGGCCACGCTGCGCGCCGACCGGGCCAGCGCGCTCGCGGCCGAAGGGCTGCCGCTGCAGGAGGCCCTGCTGCGCGAGTGGGCGGGGGGCCGGGCGTGCCTGGCCGACGCCCTGCGGGGAGCGGCGCGGTTCGCCGACGGGCAGGGACGCCATGGTGATTTTTGAGTGAAAATGGCCGCCAGCGCTTATCGTGAAAGCGCAGTGCGCTATATAAAATATAGCAAATGACGTTCGTGGGCCCGAGCTGCCCGCGCGCACTCCCCCAGGAAACCCATGAGCAAATCCACCACACCGCCCCCGCAAGCCTTCGAGCCCGACTTCATTGCCGGGCTCAAGGCCATCTTTGAAGAGAAGATCGTGTTCAACCAGGTGCTGGGCCTCAAGATCACCTCCCTCAAGCCCGATGGCGTGGTGGGCCGCATCGACATGAAGCCGGACCTGGTGGGCCACTATGCGTACAACCGCATCCACGGCGGCGTGATCAGCGCGGGGCTGGACGCCATGGGCGGGCTGGCCGTGATGGCGGCCATCGGCGCCAAGCACATGGACGAGGCGCCCGAGCAGCGCCTGCACCGCTTTGCCAAGCTGGGCACCATCGACCTGCGCATCGACTACCTGCGCCCCGGCATCGGCAGCCACTTCGAGCTGCGCGCCAACGTGCTGCGACTGGGCTCGCGCGTGGCCAGCACGCGCATGGAATTCCTCGGCCCGGACGGGGAGATCATGTCGGCGGGGGCCGCGGCGTACATCGTGTCGTAGCGCCCTGAGCGGCTAGGCCGCTGTGCGGCGCGGGCGGGGACGGCGCCTTCGCTGCGGGGCGGCTTCACCGCCAACGCGCTGCGCGCGCACCCCTCTTCGGACACGGGGGCGAGGTCACGGCCGTTGCCGCGCCCCATCGCGTGGATGTGTGATCCCGCAAGCCTTGCAAGCGCATGCTACGGACGAACCGTTTGGTTACCGTTCTTGCGTAACGAAGGCATCTTTCACAGGGCCCCAAACCTACGATGACTTCTTTTCAAGGAGATCTGATGGCCGTGCAAAATCCCTTCTTTGGCAAGCGTGAACCTGAGTCGTTCCAACCCCGCCATGGCACCACCACTTCATCATCCTCATCTGCCGCCTCCAGCCTGAGCGGCACGGCGGCCAGCAGCGCGGCGACGGCGCAGTCCGTGGCCGGCACCGCCGCCAACCGGTCTTCCAGCGACTCATCGGGCAGCAAGCTCACGGTGGGCCCCAACATCAAGCTCAAGGGCGTGGAGATCACCGATTGCGATACGCTCGTGGTCGAAGGCACGGTCGAGGCCACCATGGATTCGCGCGTCATCCAGATCTCTGAAAACGGCGCCTTCCGCGGCTCGGCCGAGATCGACATCGCCGAAATCCATGGCGAGTTCAATGGCACGCTCACCGTGCGCCAGAAGCTCGTGATCTACAGCACCGGCAAGGTCAACGGCAAGATCCGCTACGGCAAGCTGGTGGTGGAAGAGGGCGGGCAGCTCGCGGGCGAGATCGAGGCGGGCTTTGCCAGCGGCGCGTCGTCGTCCGGCGCGCAGCGCACGGCGTCTGCACCGCTGCGGGCCGAGCCCACGGCGATGGCGGCCTGATCCGCATCGCGGCACACAGATAACCAGGGCATTCAGGCACCCGCGGCAGCCCGGCCTGGCTGGAGCCGTCACGGGTGCCTAGTGCCGTCCTGCGCGTCGGTGGCGGTGCGGCGCGGGCGCGGAGAAGGCGGCATGGAAACGGCTTTGTAGAATTTCCACGTCGTCCTGCACTCCGGGCGCGCTTTCTTCGCGCCATCGCCACCATGACACGAGTTCTATTTGCCATGTGCCTTGCCTTGGCTGCGCTCAACGCCTGGCCGCAGGCCGAGCCGTCCGAGCCCGTGCGGCGCGCCACGCGGCAGCCGGTGCAGCGCGATGCCGCGCCCGGCCCCGCGCAGGCACCCACACCGGCCGGCGCCCTCACGCCCTTCGTGGATGCCCATGTGCACCTCAACAGCCTGCCAATGCAGCTGGAGCTCATGGCGCGCTGGGGGGCCAGCCACGCGGTGGTGTTCTGGGGCGGGCGCAGCAGCAATGAGTCCGTGGCCGAGGCCGCGCGCCAGCACCCCGGCATGCTGATTCCGTTCGCCTCGATATCGCCCGAACGCACGGCGTACCGGCCGCACTGGGAGCACAACGGCGTCGAGCTGCTCACACAGCTCGACGACATGCTGGCGACCGGCCTCTACAAGGGCATCGGCGAGATCTCGGTGGCGCACTTTCCCTCGGCCGGCTTCGCGGAGACGGACTTCGGCGTGGCCGGCCCGATGATGGCGGGCATCCTGGAGCTGGCCCGCAAGCACAAGGTGCCGGTGATGGTGCATGTCGAAAGCACGCGCATGGCGGAGCTTTCACAGCTCTTGCAGCGGTTCCCGGATGTGCCCGTGATCTGGGCGCACGGGGGCTATACGCCGCTGTTCCTGGCGCGGCGCATGCTGGAGCGGCATCCCAACCTCTACTACGAACTGAGTGCGCGCACCTGGCCGCACCATCCCCGCTCGCCGGACTACACCATCCTGCGCGATGGCACGCGCGTTTGGCCCGAGTGGCTGGCGCTCATCGAGGAGCAGCCCGGGCGCTTTCTGGTGGGAACGGATGCGAGCCACCGCTCGGCCGCGAGCGACGACATGAAGTACGCGAGCGTGCAGGGCTTCCTGGCCCAGCTGTCGCCTGGCGCGCGCCAGCAGGTGGCGCGGGGCACGCTGATGCGGCTGGTGGGGCTCGGGCAGCCCTAGGCCGCATGCCGGTCCGGGCCTTCCCGGAAAGCCTGCGCAAAGGCCGGGCCGTGCGGGGCCGTTTCTCCCCTACGACGGATTCGGCGCCAGCTTGGGCACGGGGCGCGGGCGTCCCTGCTCGTCGATGGCCACGTAGGTGAGCCGCGCCTCCGTCACCTTCACGTACCGGCCCTGCTCGGCAAAACGCTCGGCATACACCTCCACCTCCACGGTGACCGAGGTGTTGCCCACGCGCGTGATGGACGAGAAGAACGACAGGATGTCGCCCACGCGCACGGGCTGCTTGAAGATGAACTCGTTCACTGCCACGGTGGCCATGCGGCCCTGCATGTAGCGCGCGGGCAGCACCGAGCCGGCGAGGTCGACCTGTGCCATCACCCAGCCCCCGAAGATGTCGCCGTTGCCATTGGTGTCGGCGGGCATGGGGATCACCTTGAGCACCAGTTCCTTGTCGGAGGGCAATGCGGCGGGGGGCGGGCTGAAAACGGCAGACATGGGCACAATCTCGGTTGGGGCTGAGCCAATCCTTGGGGAACCAGGGGTTTCATCACAGGCTCGCGCCCTGCAAAAAACCACCTGGGCATCAGCCGGGTCGGTAAAAACAACAACTGGAATTGTCCCCCATGCGCCACCACGGCGAAACCGCCCCTTCCGCCACCGCCACCATTGCACCGCCTGCACAGTCCGACTGGAGCACCCTGAACCGCCTGCTGCCCTACCTGTGGCAGTACAAGTGGCGCGTGATCGCCGCCATCGTGTTCATGGTGGGCGCCAAGGTGGCCAACGTGGGCGTGCCCCTTCTGCTCAAGACGCTGGTCGATGCGATGAGCTTCAAGCCCGGAGACCCGGCGGCGCTGCTGGTGGTGCCCGTGGGGCTGCTGGTGGCCTACGGCGCGCTGCGGCTGTCCACGTCGCTGTTCACCGAGCTGCGCGAACTGGTGTTCGCCAAGGCCACGCAGGGGGCGGCGCGCTCCATCGCGCTGCAGACCTTCGAGCACCTGCATGCCCTGAGCCTGCGCTTTCACCTGGAGCGGCAGACCGGCGGCATGACGCGCGACATCGAACGCGGCGTGCGCGGCATCGAGTCGCTGATCTCCTTCACGCTGTTCAACGTGGTGGCCACGCTGGTCGAGGTGGTGCTGGTGCTGTCCGTGCTGGCCGTGAAGTTCGACGCCTGGTTTGCCTGGATCACGCTGGCGGCGCTGGCGTTCTACATCGTCTTCACGGTGCTGGTGACCGAGTGGCGCACCCAGTTCCGGCGCGAGGCCAACGAGTTCGATTCGGCCGCGCACACCAAGGCCGTGGATTCGCTGCTCAACTACGAGACGGTCAAGTACTTCAACAACGAAGGCTTCGAGGCCCGCCGCTACGACGAAAGCCTGGAGCGCCTGCGCCGCGCGCGGCTCAAGAGCCAGACGACGCTGTCCCTGCTCAACACGGGGCAGCAGCTCATCATCGCCGCCGGGCTGGTGGCCATGCTCTGGCGCGCCACGCAGGGCGTGGTCGATGGCCGCATGACACTGGGCGACCTCGTCATGGTCAATGCCTTCATGATCCAGCTGTACATCCCGCTCAACTTTCTGGGCGTGATCTACCGCGAGATCAAGCAGAGCCTGACCGACCTGGACAAGATGTTCACGCTGATGGACAAGGAGCGCGAGGTGGCCGACCGCCCCGGCGCATTGCCCCTGGCCGGGCTGGACCAGCCCGCCGTGCGCTTCGAGGACGTGCATTTCGCCTACGAGGTGCGCAAGGGCGGCGACCTTGGCAGCGGCCGCCCCATCCTGCAGGGCATCAGCTTCGAGATCCCCGCGGGCAAGACGGTGGCGGTGGTCGGGCCCTCGGGCTCGGGCAAGAGCACGCTGGCGCGGCTGCTGTTTCGCTTCTACGACATCCAGCAGGGCCGCATCACCATCGCCGGGCAGGAAATCCGCGCCGTGACGCAGGCCAGCGTGCGCCAGGCGATCGGCATCGTGCCGCAGGACACGGTGCTGTTCAACGACACGGTGGCCTACAACATCGCCTACGGCCGCCCCGGCGCCAGCCAGGCCGAGGTGGAGGCGGCCGCGCGCTCCGCCCGCATCCACGACTTCATCGCCAGCACCCCCAAGGGCTACGGCACCATGGTGGGCGAGCGCGGGCTCAAGCTCTCGGGCGGAGAGAAGCAGCGCGTGGCCATTGCGCGCACCCTGCTCAAGAACCCGCCCATCCTGATCTTCGACGAGGCCACCTCGGCGCTGGATTCGGCCAACGAGCGCGCGATCCAGGCCGAGCTGCAGAACGTCTCGCAGAACAAGACCACCCTGGTGATCGCCCACCGCCTCTCCACGGTGGTGGAAGCGCACGAGATCCTGGTCATGGACGCGGGACGCATCATCGAGCGCGGCACGCATGCCCAGCTGCTGGCCCTGGGAGGCCGCTACGCGGGCATGTGGTCCTTGCAACAGGAGAGCCCCCCCGAGTCGCCTGCGGCGCTTTCCCCCTGAGGGGCGGCACCCCCGCCATGGGGCGGCCCTTGCCGGGTGTCTCTCGCGCGGGCCGCGCCGGTTTTGTACGCTCTGCGCGCAAGGAGACGATGCACGCCGCACGGCTCTTGTTCTCGCAGTTTTTTTCCATTGACATTGCATTGACCCATGAAGCCTGTCCTGCTTGCCCTCATGTTCCTGTCCGAAGAGCACATCGCCCAGATGGCTCAGACCTTCGAGGTGGTCTACGCCCCCGACGCGCCCCAGGCCGCGGCTGCCATTGCGCAGCATGGCGTGCGCGTGCGCGTGGTGCTCACCATCGGTGCCGTGGGCCTGAGCCCCGCGCAGATCGACGCATTGCCCGCGCTCACCCTCATCTGCGTGCTGGGCGCGGGCTATGAGAACGTGGCCGTTGCGCACGCCAAGGCGCGCGGCATCTTGGTGGCCACGGGCGCGGGCACCAACGACGACTGCGTGGCCGACCACACCTGGGGCCTGCTGATCGCGGCGCAGCGCCGCATCCTGGCGCTGGACAAGGCCACGCGTGCGGGCATCTGGCGCACGGCGCTGCCGCTGCCGCCCAACGTGTCGCACAAGCGCCTGGGCATCATCGGGCTGGGCACCATCGGCAGGAAGATCGCGCAGCGCGCGCTGGGCTTCGAGATCAAGGTGGGCTACCACAACCGCAGCGTGCGCACCGATGTGCCCTACCGCTACTTCGCAGACGTGGCGGCGCTGGCCGGATGGGCGGACTTCCTCGTGGTCGCCACGCCGGGTGGTGCAGGTACCAGGCACCTTGTCAATGCCGCTGTGCTGGATGCCCTGGGCTCGCGCGGCGTGGTGGTCAACATCGCGCGCGGCAGCGTGATCGACACGGCCGCCCTGGCCGCCGCGCTGCGCGAAGGCCGCATCGCGGCGGCGGGCCTCGATGTGTACGAAAGCGAGCCCGCGCCCCCGGCCGAACTGCTGGACCTGGACAACGTGGTGCTCACGCCCCACGTGGCGGGCTGGTCGCCCGAGGCGGTGCAGGCCTCGGTGGACCGGTTCATGGAAAACGCCCGGCGCCACCTGGCGGGCGAGGCGCCCGTCACGGTGGTGTGACAGAAGGTTCAATAGTGATATCGGCTACTGGCGCTTGCTGGACAAGCGCTGGCAGCTATTCCATCAGGAGCGACTCATGTCCGTCGATTTGAATGCGCTGCAGGCCCGGCTGCGTGTGTTTGCGGCCGAACGGCAGTGGCAGCCGTTCCACACCCCCAAGAACCTGGCCATGGCGCTGATGGTGGAGGCGGCCGAGCTGGCCGAGATCTTCCAGTGGATGACGCCCGAGCAGTCGCGGTCGGTGCGCGACGACCCGGCGCTCAAGGAGCCCATCGCCGATGAAGTGGCCGATGTGCTGCTGTACCTGCTGCAGCTGGCCGACCATGCGGGCGTGGACCTGGCCGAAGCGGTGGAGCACAAGCTGCGCAAGAACGCCGTCAAGCACCCCGCACCAGAAAACCTGGAGTGAACGAGGGCGCGTGCACCGGTGTTGCATGCCGGGTGCTCTCCATTTGGCGGTGACGGGACGCCCATGAAAAAGCCCCGCCAGGGCGGGGCTTTTTCATGCTGCACGCACCGGCTTACTTCCGTGCGCCGGTGATGTCATTGCTCACTTCTTGCGCGCGGCGATCGCCTTCTCGGCCGAGCCCACCAGGTCGGCGCCGATCTGGCCCTTCCACTTTTCGTACACGGGGCGCGTGGCCTTCACGAAGGCATCGCGCTCGGCGGTGGAGAGCTGCGTGACGGTCACGCCATTGGCGGCGATGTCCTTGAGCAGGGGCTTGTCGGCCTCGACCATGCCCTTGCGGGCAATGGCGATCTCCTCCTTGCCGGCATCGATGGCGGCCTGCTTGACGATCTCGCGGTCGGCGGGTGTCCAGGACGCCCAGATGTCCTTGTTGACCACGAAGATCAGCGGGTCGTTCACGTAGCCCCACATCGTCACGTGCTTTTGCGCCACGGTGTGCAGCTTGGCGGCCATGTACACGGCAATCGGGTTCTCCTGGCCGTCCACGGCGCCGCTGGCAAACGCGGGCTGTGCATCGGCCCAGCTCATCTGGGTGGGGTTGGCGCCCAGCGCGGTGAAGGTGTCCAGGAACAGGGGCGAGCCCACCACGCGGATCTTCAGGCCCTTCAGGTCCTCGGGGGTCTTGATCGCCTTCTTGGAATTGGAGATCTCGCGGTAGCCGTTCTCGCCCCAGGCCAGGGGCATCACGCCCGCCTTGTCCAGGGTCTGGAAGATCTGCTTGCCCACGTCGCCCTGCGTCACCGCGTCCACCGCCGCGTAGTCGGGGAACAGGAAGGGCAGCGAGAACAGGTTGAGCTGCTTGACCTGGGGCGACCAGTTGATGGTGGAGCCCACGGCCATGTCGATCACGCCCTGGCGCAGCGCGCTGAACTCGCGCGTCTGGTCGCCCTGGATCAGCGAGACGCCGGGGTACAGCTTGATGTTGATGCGGCCGCTGGTGCGTTCGCGGACCTTGTTGGCCCAGAGTTCGCCGCCCTTGCCCCAGGGGAAGGCGGTGCCCAGCACCAGCGACATGCGGTACTCGCTCTTGTAGGCCGTCTGGGCAATGGCGGCGGGGGCGGTGAAGGCGAGGGCGGCCGCAGTGGCGACGGCGGAAGTGAGGAAAGTGCGCAGTTTCATTGTTTCAGTCTCCTTGTAGAAATCAGGGGTCAATGTGTGAATCAATAACCGAGTTTGGCGGGCAGCCACAGGGCCAGTTGCGGGAAGGCGATCACGAGCACCATCACCAGGAACATGGCGAACAGCATCCAGCCCACCCAGCGCACGGTGGATTCCATGCGCACGCCGGCGATGCGGCACGAGACCATGAGGTTCACGGCCAGCGGCGGTGTGAACTGGCCCAGGGCCACCTTCAGGGTCAGGATCACGCCGAACCAGACAGGGTCCCATTTGTAGAACTGCATGATGGGCAGCAGCAGCGGCACGAAGATCAGGAAGATCGAGATGCCGTCGAGGAACATGCCCACGGTGATGAGCAGCACGATGAGCAGCGCCAGCACGCCGTACTCGCCCAGGCCGGAGTTCACGATGGCGTTGGCCACCGGGTCGATCACGCCCAGCGTGGACAGCGAATACGCAAAGATGCCCGCGAGCGACACCACGATGAGGATCACGGCCGACAGCTCGCCCGATTCGCGCAGGATGGGGAACAGGTCGCGCACCTTGATCGTGCGGTGGATCACCATGCCCACGAACAGGCCGTAGAACACCGCCACCACGGCGGCCTCGGTGGGTGTGAACCAGCCGGCGCGCATGCCGCCCAGGATCAGCACCGGCGCGGCCAGGCCCCAGGTGGCCTCGCGCAGGCTCTTCCAGAACGGAGGGCGGGGCATGGTGGCTTCCAGCGCGCCCATCTTGTGCTTGCGGGCCATCCACACGGCCGGCACGATCAGCGCGATGCCTGCCAGGATGCCGGGGATCATGCCGGCGGCGAACAGCGCCGGCACCGAGGCGCCGGGCACCAGCACCGAGTAGATGATGAACGCGACCGAGGGCGGGATCAGGATGTCGGTGGCCGCTGCCGCGCCCACCACGCTGGCCGAGAACGAGGGCGGGTAGCCCGCGCGCGACATGGCGGCGATCATCACGCCGCCCACGGCGGCGGCGTTGGCCGGGCCCGAGCCCGAGATGCCCCCGAGGAACATGGCCACGGCGATCGCCACCAGCGGCAGCATGCCCGGGCCGCGCCCGACGATGGCCACGGCGAAGTTGACCAGGCGCAGCGCCACGCCCGAGCGGTCGAAGATGGAGCCGACCAGCACGAACATGGGGATGGCCAGCAGCGGGTACTTGCCCAGCCCGGCGTAGAAGTTCTGCGGCACGGCCAGCAGGCCGAACCACTGGCTGTCGGCATTGGCCAGCGCGATGGCGGCGGCGCCCGCCAGCCCCAGCGCGGCGCCGATGGGCACGCCCACGAACATCAGGCCCAGGAAGGCCACGAACAGGAGCGTGGCGATCATGGCCGGGCGTCCTCGGCGGCTTCATCGGTGGCCCCGGGCGCCGCGCGCGTGCGCCGCACCAGCAGGCCGACGGCCCGCGCCGCGATCAGCGTGGACAGCACGGGCAGCCAGATCGAATACCACCACTGCGGCACGCCGATGCCGGGCGAGGTCTCGCCGAAACGGTAGTCGTCCCACACCACGCGCACGCTCAGCACCGCGATCAGCCCGAACAGCAGGGCCACGGTGATGGCTCCCAGCTGCGCCAGGCGCCTGCTGCGCAGGGCAGAGCCGCCTTCGGCGAAATACTCGATGCGGATGTGCTGGTCGCGCGCCACGGCGGCGGAGCCCGCCACCAGGGCCAGCACGATCATCAGGAACACGGAGATTTCCTCCGTCCAGGCGAAGGAGGAGTTGGTGAAATAGCGCACCAGGACATTGGCGAACGTGATGAGCGCGAGCGCCGCCATCACGAGGACGGTGAGCCAGTCTTCAAGGCGCAGCGAGCGGGGCTCGGCGTCGGGGCTGGCAGCGCCGGGCGATGCATCGGCCGCGGGCCCGGGGGGGGGAGAGGAGGACATGGGAGCAGGGGTGGAGGGGAACAAACATATGCGAATGCCGGCCGCCCTGCCCGGCGGTGTTGTGCACCGGGGGCTGGGGCGAATCCCGCCCCGAGCGCAAAAAAAGCGCGGTAAGCGCTGCTTTCTATTATGCGATGGTTGCTATGCATGCACACCATTGGTGCGCCTGGCGCGGGCTGTGAAAACCCTCATATCTTTACGAAGCACGTCCGCGGGCGCGCGCGGATAATGCGCCCATGGAAACCAAGTGGCTAGAGGATTTTGTCAGTCTTGCGGAAACGCGCAGCTTCAGCCGCTCCGCCCAGTTACGCCACGTGACGCAGCCCGCCTTCTCCCGGCGCATCCAGGCCCTGGAAGCCTGGGCGGGCACCGATCTGGTGGACCGGAGCTCCTACCCCACCCGCCTCACGCCCGCCGGCAAGACCCTGTACGACCAGGCGCTGGAAATGCTGCAGGCACTGCAGAACACGCGCGCCATGCTGCGCGCGCACACCAGCGCCGGCAAGGACATGATCGAGTTCGCGGTGCCGCACACGCTCGCGTTCACCTTCTTCCCCGCCTGGGTGTCCAGCCTGCACGACAAGTTCGGCCCGTTCAAGAGCCGCCTCATCGCCCTGAACGTGCACGACGCCGTGATGCGGCTGGTGGAGGGCGGCTGCGACCTGCTGATCGCCTACCACCACCCTTCGCAGCCGTTCCAGCTCGATGCCGACCGCTACGAGATGGTGAGCCTGGGGCAGGAGGTGCTCTCCCCTTACAGCAAGGCCGACGCGGAAGGCCAGCCGCTGCACCGCCTGCCGGGCCGCGCCGGGCAGCCGCTGCCCTACCTGGGTTACGCGCCCGGTGCCTACCTGGGGCGCGTGACGGAGCTGATCCTCAAGGAGTCCGGCACGCCCATCCATCTGGAGCGGGTGTACGAGACGGACATGGCCGAGGGCCTCAAGGCCATGGCGCTCGAGGGCCATGGCGTGGCCTTCCTGCCGCACAGCGCGGTGAAGAAGGAACTGCGCTCGCGCCGCCTGGTCAGTGCGGCGCCGCCCGATACCGAAGGACTGCAGATGACCATGGACGTGCGCGCCTACCGCGAAAAGCCCGCAGGCAAGGAAGCCCCCAAGGGCACGGCGCAGGCCCTGTGGACCTACCTGCAATCCCAGGCAGGGTCATGCTAAGGGTAAATACGGATATAAACACTTTGCATAGTTGCGCGCGCAAACGGCATTGGAATTTCACGGTAACGACACGTACAGTCTGCGCCATCGACGGGTCGGTTACCGCAGCGCGCGCCCTCTGAAGGCCCCACGGTGGCACGAACATTGCAAATCCGATCCATCCACTCACCGAGACACCGTATGAACGTTCAGCATTGGGGAATTGCCTGGGGCCTTGCCGCCCTGTGCAGCGCTTTTGCGACTTCTGCGCAGGCCTCGGTGCTCGAGCGCATCGGCGCCGGCGGCAAGCTGGTGATCGCCCACCGGGAATCGTCGGTGCCTTTCTCGTACATCGACACCCAGTCCGGCAAGCCGGTGGGCTACGCGATGGATCTGTGCCTGCGCCTGGCCGAGGTGGTGCGCAAGAAGACCGGCAAGAAGGACATGGAGGTCGAGTTCGTGGCGGTCACGCCGGCCAACCGCATCGCGGTGATCGAGCAGGGCAAGGCCGACATGGAGTGCGGCTCCACCACCAACAACGCCGAGCGGCGTCAGAAAGTGGCCTTCACGATCCCCCACTTCATTACCGGCGCGCGCCTGCTGGTGAAGTCCGCCAGCCCCATCGACCGCGTGGAAGACCTCAACGGCAAGAAACTGGTGTCCACCAAGGGCACGACGCCGCTGAAGGCGGCCGACCAGGCCAACCGCGAACGCCTGATGGGCATCACCATCGTGGAGGCGCCCGACCATGCCAAGGCCGTCGAAATGGTGGAAAAGGGCGAGGCCGACGCCTTCGTGATGGACGACGTGCTGCTGTACGGCCTGGCGGCCGGGCGGCCCGACCCCAAGGCGCTCAAGGTGGTGGGCCGCTTCATGACCACCGAGCCCCTGGCCATCATGCTGCCCAGGAACGACCCCGAGTTCAAGAAGCTCATCGACGAGGAGATGCGCCGCCTGATCACCAGCCGCGACATCTATCCGATCTATGACAAATGGTTCAACAAGCCCATCCCCCCGAACAACACGGTGCTGAATCTTCCGGTCAGCTACTTGTTGCGGGACTTCTGGAAATACCCTACCGACCAGGTCCCGTTCTGACTAATATCCCTGGTCGAGGTTTCCATTTTTGGAGAATGCGGTCTGCCGGTACCCCCGGCAGGGTCGAATCTCTAGAATCCATCCCTTTTTTCGCTTCACACACAAGGAGATACCAATGAAGAAGCATTTGCTCGCGGTTGCCGTGACCGCCCTGGCTGCAGGTAGCGCTTTCGCTCAGGCCACCGACACCCTGGCCAAGATCAAGGCCTCGGGCAGCGTGACGCTGGGTGTGCGCGAGTCTTCGGGTCTTTCCTACACCCTGGGCAACGGCAAGTTCGTGGGCTTCCACACCGAAATGGGCGAAGTCGTCCTGGCCGACATCCAGAAGCAGCTGGGCCTGCCCAAGCTGGACGTCAAGTACCAGCCCGTCACCTCGCAAAACCGCATCCCCCTGGTGACCAACGGCACCGTGGACCTGGAGTGCGGCTCCACCACCAACAACGCAGCGCGCCAGAAGGACGTGGCGTTTGCCGTGACCACCTATGTGGAAGAAGTGCGCACCGCCGTGAAGTCCAGCTCGGGCATCACGTCGATCAAGGACTTGAACGGCAAGACCATCGCCACCACCACGGGCACCACGTCGGTGCAGACCCTGCGCAAGCACGAGCGCGCTGGCGGCATCGACTTCAAGGAAGTCTTCGGCAAGGACCACGCTGACAGCTTCCTGATGCTGGAAACGGGCCGCGCTGACGCTTTCGTGATGGACGCCTCCATCCTGGCGGCCAACATCTCCAAGTCCAAGAACCCCGCCGACTACAAGATCGTCGGTGAAGTCCTGAGCGTGGAGCCCATCGCCTGCATGCTGCGCAAGGACGATGCAGCCTTCAAGAAGGCCGTGGACGACTCCATCAAGCGCCAGATCGCGGACGGTTCGCTGGCCAAGCTGTACGACAAGTGGTTCATGCAGCCCGTGCCGCCGACCAACACCAAGATCGGCCTGCCGATCTCCGATGCCACCAAGGCCGCCTGGGCATCGCCTAACGACAAGCCCATGGAAGACTACGCAAAGAAGTGATCTTCTGAGCGCTTGTGCCCCTTCGGCCAGCCGGTTTGAAGGGGCTTTTTTGTTGGGCTCGCGAGCGGTAGCGGCCAACGCAACACCAAGAATTAAAGGGGTGCTCCTATGAGTTGGGATTGGCAGGTGTTCTGCCAGGACACCATGGACCGGGAAGTCGTGCAAAGCTGCTTTGGCAAGGGCGGCGACATCACGTACCTGGACTGGATGCTGTCTGCCTGGGGCTGGACGGTGTCTGTTTCTCTGCTGGCACTTGTGCTGGCACTTGTTTTGGGCTCTTTCATCGGCACGCTGCGCACTCTGCAGGACCGGCCGGTGATCGTTCGGCTGGGCAATGCCTGGGTCGAGCTATTCCGCAATATTCCGCTGCTGGTCCAGATCTTCCTCTGGTACCACGTCCTGCCGAGCCTGTTCCCGGTGCTCAAGGGCGTTCCGGGGTTTGCACTGGTCGTGCTGGCCCTGGGCTTCTTCACCTCGGCGCGTATCGCCGAGCAGGTGCGTTCGGGCATCCAGACGCTGCCACGCGGCCAGCGCTATGCCGGCCTGGCGGTGGGGTTCACCACGTTCCAGACCTACCGCTATGTGCTGCTGCCCATGGCGTTTCGCATCATCATCCCGCCGCTGACCAGCGAGACGATGAACATCTTCAAGAACTCGTCGGTGGCGTTTGCCGTGTCGGTGGCCGAACTCACCATGTTCGCCATGCAGGCGCAGGAAGAAACCTCGCGCGGCATCGAGGTGTACCTGGCCGTGACGGCTCTCTACATCATCTCGGCCTTTGCCATCAACCGGATCATGGCGTTCATCGAGAAGCGCGTGCGCATCCCGGGCATGGTCGTGGCCAGCAGCGCAGGCGGAGGTCATTGATATGAATCTCGACTTCTCCTTCTACAACTGGGATCTCATCTCCAATTTCGTGCTCAAGGGGCTGTACTTCAGCCTGCTGCTCACCTTCGTGGCCACCATTGGCGGGGTGATCTTCGGCACCGTGCTCGCGCTCATGCGCCTGTCGGGCAAGAAATGGCTCGACGTGCCCGCCACCATCTACGTCAACGGCATGCGCAGCATTCCGCTGGTGATGGTGATCCTGTGGTTCTTCCTGCTGGTGCCCGCCATCATCGGGCGGCCCATCGGCGCGGAAGTGTCGGCCGTGGTGACCTTCATCGCGTTCGAGGCCGCCTATTTCAGCGAGATCATGCGCGCCGGCATCCAGTCCATCCCGCGCGGACAGGTGCATGCCGGCCAGGCGCTGGGCATGACGTATGGCCAGAACATGAAGCTCGTAGTGCTGCCGCAGGCGTTCCGCAACATGCTGCCGGTGCTGCTCACGCAGACCATCATCCTGTTCCAGGACACGTCGCTGGTCTACGCCATCGGCGCCTACGACATGCTCAAGGGCTTCGAAGTGGCAGGCAAGAACTTCGGCCGGCCCATCGAGGCCTACCTGGCGGCCGCCGTCCTGTACTTTGTGATGTGCTACGCGCTGTCCTGGATGGTCAAGCGCCTGCACCAGAAGATCGCAATTATTCGGTAGCCCCCTGAGTCGCCTTCGGCGCCTTCCCCCGAGAGGGACGACGCCAGTGGCCTGGCAAAGCCAGTTCCACGGCGTCCTCGCATGGGGCCGGATCGGTCTCATGCGCAGCGCCCTGAACAAGTGACGAGAGAAGAGATTGGAGAAAGAAATGATCGAACTCAAGAACGTATCCAAGTGGTATGGCCCCGTGCAGGTGCTCAATGAATGCTCGGCCACCATCAACAAGGGTGAAGTGGTGGTGGTGTGCGGGCCCTCGGGCTCGGGCAAATCCACGCTGATCAAGACCATCAACGCGCTGGAGCCCTTCCAGAAGGGCGAGATCACGGTGGACGGCATCCGCCTGCACGATCCCAAGACCGACCTGCCCAAGCTGCGCAGCCGCGTGGGCATGGTGTTCCAGCATTTCGAGCTGTTCCCCCACCTGTCGGTGACGGAGAACCTGACGATCGCGCAGATCAAGGTGCTCGGCCGCAGCGCGGACGACGCCAAGAAGCGTGGCCTGAAGATGCTCGAACGCGTGGGCCTGATGGCGCACAAGGACAAGTTTCCGGGCCAGCTCTCGGGCGGCCAGCAGCAGCGCGTGGCGATTGCCCGTGCGCTGTCGATGGACCCCATCGTGATGCTGTTCGACGAACCCACGTCCGCGCTCGACCCCGAAATGGTCGGTGAGGTGCTGGACGTGATGGTGGGCCTGGCCAACGAAGGCATGACCATGATGTGCGTGACCCACGAAATGGGCTTCGCCCGCAAGGTCAGCAACCGCGTGATCTTCATGGACGTGGGCGGCAAGATCCTGGAAGACTGCTCCAAGGACGACTTCTTCAACAACCCCGACGCCCGCCAGCCGCGCACCAAGGACTTCCTCAACAAGATCCTGCAGCACTGATGGCTCCCCCTGAGTCGCCTGCGGCGCCTTCCCCCAGGGGATGCCACCGGTGGCCTGGCAAAGCCAGTTCCCCGGTGGCACTGGCTTGGGCCGCGCCAGTTTCATGCGGCGAGTGGCGTGCAGGTGTTCAGGATTAAAAGCAAAAAGCGCTCTTCGGAGCGCTTTTTTTATGGGCGCATGCAATGCCAAGGAGCCCAGGCTAACGCTTGCCCCGCCGGCCGGCTGGCGGGCTGCCCTCCACGATGAGCTGCGACTCAAAATCCGTCCACAGGTCGTCGCGATGCTTCAGGGCCTCGGACACGGCCTTGTGGCGCAGCTGGGCCACGGCCGACACCAGGGCGTTGCACAGGAAGAAGGCCGCGGTGTAGGAGTCGAACGGTGATGCGTTGGAGGTGCGCACCTGAAGCCGGTGCTGGGCCAGCCGCGCCAGCGGCGCGGCCGCGCTGTCGGTGATGGCCTGCACCTGTGCGCCCGCGTCGCGAAAGCGCTGGGCCACCTTCACCGGGCCGCTCGCATAGCGGCGGATGCTGAAGACCAGCAGCGTGTCCTCGGGCTGCACCCACAGCAGCTGGTCGGTGGTGGCCACGGCGCCCACGCCCAGCTCATGCACCCCCGGGCGGCACATGTTCAGGTGCAGTGCCAGCCACGCGGCCACGGGCGCGCTGTTGATCTGGGCCAGCACGAACAGGCGGCCCCGCGCCTGGGCGATGCGCCGGGCGATGGCCTCGAAGGCCGCCATGTCCAGGCCGTCGCGCGTGGCGGCGATGTTGTGCTGGTCGTGCAGCAGCGCATCGTCCAGGCACTGCTGCAGGCTGCGCTCCGTGCCGATGGTCACCGGTGCGCGCTGGCCGGCCGTTTGCAGCAGCGCCGTGACTTCGCCGCGCGCCTCGCGCTGCGCCTGGGCATAGCTTTCATAGCCCAGCTTGGCGAACAGCCTCACCACCGTCGATGCGCTCGTGCCGTTGCGCGCCGCCAGCGCCGTGGCGGACTCCAGCAGCGCGTGCGGGTAGTCGCGCCCCAGCGCCTCGGCCAGCGCGCGCTCGCTGGTCGTGAGTTCGGCGCCCTGGCGGGCCAGGCGCTCGGTCAGCAAGCCGGCGGATTCTTGCAATGATGATTTCATGAATGTCTCTTTTATGAAAAATGTATTGCAAACAGAGGCAGCGCGTGCAACACTTCGGCCCAATTTTCGCCCCGCGTTCAGGGGCAGGACCCAAGGACACAGATGCAGGATACCCTTGAAGCAAGCGGCTCCCAGGTGCGCCGTCGCATCCTGGACTGGCTCGCTGGCCAGTCGCAGGCCATGCAAGACCTGTTGCAGAAAGTCGTGAACATCGACAGCGGCAGCCGCGACGAGGCGGGGGTGACGGCCGTGGCCACCGTCCTGCGCGAGCGGCTCGAGGCCGCCGGTGTGGCCGTGCGGTTCGAGCCCGTACCGGGTTACGGCGTGCTGCTGCATGCCCACGTTCCCGGCGCCGCCGACGGCCCGCCCATCGTGCTCATGGGCCACATGGACACCGTGTTCCCCTCGGGCACCGTGGCGCGGCGCCCTTTCCGCGTGGAGGACGGCCGTGCCTACGGCCCGGGCGTGGCCGACATGAAATCCGGCCTGGTGATGAACGTGTTCGTGGCCGAGGCCTTCGCGCGCTGCGGCGGGCTCCAGGGGCCGCTGCAGCTGTTCTTCTCGTGCGACGAGGAGATCGGCTCGCCCGCCACGCGCGAGCGCATCATGGCCCAGGCGCGCGGCGTCAAGGCGGTGCTCAATGCCGAGCCGGGACGCGTCAGCGGCAACCTGGTGACGAGCCGCAAGGGCTCGATGGTGGTGGAGTTCGAGGTGGAGGGCGTCGCCGCCCACGCCGGCATCAACCACGCGGCGGGCGCGAGCGCCATCGAGGCCCTGGCCCGCAAGACGCTGGCGCTGCACGCACTCACCGACCCCTCCACGGGCACCACCGCCAACGTGGGCGTGGTGCAGGGCGGCATCGTGCCCAACATGGTGGCGCCGCACGCCAAGGCCGCGGTGGACCTGCGCTTCACCTCGGACACCGACCCCGAGGAACTGCTCGCCAGGGTGCGCGCCATCGTGGAGGAGGAATCCGTGCCACGCACCAAAGGCCGCATCACCGAATCGCGCCGCACGCTGCCCATGAAGCCCACGCCCGACGCGCTGCTGGCGCTGTACCAGCGCGGCGCCCAGTCGTTGGGCTTCGAGGTGCAGGGCGAATTCACCGGGGGCGCGGCCGACAGCGGCCTCACCGCCTCCGTGGGCGCGCCCACGCTGTGCGGCACCGGCCCCGTGGGCGGCCACCCGCACACCGAGCGCGAGTACTGCGAGCTGTCCACCTTCGTGCCGCGCGCCCAGGCCGTGGCGCTGGCCATCCTGGACCATCCCTGATCCCTCCCCATTCCTTTTCGAGAGAAGACCCCATGCATTCCACACAACCCAACCGCCGCCATGTTCTTTCCGCCGGCCTGGGGCTGGGCCTTGCGGGCCTGGCGCCGGTAGCAGCCCAGGCGGACGAGAAATTCCCCTCGCGCCCCATCACCCTGGTGGTGCCGTTCCCGCCCGGCGGGTCGGTGGACATCATGGCCCGCCAGTATTCCGAGCCGCTCTCGCGCGTGCTGGGCGTGCCCATCATCGTGGAAAACCGCGCGGGCGCGGGCGGCTCGGTGGGCGCGTTGTACGTGGCGCGCGCCAAGCCCGACGGCTACACGCTGGTCGTGTCGTCGCAAAGCAGCCACCTGGCCAACCCGCTCACCCAGCCCAAGGTGGGCTACGACCCGGTCAAGGATTTCGAGAACATCGCCATCCTGGGCCGCCAGCCCAACGCGCTGGTGGTGCACAGCAGCCTGCCGTTCAAGACGTTCGCCGAGTTCGTGGCCTACGCCAAGAAGAACCCCGGCAAGCTCAACTACGGCAGCGGCGGCGTGGGCAGCATGGGCCAGCTCAACGTCGAGATGTTCAAGGCCGCCACCGGCGCCTTCACCACCCACATTCCCTACCGTGGCGGCACGCCGCTGATCACGGCCGTGCTGGCCAACGAAGTGCAGTTCATCCTCGACAACCTGGTGATCATGCTGCCGCACGTGCAGGCCGGCAAGGTCCGTGCCCTGGCCGTGGCGGCCGACCAGCGGCTGGCCCAGCTGCCCGATGTGCCCACCATGGCCGAGGTGGGCTACCCGGAGCTCAACCTCACCTCGTGGACAGGCCTGGCGGCCCCCGGCGGCACGCCCGATGCCATCGTGCAGACGCTGTACAAGGCCGTGCGCCAGGTCGCCACCTCGCCCGCGATGCTGGCCAACCTCAAGGAGCGCGGCGTGATCGCCCCCGAGGAGATGGCGCCCGCCGCCTTCGAGAAGATGATGTCCGAGCGCCTCGTGAAATTCGGCGAGGTGGTGCGCAAGGCGGGCATCACGGCGGAATGAGGTCGTGCTGGCCTGCTGTTCGTGATTGCTTTTGGCTGCTGGTCCTTGTTTGTCAAGCGCCGGCAGCTATCAAATTGATAGTTCCAAAGCCGATGGGACAATGCTGCCCATGACCGCCGCCCTCCACCCCCCCATCGACTCCCTCACCATCACCCGGCCCGACGACTGGCACCTGCATGTGCGCGACGGCGAGCCGCTTTCCACCGTGGTGCCGCACACGGCCGCGCAGTTCGGCCGCGCGATCATCATGCCCAACCTGCGCCCGCCCGTGACCACGGCCGAGCAGGCCCTGGCCTACAAGCAGCGCATCCTGGCCGCCGTGCCCGCCGGCGTGCAGTTCGAGCCGCTGATGACGCTGTACCTCACCGACAACCTGCCCGCCGACGAGATCGTGCGCGCCAAGGATGCGGGCGTGGTGGCCTGCAAGCTCTATCCCGCGGGCGCCACCACCAACAGCGACGCGGGCGTGACCGACATCCGCAAGACCTACAAGACGCTCGAGGCCATGCAGAAGGCCGGCATGCTGCTGCTGGTGCACGGCGAAGTCACGAGCAGCGACATCGACCTGTTCGACCGCGAGGCCGTCTTCATCGACCAGCAGCTCATCCCGCTGCGCCGCGACTTCCCCGAGCTCAAGATCGTCTTCGAGCACATCACCACCAAGGACGCGGCCGACTACGTGAAGGCGTCCGACCGCTTCACCGCGGCGACCATCACGGCGCACCACCTTCTGTACAACCGCAACGCGATCTTCGTCGGCGGCGTGCGCCCGCACTACTACTGCCTGCCCGTGCTCAAGCGCGAGACGCACCGCGTGGCCCTGGTGCAGGCGGCCACCAGCGGCTCGGCCAAGTTCTTCCTGGGCACCGACAGCGCGCCACACCCCGCGCACCTCAAGGAGCACGCCACCGGCTGCGCAGGCTGCTACACCGCGCATGCCGCCATGGAGATGTACGCCGAGGCGTTCGACAACGCCGGTGCGCTCGACAAGCTCGAAGGCTTTGCCAGCTTCCACGGCCCCGACTTCTACAGCCTGCCGCGCAACACCGGCACCATCACCCTGCGCCGCGAATCCTGGACGCCGCCCGAGAGCTTCGTCTTCGGCGAGGCCAACCTCAAGCCCCTGCGCTCCGGTGAAGCGCTGCCGTGGCGGCTGGTGTAAGCCCCTCCTTCGACGCCATCGACTGGAGCGCTCCCTGGCTGGCGCCGTGGCGCGGCCTGGGCCAGCCCATCGCGCGGCAGGTGCAGGGCGGCGGCGCGGTGCACGAGGCATTGCAGTCCGCGGCGCGCGGCGCGGTGCCCATGCTGTTCGCGCCGCAGGCCGCGCTGCCCGAGGGCGTGGCCTACGAGCAGTACATCTGGGACACCCGCCGCGTGCCCACGCGCGACAACCTGCACGACTTCTTCAACGGCCTGGTGTGGCTGCATTTCCCGCTCACCAAGCGCCGCCTGAACGAACTGCAGGCCCAGGCCATCGCCGCCGACGGCGTGCAGGCGGTGCGCGGGCCGCTGCGCGATGCGCTCACGGTGTTCGATGAAAACGGCGCGCTGCTGCAGGCGCCCGACGCACTGTGGGATGCGCTCCGGGCGCGCGACTGGCAGCGCCTGTTCGTCGACCTGCGCCCGCTGTGGCGCGAAGCCCGGCTGGTGCTGTTCGGCCATGCGCTGCTGGAGAAGCTGGTGGCACCCCGAAAACCCATGGTGGCGCACGTCTATCGAGCGCCTGCAGCTATTGAATCCATAGCGGGTCTGGATGCCTGGCTGGCGCGGCGGGTGCAATCTCCCACCTGGGACGCCAAGCCTTTCACCCCCCTGCCGGTGCTGGGCGTGCCCGGCTGGTGGCGGGCGAATGAGGTGCCGGGCTTCTATGCCGACGCCCAGGTGTTCCGTCCGCCGCGCGCTGCACCCGCTCCCTAATTCCCGTCAAGGCTTGTGTGATAAGGCCGCACCACAGGTTTGCACCTACCATAGCGCGATGAAATCGCGGCCATGGGCGGCGGGCGCGGGGGCTGCAGCGGCCCGCCACGCCCGAGGGCGTACCGCTTGAAGCGCGGTCCCCGGCCCCCATCTGGACCAGCGGACACTGTTGTTGTTGACCCCACGGAGAATTCATTCCATGAAGCGGATCCTGTTATTTGTGATGACCAACCTGGCCGTCGTTGTCGTGCTGGGGGTGGTGGCCAGCCTGCTGGGCGTGAACCGCTACCTCACGGCCAACGGGCTGAACCTGGGCGCGCTGCTGGGCTTCGCGCTCGTCATGGGCTTTGGCGGCGCGATCATCTCGCTGCTCATCAGCAAGCCCATGGCCAAGTGGACCTCGGGCGTGCGCGTGATCGACGGCTCCGGCTCGCCCGACGAGCGCTGGATCGTCGAGACCGTGCGCAAGTTCGCCACCGAAGCCAAGATCGGCATGCCCGAAGTCGGCATCTTCGAGGGCGACCCCAATGCGTTCGCCACGGGCGCGTTCAAGAACTCGGCGCTGGTGGCGGTGTCCACCGGCCTGCTGCAGGGCATGACGCGTGAAGAGGTCGAGGCCGTGATCGGCCACGAGGTGGCCCACATCGCCAACGGCGACATGGTCACCATGACGCTGATCCAGGGCGTGATGAACACCTTCGTGGTGTTCCTGTCGCGTGTCATCGGCTACGCCGTGGACAGCTTCCTGCGCAAGAACGACGAGAGCAGCTCGGGCCCCGGCATCGGCTACTACGTGACCACCATCGTGCTCGACATCCTGCTGGGCTTCGTGGCCGCCATGATCGTGGCCTGGTTCAGCCGCCAGCGCGAATTCCGCGCCGACGCGGGTGCCGCCCAGCTCATGGGCCGCCGCCAGCCCATGATCAACGCCCTGGCCCGCCTGGGTGGCATGCACCCGGCCGAGCTGCCCAAGAGCATGGCCGCCATGGGCATCGCCGGCGGCATCGGCAAGCTGTTCAGCACGCACCCGCCCATCGAAGAGCGCATTGCCGCGCTGCAGAACGCGCAGCAGCAGTAGCAGGGCTGATCCGGCTCGGGCCTCGGCCCCTGCAGGCCGCCGCGGGAGCCCCCGCGGCGGCCTTTTTGTTGGTGGGGTGGGCAGGCCGCCTCGTGGCAAGGCTCAAGGGCTTGTCACCTTGTGTCGATAAGGTGGTGGCGACCCAGGCCCGCATGCCGTGCGGCGCGCGGTTGCATCATTGACCTTCATTCCCACGAGAGCACTCCATGTCCATTTCCCACGCACGTGTTGCGGTCCGCCTGGCCCTGGCCTTTGGCGTTGTCTGCCTGGTCATGTCGCTGTCGGCCGCCGTCGGCATCTGGCGGCTGGCGGGGCTGCAGGACATCGCCGACGACCTGGGCGGCGCCTCGTCCGAGCGCGCACTGCTGGCGCGCGAGCTGCACGCCATCGTGGTGCTCAGCTCCGTGCGGGCCGAAACCCTGCTGGAAATCGACAACCCCGGCTACGCGGCGCGCATCGATGCCGACCGCAAGGTCACCTCTGCCCGGTCCGCCGACGTGCGCAAGCGGCTGGACGAACTGGCGGCGGACCCGGAGTCCCAGGCCCTGTTCGATGCCATCGACAAGGCCGGCAATGGTTTTCGCACCGTGCGCGACGACCTCGTCAAGCGCCGCAAGGACGGCGAGGCCCTGCCGCCCGACTCCATCGCCACGCGCCTGCGCCCGGCGGCTGATGCCTATGCGGCGGCCGTGAACCAGCTGGCCGACTTCCAGCGCCAGCGCGTGGCCGAGGCCCGCGATGCCGCCGCCCGCAGCGAACGGCAGGGCATCACCCTGCTGGCGGCGGGGTCCGTGGTGGGGCTGCTGCTGAGCCTGGCCTGTGCCTGGCTGCTGTCGCGCTCCATCCTGCGGCCGCTGGCCCGTGCGTCCGAAGTCACCGACCGCATCGCCGAAGGTGACCTGACCTCGGCCGTGCCGGCCCCGGGCGCGGGCAACCGCGACGAGCTGCAGGCGCTGCTCGCGCGCCTGGGCGGCATGCAGGCACGCCTGGCCGCTCTGGTGGTGGGCATGCGCCAGGCCAGCACTTCCGTGGCCGGGGCCAGCAGCGAGATCGCGGCGGGCAACAGCGACCTGTCGGCCCGCACCGAGCACACGGCCTCCAACCTCGAAGAAATCGCCGCGAGCATGGAGGAGCTGCTGGCCACCGTGCGCCACAGCGCCGACGCCGCCGCGCAGGCCAGCAGCCTGGCCACGGGCGCCAGCGGCGTGGCGCAGCGCGGGCGCGAGGCCGTGGACCGCGTGGTGGGCACCATGGATGGCATCGCGCTGTCGTCCCGCCGCATCGCCGACATCACCAGCGTGATCGACGGCATCGCGTTCCAGACCAACATCCTCGCGCTCAACGCCGCCGTGGAAGCGGCCCGGGCCGGAGAGCAGGGCCGGGGCTTCGCGGTGGTGGCCGGCGAGGTGCGCAGCCTGGCCCAGCGGTCGGCCACGGCGGCCAAGGAGATCGGCGGCCTGATCAGCGACAGCGTGCGCCAGGTGGACGAGGGCGCCAAGCTCGTGCACGCGGCGGGCAGCACCATGGGCGAGATCGTGAGCTCCGTGCAGCAGGTGGCCACCATCATTGGCGAGATCAGCACCGCCGCGCGCGAGCAGACCACGGGCCTGAGCCAGGTGGGCGAGGCGGTCTCGCAGCTCGACCAGATGACGCAGCAGAACGCCGCGCTGGTGGAAGAGTCCTCCGCCGCCGCGCAGGGTCTGCGCGCGCAGGCGCAGCAGTTGGCCGAACTGGTGGAGGCGTTCCGCCTGCCGGCTGGCAACGCGCTGCCGCGCTAGACAAGGGCGTCTTCCCTGGAGTGAAGCGCGGCGTCCAAGGCTGGCGCGGCCAAGCCGGCGCCACAGGGCGGTCACGATATTTCCACCCGCCAGCGCCTGCGCGGCGCGCGCAGCGCATGGCGCTTGCGGTACTCCGCCGGCGCCATGCCGGTGTAGCGCGCGAAGATGCGCCTGAAAGCCGCCGGGTCGGCGTAGCCGCAGGCCACGGCGACGCTGGGCACGCTCTCCAGCGTCACTTCCAGCATGACCTTGGCGCGGCGGCAGCGCAGGCCGTGCAGGTAGTCGAGCGGCGACTGCGACAGCTCCTGCTGGAAGTGCCGCAGCAGCGTGCGCGTGCTCACCGATGCTGCCTCGGCCAGCCGGGCCAGGGAGTACGGCTGGTCCAGGTGGGCCTCCATCCAGGCGATGGCGCGCGCCAGGGTGCTGTCGCGCGTGGCCGGGATGTGCTGCTGCGCGTTGGCCTGAAGGGCCGCGCGCGCACGCTGGTGGTCCGGCGCCATCACGGTCTCGCAGGCGGCGGCCAGTTCCTCCCCCAGCGCGTGGCGCACCAGGGCGATCGCCAGCAGGTTCACGCTGTGCGGCAGCGCGCAGCTGAGCCAGGGGCCGTCGTCCGACAGGTCCCGGCCCAGGCTGTGGCCGATGCCCGGGAAGTCCCGTTCGAAGCCCGCGATGTAGAACCAGGGCAGGCTGGCCTGGCGCCCGTTCAGGCGGCCGCTTTGCGCCGCCAGCCAGGCGCCATTGCCCACCGTGAGCAGTTTCTGCCCGGCATCGATCGCGATGCCCAGCTGCCGCGACAGCGCGCGGTGGCGGGCCGCCACCGCGCGGATGGCCGGAATGTCCGCGGCATGGAACGAGGGGATGAACAACGCGTGGGCCGGGGCGGAGGGCGCCGCCGTGTCCCCGGCCGGCGTGTAGGCCGCCAGCGGCCCTGGCAGGGAAGCGAGGGGCAGCCCCCCGGCATCGAGCAGCCGCCAAGCCATGCGCGGCGCCTGCGCGCCCATGCGCAGGCCCGCCAGCAGGTTGGCGCCGCGCAGCAGGTCGATGAGCTGCAGCGCATTGCCCACGGCGGACTCGGGCAGCAGCGGAATGTCCACGCGAAAGACCGGCGGCCTGGCGGGACTCGGGGGCAAGGACGAAGGTGACTGCGGCATGGCGGTATTGGCTCGTTGGATGGCCATTTTCGCTTGTCATGAAGAGGGTGCCGGCTTTTAGCATGAACGTGCTTTTTGCTCCCTGCTCCAGCCTTGCAAGCTGTCACCCACCCTATGGATCTGCCCATGCACAAACCCCTTTCCGCCATCGCGCTTGCCGCCGGCCTCGCCGCCAGCGGGCTGATCGCCGCCTCTTCGGCCCACGCCCAGGCGCTCGATGCCGCCGGCCTGCAGGCCATCGACACCGCCGTGAACAAGGTGGCGCCCAAGATGGTCAATTGGCGCCGCGACATCCATGCCCACCCCGAGCTCTCGGGCCAGGAGGTGCGCACCGCCAAGCTCGTGGCCGAGCACCTGAAGAAACTGGGCATGGAGGTGCAGACCAACGTGGGCGGCACCGGCGTGGTGGGCACCCTGCGCGGCGGGCTGCCGGGCAAGGTGGTGGCGCTGCGCGCCGACATGGACGCATTGCCCGTGCCCGAGAACACCGGCCTGCCCTTTGCCTCGAAGGTGAAGGCCAACTACCTGGGCAAGGAAGTGCCGGTGATGCACGCCTGCGGCCACGACGCCCACGTGGCCATGCTCATGGGCGCGGCCGAGGCGCTGGCCGGCATGAAGGCCCAGCTGCCCGGCACCATCAAGTTCATCTTCCAGCCCGCCGAGGAAGGCGCGCCCGTGGAGGCCGACGCCAACGGCAAGGTGCCCAGCTTCGGGGCCAAGGCCATGGTGGAAGAGGGCGCCTTGAAGGATGTGCAGGCCATCTACGGCCTGCACATCACGGCCAACCTGCCGTCCGGCGTGGTGGGCTACCGCAGCGGCCCGCTCATGGCCGGCTCGGACAACATCAGCATCCAGGTGGAAGGGCGCGGCGGCCATGGCTCGTCGCCCTGGAACGCGGTGGACCCGGTGGTGGCGGCCAGCCAGGTGGTGCTGGGCCTGCAGACCGTGGTGAGCCGCCAGCTCAACATCAGCCAGGAGCCCGCGGTGGTCACCATCGGTTCCATCCACGGCGGCACGCGCTACAACATCATTCCGGACAACGTGGAGCTGCTGGGCACCCTGCGCACCTTTGACGAGGGCATGCGCCAGGAGGCCTTGAAGCGCATCACCACCACCGCCGAGCAGATCGCGGCGTCGAGCGGCGCCAAGGCCAAGGTGCGCTTCGGACCCGTGGCCTACCCGGTGACCACCAACCCGGCCGAGCTGACGGCCGCCTCGCTGCCCGCGCTCAAGCTGGCCACGGGGGGCAAGGCGATGATCATCCCCAAGGTGAGCGGTTCGGAAGACTTCTCGGAGTTCCAGAAGGTCGCGCCCGGCTTCTTCTACTTCCTGGGCGCGCCGCCCAAGGGCGCGGACTTCAACAAGGCTCCATCCAACCACTCGCCGTTGTTCGACATCGATGAAGACCAGCTGCCGGTGGGTGCGCGCACGCTGGCGGCGCTGGCGGTGGATTTCTTGCAGCGCAAGTAAGGCGTGGGCCTTGGCGCTGGGTGTGGTGCCGACGGGGCCGCATGGGGTTGGGGCTCTTCAGGTTGCGCGGGCTGAGCTTGTCGAAACCTGGGTTGGCTCTTTGGCTGATGGATGCGACATGCCTGTGTTGAGGGCGGGAGCCGGGGTGCGCGCCCGGCGGCGCGGTAACTTTCTCTTGGTTCGCCAAGAGAAAGTCACCAAAGAGAAGGCGACCCCCAGTCTGCGACCCCTTCGCGGTGCGAAGGGGCAAACCTGCGTCGGGGCGGTTGCGGGGTGCGCCGCAGAACTCACTGCGCGCCTTTGGCGCTCCGTTCAGACAACTGCGGCGAGTCAGTGCACGAAGCATGCGCGCTCCGACGCGCATGCCACCCCGCAGCCGCCCCGCCGCAGGCGCAGCCAGCAGGGGGGTGGACAGCCGAACAGCCACACGGGCCTTTGCTTCGCTCGGCCTGGCGGTCGCGGCGCAAAGCGCCTGCGCGTTCGGGGGCCGAGCGCAGCGATGGCCCGTGTGGATGTTGGCTCCCCCAGCCCTTCAGGATGCGCCGAGGAGCGCAGTGCGGGGGGCGGGCGTGTGCCGAAGGACACACGCCTTCGTTGACTGACTCGCTGCGGTTGTCTGAGCGGAGCGCGAAGCGCGCAGCGAGTTCCGCAGCGCGCCCCCCGCACGAGCACCGCAGGTTGCCCCGCTCGCCCAGCGGGCGAGTGGGGACGCAGGCCGTAGGGTCGCCCTTTCTTTGGTGACTTTCTTTCGGCGACGCGAAAGAAAGTTACTCGCACGCCGGGCGACTCCCGGCCTCCGCCCTTCAACCAGGCATGCTGCCCATCAGCGAGCCTGCGAGCGCACCCAGGGTCCGACAAGCTCAACCCGACCGGGTGTGGAGCGCAGCGCCCCGGCCCACCAGCAGCCGAAACGGCAGCAGCAGCGCCACGCCCAGCACCAGCTTCACCCCCAGGTCCCCCAGCGCCCACGTCACCCAAGGGTCGCTGCTACCGGCAAAGGCGATGCTCCAGAACACTGCCGTGTCCAGCACCGCAGCCATCAGCGTGGCCACCAGCGGCGCGCGCCACCACGTGCCGTGGCGCAGCCGGTCGAACACGGCGATGTCCAGCCATTGCGACAGCAAAAACGCCGTGCCGGACGCTATGGCAATGCGCGCAGGTGCCAGCACCAGCGACGCGGCCACCGCCACGGCAAAGCCCACCCAGGCCACGCGGCGCGCCTGCTGCGGGCCGTGGGCGCGGTTGACCAGCTCACTCACCAGGAAGGCGACCGGGTAGGTGATCGCGCCCCAGGTGAGCCAGTCGTTGATCGGGAACTGCACCAGGATGTTGGAAGCCAGCACCACGGCGGCCATGGCCAGGGCAGCGGCAGCGAACTGCGCGCGGGTCGGGAGCGTCAGCACAGCAGCGATCCCACCACCAGGTCAGGCACGGCCCAGCAGAGCACGCGCAACCGCCTCGCCCACCTTGATCCCGTCCACCCCCGCCGACAGGATGCCGCCCGCGTAGCTCGCGCCTTCGCCCGCCGGGTACAGGCCGGGGGTGTTCAGGCTCTGCAGGTTCTCGCCCCGCCCGATCTTGAGCGGCGACGAGGTGCGGGTCTCCACGCCGGTCAGCACCGCGTCGTGCATGTCGAAGCCCTTGATCTTGCGGCCGAACACGGGCAGCGCCTCGCGCAGGGCCGCGATGGCGTAGCCGGGCAGGGCGGCGTGCAGGTCGCCCAGGGCCACGCCGGGCTTGTACGAAGGCTCCACATCGCCCAGGTGCTTCGATGGAGTGCCCTGGATGAAGTCGCCCACCAGCTGCCCCGGCGCGCTGTAGTCGCGCCCGCCGAGCACGAAGGCGTTGGATTCGAGCTGGCGTTGCAGCACGATGCCCGCCAGCGGGTGGAACTGGCCCTGCGGCAGCGCTTCGATGCCGTGGGTGTGGCCCAGATGGGTGTCGAAGGCGGCGGCATCGGTGGGGTAGTCGCTCGGGTCGATCCCCACCACCATGCCCGCGTTGGCGTTGCGCTCGTTGCGCGAGTACTGGCTCATGCCGTTGGTGACCACGCGGTTCGGCTCGCTGGTGGCGGCCACCACGGTGCCGCCGGGGCACATGCAGAAGCTGTACACCGCCCGGCCGTTCTGCGCATGGTGCACCAGCTTGTAGTCGGCCGCGCCCAGGAGCGGGTGGCCGGCGTGGCGGCCCCAGCGGGCGCGGTCGATGATGCCCTGCGGGTGCTCGATGCGAAAGCCGATGGAAAACGGCTTGGCCTCCATGGCGACGCCGCGGTCGTACAGCATGGCAAAGGTGTCGCGCGAGCTGTGGCCCAGGGCCATCACCACATGGTCGGCGCGCAGGTCGGTGGTCTCGCCCGTGGCCTGGTTCAGCACCTTCAGGCCGCGCAGGTGGCGGCCCTCCCCGGTGCCTTCGACGACCACGTCCGTCACGCGCTGCTCGAAGCGGATCTCGCCGCCCAGCGCGATGATCTGCTCGCGCAGGTTCTCCACCACCTTCACCAGCTTGAAGGTGCCGATGTGCGGGTGGGCGACGTACAAAATCTCTTCAGGGGCGCCGGCCTTGACGAACTCGTTCATCACCTTGCGGCCCAGGTGGCGCGGGTCCTTGATCTGGCTGTAGAGCTTGCCGTCGCTGAAGGTGCCCGCGCCGCCCTCGCCGAACTGCACGTTGCTTTCGGCATGCAGCTCGCGCTTGCGCCACAGGCCCCAGGTGTCCTTGGTGCGCTCGCGCACGGGCTTGCCGCGCTCGAGCACGATGGGCCGGAAGCCCATCTGCGCCAGCACCAGCGCCGCGAAGATGCCGCAGGGGCCAAAGCCCACCACCACGGGGCGCAGGGGCAGGTCGGCAGGTGCCTGGCCCACGGGGTGCCAGGCCATGTCGGGTGTGGGCTGGATGTGCGGGTTGCCCGCGAACTGCGCGAGCAGCGCGGCCTCGCGCTCTGGCTGGGCGAGGGTGATGTCGATGATGTACACCGCCAGCAGTTCCACCTTGCGCGCGTCGAAGCTGCGCTTGAAGACGTGCAGGTGGGTGATGTCGGCCGGGGCCAGGCCCAGCAGCCTGGCGGCGGCGGCGCGCAGCAGCGCGTCGGGGTCTTCGGCCGCCGTGAAGGGCAGCCGGATTTCGGAGAGGCGGATCATGGTCTTGCGGGCCCGTGTCGATCGGGCGGGGTGCAAAGTCGTGGGGCCGTGATTTTACCGGGCCGCTGGCGCGCGGCCCCGTGCCTGCCGTGGGCGCCCTTGGCGTGGGGTAGGCGATTTTCAAGAATGATAGCTGCTACCGCTTGATGGATAAGCGCTGCAACCGTTTTTATGCGGATCTTCCGTCGCCGGTGGCCTCGCCCCTGCGCCAGCGCAGCTCGGCCACGCCAAAGCCCAGCGCGGCCAGCAGCAGGGGCAGGAAGTAGTACAGCGCCCGGTACGCCAGCAGGGCCGCCAGCACCTTGTCCTGGCCCAGCGCGCCGTGGGCCAGCAGCGCGACGCCCACGGCCTCCAGCACGCCCAGGCCCGCGGGCACCCGCAGGACCAGCCCGGCCACCGCTCCCAGCTGCACGGTGGCGAGCGCGGCGGGGTAGCTCACCGCGCCCTGCAGCACGGCCCACAGCGCCGCGCCCATGAGCATCCAGTTCGTGGCCGACGCCGCCACCTGCCACAAGGCCACGGGCCACCGGGGCAGCGGAAAGGCGTGGCCGCGCAGCGTGAGGGCCCGTCCGCCGCGCGCGGCGCACAGCGCCACGTACGCCACGGGCAGGCAGCCCAGCACCGCGCCGCCCAGCCGCCATTGCCATGGCGTGGCGGCCCAGCCGGCCAGCAGCGGGGGCTGCCACAGCCAGGGGAGGACCGCCGCGAGCAGCAGGTAGCCCACCCAGTTGGTCAGCACGCTGGTGCCCACCACCTGCCCGATGGTGCCCGCGTCCACCCCGCGCCGCGCGTACAGCCGGTAGCGCACGCCCACGCCGCCGATCAGCGAGCCCAGATTGAGCGTGAAGGGATAGCTGGTCATCGCGATGCCCAGCGTCGCGCGGCGCGTGAGCCGGTGGCCGCTGCAGTGGCGGCCCACCCAGTCGAAGCTGCCGTAGGTGAAATGGCTGGCCAGGGCCAGCGCTCCCGCCACGGCGAGTGCGCTGGCGGGCAACGCCTGCAGGGCGCGCAACACGGCGGGCCAGTCCACCAGGCGCGCCTGCCGGAAGATGAGCCAGGCCACCCCCCCGAAGAACGCCGCCGCGAGGCCGCGCGTGAGCCACGGCCACCAGGGGCGCTGGGTGAGGCCGCGCCAGCCGGAAGGGGCGCCGGGGGCCTGCCTGCCCGCGGCCAGGGGCGGCAGGGCCGGGTGGCGCGGGGTGGTGGTGGCTGCCATGGGATGCCGGGGCCGCCTAGGCGGCCACGCCCGCGCTGCTGTTGTTGTTGGTGCCGTTGCCGGCGGCATCGCCCGCGGGCTGCGCGGGGGGCGGCGCCTTGCGGACCATGGTGATGGTGGGCTCGTGGCGGGGCAGCCAGCCGGCCCAGGTGGGAAACCACCGCATCAGGTGGAAGACCACGTAGCTGCGCAGCAGGCGCAGGCCGTCCAGCCGCCCCGGCGGCGGGGCCTCGATCTGCCGGCAGTTGTTCTCCATCAGCCGCGCCAGGCGGCGATGGAGCTGGGCGTTGAAGCCGCGGTCCTGGATGATCACGTTGGCCTCGAGGTTGAGCGACAGGCTCAGCGGGTCGAGGTTGCTGGAGCCGACGGTGGACCATTCGTCGTCCACCAGCGCCACCTTGCCGTGCAGGGGCCGCTCGCAGTATTCATACACCTGCACGCCCGCGCGCAGCAGGTGGTCATAGAGCATGCTGGCCGCCGTGCGCACGATGGCCATGTCGGGCTGGCCCTGCAGGATGAGCCGCACGTCGACCCCGCGTTTGGCGGCGCGCCGCATCTCGCGGATGAAGCGGTAGCCCGGGAAGAAATACGCATTGGCGATCACCACGCGATGGCGTGCCGACCGCAGGGCCACGCGGTAGTGGCGTTCGATGTCGCTGCGGTGGTCGTGGTTGTCGCGGGTCACGAAAATGGCATGGGCGGTGCCCGCGTGGGGCCGCCCTGTGGCGGCCGCGCCGCCCGGGCGCCGGCGCTGCGCGCCCTCCTGCACGGCCTCGCGCAGGAAATGGTGCATCTGCGCCACGATGGGGCCGCGCACCTGCACGGCGTAGTCCTGCTTGGCCTCGGGGCCGAAATCCGCCACGTGGTCGGCCGAGTAGTTGATGCCGCCGATGAACCCCAGCTCGCCGTCCACCACCACCATCTTGCGGTGCATGCGGCGCAGCATGTTCAGGCGCTGGCCCATGAAGCGGCGGCCCGGGTCGAAGATGCGAAAGCGCACGCCCGCCTCGACCAGGCTGCCCACGAAGCCGTCGGACAGGTCGGGCGAGCCGAACCCGTCCACCAGCACATGCACTTCCACGCCGCGCCGGGCGGCCGCGAGCAGGGCGGCGTGCAGTTCCTGGCCGATCTTGTCCTCGAACAGGATGAAGGTCTCCAGCAGCACTTCGCGCCGTGCCTTTTCAATCGCGCCGAACACCCGGGGGAAAAACTCCTCGCCGTTTTCCAGCAGATCGAAGTGGTTGCCCGGCACCCAGCGGGATGAGCGTGGTGCGCGAAACGAGCGGGAAGATAGGCTCATAGCAGGATCTCCGCCGCCAGGGGTGCGTGGTCCGAAAGCTTGTCCCAGGGCTTGCGCGGCAGCGACAGGGGTGCATGAACGGCCGCGTTGCGCACGTAGATGCGGTCCAGCGCGAGCAGCGGCATGGACGCGGGGAAGGTGCGCACCGCCCGGCCGAAGGCCTGCACGAACACCTCCTGCAGGCCCGCGCCCCGCTGCAGGATGTCGTGCGCGCGGTGGCGCCAGTCATTGAAGTCGCCGGCCAGCACCACGGGCTCGCCGGGCGGGAAGGTCTTGAGCAGCTCGCACACCCGCTGCAGCTGGCGCTGGCGGTGGGCCTCCTGCAGCCCCAGGTGCACGCACACGGCATGCACGGGCAGGTGGTGGCCGGGCGGCTGCAGCACACAGTGCAGCATGCCGCGCCGCTCGGGCCCGCTGATCGAGATGTCATGGTTCTCGTAGTGCGTGATGGGGAACTTGGACAGCAGGGCGTTGCCGTGGTCGCCGTTGTCATACACGGCATTGCGCCCGTAGGCGTACTGCGACCAGATGGTGTCGGCCAGGAACTCGTAGTGCGGCACCTGCGGAAAGTTGGCGAGCCGGCTGGCATGGCGGTGGTGCGTGCCCTGCACCTCCTGCAGAAAGACCAGGTCCGCCGCCACGCTGCGCACCGCCTCGCGCAGCTCGTGCAGCATGAAGCGCCGGTTGAAGGTGGTGAAGCCCTTGTGCACGTTCACGGTGAGCACCTTGAACGCGATGGGTTGTGAGGGGAGGGTGTCCATGGGCAAACAATCGTTGTGGGGCCCTCCGGCGCGGGGCGCCGCCAGGGGCGGGCCGAAGGGTGAAACGATTGTTGGGGCCGCAGTGCGCCGCCGCTGTAGGACGGCTGGCCGTGGGTGTGTGCTGCGCTGGCCGAAAAAGGCTTTCGGCCCTGAACCCGTGCCTTGGCTACGTGCTGGGTTCAGGGCTGGCACCAGGGGCCGGCCGCCCCCGCAGCACCTTGGAAACTGGCGCGCCCCAGGCCGGTGCACCCGTGGAACTGGCTCTGCCAGGCCACCGGGTGCGTCCCCCTGGGGGCTGAGACGCCGCGGCTCCACGCCTGCCTGCGCAGGCTTGGACGGCATCGAAGAGGCACCGCCTCTGGCGGTGGCACCAAGCGGTTGCGCCTCAGGGGGGCAATTTATGCAGGCAGGAACCCCTCCACCGACAGATAACGCTCGCCCGTGTCGTAGTTGAAGCCCAGCACCTTGGCGCCCGCGGGCAGCTCGGGCAGCTTCTGCGCAATGGCGGCGAGCGTGGCGCCCGACGAAATGCCCACCAGGATGCCTTCTTCACGCGCGCAGCGGCGTGCGTATTCGCGGGCGGGTTCGGCATCGACCTGGATCACGCCGTCGAGCAGGCTGGTGTCGAGGTTCTTGGGGATGAACCCCGCGCCAATGCCCTGGATGGGGTGGGGCGCCGGCGCGCCGCCCGAGATCACCGGCGATGCCGTGGGCTCCACCGCGAACACCTTGAGGTTCGCAAACCTGGCCTTGAGCACCCGCGCCACGCCCGTGATGTGGCCGCCCGTGCCCACGCCCGTGATCAGCACGTCGATGCCGTCGGGGAAGTCCGCCAGGATCTCCTGCGCGGTGGTGCGCACATGCACGTCGATGTTGGCGGGGTTCTCGAACTGCTGGGGAATCCACGAGCCCGGCGTCTGCGCCTGCAGCTCCTGTGCGCGGGCGATCGCGCCCTTCATGCCCTTTTCGCGCGGGGTCAGGTCGAACTGCGCGCCGTAGGCCAGCATCAGGCGGCGGCGCTCGATGCTCATGCTGTCGGGCATCACCAGGATGAGCTTGTAGCCCTTGACGGCCGCCACCAGCGCCAGGCCGATGCCGGTGTTGCCCGAGGTGGGCTCGATGATCGTGCCGCCGGGCTGCAGGGCGCCGGACTTCTCGGCGTCTTCCACCATCGACAGCGCGATGCGGTCCTTGATGGAGCCGCCGGGGTTGCTGCGCTCGGACTTCACCCACACGTTGGCCGCCGGGCCAAACAGGCGGTTGATGCGCACGTGGGGCGTGTGGCCGATGGTTTGCAGAATGTTGTCAACTTTCATGGCGTCTCCTGTGAGGTGCAAAGAGGGGTGTGACGCGCATTCTGAACCACTTGTTCTGCTGTCTGGGTGATATGGATATGCCGGGGCCTGTGGGTTGCGGGCCGGCCGGCAGGGGTTGTCCCCGGCCCCGGCCGCGCGGCGGGCCCGGGGGGCGGGCTACGCCGGTGTGATCTCGACCCGCATGGCCCCGTCCACCGGCGTGGTCTGCACCCGCACCGGCAGGCCCAGCGCGATGGTCTGCGCATTGGTGGCCGTGTGCTGCGTCACCTCGGTGCAGGTGTAGCGCGCGGCTTGCCCGCTGCGCCACACCGCCAGGGCCAGCGGCAGCATCCACTGGTCCGCCAGGTGCGGGCCCAGGGCGCCCGTGCTGCGCTGGTAGGCGCGCACCTCGTCCACCAGCCGCTTGGCGACCTGCTCGGCCGACAGGCTGCGCGCGCCCAGCTGGCAGAACACCTCGGTGACGTGCTCGTACTCCAGCGTGGCGATCAGCGCATTGCCCGGCCCCTCGTTCTGGCGCGTGGGCGGCTGGCGCAACTGGCCTGCTTCAAAGGTCCAGCCCATCCGCTGGCCCAGGGTCTCCAGCTCCCGGTAGGGAATGTTGCGGGCCAGGCCGGGCGCCAGCGCATCGGCCCACCCGGTCTTCAGCGTGCCGCGCTCCAGCACGTCCACCGGGGCCAGGGTCTGGACTGGGGGCGTGATGTGCGCCAGCACCTCGCCGCCCCCGGCGGGGTAGAAGCCCCGCCGCTGCAGCTGCAGATCCAGCCCCACCCCCAGCCGCCGCACCAGCGGCGCAAACGCCCGTTCCAGAAAGTCAAACGGCGGCGCCATCGGGTTGTGCGTGCCGCCCGACAGCTGCACACGGCTCTCGCCGTCGGCCAGCATCAGCGCGGGCAAGACCGTTTGCAGCACCAGCAGGCAGCTGCCCGCCGTGGCGATCTGAAAGCGGTAGTCGCCAGAACGCACCGCGCCCGGCGTGAACCGCAGCGTCTGGGAGCCCAGCTCCGCCCCCTCGGCCTGCCCGCCGCACACGGCTGTGGCCGCCTGCACGCAGGCCAGGTGCTGTCGCATCAGTCCCGGCTTGGGCCGCCCGGCGCGGATGCGCGTGATGTGCAGCGGCCGGCCGGTGGCCATGGAAAGGGCCAGGCCGGTGCGCAGGATCTGGCCGCCGCCTTCGCCGGTGGAGCCGTCGAGGGTGAGGGGGGACAATGTCAACTCCGTCATGGCGATGCCTGCGCCGCACCCACGGCGCGGGTGTGTGGCTCCACCGGGTGGGCTGGGCGCGGCATTTTCTTGTGGTTCTGTTGTTTGCATAAAAATGGCCGTGGCGCTCATTGGATAAGCGCGAGCAGCTATCAAAAGTATAGTATTCGCCGCAACCCTTCGCCACTGTGCGGCCCGGGGGCTACCCCTTCACGCACACCACCTGCTTGAGCGTGTACACCACCTCCACCAGGTCCTGCTGCGCCGCCATCACCGCGTCGATGTTCTTGTACGCCATTGGAATCTCGTCGATCACGTCGGCATCCTTGCGGCATTCCACGCCCTCGGTCGCAGCAATCTGGTCTGCCACGGTGTACATCTTCTTGGCCTTGGTGCGGCTCATCGTTCGGCCCGCGCCGTGGCTGCAGCTGCTGAAGCTCTCGGGGTTGCCTTTTCCGCGCACGATGAAGCTCTTGGCCCCCATGCTCCCCGGGATGATCCCCAGCTTGCCTTGCTCGGCACTCACCGCGCCCTTGCGGGTCACGAACACGTCCTGCCCGAAGTGCGTTTCGCGCTGCACGTAGTTGTGGTGGCAGTTCACGGCTTCCACATGCGTCTCGAACGGCTTGGTGATCACCTGTCGCAGCGCGACGATCACGCGGCCCATCATCACTTCGCGGTTGGCGGCGGCGAACTTCTGCGCCCACCCCACGGCCTTCACGTAGTCACCGAAGTACCGCGCGCCTTCCTCGAAGTACGCCAGGTCCTTGTCGGGCAGGTTGCGCTGGTTCATCTCGGCGTCCTTCTTGGCCAGCTCGATGAAGTGGGTGCCGATGGCGTTCCCCACCCCACGCGAGCCCGAGTGCAGCATCACCCACACGGACTGGTGTTCGTCCAGGCAGATCTCGATGAAGTGGTTACCGGTACCCAGCGTTCCCAGGTGCTTGTAGTTGTTCGTGTTCTTGATGCGCGGGTGTGCTTCGCAGATCTCGTCGAACTCGTCCACCAGTCCGGACCAGGCGCGGTCGGTCTCGGTCGGCGGGGTATCCCAGCTTCCCTTGTCGCGGCCGAAGCGCTTGGGGGTCATCCCCACCGGCACGGCGCGTTCGATGGCGGCGCGCACGCCAGAGAGGTTGTCGGGCAGGTCGCTGGCGGTCAGCGTGGTCTTGCACGCCATCATTCCGCACCCCAGGTCCACCCCCACCGCGGCGGGAATGATGGCCTTGAGCGTGGGCACCACCGAGCCGATGGTGGCACCGATCCCCAGGTGCACGTCGGGCATCACCGCCACGTGCTTGAACACGATGGGCAGGCGCGCGATGTTGCGCAGCTGGTTCCGGGCTTCTTCTTCCACGGGCACGCCGTTCGTCCACATCTTCACGGGCACGCCGTTCGGCACTTCGTATTGTTCGTAGTTGTTGTTGGTCATATTGTTCTTTCGCATTTTGTTGTTCATTGCACCATTCCGCGCGCGGCGGCCTGGGCATAGTTCTTCAGTTCGTCGTCGTTCTTCACCTGGCGGATGAAGGCGTCCATGTGCGCCTGCAGTTCCTTGGGCCGCTTCAGGCGCACGCCCTCGTGGCCGATCCCGTGCAATGCGGACTCCTGTGCGGCCCTGAACGGCATCGCCAGCATCTCGCAGAACACCTGCCACATCGCGTCGCGCCATTCAGGGATGTCCTTGGCGTTCCAGAACGTGGGCCACACGTCAAACCACATGTAGCTCACGAAGTAGAGGCGGTCGCTTCGGCTCCCGATGGGGCTCGGCCCGGTGTCCAGGCGCGGGCCGAGGCAGTCGCGCCACAAGGTGGGCAGGGCCCGCATCATGCGCATCGCGTCGGCCAAGGGCACCGAGGGGTCGTTCGCCATGTGCGGGATGTCGCCCGCGTTGTTGCTCATCACATGGTTCAGGCCCATGCCCACCTGCTCGTCGCTGTAGGGCGCCAGGTCGGTGCCCGCGTTGGCGAACAGCACGGTCTGGATGTGTGTCCATTGCAGTGGCGTGGCGTCGAACTCCGGCTCGTCGATCAGCCAATACCACTCCTGCCCGCTCTTGTCGGGCACGGGGCGGTCGAAGAGGTAGCGCAAGGCCGCGCTGTACACCGCCGGGTCCAGGCCGACGGATGCGCAGGTGGCGGATGCGGTGTCCCGCTGCAGGCGCTTTTCTCTCGCTGTCAGTTTCTTGTTTTTCATGGCAGTTCCTGCTTTTCCATTTTTTCCATTTTTCTCAGCGCATCTTCACGAGGCCGTTTAGCACCTGGTCGAGGCCTCCGAACACCGAGATCTTGTCGATGCGCTCGGCCACGCGCTCCAGCGTCTCCAGTTCTTTCATGCGCAGGGCGACGGGGTTGTCCTCCATCACCTTCGCCGTGTTGAGCAGCGAGCGCGTGGCAGCCGTTTCCTCGCGGCGGCGGATCACGTTGGCCTCGGCCTGCTTCTGGGCCTGCACCACCTGGGTCAGGATGGCCTTCATCTCGCCGGGCAGCACGATGTCCTTCACGCCCACGCTCTCCAGCTGCATGCCGAAGGGCTGCAATTTGGCGGCCATGTGCGCGGTCACCACGTCGTCGATCACCGTCTTGCTCTCCAGCAGCTCATCGAGCGTGCGGGTGCCCACGGCGGCGCGCAGCGCAAACTGCAGCTCGCGGTACAGGTAGTCGGCGGGCTTTTGCAGCTGGGCGAAGGCGCGCAGCACATCGGTGGTGCGAAAGGTGGCAGACAGGTTCAGCCGCAGGCCCACCTTGTCGCGGGTCATGATGTCCTGGCCCGAGACCTCCACGGCCTGCAGGCGCAGGTCCACCAGCTCCACGGCGATGGTGCGGCCGTACTTCCAGAACGCGTAGGCGCCTGCAGGCAGCAGCCGATCCACTTTGCCGTCGATGGAGAGCAGCGCGCACTGGCCCTCGGGCACCTGCACCTGCAGCACGCCAGTCAATCCGGTCACGCTGCGCTGGCGCAGTTGTGTGTGCGTCAGGCGCGCCACCAGGGCGGCGGGCAGCTCGGGGCCTGCCTCCAGGTCGATCACCTGGACACTCACTTCCACCAGGCCTTTCCAATAAAGGCGGCGGGTGCCGGGCGGCAGCACCTCGACCAGCACGCCGTTCTCGCTGCGCAGGCCCACTTGCTGTTCCGACAGGTTCACTTGCACAAACTCTGCCGCCACCACGGCGGGTTCCTGCGCCATCAGGTAGTCGGCCAGGCCGTGGGTGAAGGCGGGTTGTTCGAGAGCGAAGGTCTCTACACGCAGCTGGTCCATGCCCGCAAACAGCCAGTAGGTGCCGCTTTGGAGCACGCGGTCAAAGCTGCCGTTGCGCAGCAGCAGTGCGCGTTCGTTCTTCTTCACGGTGGTGCGTTGGATCAACTTCATCATTTTTCTTCTCCTCGTTCTTTCGTTGTCGTTACTTCTTCGTTGTTGTCATGGCAATCAGGGTGCCGTTACAGCGATGGCGGGGTGTCAGCGGGCGCAGCCAGGGCCCTGCAGTGCGCCGTGGCTGCTGCCCTGCAAGCAGGGCGGCAGCGTGGCTGGCTGCGGGCGCGGGCTGTGCCGGGTGCTGGCACAAACCGCCACCGGCTGACGGGGCCTTGCCTTGCGGTTGCGTCCAAAAACGCCACCTTGGGGCAAATCCCCGCGTTCGGCGGGTGGTCTTTCGACCGGTACTTCCAAGTGCTGGCCTTGCGGCCATGGGCAGGAATCGAACCTGCGACAACCCCTTTCGGGGGGCTCTACCAGACTGAGCTACCAGTGGTGGCAAGCCGGGAGTCGAACCCGGCACGTCCTCTTGCGAGGCGTCACCCGACCTTGCCGTTACCCAGCGTTTGCGGCGTGCGGCATGCGGGGAATCGACAAGAGCCCTGAGGCTCCGGATTCCCTGCACCGGCGGGGCGAACGTGTGTCCTAACCCCGGCCTGTGAGCGGTCACCGCTTGCGCTGGATGTCTTCTTTATTGCCAGATGCGTGCCAGCCTGTGGCTTGTGGTTCGATTTCTTTCAAGTCGTTGATTTGTAAGGGGAAATTTCTTCGATTGTTTTTTGGTCTATTCGAGGTGCATGAAGTAACTAGAATGAAAGCTAGTTGAATAGATAAATGGAATGCGCAAAAACAAAGTCGTCATCGGTTTCCTGGGCACCCAGCTCGACGCCGGCAGGGGCGCGGGGCGGTGGGAAAAGTGGCGCCCCACGGTGTCGCTGGTGCAGCATGAGGACGTGGTGATCGAGCGGCTGGAGCTGCTCTACACGCCGCCCCATCAGGACCTGGCGCAGCAGGTGCGCGCCGACATGGCCATCGCCTCGCCCGAGACCACGGTGAATCTGGCGCCCCTGCCCATTGCCGACCCGTGGGACTTTGGCGAGGTGTATGCCAGGCTGTTTGACTGGGCGCAGGCCTACCGCTTCGACACCGGGCGCGAGGAGTACTGGACGCACATCACCACCGGCACCCACGTGGCGCAGATCTGCCTGTTCCTGCTGGTGGAATCGCGCCGCATTCCAGGCGTGCTGGCGCAGACCTCGCCGCCCAAACGCCAGCAGATGGGCGATCCGGGCAGCTACACGCTGATCGACCTGGACCTGTCGCGCTACGACGGGATCGCCCAGCGCTTCGGCGCCGAGCAGCAGGACGCGGTGCAGTTCCTCAAGAGCGGCATCGCCACGCGCAACGCGCGCTTCAACGCGCTGATCGACGAGGTGGAGCGCGTGGCGGTGCGCTCGCGTGCGCCCATCCTGTTCACCGGGCCCACGGGCGCGGGCAAGTCGCACCTGGCGCGGCGCATGTTCGAGCTGAAGAAGTCGCGCCACCAGGTGGAGGGCGAGTTCGTGGAAGTGAACTGCGCCACGCTGCATGGCGACGGCGCGGCGTCCACGCTGTTCGGCCACAAGAAAGGCGCCTTCACCGGTGCGGCGGCCGACCGCGCGGGCCTGCTGCGCACGGCGCACAAGGGCGTGCTGTTCCTCGACGAGATCGGCGAACTGGGCCTCGATGAGCAGGCCATGCTGCTCAAGGCGGTGGAGGAAAAGCGCTTCTACCCCCTGGGCAGCGACCGCGAGGTGGCCAGCGACTTCGAGCTCATCGCGGGTACCAACCGCGACCTGCGCACCGAGGTGACGGCAGGGCGTTTTCGCGAAGACCTGTATGCGCGCATCAACCTCTGGAGCTATGTGCTGCCGGGCCTGGCGCGGCGGCCCGAGGACATCGAGCCCAACGTGGACCACCAGCTGGCCCGCGCAGGCGCCGAGCTGGGCCGCGGCGTGCGCTTTTCCAACGAGGCGCGCGCGGCCTACCTGCGCTATGCCCAGTCGCCCGAGGCGCTGTGGACGGGCAACTTCCGCGACCTCTCGGCCAGCGTCACGCGCCTGGCCACGCTGGCCGACAGCGGCCGCATCGGCCTGCCCCTGGTCGAGGCCGAGATCGCGCGCCTGCGCTGGCTGTGGCAGCCCGCCAGCGATGCGCGCAGCGGTCTGGCGTCCATGCCCGGCGCGGTGGGCCGCGGCGATCTGGCGGACCTGCTGGGCGAGGAAGCGGTGCACGCCCTGGACCTGTTCGACCAGCTGCAACTGGCGGCCGTGCTGCAGGTGTGCCGCCAGGCCCGCACCCTGTCGGACGCGGGGCGCCAGCTGTTCCAGGCCTCGCGCACGCAGCGCACGGTGGTCAACGATGCGGACCGGCTGCGCAAGTACCTGGCGCGTTTTGGCCTCGACTGGGATCGCGCGAGTGCCTCTGGGCAGTAATCCTAGAAACGGCAGTTGACCGCTTGGTTTCCTTCAACTTGCCATCTGAAGTCAGGTATGTGCTGCTTCGATGGCGTTCACTGGTTGGATGGGCACGCTATACACCCGCCAGCACCGCGCTCGGCGTGCCATGCGGCGTTGCTCCTCCTTGCAGGCAAGAGCCTGCAGCGTCGTCTCGCCTTGCCTGACGCACCGATCACGGCACTGACGGGCGCATTCAACTGCCGTTTCTAGGATAATCCACCCCGTGAAGCGCGCCAGACCGCCGCTGGTGCAATCTGGGAAACCAGGCACTGGAGGAACGTCCGGACTGCACAGGACAGCGTAGCAGCTAACGGCTGCCCACCGTGAGGTGAGGATCAGAGCAACAGAGACGAGTCCGGGTGGAAACTACCTGCCACGGAGTGTTCTGTGAGGCGCCAGCGCAAGCTGGCGAGAGGACAGCGAGAGCTGTCCGAACCCGGCGCAAGCCGGGTCCGAACAGCCACCCCGAGCGGGCAAGCCCGCTCGGGGTGAAACGGGCAATCTCTACGCGCAGCAATACCAAGTAGGCCAGCGTTGATGTGGTTCCGCAGAGCTGGCGGGTAGGTAGCACCGAGCCGTGGTGGCGACACCCGGCCCAGATTAATGGCGGTCACACTGCGGGCAACCGTGGTGCACAGAATCCGGCTTATCGGCGCGCTTCACACTTTATTTCCCCCAGCCTCAGCCTGATGTAGGCGCTGATGTGCCGGTCGTGCCCGGCGCGGAGCACGCCACGGCGCGCTCAGCCTTTCGCGCAGTGGGGCGCATGCCCCTTCTCCAGCTCCGTGGCCCGCTCCACGGTGTCGGGGTGGCTGCTGAGCAGCGACCAGACCGGGTGCGACGCCATGTCTTCCGCCATCTTGCGCTTGCGCGAGCGCTCCGGGCTGCTGGCGCCGGGTTCGGCCGCTGTGGCGGTGGCCGCCTGGTCCTGGCCTGCTTTCTCCTTCTTCTTGTTGTCTTCTTCCTCTTCTGCTTCATCCTTCGCGATGGCCAGCAGCAGCTGGCCCATGGGCGCCGTGGGCAGGGCTGCCTGGCCCATCACCGCGATGGCGTAGCAGTCGGCTTCGCGCTCGTGGCTGCGGCTGTAGGCCAGCCCCGTGAGCACCGAGGCACCGGTGGAGACAATGCCGGACACATCGCCCAGCGCCAGCCCCAGGCCCATGCTGAGCACGCCCTGCTGCACCACCATGCGCGTGGTGTGCCGCTGCACCACATGGCCGATTTCGTGCGCCAGCACGCCCACCAGCGCGTTGTCGTCCAGTCCCTTGTCGGCGGCGGCCTTCACGATGCCGTCGGTCATCACCACCTTGCCGCCCGGCAGCGCAAAGGCGTTGGCGCCCATGCCCGAGCGGAATTCCAGGCTCAGGGGAGGCTGGTAGCCGGGGTAGCGCCGCAGGCCGGGGGGTGTGTGCTGCACCAGGGCGTCAAAGCGCGCCTTGAGCTGCTCCTGCCGCTCCCTGGGGAGCTTGCTGGGCTTGAGCGTGCCGCTGTCCATCTGGCGCAGCACGTTCTCGGCCACGCTGGTTTCCCAGGACAGGGGCACAAAGCGCGTGAGCTGCGTGGCGGCCCAGGGGGTGCCGTAGCGGTAGAACAGCGTGAGGCCGATGGCCGCCACCGCCACCACGCCCAGCAGCACGGGCCAGCGGGTCTGCATGCGCTGGGCCAGGCCCGGGCGTTCGCCAGCGGCGGCCAGGGCGGCGCGCCAGTCGTTCACGGCATCGATCTCCAGGCTGCCGTGGTCCCGCAGGTCTACGACCACGCGGGGCTGGGGCTTGCGCTCGTTCCAGGCCTCCGGCCAGCCCACATCCTTGCAGGCGAACACGGCCGGCGCGGCGCCTGGCTGCGAGAGCGGGTGCAGCACCAGCGACGGGCCCCGCGGCGTGGGGCGCAGGCCCACCATCACGGGGCGGGCTTTGCTGCTCTGGCCGTCGAACCAGCGGCCAGGCACGAGGGATGCAGCGTGAAGGGGGTCGTTCATGTCAGTCATCCATCACGTTGTAGGTGGCCCGGGGCCGGTGAAACTGGCGGCGGCACGGGCGAGCGGCCGCCCTGGCGGACGCACCGGGGCGCGAAGCGCCTCAGGGGGATGCCCTCTACCCGCTATCCAATCAGGTCCAGGCCCGCCGCATCGGCCAGCGCATCGCCCAGGCCGCCTTGCTGCTGGCGCACCATGGCGCCCGCCACCTGTTCCACGCCGCCCTTGACATGCAGGGTGACGGAGTCGCATTTCATGCGGTATTCGCTCACCCGCGCAAACGGACGGTACAGCCCCAGCGTGAGCAGGGTGAGCAGCATGTTCTTGATGCGCAGCCCCACGTAGCGCCCGCTCTTCAGGTGGCACTTGAACCGTGCCACGTGGCTCACGCCGGTGTTGTTCCACATCAGCTGGAACATGCGCGCCTCGCGGTACGCGCGGGCGGGGGCCGAGGCCAGGATCAGCATGAAGATGCCCGCCACGATCGACACGATGATCACCACGAACAGCCACAGGCCCATGCGGTCGCTCTGGCTGGCCACCAGCGCGATGGAGCTGCCCGCCAGGATGCCGATCAGCGCCGAGATGCCGACCACGCACAGGATGAACACGGCCACCGTGGCCAGCCACACCTTCACGAAATCCATGTACACCGGCTTCCAGCGGCCTTTTTCTGCGCCCACCTGGGCCTTGAGCACCAGCAGGCTCTTGTAGTTGTATTCGAGGCGGATGAAGCACAGCACCGTCAGCACCAGGCCCAGCAGCAGCAGGGCGCCCATGGCGGGGGTGAAGGCGGGCAGGGACCGCTTGGTGGTTTCTTCCTCGGCGGCCTGGAGCGCCTCGGCCAGTCCGGGCGACAGCACCTGCATGCCGAAGAACACGCCGAACCACACCAGCGCCAGCGCGAACATGGGCCAGCTGGCGATGTAGACCTCTTTCCAGCTGGCGGTGAACTGCAGGCGCAGGCCGCGCCAGCGCGTGGCCCCGAGCCGAAAGCGCATGGCGCTGCCCCAGATCAGGGGCGAGAGCACGGCGCCGGTCAGCAGGAACACGCCCACGGCCGCGTCCTGTCCGGTATTGGCGGCGATGTTGTAGGCCAGCGTGAGCAGCACCAGCAGCACGAAGCCCATCACCATCTTGCGCTGCTGCGCGGTGAATTCGAGGGGGCTGCCCGCCACCAGCGTGTGGCTGTAGAAGTACTGCGCGGTGCGGCGCCGGGCCCAGGGGGTGTAGATGCCCAGCGTGACGATGGACAGCAGCACGTTGACGATCCACACCCGGAAATACTCGCCGCCGCTGCCGGTGAATTCGAGCGGATGCGCGTCGATGTTCTGCGGCATGAACGTGGACATCGGCCCGGCGGCGCCGTCTCTGTCTGATGGAACTTGGCTCATGGACTCCCTCCTGTTTGTGGCGCAGTGTAGCAGCGGTCTGTGGAAAAAAAATCAAGCCAGATGGGCCTCTGGCGCCTTTCCATCAAGCGCTGATAGCTATGTTTTTGGTAGCAACCGTTCTGGCGATGGTTCGGCCCGCCCCGCCCGCCGCCGGCAACTGGCGCACCTCTGCCAGCGCACCCGTGGAGCTGGCTTTGCCAGGCCCCGGGTGCGTCCCCCTCAGGGGGATGGCGCCAAAGGCGACTCAGGGGGAGTCAGAACTTCTCCCAGGGCTGCAGATAGCGCCACTGCCCCTCGGGCACCTTGGCCAGCGGCACGCGGCCGATGCGGATGCGCTTCAAGGCGACCACGGCCAGGCCCACGGCGTCGCACATGGCCGGGATCTGGCCGGGGCGGATGCCCTTGAGCGCAAAGCGCAGTTTCGTCTCGCTTTGCCAGCTCACCTTGATGGGCGGCAGCGGGCGGCCGTTGAACGACAGGCCGTGGCACAGGCGCTGCAGCCCGTTCGGTGCGATATCGCCCTTCACCTCGACGATGCATTCCTGCTCCAGCGACTCGATGTCTTCCGCCAGCTTGCGCGCGATGCGCTTGTCCTGGGTGTAGACCACCAGGCCGCTGGCCTCGGTGGGCAGCGGCGTGAAGCATTCGAGCTGCTTGAAATGGCGCAGCAGCACGCGGATGCCCGAGGCGTCCTCGGCCAGGTGGGATGCAGCGCCCAGCAGCGTGCTGGCGGCCGTGGCGCCCTGGCTGCGGCTGGCGTGCGCCGCTGGCCCGGCGGGCAGGCCCAGGCCGGCTTCAAACCCCACCGGCTTGTGCAGCAGCAAGGTCACCGGGGTCAGCTCCAGCAGGCTGGCGTCCTTGGCCACCGCCACGGCCTGGCCGGGGCGCACGCGCGCGCCCGGGGCTTCCACCACCTGGCCGTCCACGCTCACAAAGCCGCCTTCGATGAATTGCTCGGCCGTGCTGCGCGAGCAGTTCAGTTGCTCGGCCACGCGTTTGGCCAGGCGGATGTGGGTGGGGTCAGGGTTTTTGTCATTCATGGGTGGGGGCGGCTTTCTTTGTTGGATGGATTGTGTGGGCACGCCTCTTGTTGTTCGTGGCGCGTGCAGCGGGCGCTCTCTCCGCCAGGGACGCCAAGCAAGGCCGACCCGCAGCGAGGGCGTCGTCCCCCGGATGGGGGAAGGCGCCGCAGGCGACTCAGGGGGCGAGCATTCTTATTCGCTCTACATGCGCCAGCAGCGAGCGCTGGGCCACGGGCCACATGCGCGGGGGCACGTCGTCATACGCATGCTGCACCCAGTCGTCCACGCTGCCCTGGGGCAGCGCCTGCATGGCGGCCAGTACCTTGGCCTCGCGCGCCAGGCGGTGGGCCTTGAGCCTGGCGATCGCGCCGCGCGCGTCGCCCAGCACATAGCCGTGCGCGGGCAGGATGAACTCCACGCCATGTGCGGCGCAGACCGCATCGAGCTTGTCCAGAGAGTCGAGGTAGTCGGCCATGTTGCCGTCGGGTGGGTCCACCACGGTGGTGCTGCCGTTGAGGATGTGGTCGCCGCTGAACAGCAGGGCGTCTTCCACGAGCAGCAGGCACAGGTGGTTGGCCGCGTGGCCCGGGGTGTGGATCACCTGCAGGGTGTGGGTGATTTTGCCCTCTGGCGCTTGTCCTTCCAGCGTGAGCAGCTCATTGTTTTGTAGCAAGCGGTCGGGCGTGAATGCGCTGGCAGCGCGCGCCGTGGGGGCCGATGGCAGGCCCAGGATGGGGGGGGCGCTGCGCCCGGCCCGGGTGCACATCGCTTGCAGCGGCGCGGCGCCGGGCGAGTGGTCGGGGTGCGAGTGGGTGCACACGATCGTGCGGATGTCGCCGCCGGCGGCGCGCCAGAGCCTGTCCAGGTGCTCCGCGTCGGCCGGGCCCGGGTCGATGGCGATGTAGCCGGTGGCCGGGTCGCCCACCAGGTAGCTGTTGGTGCCGGGTCCGGTCATCACGCCGGGGTTGGGCGCGGTCAGGCGCTGCACGTTGCGCAGCAGCGGCACGGGCCGGTCGGTCTGCCAGTCGAGCGCGTGCACGATCTGGCCGTCGGGGCACACCAGGGCCAGCTCGCCAAAGGGGGCGTCGCCTTCCATGTAGCGCGCCTCCTGGCCCGCCAGCGTGCCGGCGCGCGGGCAGCTCACCCACAGCGGCTTTTCATCGGCCAGGGCGTCAAGAACCGCCTGCGCGCTGGCGAACAGGGCGAGCCGCTGCAGCGTGCGGATGGTGGGAAAGATCATGAAGAACTGCCCCGCCGCGTGCCGCGCCAGCGCATCGGCCGGGCGCACCCACACGGGCTCGAACTGCTCGGTTTCGTCGGCCACGGGCTCCTGGCCCTCGGGCATGCGGGCCACGAGGAACGGCACGTCGAAACGGCGCGGCAGGTCGCGGTCGGCCGTCCAGTGGGCCAGCAGGTACACGCTGTCGGCCGCCAGGCGCAGGCCGCGCGCGCCGCACTGGGCGGCCAGCGGCTGGTGGCGGTCGATGGCGGCGATGTCCCGTGCGTCGGCCATGCGCCCATCGGCATGGCGGGCCAGCAGGATGCCCAGCTCCTCGAAGCTTTCGCGGATCGCGGCGATGGCCTGCGTGAGGTGCTGGTCGCTCTGCGTGGGGCGGCGGTCGGCGGCGGCGTGCACCTGCGCGTCCAGCGCGTCGATGCCCCCGCCCGGGAACACGTAGGCCCCGGGCGCGAAGCTGGCCGTGGCCGAGCGCCGGGTCATGAGGACTTCCAGTCCGCCCGGTTCGCCCTGCGCATCGCGCAGCAGCAGCACGGTGGCGGCCGGGCGGGTGGCAACAGGTTCGCGGTGGGGGTGCAGTTGTTGGGTGGTGCGGGGCATCGGGCCATTATCGAGGCGCGCGGCGCGCCCCGCACGGGCGGGGCGGTTCAGTCCCAGGCGGGCGCCAGGCCTTCGGGGTTCACCAGCCGTTCGCCGCGGTCCAGCGCGGCGATGCGTGCCACGTCCTCGCCGGTCAGCCGCAGCGGCCGGGCTTTCAGGTTGCTCGCCAGGTTGTCGCGCCGGGTGGACGAGGGAATCACGGCATACCCCAGCTGCATGGCCCAGGCCAGCGCCACCTGCGCGGTGGTGGCGCCGTGGGCCCGCGCGATGTCCGCCAGCACCGGGTCGCCCAGCACCTTGCCGTAGGCCAGGGTCATGTACGAGGTGGTGTGGATGCCCTGGCTGCGCGCGAAGTCCGCCACGGCGCGGTTCTGCAGGTAGGGGTGCAGCTCGATCTGGTGCGTGGCGATGCGGTCGGCGCCGACGGCCGCGATGGCTTCGCGCAGCAGGGCGGTATTGAAGTTCGACACGCCGATCAGGCGCGTGAGGCCCCGGGCCTGGGCCTCGGCCAGCGCGCCCATGAACTCGGCCACGGGCACGGCGCCGCCGGGCGAGGGCCAGTGGATCAGCGTGAGGTCCACCTGGCCGGTGCGCAGCCTGGCCAGGCTGTCCTTCAGGCTCTGGACGAGCCGGTCGCCCGCCAGGTGCTCGGTCCAGACCTTCGTGGTGATGAAGAGCTCGCCGCGCGGCACGCCGCTGTCCGCGATGGCCTGGCCGACCTCGGCCTCGTTGCCGTAGATCTGCGCCGTGTCGATGGCGCGGTAGCCCAGGTCGAGCGCGTTGCGCACCGAGTCGATGACGACCTGGCCCTGGAGGCGGAAGGTGCCCAGGCCGAAGGCGGGAAGGGAAGGGGAAGAAGTCATGGCGATTCCTGAAACGAAGCAAAAAAGGGGTGGGACAGAAAGGGTTGAGGGGGCGTGGGCTGCTCAGTGCCCCACGGGCACCGGCCCGCTGCCGCGCACCGGGATGCCGCTGCGCCGGTCCAGCACGCCGCTGTAGTGCGTGAGCGCCAGGGACACCAGCACCACCAGGGCGCCGATCCAGGGCGTGTGCATCAGGCCCAGGTGCGTCACGATCAGGCCCCCGGCCCAGGCAGCGCCGGCGATGCCCAGGTTGAACGCCGCGATGTTCAGGCCCGAGGCCACGTCCACCGCCTGGGGCGCGAAACGCTCGGCCTGCTTGACCACATACACCTGCAGCCCGGGCACGTTGCCGAACGCCACGGCGCCCCACAGCAGCACGGTGGCCAGGGCCAGCCAGGGGTGGGGCGCGGTGAACTGCAGCAGCAGCAGCACGGCGGCCAGCAGCGCGAAGATGATGCGCAGCGCGGGGATGGGCCCCAGCCGGTCGGCCAGGCGGCCCCCCCAGATGTTGCCCACCGCCACCGAGACGCCGTACACCAGCATCACCCAGCCCACGGCACCGGCGCTGAAGCCCGCGATGTCGGTGAGGATGGGGGCGAGGAAGGTGAACGGGATGAACGTGCCGCCGTAGCCGATGGCCGTCTTGGCGTACACCAGCAGCAGGCGCGGCTCGGCCAGCACCCTGGCCTGCTGCACCAGCGAGGCGGGCGGGGTGTGGGCGATGTTGCGCGGCACGAAGATCGCGCTGCCGATGAAGGCCACCACGCCCAGTGCCGACACGGCCAGGAAGGTCTCGCGCCAGCCGAAATGCTGGCCGATGAAGGTGCCCAGCGGCACGCCCGTGACCAGCGCCACGGTGAGGCCGGTGAACATGATGGCGATCGCGCTGGCGGCTTTCTCGCGCGGCACCAGGCCGGTGGCGATGGTCGAGCCGATCGAGAAGAACACGCCGTGCGCCAGCCCGGTGAGGATGCGCGCGGCCACCAGCGTTTCGTAGCTGGGCGCCTGCCAGGCCAGCAGGTTGCCGGCGGTGAACAGCGCCATCAGCGACAGCAGCAGCGCCTTGCGCGGCACGCGGCCGGTGAGGGCGGTGAGCACGGGCGCGCCCACGGCGACGCCCAGGGCGTACAGGCTGACCAGCAGGCCCGCCGAGGGGATGCTGATGGACAGGTCGGCCGCCACGGTGGGCAGCAGGCCAACGATCACGAACTCGGTCGTGCCGATGGCGAAAGCGCTGAGCGTCAGCGCGAGCAAGGCAATGGGCATGGAAACACTCCTGTGGACATGGGAAGGAGTGTGGGCGCTTCAGTCTTGCAGAAAAATACCGTTACGCTCCATAGATACTTGATCCGAAGTCAACAATGGAGGCCCATGAAAACCACGCTCGAAGAACTGCAGGCCTTTGTGGCCGTGGTGGACGGCGGCTCCATCACGGCGGCGGCCGACCAGCTGGGGCAGACCGTCTCGGGCATCAGCCGGGCGCTGGCGCGGCTGGAGAAGAAGCTCGATACCACGCTGCTGCGCCGCACCACGCGCCGCGCCGCGCTGACCGAGGAGGGGCAGGCCTTCCTGCTGCGCACGCGCGCCATCCTGGCGTCCATCGACGATGCCGAGGAGCACATGGCCGCGCGCCGCCAGCAGCCCGCGGGCCGCCTGCGCGTGAACGCGGCCACGCCCTTCATGCTGCACGCCGTGGTGCCGCTGGTGCCGGCGTTCCGCGCGGCCTACCCGCAGATCACGCTGGAGCTGGACACGGACGAGCTGAACATCGACCTGCTCGAGCGCCGCACCGACGTGGCCATCCGCATAGGCCACCTGCGCGACTCGACCCTGCACGCGCGCCCGCTGTGCACCAGCCGCATCCGCGTGCTGGCCAGCCCGGCCTACCTGGCCGCCCGGGGGCGGCCGCGGGCGGTGGAAGACCTGGCGCGGCACACCCTGCTGGGCTTCACGCAGCCGGAATCGCTCAACCGCTGGCCCCTGCGCGGCGCGCATGGCGACGAGTGGCCCACCGTGCCGGAGATCGCCGCGTCCAGCGGCGAGACGCTGCGCCAGCTCGCGCTGCAGGGCGCGGGCATCGTGTGCCTGTCGGATTTCATGACCGCCGCCGACCGCGCGCGCGGCGATCTGGTGCAGGTGCTGGCCAGGGACACGGCGGACGTGCGCCAGCCCGTGAGCGCCGTGTACTACCGCAACACGCAGCTGGCCGCGCGCATCGCGTGTTTCCTGGATTTTCTGCAGGAGCGCATGGGCTGACCGGTGCCACGGCACCTGCAGCCAGGGCCTGCTCAGCCGCGCGCCGGGATGTTCAGCCCCCTGGCCACGGCCGGGCGCGCCACGAAGGCTTCCAGCACGCGCTTTATTTCCTTGAACTGATCGAACTCCACCAGATCGCCCGCGCCGTAGAAGCCCACGAGGTTGCGCACCCAGGGCAGGATGGCGATGTCGGCGATGGTGTACTGCTCGCCCATCACCCATTGGCGGCCCTTCAGTCGCTCGTCCAGCACCTTCAAGAGGCGCTTCGATTCCGCCACATAGCGGTCGCGCGGGCGCTTGTCCTCGTAGTCCTTGCCCGCGAACTTGTGGAAGAAACCGAGCTGGCCGAACATCGGGCCCACGCCGCCCATCTGCCACATCACCCACTGCAGGGCCTCGTAACGCCCGGCCGTGTCCTGCGGGATCAGCTGGCCGGTCTTGCTCGCCAGGTACACCAGGATGGCGCCGGACTCGAACAGCGCCAGGGGCTTTCCATCGGGCCCGTTCGGGTCCAGGATGGCCGGGATCTTGTTGTTGGGATTGAGCGACAGGAACTCGGGCGAGGTCTGGTCGCTGGTCTCGAAGCTCACCAGGTGCGGTTCGTAGGGCAGGCCCAGCTCTTCCAGCGCGATCGACACCTTCACGCCGTTGGGCGTGGGCAGCGAGTACAGCTGGATGCGCTCCGGGTGCCGGGCGGGCCATTTGCGGGTAATGGGAAAACTGGCGAGATCGGGCATGCGGGTCCTCGTTGGCGAATGGGGGGGTTGGGGAGGCGGCGGCCGGCGCGCGGGCGGGCCGCCACACGGCACAGCCTAAACCGGCGGAAAAACCGGTGCAGGCCGGGGTTCATTGGCGGGGTGGGGGTTCTGTCACAAGTTGCCCCGGGCGGGGTGCCGCGCACGCCGGCCCACCGACGATAATCCGGCCATGCAGATTCCCTTTACCAAAATGCAGGGCGCGGGCAACGATTTCGTGGTGCTCGACGAAACCCGGGGCCGCCTGGGGCTCGGCGCCGCCCAATACCGTTTCCTCGCCGACCGCCACTTCGGTGTGGGGGCCGACCAGATCCTCACGGTGCGGCCTTCGCCAGCGGACGGTATCGACTTCGAATACGTGATCCACAACGCCGATGGCGGCGAGGTGGAGCAGTGTGGCAACGGCGCCCGCTGCTTCGCGCGCTTTGTGCACGACAAGGGCCTGTCGGGCAAGGACACCCTGCGGGTGCAGACCAAAAGCGGCGTGATCGCCCCCCGCCTCACCCCCGATGGCCGCGTCACCGTGGACATGGGCCGACCGCAGTTCGAGCCCGCCCGGGTGCCGTTTGATGCCAGTGGTTTGACCGCCGTGGCACAAGGTTCAGGACAAAAATGGCCGCTGGCGCTGGATGGTAAAGCGCTGACAGCTACTGTTTTGGTAGCAGTTGTCTCCATGGGCAACCCGCACGCCGTGCAGCTGGTGGACAACGTGGACACCGCCCCGGTGCTGGAAGCGGGCCCCCTGGTCGAGCGCCATGCGCGTTTTCCGCAGCGCGTGAATGCAGGCTTTTTGCAGATCGTGGACTGCGCCCATGTGCGGCTGCGCGTGTTCGAGCGCGGCGTGGGCGAAACCCTGGCCTGCGGCTCGGGGGCCTGCGCGGCCGTGGCGGCCGGCATCCGCCTGGGCCTGCTCGACAACGAGGTGCATGTGGACACGCGCGGCGGCCGCCTCACCATCGCCTGGAGCGGCCAGGAGGCCGATTCCGTTTTCATGACCGGCCCCGCCACCACGGTGTTCGAAGGCCGGATCGACATTCCTGACACCCTCCTATGACGTCCCACATCCCCCCGATCACCGAAGACGACATCGCCCAGTTCCTCACCAACACGCCGGGCTTCTTCGAACGCCATGCCGAGGTGCTGGCCAGCGTGCAGATCACCAGCCCCCACGGCGCGCGCGCCGTGAGCCTGCAGGAGCGCCAGGCCGAGATGCTGCGCGAGAAGATCAAGGGCCTGGAGCAGCGCATCATGGAAATGGTGCGCAACAGCACCGAAAACGCCGCCATCGCCCACAAGGTGCACCAGTGGACGAGCGCGCTGCTGCAGGTGCGCGACCCGTTCGACCTGCCGCAGGCGGTGGTCGATGGCGTGCGCACCCTGTTCGACGTGCCCCAGGCCGCGGTGCGCGTGTGGGAGGTGGCCGCGCCGTACATCGATGCCGACTTCACCCAGGGCGCCAGCGAAGACGCCCGCGCGTTTGCCTCGTCGCTGACCATGCCGTTCTGCGGCCCCAACCTGGGGTTCGAGCCCGCAGGCTGGCTCGCGGCCGAGGCGGGCGAACCCGCCCAGTCGCTGGCCCTGCTGCCGCTGCGCGAAGGCGCCATCGACAGCGCCACGCCCGCGTTCGGCCTGCTGGTGCTGGGCTCGCAAGACCCCCAGCGGTTTGATGCCACGATGGGCACGGAATTTCTGTCGCGCATGGCAGAACTCGCCAGTGCCGCCCTGCTGCGGCTGAAGTGATGCCCCCCTGTGCGGCTGCGCCGCTTCCCCCCTGCGGGGGGACGCCACCCCCGGCCCGGCAAAGCCGGTTCCACGGTGGCGCTGGCCTTGGGGCGCGCCAGTTGCCTGGGTAATGCCCCGTGTCCGACATGCTGGCCACACAGACTCCCCCGGACCCGCACGTCCTGCGTTACCTGGAGCATGTGCGCGTCGAAAAGCGGCTGGCGGCGCGCACGCTCACGCTCTACACCCTGGACCTTGAAAAGCTCGCGCAGTTTGCGGCGGGGGTCAGCGTGCCCCTGCTGCAGCTGCAGACCGCGCACATCCGCCGTTTTGTGGCGCAGATGCACAGCGGCGGGCGCAGCGGGCGGGGGATTGCGCTCATCCTCTCGGGCTGGCGCGGGTTCTTCATCTGGGCGGGGCGGCAGGGGCTGATCCCGCACAACCCGGTGCAGGACCTGCGCGCCCCCAAGGCGCCCAAGCCCCTGCCCAAGGCGCTGGGTGTGGACGACGCCGTGCGGCTGGCCGAATTCGACAACACCGGCGCCGACCCCTGGCTGGAGGCGCGCGATGCGGCCATGGTGGAGCTGCTGTATGGCTGCGGCCTGCGCGTGGGCGAACTCGCGGGGCTCGACGCCATCCCCAACGCCGACACCCAGCGCCTGGGCCGGGGCTGGGTGGACCTGCAGGCCGGCGAGGCCCATGTGTTCGGCAAGGGCAGCAAGCGCCGCAGCGTGCCCGTGGGGCGCGCGGCCACGGCGGCGCTGCAGGCTTGGTTGCTACTGCGGGCCACGCCCTTCGGCGGTGAAGGATCAGCGCGGCTTGACACCGCACTGTTCGTCGGCCAGCGCGGCAAGCGGCTCACGGCGCAGTCGATCTGGCTGCGCCTGCGCCAGCGCAGCCAGCAGGCGGGGCTGACCACGCCGGTGCACCCGCACATGCTGCGCCACTCGTTCGCCAGCCACCTGCTGCAAAGCAGCGGCGACCTGCGCGCGGTGCAGGAGCTGCTGGGCCACGCCAACATCACCACCACGCAGGTCTACACGCGGCTGGATTTCCAGCACCTGGCCAAGGTGTATGACGCGGCGCATCCTCGGGCGAGAAAGAAGCCCCCCTGAGGCGCTGCGCGCCTTCCCCCGGAGGGGGACGCACCCGGTGGCCTGGCAAAGCCGGTTCCACGGGTGCACTGGTGGGGGCGGTGCGCGCTGCGGGCGTTGGTGGCGTGTGGACGGCTTCTGGCGCTGATCGGGCATGCCGGTGGGCTGCGGCCGGTCTCGTGGGCCGGTGCCACGGAACCAAGATGTGACGCCGTGCATCCGAGCAAGGGGTGCTTGCTGTAGGGCGCCTTGGAGTGTCTCGCCATGCTGCTGAAATGGATCAAATCGAACCGTGGGTTCCTCGTGCTGCTGCTGTGCTTCGGCATCTTTCGCACGGCGGTGGCGGACTGGAATCCGATTCCTTCGGGGTCCATGCGGCCCACGCTGCTCGAAGGGGACGTGGTGTTCGTCAACCGGCTGGCCTATGACCTGAAGCTGCCGCTCACCGATGTGGTGCTGGCGCGCCTGGGCGAGCCCGCGCGGGGCGATGTGGTCACGTTCTCGTCGCCGCGCGATGGCACGCGGCTCATCAAGCGCATCGCGGCGCTGCCGGGCGACACGGTGGAGATGCGCGACGAGGTGCTGTACCTCAACGGCGAGGCCGCGCGCTACGACGCGCCCGAGGCGGTGACCGAACACCTGGCTGAGCTGGGCGCGCAGGTGCCCGCCACCCGCTGGACGGAGCACCTGCAGGGCCACGAGCGCCGGGTGCAGTGGCTGCAGGGTGTGACCGCGCACCGCAGCTTCGGCCCGGTGACGGTGCCCGAGGGCCAGTACCTGGTGCTGGGCGACAACCGCGACAACAGCGCGGACTCCCGCTACATCGGCTTCGTCCCGCGCCACCTGCTCATCGGCCAGGCGCGGCGCGTGCTGGTGTCGGCCGACATCCTGGAGAACTGGGCGCCGCGCATCGGGCGCATCGGCCACCCGCTCTGACGCGGGCAGGCCGTCAGCAAGTGCGGGGCGGCACGGCCAGCGCCCTGCAGCACTGGCCGGCGGCGGGGCGCATTCACGCGACAATCGCCCCATCATGAAAACCCTTCGCCTTCGCCCTGGCAAAGAGCGCTCGCTCTTGCGCCGCCACCCCTGGATCTTTGAATCGGCCATCGCCAAGGGCGGCGGCGACAGCGGCGAGACCGTGCGCGTGGAGTCGCACGAGGGCCAGTTCCTGGCCTGGGCGGCGTTCAGCCCCAGCTCGCGCATCCGCGCGCGGGTGTGGAGCTTTGACGAGGCGCAGCGCATCGATGCTCCTTTTTTAATAGCTGCTTGCGCACGATCCATCATCGCCAGAGCCCGTTTTGATGTACAAAGCGACGGTGTGCGCCTAGTGCACGGCGAGTCCGACGGCCTGCCGGGCCTCATCGTGGACCGCTACGGCGACACCCTGGTGGCGCAGTTCACCAGCGCCGGGACCGAGCGCTGGAAGGACGTGATCGCCGATGCCCTGCTGCGCGAGACGGGCCTGGCCAAGCTCTATGAACGCTCGGACGCCAGCGTGCGCTCGCTCGAAGGCCTCCCGCCCGCCACCGGCTGGCTGCGCGGCGGCCCCACGGGCGCGCCGGGCGCCGGCGAAGGCCCGCCGCTCGAGCTCACCATCCACGAACACCAGTGGAACCTGACGCTGAACATCGCCGAAGGCCACAAGACCGGCTTCTACCTGGACCAGCGCGACAGCCGCAAGCGTTTTGCCGACTACGCGCAGCGCCTGGGCTTCAAGGACGTGCTCAACTGCTTTTGCTACACCGGCGGCTTCAGCGTGGCCGCGCTGGCCGGCATGCGCGCCAGCGGCGCATCGGCGGACGGGCATGTGACGTCCATCGACTCCTCCGGCCCCGCCCTGGAGCGCGCCCGCGCCCATGTGGCGCTCAACGGGTTCGACCTGAACCACGCGAGCTTCCTGGACGCGGACGTGAACGCCTCGCTGCGCCAGTTCCTCAAGGAAGGCCGGCGCTTCGACGCCATCGTGCTCGACCCGCCGAAGTTCGCGCCCACGGCGGCCCACGCCGAGCGCGCTGCACGCGCGTACAAGGACATCAACCGCCTGGCGCTGCAGCTGCTCACGCCGGGCGGCGTGCTGTTCACCTTCTCGTGCTCGGGCGGCATCAGCGCCGACCTGTTCCACAAGATCGTGGCATCTGCGGGCGCCGACGCGGGCGTGGACGGCTTCATCCTGGAGCGCCTGGGCGGCGCGCCCGACCACCCGATGACCCTGGAATTCCCCGAAGGCGAGTACCTCAAGGGGCTGGTGGTGATGCGCAAGGGCTGAGCGCGGCAAGGGCTTGACAGCGTCGGTACACTGAAAACAACCCCTTGCGCCACGCACACCCGGCCCGCAGTGCCGGGTGCAGCGCATGGGTTCATCCCTTGAAGGACAAGAAACATGGCATTGATCCCCGTCACCATCCTCACCGGCTTCCTGGGCTCGGGCAAGACCACCTTGCTCAAGCGCCTGCTCTCCGAAGCCCACGGCCAGAAGATCGCCGTGATCGAGAACGAATTCGGCGAAGAGAACATCGACAACGACATCCTCGTGACCGAGTCCAAGGAGCAGATCGTGCAGATGAGCAACGGCTGCATCTGCTGCACCATCCGCGAAGACCTGCGCGAGACGCTGCAGCTGCTGGCCGCCAAGAAGCGCAAGAACCTGCTGGAGTTCGACCGCATCGTCATCGAGACCACCGGCGTGGCCGACCCCGGCCCCGTCGCGCAGACCTTCTTCATGGACGAGGAGATCGCCGAGACCTACCTCATCGATTCCATCATCACGCTGGTGGACGCCAAGCACGCGCCCCAGCAGCTCAACGACCGCCAGGAAGCGCGCCGCCAGGTGGGCTTTGCCGACCAGATCTTTTTGTCCAAGACCGATCTGGTCAGCGCCGAGGAAACCGACGCGCTGATCCATCGCCTGAAGCACATGAACCCGCGCGCGCCCATCAAGGCAGTGCATTTCGGCGAGGTGCCGCTGTCGGAAGTGCTGGACCTGCGGGGCTTCAACCTCAATGCCAAGCTGGACATCGACCCCGAGTTCCTCAAGGAAGAGGGCGACGGCCATGACCACCACGACCATGACCACGAGCATGGCGAGCACTGCAGCCACCCCTCGCACCAGCACGACCACGGGCACGGCCATCACCATCACCACGATGACGACGTGAAAAGCTTCGTCTTCCGCTCCGAGCGGCCGTTCGATCCGGCCAAGCTGGAGGATTTTCTCGGGGCGATTGTCAACATTTATGGCCCGCGCATGCTGCGCTACAAGGGCGTCCTGAACATGAAGGGCACCGAGCGCAAGGTGATCTTCCAGGGCGTGCACCAGCTCATGGGCAGCGACCTGGGCCCCCAGTGGGCCGAAGGCGAGCCGCGCACCAGTAAGATGGTCTTCATTGGCATCGACCTGCCCAAGGACATCTTTCTGCAGGGGCTGGAGCAGAGCCTGGTCTGACCCCGGCGGGGCGGCCCGAGGGCAGGGGGTTGGCGGCTGGTTTGTGTTGTATCTGCAACGTTTCCGTTTGCGTCAGCCCAGGTCGATACAATCGCGCCCCGGTAAAACCCCGGAAGGCTTGCCACCCGCCCTTGGCTGCGAATGCGGCTGGGGCCCGCCCGTATTGCGAGGAGACCAGGAAGTGAAAGCCGACACCAGCAAATCCAAGGGGGCCACCAAGGCAACCCCTGCCGCGGCGAAAACCGCCGCCGCCCCTGCGGCAACCAAGGCTGGCGCGAAGGCCGCCGCCAAGCCGGCTGCAGCACCCAAGGTCGCCGCCAGCCCGGCGGCCGTGGCGACTCCCGCTCCAGCACCCGTGCTGCAGGCCGGTTCGCAGGTACCCGTGCGCACAACCCGGCCTTCTTCCCGATTGGCCCAATTGACCGTACCATCCATGGCACAGACAGTGGCTTCGACCGCTGCCAAAGCCAGTTATCTACATACCATGCCCACGACCGTGCAAGCGCAGCCCACCTATACGGCTGCCAAAAAAGACCCCAAGCTGGCGAACAACTGGAAGACCAAGTCCGCCGCCGAGCTGACCGACGCCGAAGTCATGGCCATGCCTGACAGCGAGTACATGAACGACAAGCAGATGGCGTTCTTCCGCCTGAAGCTCGTGCAGCTCAAGCAGGACATCCACAACAGCGCCGGCGAAACCACCGAGCACCTGCGCGAAGACACCGTCGTCGTGCCCGATCCCGCCGACCGCGCCACGATCGAGGAAGAGCATGCCCTGGAGCTGCGCACCCGCGACCGCGAGCGCAAGCTGCTCAAGAAGATCGAGCAGTCCATTGCCCGCATCGACGCGGGCGACTATGGGTACTGCGATGAGACCGGCGAACCCATCGGCGTGGGCCGCCTGATCGCCCGCCCGACGGCCACGCTGTCGCTGGAGGCGCAGCAGCGCCGCGAACTCAAGCAGAAGATGTTTGGTGATTGACCTGGCCGCCCGGCCTGATCCCCACGCGCGCCCTGAGCCATGAGCAAGGAAGAAACCACCCCTGGCGGACTGCTTTCGAAGGTGGTGCGGTTTGTGCGCAATCCCACGGTCAACTGGACGGAGCTGGACTCCGCGCAGAATGACCGGGAGAGCCAGTACAGCAAGCAGATGCTCAAGGAGATGATCGAGCGCAAGCGCCGCAACGATTTCGTGCGGCGCCGCGAGTTCGATCAGCTGCGCAAGCTGCGCCAGCGCGAGGTGCTGCAGGGGCAGCGCACCGAGGACCCCACCGCCAGGCCGTCGTTCTTCCAGAGCAGCATGGCGTCGCCCGACGAACGCGCCGTGACGCTCAAGAAGATCGACGAGATCGAGGCGCAGATGTCGCAGCAGTGGTGGAAGAGCAAGCAAGGGGCCGAGGCGCCCACCCAGCCGGGCGTCATGCCCGAGCCCCCCAGCGCGGCAACGACGGATTCCGCGCACGCCAGGGCCTACGCGCCCACCGCGCCCGGCAGCCTGCCTGCGCCGCTGGGCGACAACAACAACCAGGCCGCCGGTGTCCAGCCGCTGTTTGCCGATGACAGCATGGCGATTGGCCGGTTTGGCGGCACCGATGCGCAAATGCTCGCGGGCCCAGGCCCGGGCGAAGCGTCCTTCAGCCCTGCGGCGGCTACAGCGGCAACGCCAGCGCCGGCATCCGAACCGGAGGAATTCGTGCACGAACCCGATCTAGAAGAAGCCGCCATCCGGTTCGCCAATGGCGACCACGCGGGGGCAGAGTCCGGCCTGCTCGACGTGCTGGCCCAGCACCAGCAGGATGATCCCGAAGAGCAACTCGAAATCTGGATGACGCTCTTCGACCTGTACCGCGCAACCGGTCAGCACGACCGGTTCGACACCCTGGCCATCGACTTCGCCGCACAGTACAGCCGTTCGGCGCCGCTGTGGTTCTCCATGCCGCAGCAGCTGGGCATGGCGCCGGCTCCCGCCGCGGCGGCGCCCGGTGCCACGGGCGCCGCGCCGGCCGGCGCGGTGCGCCGCGATTTCAGCTGGAATGCCCCGGCCTCCCTGGCGGTGTCGTCCGTCGCCGCGCTGCAGGCCTCCCTGGCCCGCGCCGCATCCCCCTGGACGCTGTCCTGGACGCGCCTGGCCGCCATCGACGAAGCCGCGGTGCCTTTGCTGGCCGACCAGTTCACCCAGTGGGCCGAGCGTGACGGGCAACTGGTGTTTTCGGGGGTCGAAAAGCTCAATGCGCTGCTCGACGCCAAGACCCAGTCCGGAGACCGTGCCACCAGCCCTGAGTGGTGGCGCCTGCGCATGGCGGCGCTGCGGCTCATGGGCAAGCCCGACGAGTTCGAACTGGTCGCGCTCGATTACTGCGTGACCTACGAGGTGTCGCCGCCCTCCTGGGTATCGCCGCGCTGCGGATATTCAGACAACGAGGGCGTGTCTTCCGGGGCCGCGCCGCTGTCGGTGGACAGCGACTTCATGGCGTCCGACCTGGGCGAGTCGGTGCCCGCGCCCGCGGAGACGGGGCCCGTGGCCCAGCTCAGCGGCCACATCGACGGCGATGCCACGCCGCTGCTGGAGCCCTTCCAGGCCCTCCTGCGGCCCGGCGTGCCGCTCACCATTGCGTGCGACAAGCTCATCCGCGTGGACTTTGCCGCCGCGGGCTCGGTGCTCAACTGGGCGGCCGAGCAGCAGGGCCAGGGCCATGTGATCCAGTTTCACAACCTGCAGCGGCTGGTGGCCATCTTCTTCAATGTGATCGGCATCAACGAGCACGCCTGGGTGGTGCCCCGCAAGAACTAGGGCCACGCCCTGGCCGGCTGCTCCGCTCGGTGCGGCCGCCAGAGACGGCGGCTCTTCGGAACCGCCCTGCCCGGGCAGGCATGCCTGGAACCGCGGCCTCCGCCCCTTCTGCCGCGCGGCGCGCGGGAAGGCGGACGACGCTGGCGGCCGGGCCAGGCCCGTTCGAAGGCGTCCGCTGGCCGCGCGCAGCGCCCGTGGTGGCGGTGTGCTTGCAAAATGGGGGCCTGTCCCCATCTGCGGCTGCTATGGACTCATCACCAAACCAATCCCCGGTGTTCCACGGCACCACCATCCTGAGCGTGCGCCGCGAGACCCCGGCAGGCATCCAAGTGGCCATTGGCGGCGACGGCCAGGTCACCCTGGGCAACATCGTGGTCAAGGGCACGGCCCGCAAGGTGCGCAAGCTCTACCATGGCAAGGTGCTCGCGGGCTTCGCGGGGGCCACGGCCGATGCCTTCACGCTGTTCGAGCGTTTCGAGGCCAAGCTCGAAAAGCACCAGGGCCACCTCACGCGCGCGGCCATCGAGCTCACCAAGGACTGGCGCACCGACCGCGTGCTGCGCCGCCTGGAAGCCATGCTGGCGGTGGCCGATGCGAGCGCGTCGCTCATCATCACGGGCAACGGCGATGTGCTCGAACCAGAGCAGGGCATCGTGGCCATTGGCTCGGGCGGCGCCTATGCGCACTCGGCCGCCAAGGCGCTGCTGGTGAACACCGATTTGTCCGCGCAGGACATCGTCAAGAAATCGCTCGAAATCGCCGGCGAGCTGTGCATCTACACCAACATGAACCACACCATCGAGACGCTCTGAGCGCGCGGGATGGTCCTGCCCCCGGGGATGCCCCGGAGCGGTTTGCTCTGTTTTTTATAGCTGTTGGCGCTTGTTGATCATGCGCTGGAGCCTCATTTGATACCAGGAAGACCTGTATGTCGTCCATGACCCCCCAGGAAATCGTCTCCGAACTCGACCACCACATCGTGGGCCAGGCCAGCGCCAAGCGCGCGGTCGCCATCGCGCTGCGCAACCGCTGGCGCCGCCAGCAGGTCGAGGGCAGCCTGCGCCAGGAGATCACGCCCAAGAACATCCTCATGATCGGCCCCACCGGCGTGGGCAAGACCGAGATCGCGCGCCGCCTGGCCCGGCTGGCCGACGCGCCCTTCATCAAGGTCGAGGCCACCAAGTTCACCGAGGTGGGCTACGTGGGCAAGGATGTGGATTCCATCATCCGCGATCTCGCCGAAATGGCGGTGAAGCAGACCCGCGAGTCCGAGATGAAGAAGGTGCGCACCCGCGCCGAAGATGCGGCCGAGGAGCGCATCCTCGACGTGCTGATCCCGCCGGCCCGGGCCGCGGCAGGCAGCGAGCCCGCGGCGGACAACACGGCGCGGCAGGTGTTTCGCAAGAAGCTGCGCGAAGGCGCCCTGGACGACAAGGAGATCGAGATCGACGTGGCCGAGGGCCGCCCCCAGCTGGAGATCATGGGGCCCCAGGGCATGGAGGAAATGACCGAGCAGCTGCGCGGCATGTTCAGCCAGATGGGGCAGGACAAGCGCAAGACGCGCAAGCTCAGGATCGCCGAGGCCCTGAAGCTGCTCAACGACGAAGAGGCTGGCAAACTCGTCAACGAGGACGAGATCAAGGCCCGGGCCGTCGCCAATGCCGAGCAGAACGGCATCGTCTTCATCGACGAGATCGACAAGGTGGCCGCCCGCCAGGAGACCAGCGGCGCCGACGTGTCGCGCCAGGGCGTGCAGCGCGACCTGCTGCCGCTGGTGGAGGGCACGACCGTGTCCACCAAGTACGGGATGATCAAGACGGACCACATCCTGTTCATCGCCTCCGGTGCCTTTCACCTGTCCAGGCCCAGCGACCTCATTCCCGAGCTGCAGGGGCGTTTCCCGATCCGGGTCGAGCTGGAATCCCTGTCGGTGAAGGACTTCGAGGCCATCCTCACGCAGACCCATGCCTCCCTGGTCAAGCAGTACCAGGCCCTGCTGGCGACCGAGGGCGTCACGCTCGAGTTCGCGCCCGAGGGGATCACGCGCCTGGCGCACATCGCGTTCGAGGTGAACGAACGCACCGAAAACATCGGCGCGCGCCGCCTGTCCACCGTCATGGAGCGCCTGCTGGACGAGGTGAGTTTTGATGCCACGCGCCTGTCGGGCCAGACGGTCACCGTGGACGCCGCCTACGTGGACGCCCGCCTGCAGACGCTGAGCCAGGACGAGGACCTGTCGCGCTACATCCTGTGACCACTCGGTCAAGCCTTGAGAGGTCACTTTCATAGGCCTCTCTAAGTGCTTCTTTTTCAACGACTTTTGGCTTTCCTGTGCCTACAAAGTCGCGCCTAAGTCGTTGATTTCATTGCAAAAGTTTGTTGGACACCCCCTTGTTCGGTGTGCTTTTCCTGCTACAGTGCAAAAAAGTGCAATTAAGTGGTGAAAAGTGCCCTCCAGGTCCATTGCACGGACCGGCGAGGCGCAAAAACCGAGTTGGGAAATCCGTCCGTGTTTCAAGGTGCTTCGTCGCTGAGTCTCGATGCGAAGGGTCGGCTGTCCGTGCCGACCCGGCATCGTGACGTCCTCGCGGCCACGGCATCTGGCCAGCTCACCATCACCAAGCACCCGCACGGCTGCCTCATGGTCTTCCCCCGCCCGGAGTGGGAGAAGTTCCGCGAGCGCATCGCCCAGCTGCCCATGTCCGCCCAGTGGTGGAAACGCATCTTCCTGGGCAATGCCATGGATGTGGAGATGGACGCCACGGGCCGCGTGCTGGTTTCGCCCGAGCTGCGCGAGGCGGCCGGTATCTCCAAGGACACCATGCTGCTGGGCATGGGCAACCATTTCGAACTCTGGGACAAGGCCACCTACGACGAGCAGGAGGCCAAGGCCATGCAGGGCGAGATGCCGGATGTCTTCAAGGACTTCTCCTTCTAAGGCGCGCGGTGACATCCTCCTTGCAACACACCACCGTCCTGCTCGAAGAAGCCGTGGATGCCCTGCTGGGCGGCGCCGGCGCCACGCCCGCGGGCACCTGGGTGGACGCGACCTTCGGGCGCGGGGGGCATTCGCGCCTCATCCTGCTTCGCCTGGGGCCGCAGGGGCGCCTTGTCGCCTTTGACAAGGACCCCGAAGCCATTGCCGAAGCAACGCGCATCACCGATGCGCGTTTTTCCATTCGGCACGAGGGTTTTCGCCATCTGGCCGACCTTCCGCCCGCCAGTGCGGCGGGCGTGCTGATGGACCTGGGCGTGAGCTCGCCCCAGATCGACAGCCCCGAGCGGGGCTTCAGTTTCCGTTTTGACGGCCCGCTGGACATGCGCATGGACACCACGCGCGGCGAAAGCGTGGCCGATTGGTTGGCCACGGCCGAAGTCGGTCAGATTGCGGAGGTGATACGTGACTACGGTGAAGAACGGTTTGCTGGCCCCATTGCAAAGGCGATTGTTGCTCGGCGCGAAGAACGGGGTCCTCTTGCAACCACCGCCGAACTGGCCGACCTCGTGGCTGGCGCGGTCAAAACCCGCGAAGCGGGCCAGAACCCTGCAACGCGCACATTTCAAGCTCTTCGGATTTTCATCAACGCCGAGCTTGAAGAGCTGCAACAGGCGCTAGAGGCCAGCCTCTCGGTGCTGCAGCCGGGCGGGCGGCTGGTGGTGATCAGCTTCCATTCGCTCGAAGACCGCATCGTCAAGCAGTTCATCGCCAAACACTCCAAGGAGGTCTACGACCGCCGTGCGCCCTTTGCCGCGCCCCAGGCCATGAAGCTCGTGGCCCTGGACCGCATCAAGCCCGGTGCCGCCGAAGTGGCGGCCAACCCCCGTTCGCGCAGCGCCATCATGCGCGTGGCCGAGCGCACCGAGGTGCAGTGATGAAGCGCCGCCCGAGTCGCTTCGCGCCTTCCCCCTCCAGGGGGACAACGCCCTCGCTGCGCAACGGCCCTGGCCCGGTGTCCCTGGGTGGGGCCGTGGCGGTTTCATGCTGCGGCATGGCAGGCAACTGACATGACAAGGCTCAACGTCGTCTTGCTGGTGGCCGTGCTGGCCAGCGCGATCTATCTCGTGCACACCCAGTACGAGTCGCGCCGCCTGTTCACCGAACTCGACCGCGCCACCGCCGAGGCGCGCCGCCTGGAAACCGAACACCAGCGCCTGCAGGTGGAAAAGCGTGCGCAGGCCACGCCGCTGCGCGTGGAGAAGATCGCGCGCGCGCAGCTCAACATGCGCACGGCCACGCCGGCCATCACGCAGTATGTGTCCGACCCCCAAGGAGTGGCCGCCGCCACGGCCTCCGCGGCCGCCAGTGCGGCGCCGTCCCGGACCGAAGGAGCGCAGCCATGAGCCGCAGCGTGCTCTACACCTCCAGCCCGCTGCTGGCGAGCAAGACGCCCGTCTGGCGCAGCAAGTTCATCGTGGCGGCGATCGCGCTGGGTTTCATGGGGCTGGCGGGGCGCGCTGCCTACGTGCAGGTGTTTGGCAACGCCTTCTTCCAGCGCCAGGGCGAAGTGCGCTTCGCGCGCACGCTGGAGCTGCCGGCCAACCGCGGCAAGATCGTGGACCGCAATGGGCTGATCCTGGCGTCCAGCGTGCCGGCGGCCAGCATCTGGGCCATTCCGGAAGACGTGGAGCAGGACAGGCCCGAGGTCCGCGCCAAGCTCAAGCAACTGGCCAAGCTGCTCGACATGCCATTGGCCGAGCTGCAGCGCAAGCTGGCCGATGAAGACAAGACCTTCGTCTGGATCAAGCGCCAGCTCGACTGGGATGTGGGCCGGGAGATCGCGGCACTGGACATCAAGGGCATCTACCAGCGCAAGGAGTACAAGCGCCAGTACCCCGAAGGGGAAGCCGCGGCCCACGTGGTGGGTTTCACCAACGTGGAAGACCACGGGCAGGAAGGCATGGAGCTGGCCTTCGACAAGGAGCTGGCGGGCAAGGCGGGCTCGCGCCGCGTGATCAAGGACCGCCTGGGCCGGGTGGTCGAGGGCGTGGGCGAGACCGTGCCTCCGGTCGATGGCAAGGACATGCAGTTGTCCATCGACAGCAAGGTGCAGTTCTTTGCCTACCAGAAGCTGCGGGACCAGGTCGCGTTGCACAAGGCCAAGGCGGGCAGCGTGGTGGTGCTCGATGCCCACACGGGCGAGCTGCTGGCGCTGGCCAACTACCCGAGCTACGTTCCCGACAAGCGCCAGAACCTCACGGGCGAGCAGCTGCGCAACCGCGCGCTCACCGACGTTTTCGAGCCCGGCTCGACCATGAAGCCGTTCACCATCGGCCTGGCGCTGGAATCGGGGCGTGTGCGGCCCGACACCATCGTGGACACCAATCCGGGCCGGATCAACATCACGGGCTCCACCATCTCCGACACCAGCAACCACGGCGTGCTCACGGTGGAAGGGGTGATCCAGAAGTCGAGCAACGTGGGCACCACCAAGATCGCCATGCAGATGCCCGCGCGCGAGATGTGGGAGACCTTCTCGGCCGCGGGCTTCGGCCAGAAGCCGCAGCTGCATTTTCCTGGCGTGGTGACGGGGCGCCTGCGCCCCTACAAGACCTGGCGCCCGGTGGAGCAGGCCACCATGTCCTACGGCTACGGCCTGTCGGCCAGCCTGTTCCAGATGGCGCGCTCGTACACGGTGTTCGCCAATGGCGGCCGCGTGATTCCGGCCACCATGTTCAAGACCTCCGAGCCCGCCCTGGGCGTGCCCGTGTTCTCCGAACGCACCGCCGACCAGGTGCGCAAGATGCTGCAGATGGCAGCGGGCCCCGGCGGCACCGGCCAGAAGGCGCAGACCCTGGGCTATTCGGTGGGCGGCAAGTCCGGCACCGCGCGCAAGCAGGTGGGCAAGAACTACGCCTCGGGCAAGTACAGGGCATGGTTCACCGGCATGGCGCCCATCGACAAGCCGCGCATCATCGTGGCCGTGATGATCGACGAGCCCAGCAACGGCGTGTTCTACGGCGGTGCCGTGGCCGCGCCCGTGTTCAGCGAAGTGGTGCAGCAGACGCTGCGCATGATGGGCGTGCAGCCGGACATGGCGGTCAAGCCGCAGATCGTGGCCAAAGAGGTGGAGGAATCGCTATGACAACGGCCTTGCCTTTGCTCGCCTCGGTGCACGACGCCGTCGCCTGGCTGCGCGAGCGGGTCACCGGCACGCTGCAGACCGACAGCCGGCAGGTGCGCCCCGGCGACGGTTTCATCGCCTGGCCCGGCGCCGCCACCGACGGCCGCGCCCACATCGCGGACGCGCTGTCGCGCGGCGCCGTGGCCTGCCTGGTGGAGCATGAGGGCGTGGAGGCATTTGCGCTCGAAGGCTTGCCGGTGGCGGCGCTCCATGGCCTGAAGGCGGCCACCGGCCTCATCGCGGCCGACTGGTTCGGGCAGCCCACGCAGCGCCTGGATGTGCTGGCCGTGACGGGCACCAACGGCAAGACCAGCACCAGCTGGTGGCTGGCCGAGGCACTTAATGTGCTATCAAAAAATGAGCTTATTCCGCAAGGTGGATGTGCGCTGGTAGGCACTTTGGGTATGGGCACACCGCCCGCACTCACCAGCACGGGCATGACCACGCCCGACCCGGTGCGGCTGCAGCGCGCGTTCCAGCAGTTCACCGATGCCGGCCGCACGGCCTGCGCCATCGAGGCCTCGTCCATCGGGCTGGCCGAGCACCGCATGGCGGGCACGCGCATCCGCGTCGCGCTGTTCACCAACTTCACGCAGGACCACCTGGACTACCACCCCGGCATGGCCGCCTACTGGCAGGCCAAGAGCATGCTGTTCGACTGGCCCGGCCTGCAGGCCGCGGTGGTCAACATCGACGACCCGCGCGGTGCCGAGCTGCATGCCTCGCTGGCGGACCGGCTGCTGGACCTGTGGAGTGTTTCCATCACCGGCCCCGCGCGGCTCGCGGCGCGCGACATCGCGATGGGCGAGGGTGGCCTCTCCTTCACGGTGGCCGAGGGCGTGCACACGCATGTGCTGCAGACGCGCGTGATCGGGCAGTACAACGTCTCCAACCTGCTGGGTGTGCTGGCCGGGCTGCGCGCCTTGGGCGTGCCGCTGGAGCACGCGCTCTACGCCTGCGCCCAGCTCTCGCCCGTGCCCGGCCGCATGGAGCGGATCCACCACCCCGGGCAACCCCTGGTGGCCGTGGACTACGCCCACACGCCCGACGCGCTGGACAAGGCCCTGCAGGCGCTGCGCCCGGTGGCCCGGGAGCGCGGCGGCAGGCTCTGGTGCGTGTTCGGCTGCGGCGGCGACCGCGATGCGGGCAAGCGCCCCCTGATGGGCGCCGTGGCGCAGCAGCAGGCCGACCTCGTGGTCGTGACCAGCGACAACCCGCGCAGCGAAGACCCCGCGGCCATCCTGCACCAGATCCTGCAAGGCACCATCGCCAGCAACGTGGTGCGTGCCGAGCCCGACCGTGCCGCCGCCATCGCCCTGGCCGTGGCCGAGGCCGCGCCCGCCGATGTGGTGCTGATCGCCGGCAAGGGCCATGAAGACACCCAGGAGACGGCGGGCGTGCGCGTGCCGTTCTCTGACATGGCCCATGCGCAGAGCGCGCTGCAGGCCCGCGGAGCACGCCCATGAGCGCCACCCCGGCCGTGATGATGACCCTGCAGCAGGCGCTGGCCCTGGTGCAGCCGCGCATTCCCGCCGCGCGCCTGGTGGGCGATGGGGCCACGCCGCTCGCCCGCGTGCACACCGATACGCGCAGCTTGCAGGCGGGCGATCTTTTCGTGGCGCTCAAGGGCGAACGCTTTGACGCCAACGCCTTCCTGGCCGATGCCCGCGCCGGTGGCGCCGCCGCCGCCATCGCCCATGGCGGCCTGCAAGCCGCCGGCCTGCCCGGCATCGAGGTGCCGGACAGCCTGGCCGCGCTGGGCGCGCTGGCCGCGGGCTGGCGCGCGCAGTTTGGCCTTCCGTTGATCGGCGTGACGGGCAGCAACGGCAAGACCACGGTGACGCAGATGATCGCGTCCATCCTGCGCGCCTGGAAAGGCGAGGCCGCGTTTGCCACGCAGGGCAATTTCAACAACGACATCGGCGTGCCTTTGACACTGCTGCGCCTGCGTGCCGGCCATGCGGCGGCCGTGATCGAGATGGGCATGAACCACCCGGGTGAGATCGCCACGCTGGCCGCCATGGCGCGGCCCACGGTGGCACTGGTCAACAACGCGCAACGCGAGCACCTGGAGTTCATGCACACGGTGGAGGCGGTGGCGCGCGAGAACGGCTCCGTGTTGGCCAGCCTGCCCGCCGACGGCGTGGCGGTGTTTCCTTCGGGGGATGCCTACACCGCCCTCTGGCGCTCGATGGCGCCGGGGCGCCGCACCGTCACCTTTGGCGAAGGCGGCGATGTGGCCTGCGCACAGGCTGCGTGGGGCCAGGGTGCCTGGGCCGTCACGCTGGCCACGCCGCGGGGTGAGGTGGCCACCCAGCTGCACATTGCCGGGCGCCACAACGTGGCCAACGCGCTGGCGGCCGCGGCCTGCACGCTGGCGGCGGGCGCACCGCTGGCCGCCATTGCGCAGGGGCTGAACGATTTCGTGCCGGTCAAGGGCCGCTCGCGCGCCTTCAGCGTGCGCATCGCGGGCCGCGAGGTCACCGTGGTGGACGACACCTACAACGCCAACCCCGACTCCATGCGCGCCGCCATCGACGTGCTGGCCGAACTGCCCGGCCCGCAGCTGCTGGTGCTGGGCGATATGGGCGAGGTGGGCGACCAGGGGCCGCAGTTCCATGCGGAGGCCGGTGCGCATGCGCGCGCGGCCCGCATCCCCTGCCTCTTTGCGCTGGGAGACCAATCGGTGCACGCCACCACGTCCTTTGGCGAGGGCAATGGCGGTGTGGCCCGGCATTTCAACGATAGGGGCGCGCTGCTGGATGCGGTGCGCCAGGCCCTGCCCACGGTGGGCAGCGTGCTGGTCAAGGGATCTCGATTCATGAAGATGGAACAGGTGGTGGAGGCGATCGCCTCTGCCGCGCAAGCGCAGGACAACCAGGAACAACAAGAGCGACAACCGCCGACGCAGGCACGGGAGGGACACCATGGCGCAACGCATTGAGAGCGTGCTGGAAGCAGCAGTCGGAGCCTGCGTCCGTGGGGCGCGGCCGCCCGTGGGAGGTGCCGCATGCTGCTGATGCTGTCGCAATGGCTGCAGGGCCTGTCGCCCGAGTTCGGCTTTTTCCGCGTGTTCCAGTACCTCACGTTCCGGGCGGTGATGGCGGCCATGACGGCGCTGCTCATCGGCCTCATCGCGGGGCCCAAGGTGATCCGCGTGCTCACCTCGCTCAAGATCGGCCAGCCCATCCGGGGCTATGCCATGCAGACGCACCTGTCCAAGAGCGGCACGCCCACCATGGGCGGCGTGCTCATCCTGCTGTCGATCGCGATCTCGACCCTGTTGTGGTTCGACCTGTCCAACCGCTTCGTGTGGATCGTGCTCATCGTCACGCTGGGCTTTGGTGCGATCGGCTGGGTGGACGACTGGCGCAAGGTGGTCAACAAGGACCCCGAGGGCATGCGCTCGCGCGAGAAGTATTTCTGGCAGTCGGTCATCGGCCTGATCGCCGCGCTGTACCTCGTGTTCAGCATCTCGGAAAGCTCCAACGCCAAGGTGTGGGAGCTGTTCGTGGGCTGGGTGCAATCGGGCTTCTCGCTCGATTTGCCGCCCAAGGCGGGGCTGCAGCTGCCGTTCTTCAAGGAAATCAGCTACCCGCTCGGAGTGCTGGGCTTCGTGATCCTGACCTATCTCGTGATCGTGGGCTCCAGCAATGCCGTGAACCTGACCGACGGGCTGGACGGCCTGGCCATCATGCCCGTGGTGATGGTGGGCTCGGCGCTGGGCGTGTTCGCCTACGTCACCGGCAGCTCGGTGTATTCCAAGTACCTGTTCTTCCCGCACATCCCGGGCTCGGGGGAGCTGCTGATCTTCTGCGCGGCCATGGCGGGCGCGGGCCTGGCCTTCCTGTGGTTCAACGCGCACCCCGCGCAGGTGTTCATGGGCGACGTGGGCGCGCTGGCGCTGGGCGCGGCGCTGGGCACCATCGCCATCATCGTGCGCCAGGAGATCGTGCTGGCCATCATGGGGGGCATCTTCGTGGTCGAGGCGCTGTCCGTGATGCTGCAGGTGACCTGGTTCAAGTTCACCAAGAAACGCTACGGCGAAGGCCGGCGCCTGCTCAAGATGGCGCCGCTGCACCACCATTTTGAAAAGAGCGGCTGGAAGGAGACCCAGGTGGTCGTGCGCTTCTGGATCATCACCATGCTGCTGTGCCTCATCGGCCTGTCCACATTGAAACTGCGATGAACCCGGACGATCCCCTCATCCCGGCGGCACCAGCCGATCCTCCCGTGGCGGCCACGGGCATGGATGCGCCTGCCGGAACGCCGGAGGTGGAGCTGCCACCAGAGCGGTCCACGGCGGATGTGGTGCCGGGCGATCCAGGCGTGACCGACGTGGCTGGGCCCGGCGCGCTGTCCGCCGCCGAACCCATGGACGCCACGGCCGGCGCGACGGAACCTGCGGCAAGCGCCGATGGCACGGCCGGGGCTCCCGGGCCCGCCACAGGCGCACGCGCAGCCAACGCGGCGGCCAATGCCTGGGACCCTGAAAAGCCGCCCGCGGTCTCCGCCGCCAAGGCCGCCGCCGATTTCGTGGCGCAGATTTTTGCCGAGGTGGCGGCCCCCGAGGCCGCGTCTGCGCTGCCGCAGGTGGCTGATGAAGAAGAAGCCACGCAGGACGCTCCAGCCGATGGGCCCGCCGAGCCCCTGGGCCGGCCCGGCGAAGGCCTGCGTCCGCTGCTGGGCCAGAAGATCCTCATCCTGGGCCTGGGCGCCTCGGGCCTGGCCATGGCGCGCTGGTGCGTGCGCTGTGGCGCCGAGGTCACCGTGGCCGACACGCGCGCCGCGCCGCCGCAGCTCGCGGTGCTGCAGCAGGAGCTGCCCAAGGTGCGTTTTGTGGCCGGTGGCTTCGACGCCAGCCTGGTCGAAGGCCAGGACCTGCATGCGGTCTACCGCTCACCGGGTTTGAGTCCCCAGACAATTGCTCCTGTTTTAGTAGCTGCCAGCGCTTGTGGAATAAGCGCTGGTGGTGAATTGAGCTTGTATTCCATGGCGCTGGGCGCGCTCAAGGCCTCGCACGGCTACGCCCCGGCGGTGCTGGCGATCACGGGCACCAACGGCAAGACCACGGTGACCTCGCTCACGGGGCAGCTCGTGGAGCGCTCGGGCCAGAGCGTCGCCGTGGCCGGCAACATCGGCCCCACGCTGCTCGACACGCTCGCCAGCCACATCGACGCGGGCACGCTGCCCGAGGTGTGGGTGCTGGAACTCTCAAGCTTCCAGCTCGACGGCGTGACCGGATTCGAGCCCACGGCGGCCACCGTGCTCAACATCACGCAGGACCACCTGGACTGGCACGGCGACATGGTGGCCTATGCGGCGGCCAAGGCGCGCATCTTCGGCCAGACCGGGCTCATGATCCTGAACCGCGAGGACGCGGCCGTGATGCAGATGTTGCCGCCGCCGGTCAAGGTCAAGCTGCAAAAGCCCCAGGTGCGCGAGCACCTGACGTTTGGCGCAGACATGCCCCAGCGCCCCGGCGACTTCGGCATCGAGGTGGTGAGCGGCATGCCCTGGCTGGTGCGCGCCATGGATGCGGACGAAACCCGCAAGCGCGGCCGCAACGAGGCCGCAGAGGACCTGCACATCCAGCGCCTGATGCCCGCTGACGCGCTGCGCATCCGGGGCCGCCACAACGCCGTGAACGCGCTGGCCGCACTGGCGCTGGCATCGGCGGCAGGCTGCACGCTGGCGCCCCTGCTGTACGGGCTGCGCGAGTACCGGGGCGAGCCGCACCGCGTGGAGCCCGTGGCCGTCATCCACGGCGTCGAGTACTTCGACGACAGCAAGGGCACGAACGTGGGCGCCACGGTGGCGGCCCTCACCGGCCTGGGCGCGGAGCGCCGCATCGTGGTCATCCTGGGCGGCGATGGCAAGGGCCAGGATTTTTCTCCGCTGGCCGCGCCCGTGGCGCGCCATGCGCGCGCGGTGGTGCTGATCGGGCGCGATGCGCCGCAGATCCGCGCCGCGCTGCAGGACAGCGGCGTGGCACTGGTCGATGCCGAGACCTTGCCGCAGGCCGTGGAACTGGCCTCGCAGCGCGCCCATGCGGGCGATGCGGTGCTGATGTCGCCCGCCTGCGCGAGCTTTGACATGTTCAGGGGCTACGAGCACCGCGCCCAGGTCTTCTGCGACACGGTGCATGCCCTGGCGGACGATGCGACAGGAGGCGCGGCATGAGTGCACCGGCCAGCAGCTTCCTGCAGCGCGTGGCGGGCTGGTTCGGCGGCCTGCCCGGCAAGGCCGTGGACGTGCTGCCGGTGCGCGTGGGCGGCACCGACTACCGGCCCCGCACCACCAGCACGCCGGCGAGCGTGCTCGGGTTCGACCAGGCGCTGCTGTGGGTGGTGGTGGCGCTGCTCGCCTGGGGGCTGGTGATGGTGTATTCGGCCTCCATCGCGATGCCGGACAACCCGCGTTTTGCCAACTACGCCTCCACCCATTTCCTCACCCGCCACGTGATGTACCTCGTGGTCGGGTTCGTCGCGGCGCTGCTGGCCTTCCAGGTGCCCATGGCGCTGTGGGAGCGCATGGCGCCCTGGCTCTTCGTGGTGGCGCTGCTGCTGCTGGTGGCCGTGCTGATTCCCGGCGTGGGCAAGGTGGTCAATGGCGCGCGGCGCTGGCTGTCGCTCGGGCCCATCGGCTTTCAGCCCTCCGAGGTGGCCAAGTTCGCCGTGCTCATCTACGCGGCGGACTACATGGTGCGCAAGATGGACGTGAAGGAGCGGTTCTTCCGCGCCGTGCTGCCCATGGGGGCGGCCGTGGCCATCGTGGGCGTGCTGCTGCTGGCCGAACCGGACATGGGGGCCTTCATGGTGGTGGCGGTGATCGCCATGGGCATCCTGTTCCTGGGCGGCGTGAACGCCCGCATGTTCTTCCTGATCGCGGGCGTGCTGGTGGCGGCCTTCGGCATCATGATCGCCAGCTCCCCCTGGCGGCGCGAGCGCGTGTTCGCCTACCTGGATCCGTTCAGCGAGGAGCACGCCCTGGGCAAGGGCTACCAGCTCTCGCACTCGCTGATCGCCATCGGGCGCGGCGAGATCTTTGGCGTGGGCCTGGGCGGCAGCGTGGAAAAGCTGCACTGGCTGCCCGAGGCACACACCGACTTCCTGTTGGCCGTGATCGGCGAGGAGTTCGGCCTGGTGGGCGTGGTCACGCTCATCGTGCTGTTCCTGTGGATGACGCGCCGCATCATGCACATCGGCCGCCAGGCCATCGCCCTCGACCGCGTGTTCGCGGGCCTCGTGGCGCAGGGCGTGGCGATCTGGATCGGCTTCCAGGCCTTCATCAACATGGGCGTGAACCTGGGCGCGCTGCCCACCAAGGGGCTCACGCTGCCGCTGATGAGCTTCGGCGGGTCGGCCATCTTGATGAATCTGGTGGCATTGGCCGTGGTCTTGCGTGTGGACTATGAAAACAAATTGTTGATGAGGGGAGGGCGCGTATGACGCAAAAAACCGCCCTCATCATGGCCGGCGGCACCGGCGGCCACATCTTCCCCGGACTGGCCGTCGCCGAGGAGCTGCGTGCACGCGGCTGGCGCGTGCACTGGCTGGGCGCGCCGGGCAGCATGGAGTCGCGCATCGTGCCGCAGCACGGCTTCGCGCTGGAGCTCATCGACTTCTCGGGCGTGCGCGGCAAGGGACTCGTCACGCTGGCTTTGCTGCCGCTGCGCCTGCTGCGCGCGTTCTGGCAGGCGCTGGCCGTGGTGCGGCGCGTGAAGCCGGATGTGGTGGTGGGCCTGGGCGGCTACATCACCTTTCCGGGCGGCATGATGGGCGTGCTGGCCGGCAAGCCCCTGGTGCTGCACGAACAGAACTCCGTGGCCGGCATGGCCAACAAGGTGCTGGCAGGTGTCGCGGACCGCGTGTTCACGGCCTTCCCCGATGTGTTCAAGAAGGGCCAGTGGGTGGGCAACCCGCTGCGCACCGCCTTCACCCGGCAACCCGGCCCGGCCGAACGTTTTGCGGGCCGCTCCGGCCCGCTGCGCCTGCTGGTGGTGGGGGGCAGCCTGGGCGCACGGGCCCTCAACGAGATCGTGCCGCAGGCCGTCGCGCTGATGCCCGCCGAACAACGCCCCACCGTGGTCCACCAAAGCGGCGCGACGCAGATCGACGCGCTGCGCGCCCACTATGCGGCCGCCGGGGTCGATGCGGAGCTGACGCCATTCATCGACGACACCGCCAGCGCGTTTGCGGCGGCCGACATCATCGTCTGCCGGGCGGGGGCGAGCACCGTGACCGAAATCGCGGCCGTGGGCGCGGCGGCCGTGTTCGTGCCGTTCCCTTCCGCCGTGGACGACCACCAGACCACCAACGCCCAGTTCCTGGTGAACGCCGGCGGCGGCTGGCTGGTGCAGCAACGCGACCTGACGCCCGAGGGGCTGTCCGGGATGCTATTGAATATGCAGCGTTCCACCCTGGTGGGTGTGGCGCTTAAAGCTAAAGACATGCAAAAAACCAACGCCACCCGCGAGGTGGTGACTGCCTGCGAGGAGCTTGCAACACCATGAAGCACGCCATTCGCCATATCCATTTCGTCGGCCTGGGCGGCGCCGGCATGAGCGGCATCGCCGAGGTGCTGTTCAACCTGGGCTACCGCATCTCCGGCTCCGACCTGGCCGACAGCGCCACACTGCGCCGCCTGGAGGGCCTGGGCATCAAGACCTGCCTGGGCCACGCGGCGGCGCACATCGAAGGCGCCGATGCCGTGGTCACGTCCACGGCCGTCACGCCCGACAACCCCGAGGTGCTCGCAGCCCGGGAAAAGAAGATCCCGGTCGTACCCCGCGCGCTCATGCTGGCCGAGCTGATGCGCCTGAAGCAGGGCATCGCCATCGCGGGCACGCACGGCAAGACCACCACCACCAGCCTCGTGACCAGCGTGCTGGCCGAGGCGGGCCTGGACCCCACCTTCGTGATCGGCGGGCGGCTGAACAGCGCGGGGGCCAACGCCAAGCTGGGCAGCGGCGACTACATCGTGGTCGAGGCCGACGAGTCGGATGCCTCGTTCCTGAACCTGCTGCCCGTGATGGCCGTGGTGACCAACATCGACGCCGACCACATGGACACCTACGGGCACGACTTCGGCCGGCTCAAGGGCGCGTTCGTCGACTTCCTGCACCGCATGCCGTTCTACGGCACGGCCGTGCTGTGCGTGGACAGCCCGGCCGTGCGCGACATCCTGCAAAGCGTGACCTGCCCGATCACGAGCTACGGCTTTTCCGAAGATGCCCAGGTGCGTGCCATCAATGTGCGCGCCGAGGCGGGGCAGATGCGCTTCACCGTGCAGCGGCGCAACGGCGTCACCTTGCCCGACCTGGACATCGTGCTCAACCTCGCGGGCGAGCACAACGTGCTCAACGCGCTGTCGGCCATCGCCATCGCCGTGGAGCTGAACATCCCCGACGAGGCCGTGCAGCGCGCGCTCGCCGGCTTCAAGGGCGTGGGGCGGCGCTTCCAGAGCTACGGCAACCTTCCCGCCCGGGATGGCGGCCAGTTCACCGTGATCGACGACTACGGCCACCACCCGGTGGAGATGGCCGCCACGTTGGCAGCGGCGCGCGGCGCCTTCCCGGGCCGCCGCCTGGTGCTGGCCTTCCAGCCCCACCGCTACAGCCGCACGCGCGACTGTTTCGAGGATTTCGTGAAGGTCATCGGCCATGCCGACACCGTGCTGCTGACCGAGGTGTACGCCGCCGGCGAGGCGCCCGTGGTGGCGGCCGACGGCCGTTCACTGGCGCGCGCGCTGCGCGTGGCCGGCCGCGTGGAGCCGGTGTTCATCGACAACGTGGCCGACCTGCCGCAGGCCATCGCCGACAACGCGAAGGACGGCGACGTGGTGATGTGCATGGGCGCGGGCTCCATCGGCGCCGTGCCCGGCAAGGTGGTTGATTTGCTACAAAATAATGAGCTTAAGGCGCTGGAGGGGAGCGCGCTATGACCCTTTTTGATTCGAATTTTGATGTGAAGTCCCTGGGCAAGGTGGCCGTGCTGATGGGCGGCGACTCGGCCGAGCGCGAGGTGTCGCTGATGTCCGGCAGCGGCGTGCTGCAGGCCCTGCGCTCGCGCGGCGTGGACGCGCATGCGTTCGACCCCGCGCAGAACCCGCTGGGCGATCTCAAGCGCGACGGCTATGCCCGCTGCTTCATCGCGCTGCACGGCCGCCATGGCGAAGACGGCACGGTGCAGGGCGCGCTCGAACTGCTGGGCATCCCCTACACGGGCCCGGGCGTGATGGCCTCGGCCATCGCGATGGACAAGGTCATGACCAAGCGGGTGTGGCTGGCCGAGGGCCTGCCCACGCCGCGCTACGTGTGGCTGGCGCCCGACCGCCAGCAGCGCGAGGTGGTGCGCACCGTGCCCGACGAGCTGGGCCTGCCGCTCATCGTCAAGCCGCCGCGCGAAGGCTCGTCCATCGGCGTGACCAAGGTGCGCGGCTATTCGGACATGCAGGAGGCCGTGCAGCTCTCCGCGAAATACGACCCCGATGTGCTCTGCGAGGAATTCATCGACGGCGAGGAAGTCACCTGCGCCGTGCTGGGCCAGGGCGCCGGCGCGCGCGCGCTGCCCGTGATCCGCATCGTGGCGCCCGACGGTGCCTACGACTACCAGAACAAGTATTTCACCGACGACGTGAAATACCAATGCCCGAGCGGCCTGCCCGAAGCGGAAGAGCGTGAGATCCAGCGCATCGTGCTGGACGCCTACCGCAGCCTGGGCTGCCGGGGCTGGAGCCGCGCCGACCTGATGCTGCGCGCCAGCGACCGCAAGCCCTTTCTGCTGGAGATGAACACCTCGCCGGGCATGACGGGCCATTCCCTCGTGCCCATGGCCGCGCGCGCTGCGGGCATCAGCTACGAGGAGCTGTGCCTGCGCATCCTGGCCGATGCCGTGCTCGACACGCAAGGAGCCGCCGCCAAATGAACTCCGCGCTGCCCGCACCGCTGGACGTCAAGCTCATGAACCTGACCGCGTCGGTCCTGTTCGTGGGCTGCGCCCTGCTCGTGCTGGCGGCGGGTGCCTGGTGGATGCTGCGCTATCCGGGCTTCGCGATCGCGCGCATCGTGGTGCAGGGGGAGCTGGTGCACAACAACGCCGTCACCCTGCGGGCCAATGTGGCGCCGCACCTCGCGGGCAACTTCTTCACGGTGGACCTGCGCGCCGCGCGCGCGGCGTTCGAGCAAGTGCCCTGGGTGCGCCGCGCCGAGGTGCGGCGGGTCTACCCCGGCAGCCTGCAGGTGGAGCTGCAGGAACACGAGGCCGTCGCGTACTGGGGACCGGAGAGCGGCTCGGCCATGGTCAACCGGCAGGGCGAGGTGTTCGAGGCCAACGTGGGCGATGTGGAGCAGGACGGCCTGCCCCGCCTGCTGGGCCCGGCGGGCAGCTCCCCCGAGGTGCTGCAGATGTTTGGTCTGCTGCAGCCGGTGTTCAAGCCCCTGGGGCTGGAGGTCGAGTCCCTGGAACTGACCGGCCGGGGCGGCTGGCGCGCCAGGCTCGACAGCGACGCGGTGGTGGAGCTGGGGGGCGGGGCACCGCAGGAGGTGGTGCAGCGCACGCAGCGCTTCACGCGCACCTTGACCCAGGTGGCGGCGCAGTACGGCCGGCGCGTGGAGTCCCTGGAATCCGCGGACCTGCGGCACGCCGGGGGGTATGCGCTGCGCATGCGCGGCGTGAGCACCGTGATCCCCGATGCCATGGGCGCCGCGGGTGGCGTGCGCAGGAGGTGACGGCATGCAACAGCAGCAACAACAGCGGTGCGTGGCGTGGAGAGCGGGGCGGTTCGTGAATGAGGCCGGGGTGCGGCGGGACAGAACAGAGAAGGGCAGAGACTGATATGGCAAGAGAATACAAAGACGTCGTGGTGGGGCTGGACATCGGCACGGCCAAGGTCATGGCCGTGGTGGCCGAGGTTCTGCCCAATGGCGAGCTCAAGCTCGCAGGCCTGGGCGTGGCCCCGAGCAATGGCTTGAAGCGCGGCGTGGTGGTGAACATCGACGCCACCGTGCAGAGCATCCAGCAGGCGCTGAAGGAGGCCGAGCTGATGGCCGACTGCAAGATCCAGCGCGTGTACACCGGCATCACGGGCAGCCATATCCGCGGCCTCAATTCCAGCGGCATGGTGGCCGTGAAGGACAAGGAGGTCACCTCGGCCGACGTGGCGCGTGTGGTGGAAACGGCCAAGGCCATCAACATCAGCAGCGACCAGCGCCTGCTGCTGGTGGAGCCGCAGGAGTTCGTGATCGACGGGCAGGATGTGAAGGAGCCCATCGGCATGAGCGGCATCCGCCTGGAGGCCAAGATCCACATCGTGACCGGTGCGCAGAGCGCGGCCGAGAACATCATCAAGTGCGTGCGCCGCTGCGGCCTGGAGGTCGAGCAGCTCATGCTCAACCCCCTGGCCAGCAGCCAGGCGGTGCTGACGGATGACGAGCGCGAGCTGGGCGTGGTGGTGGTCGACATCGGCGCGGGCACGACCGACGTGGCCATCTTCACCGGCGGCGCGATCCGCCACACGGCGGTGATCCCGATCGCGGGCGACCTCATCACCAGCGACATCGCCATGGCGCTGCGCACGCCCACGAAGGACGCCGAGGACATCAAGGTCGAAAGCGGCTACGCCAAGCAGCTGCTGGCCGACCCCGAGGCGCAGGTGGAAGTGCCCGGCCTGGGCGACCGCAGCCCCCGCATGCTCAGCAAGCAGGCGCTGGCCGGCGTGATCGAGCCGCGCGTGGAAGAGATCTTCTCGCTCGTGCAGCAGGTGGTGCGCGAGTCGGGGTATGAAGAAGTGCTGTCGTCGGGCATCGTGCTCACCGGCGGCAGTTCGGTGATGCCCGGGATGATCGAGCTGGGCGAAGACATCTTCCTGAAGCCCGTGCGGCGCGGCATTCCGAAGTATTCCAGCGCCTTGTCTGACATGGTGGCACAGCCCCGGGCTGCTACCGTCATGGGCCTACTGGAAGAGGCGCGCCTGGCGCGGCTGCGCGGCTTCAAGGTGGCACAGAAAAGCGGTTCCATGAAGACGGCGTTTGGCCGTTTCAAGGACTTCATCGTGGGGAATTTCTGACCATGAAATTTCCTCTTTGGCTGGCGAGAGGCAGTCCGCACCGAATACCGCGTGGGCGATGGCGACGATGTACCGGACCGCCATCCCCGCTGCGCACGATGACATACCGAACAACCCATTGGCAGTTGCACACGAGATTGCAAACGAATTCAGTGAAAGAAACAGGAGCTCCAACATGACCATCGAAATGATCGAAGCCGAAGAATTCAACCAGGGCACCCAGATCAAGGTGATCGGCGTGGGCGGCGGCGGCAGCAACGCCGTCGAGCACATGATTGCCCGCAGCGTGCAGGGCGTGGAGTTTGTCTGCGCCAACACCGACGCGCAGGCATTGACCCGCAGCTCGGCCCACCGCCACATCCAGCTGGGCGGCAGCGGCCTGGGCGCCGGCAGCAAGCCCGACAAGGGCCGTGAAGCCGCCGAGGCCGCGGTGGACGACATCCGCCTGGCCATCGACGGCGCGCACATGCTGTTCATCACGGCCGGCATGGGCGGCGGCACGGGCACGGGCGCCGCACCCGTGATCGCCCGCGTGGCCAAGGAAATGGGCATCCTCACCGTGGGCGTGGTCACCAAGCCCTTCGACTGGGAAGGCGGCCGCCGCATGACCAACGCCGACAACGGCCTGGCCGAGCTCGAAGCCAACGTGGATTCGCTGATCGTGGTGCTCAACGAGAAGCTGCTGGAAGTGCTGGGCGATGACATCACCCAGGACGAAGCCTTCGCCCATGCCAACGACGTGCTCAAGAACGCCGTGGGCGGCATTGCCGAAATCATCAATGAATACGGCCACGTGAACGTCGACTTCGAAGACGTGCGCACCGTGATGGGCGAGCCCGGCAAGGCCATGATGGGCACGGCCACCGCCAGCGGCCCGGACCGCGCCCGCATCGCCGCCGAACAGGCCGTGGCCTGCCCGCTGCTGGAAGGCATCGACCTGTCGGGCGCCAAGGGCGTGCTGGTGCTGGTGACGGCCGCCAAGGGCAGCCTGAAGCTGTCCGAATCGCGCCTGGCCATGAGCACCATCAATGCCTACGCCTCGCCCGACGCGCACGTGATCTACGGCGCTGCCTATGACGACAGCCTGGGCGACGAGATCCGCGTGACCGTGGTGGCCACCGGCCTGTCGCGCCCCAACGCGCGCCGCCAGCCGATTTCGGTGGTGCAGGGCGGCCTGCGCACCGGCACGGACAACGTGGCCTACCAGATGCCCATCGCGGGCACGGGGGCCCTGGGCTCGGCCATGGGCGTGCAGGGCGGCCATGCCGGCAGCGCGCAGGCCGACTACGGCAGCATGTCGGTGCCCAGCGTGTGGCGTACCAACCGCACCCAGGCCGCGGCGCGCGTGGACGCGCTGTCCTCGGGCGGCATGGACGACCTGGAGATTCCGGCCTTCCTGCGCAAGCAGGCGGATTGATTCGGTACTCCCCCTGAGCGGCTACGCCGCTTCACCCCCTCTCTCGCTGCGCGGGAGGGGGCGAGGTCTGCGGCTCCCAGCCCGCCTGCGCGGGCTGGGACAGACAGAGCGCCCCTTGACTCTGGCAAGGGGTTTCTCGACATGCGCGGCGGGGCGGCGGCCCTTGCGCGGTGTCTCTGGCATTGGGCCGTGACGGTTTCCACCACCGCGCTTCCTATTTGGCTCGTATGCTCCTCAGCTGCGCAGTCACCGCCGTCTGGGTACGCGTGGCGCGCAATGCAGTCGCTGCGTGGCGCTACCTGCGTGTCTCTGACAGCTTGTACGCCGCCCCTGCGACTCCGTTTTCTATCAGGGTCATAGGCAGCCGTGGATGGTTTTTGCGGGGTCGCCCCACTAAAATCCCCGGATGCTCCAGCAACGCACCCTCAAGACGATCACCCGCGCCGTGGGCGTGGGCCTGCACAGTGGCCAGCGGGTCGAGCTGACCCTGCGGCCTGCGCAGCCGGACACCGGGATCGTGTTCCGCAGGGTGGACCTGCCGCAGCCGGTGGACATCCCCATCCGGGCGGAGGCCGTGACCGACACCCGCCTGGCGTCCACCATCGCCGTGGGCAATGCCAAGGTGCACACCGTGGAGCACCTCATGTCGGCCTGCGCGGGGCTGGGCATCGACAACCTCTATGTGGACATCACCGCCGAAGAGGTGCCCATCCTGGATGGCTCTTCGGCATCGTTCGTGTTCCTGCTGCAAAGCGCGGGCATCGAGCTGCAGAATGCCCCCAAGCGCTTCATCCGCGTCACCCGCCCCGTGGAAGTGCGCGAAGGCGAGGGCGCCGCGGCCAAGTGGGCTCGGCTTGCGCCCTACCACGGCTACAAGCTCAGCTTCGAGATCGACTTCGACCACCCCGCCGTGGATTCCACGGGCCAGCGCGTGGAGTTCGACTTGGGGCAAGGCAACTACAGCCGCGACATCGCCCGCGCGCGCACCTTCGGCTTCACGCGCGATGTGGAGATGATGCGCTCCAACGGCCTGGCGCTGGGCGGCGGCCTCGACAACGCCATCGTGATGGACGACTACAAGGTGCTCAACAGCGACGGGCTGCGCTACGACGACGAGTTCGTCAAGCACAAGATCCTGGACGCGATGGGCGACCTGTACCTGATCGGCAAGCCCCTGCTCGCGGCCTACAGCGCCTTCCGCTCGGGCCACGCCATGAACAACCTGCTGCTGCGCGAGCTGCTGGCCCAGCGCGATGCCTGGGAGGTCGTCACGTTCGAGGACGAGCGCCAGGCGCCCGGCGGGTTTGCCCAGCCGGCGCGCGCCTGGTGAGCATGAAGCACCATTCCCGGGCCGCAGCCCGGAGCCTCCTGCCAGTGCCGCGCCCGTTTTCACGGCGCCGGGAGTCCCTGACATGCTGATCTTTCGCTGGCTGGCCATGCTGCTGCTCCTGGCGGCGGCCGTGTCGTTTGCCTTCTATGCCGGCACGGGGCAGGCGCGCTACAAGCGCCTGGGGCTCGTCATCCTCAAGTGGACGGTGATCGCGGCCGTCTTCTTCTTTGCGGTGGTCCTCATCGGGCGCCTCGCCTGACCGAGAGGCTCCGCGGCGCGGTTTTTTCTCTCTGGCCTATACTCGCGCCTGCTCCGGGGTGTGCGTAAGCGCTGAGATGCGAGGTGGCTGAAGAAATTCGGCAGGCCTTGCGAACCCGACGAACTTGATCCGGTTCATACCGGCGGAAGAAGAGCCGACCTCCTTGTCTCCGTGCCCGCAGTCCCTGCTGGCACGCCATGCCTCAGGTGCAGCCGCACCCGAGGGGCGCACAGGTCCATTCCGGAGCAGCACCCACCGCCACCGGAACCAGGAGACCTGCCCATGAACGCCCCCGACCCCCACGCCAAGCTGGCCACCCCCGAGAAGTTCGCCGAGTTGCTCGCACGCACGCGCGAACCCTTTCCTGCCTCACGCAAGGCCTACCTCCCCGGCCACCTGCACACCGATCTGCGCGTGCCCGTGCGCGACATTGCGCTGACCAACGGCGAACTGGTCAGCGTGTACGACACCTCCGGCCCGTATACCGACCCCGAGGCTGCGATCGATGTGCGCAAGGGCCTGGCGGGAGTGCGCGGCGGCTGGATCACCGGCCGTGGCGACGTGGAGCACTACGAAGGCCGCGCGCCCGTGGCGCTGGACGATGGCCAGAAAAGCGAAGACGCCACCCGTCTGGCCCAGCTGCGCGCCGAGGCCGCGGCTCTGCAGCGCAAGCCCTTGCGCGCCAAGGCGGGTGCCAACGTCACGCAGATGCACTATGCGAAGAAGGGCATCGTCACGCCCGAGATGGAATACGTGGCCATCCGCGAGAACGGCAAGCGCGAGTGGATGGAGCAGTACATGGCCGACGCTGGCCGCGAGCAGCGCCTGATGGGCAACCCCATGGGCGCGAGCATCCCCAAGATCATCACCCCCGAATTCGTGCGCGATGAAGTAGCCCGGGGCCGCGCCATCATTCCCGCCAACATCAACCACCCCGAGGTCGAGCCCATGGCCATCGGGCGCAACTTCAAGGTCAAGATCAACGCCAACATCGGCAACTCGGCCGTCACCTCCAGCATCGAGGAAGAGGTCGAAAAGCTGGTGTGGGCGATCCGCTGGGGCGCCGACAACGTGATGGACCTGTCCACCGGCAAGAACATCCACACCACGCGCGACTGGATCGTGCGCAACTCGCCCGTGCCCATCGGCACGGTGCCCATCTACCAGGCGCTGGAGAAGGTGGGCGGCGTGGCCGAGGACCTGACCTGGGCGATCTTCCGCGACACGCTGATCGAGCAGGCCGAGCAGGGCGTGGACTACTTCACCATCCACGCGGGCGTGCGGCTGGCCTACATCCACCTCACCGCGCAGCGGCGCACGGGCATCGTCTCGCGTGGCGGCTCCATCATGGCCAAGTGGTGCATGGCGCACCACCGCGAGAGCTTCCTGTACGAGCACTTCGAGGACATCTGCGACATCATGAAGGCGTACGACGTGTCGTTCAGCCTGGGCGACGGCCTGCGCCCCGGCTGCGCATCGGACGCCAACGACGAAGCGCAGTTCGCCGAGCTGCACACGCTGGGCGAGCTGACCCAGGTGGCCTGGAAGCACGACGTGCAGACCATGATCGAAGGCCCCGGCCACGTGCCCATGCACATGATCCAGGCCAACATGACCGAGCAGCTCAAGACCTGCCACGAGGCGCCGTTCTACACCTTGGGCCCGCTGACCATCGACATCGCACCGGGCTACGACCACATCGCATCGGCCATCGGCGCGGCCATGATCGGCTGGATGGGCACGGCCATGCTGTGCTACGTGACGCCCAAGGAGCACCTGGGGCTGCCCGACCGCGACGACGTGAAGCAAGGGATCATCGCGTACAAGATCGCCGCCCACGCGGCCGATGTGGCCAAGGGCCACCCGGGGGCCCGCGCGCGCGACGACGCGCTTTCCCAGGCGCGTTTCGACTTCCGCTGGCAGGACCAGTTCAACCTGGGCCTGGACCCCGACACGGCCAAGGAATACCACGACGAAACGCTGCCCAAGGACAGCGCCAAGGTGGCGCACTTCTGCTCCATGTGCGGCCCCAAGTTTTGCTCCATGAAGATCACGCAGGAAGTGCGCGAATTTGCCGCCCAGAAGGGCGTGGCGGAGGCCGAGGCGCTGGCCCAGGGCATGCAGACCAAGGCGGCGGAATTCCAGCAGCGCGGCGGGCAGTTCTACATTCCCGTGACACCGGTGGCATAAGCCCGCCTACTGACCCCGGGGATTCCCTGCAAAGGGCCCCGGGGCGGTGCTTACCCTGTGCGGCGGGGGCGGCAGCCCGGCATATAGTCCGGCCACACTCGGTTCAGAAGACCGGGGGGAGGGCGTGGCACCAAATTTGCTATGCTGGATTGTCTGTTAAAAATTGTAAGGAAGAGCCATGAATGCTCTGGGCCGCTTCTCCATCCGCACGCGCCTTTACTTCGGAACCGTCTTTTCCCTGATCCTGCTTGTTGTCATCGGCGCCATGGGCTACGTGGCGCTGGACCGCACGCGCGGCACGCTGCAGGTGCTGTTCTCGCAGCGCGTACAGACCCTCACCGACATGTCGGAGCTGCGCACCACGCTGGGCGACCTGCGCCGTACCGAAAAAGACATCATCATCAACTTCAACAACTCGGTCGAGGTCTCCGCGCTGCGCGAGACCTGGGCCAAGACACTGGCCGCGCTGCGCAAGAGCCTGGCCGATGTGCGCCAGGTGCAGTCGGGCGATGCGGCCTTCGTCGAGTCCATCGACAAGTCGCTGGCCGAGATCAAGCAGTACGAAACCGGCATTTCCCCTATCTTCGAGAAGATCGAGGGCGCGCAGCTCGATGGCGCCGGCGGCGGCGCCTATGCCGACCGGCTCAAGGTCCACATGGAGGCCACCGACAAGCTGTTCTCCAGCCTGGCCACCACGGCCCGCGCGCAGATGGACGAGGCCCGCGCGGGCGTGGAGTCCCGCACCTCCACCATGTCGGCCTTCATCGGCATCGGCCTGCTGCTGGGGCTGGCCGTGCTGATCCCGCTCACGTTCTTCAGCGTGCGCTCCATCACCGGATCGCTGCGCCAGGCGCAGGAGCTGGCCGACCGCATCGCCAGCGGCGACCTGTCGCGCGATGTGGAGGCCATGAACCAGGATGAGGTGGGCCAGCTGGTGGCCGCCATGGGGCGCATGCAGGATGCGCTGCGTGGCCTGGTGCGCCAGGTGCAGGACACGGCGGGCAACATCTCCACCGCCAGCTCCGAGATCGCCAGCGGCAACCACGACCTGAGCCACCGCACCGAGCAGACGGCTGCCAATCTGGAGGAAACCGCTTCGTCCATGGAGATGCTGACCAGCACCGTGCAGCAAAGCGCGCAGTCCTCGCGCCAGGCCAGCGACTTCGCCTCCACGGCCGCCGAGGTGGCCGCGCGCGGCGGCACCGTGGTGTCGCAGGTGGTGACCACCATGGACCAGATCACCACCAGCTCGCGCAAGATCGCCGACATCACGGGTGTGATCGACTCCATCGCCTTCCAGACGAACATCCTGGCGCTCAATGCCGCGGTCGAGGCCGCGCGCGCGGGCGAACAGGGCCGCGGCTTTGCCGTGGTGGCGAGCGAGGTGCGCAGCCTCGCGCAGCGCAGCGCGGAGGCGGCCAAGGAGATCAAGGGCCTCATCAGCTCCTCGGTGGAGCGGGTCGAGGACGGCTCGCGCCTCGTGAGCCAGGCCGGCCAGACCATGACCGAGATCGTGAGCAGCGTGCGCCGCGTGTCCGACATCATTGGCGAGATCACCGCTTCGTCGGCCGAGCAGAGCGACAACATCGGCCAGATCAGCCAGGCCGTCTCGCAGCTCGACCAGATGACGCAGCAGAACGCGGCCCTGGTGGAGCAGTCCACTGCGGCCTCGGAATCGCTGCGCGAACAGGCGGTGCAGCTGACCAGCGCGGTCCGGCAGTTCAAGCTGCAAGGGGGGGGCTCGGAGCTGCCCTCCTCGCCTTCATCGGCGCCGCTGGCCTCGCCCGCGCCCGCCGTTTCACCGGCGGGCCGGCGCCCCGCGCTGCAGATCCGCTGATCCCAAGCGTTTTGGGCCGCTGGCGCTTGCTTGTCAAGCGCGGATTGCTATTAAAAAAGTAGCAAAATGATCCCGGTGGCGCACCGCCACCGAGAGGGCCTGTGGCGCGGCCGCCGGCCCGTGGGATCAGTCCCGCGTCACGCGCAGCACTTCCTCGCGGCTGGTGATGCCCGCCGCGATGAGCCGCTCGCCATCCTCCCGCATCAGCGCCATGCCATCGGCCAGCGCGGCGGTGCGGATGTCGGCCTCGGAGGCCTGGTTGTGGATCTGGGCGCGGATCGCGTCCGTGGTCACCAGCAGCTCGAACACGCCGGTGCGGCCGGTGTAGCCCGTCTGGCCGCAGTGATCGCACCCGCTGCCCTGGCAATGGCTGCAGTACTTGCGCACCAGGCGCTGCGCTAGCACTCCCAGCAGCGAGGACGACAGCAGGAAGGGCTCCACGCCCATGTCGGTCAGCCGCGTCACGGCGCTGGCGGCGTCGTTGGTGTGCAGCGTGGCCAGCACCAGGTGGCCCGTCAGTGAGGCCTGGATGGCGATCTGCGCGGTCTCGAAGTCGCGAATTTCACCGATCATGATGATGTCCGGGTCCTGCCGCAGGATGGCGCGCAGGGCCTTCGCAAAGGTCAGCTCGATCTTGCTGTTGACCTGGGTCTGGCCGACGCCGGGCAGCTCGTATTCGATGGGGTCTTCCACCGTCATGATGTTGTTGCGCGTGGCGTCCAGGCGCCCCAGGCCCGCGTACAGCGTGGTCGTCTTGCCCGAGCCCGTGGGCCCGGTCACCAGGATGATGCCGTGCGGCTGCGAGATGAGGCCTTCGAAGCGGCGCAAGGTGTCGCCCTGCATGCCCACGGCTTCCAGGCTGAGCTTGCTTTCGCTCTTGTCCAAAAGCCGCAGCACCGCACGTTCGCCGTGGGCGCTGGGCAGCGTGGACACGCGCACGTCGATGGCGCGGGTGCCCAGGCGCAGGCTGATGCGGCCGTCCTGCGGCAGCCGTTTTTCACTGATGTCGAGGTCGGCCATGATCTTCAGGCGCGAGATCAGGGCGGCGTGCAGCGCGCGGTTGGGCTGCACCACCTCGCGCAGCGTGCCGTCCACCCGAAAGCGCACGCTGGAATGGCGCTCGTACGGTTCGATGTGGATGTCGCTTGCTCCGTCGCGCGCGGCCTGCGTGAGCAGGGCATTGAGCATGCGGATGATGGGTGCGTCGCCGGCGGACTCCAGCAAGTCCTCCACGGCGGGCAGTTCCTGCATCATGCGCGAGAGGTCGGCATCACTCTCGACCTCGCTCACCACCGTGGCCGCACTCGATTCGCTGTGCGAATACACGGCACTGATGCGCTGGGCCAGTGCCGGGGCGTCGAGCGGCAGCAGCTGCTGCACGGCGTGCTTGCGCAGCACCTCCGACAGCGCCCCCGCGTCGGGGTGGGGGCCATGCCACAGCACCAGCTGGTGGCCGTCGTCCTCCAGCAGCAGCTGGGCCGTGCGGGCAAAGGCGTAGGGTAGGGGGTGGCGCATGGGGGCTCGGTCCTCAGAGCGCCTGGGCCGCCACCGTGGCGTTCAAGGCCGTCTGGCTGCGCACCGTGGCCGCAGCCGCCTGGGCGGCGTCTTCCGTGGCGAACGGGCCTACGCGCACGCGGGTGGCTTTGCCCCGGTTGGTTTCCACCGCCTGCAGGGACAGCGGCAGCGCGGAGTCGCGCAGCTTGGCCATCGCGCTCCTGGACTGGGCGTCCTGGCCCATCACGCCGACGTTCACGTAGTACAGGGGCACCGGCACCTTGGCCATGGGCGTGGCGGCGGTGCCGGGCTGGGCCGGGGCGCTGCTTTGTGGGGCCGTGGCGGGGTTGACTGGCTGGGGCGCGGGCACCGGGGTCAGCTGCTGCTGCTGTTGCTGCTGCAGGGGCGCCGGCATGGCGGCGGGGGCGGTGCGTTCGGGTGCCACGGGCAGTGCGGGCAGCACCGGGGCCCCCGATACCGTACCCATCATCAGGCTAGGGGCGGGCTGGGTGGCGTGCTGCAGCGCCCGGATGGCTTCGTAGCGGTCCACCACCAGGGCGTCGCTGGTCGCGTTGTCGCGCACCACGATGGGGCGCAGGAAGATCATCAGGTTGGTCTTGCGGCGCGAGCGGTTCTCGCTCTTGAACAGGTTGCCCACCACGGGCAGGTCGCCCATCACGGGCACCTTGTCTTCGCCCTGCGAGTAGGTGTCCTCCAGCAGGCCGCCGATGACGATGATGCTGCCGTCGTCCACCACCACGTTCGATTCGACCGCACGCTTGCTGGTGGTGGGGCCGGTGGCGTTGGACAGGGTGGAGCGGTCGATCTTGGAGATCTCCTGGTAGATCGCCATTTTCACGGTGCCGTTCTCGCCGATCTGCGGGCGCACCTTGAGCATCAGGCCCACGTCCTTGCGCTCCACGGTGTTGAACGGGTTCACGGTGCCGCTGTTGCCGGTGTTCGCATACGAGCCCGTGACGAAGGGCACGTTGTCGCCGATGAGGATGCGCGCCTCCTCGTTGTCCAGCGTCATCAGGTTGGGGGTGGACAACACGTTGGCGTCGCCGCTGTTCTGCAGGAAGTTGGCCAGCGCGCCCAGGTAGTACTGGCCGTTGATGCGCGGCGCGAGCGCCAGGTTCAGGCCCCCGCCCAGGCCGCCCGCGGCGGTGGCGATGCTGCTGGCACTGCCCGAGGCCAGCGCGGCGGTCAGCCCCAGGATGTTGGCGCCGGCCGCGCCGGAGTTGGTGCCGATCACACCCACGGTGCCATCGCCCTGCTTGCCCAGGATGCCCTGCCACTGGATGCCGAACTGCGCCACTTTGTTGGCCGACACCTCCACGATCAGACTTTCCACCAGCACCTGCGCGCGGCGGCCGTCGAGCTTGTCGATGACCGCGCGCAGCTGGCGGTACAGCGGCTCGGGCGCCGTGATGATGAGCGAGTTGGTTGTCGGGTCCGCCTGGATCTGGCCGCCCGTGGAGGGCTGGTTGTTGTTGGTGCTGCTGGTGCCCATGCTGGAGCTGCCAGAGCCCAGGCCGGAGTTGCCGCCGCCCCCGGACAGGCTGCTGCCCGTGGACAGCATGCTGCCGCTGTTGTTGCCACCGCTCACGCCTGCGCTGGGCGCCGCCGGTGCGGTGCTTGCGCCCGCGCCGCCACCTCCCGTGTTGCCGCTGCCGCCCATGGCCGCCATGGCGGCGCGCAGGGTGGTGGCCAGCTTGGTGGCGTCGGCATTCTTCAGGTAGACCACGTGGATGTTGCCGGTGGCCGCGCTGCTGCCGGGCGCGGGCGCCTGGTCGAGCTGCGCCACCAGCGCGCGCACCTGGGCCACGCGGGCCGGGTTGGCCGCGCGCAGGATCAGCGCGTTGCTGCGCGGCTCGGCGATCAGCGTGGTCTTGAACGAGGTGTCGGTCTGGCCCTGTGCGCCTGGCGCGCCGGGGGTGGCGCCGCTGCCGCCGTCGATCAGGCGCGCCACCAGCGGCGCGAGGTCGGTGGCGACGGCGTTGCGCAGAGGGATCACTTCCACGTCGCTGGCGTTGGAGACATCCATGGCCGCCACGATGCGCGCCAGGCGCTGCAGGTTGTCGGCGTAGTCGGTGATCACCAGCGAGTTGTTGCCGGGGTTCACGTTGATGGTGTTGTTGGGGCTGATCAGCGGGCGCAGCACGGGCACGAGGTTGGCCGCGTTCTCGAAGTTGAGCTTGAAGATCTGCGTGACGATCTGCCCGCCCCCGGGCGCGCTGCCGGCGTTGCCCTGCACCACGCTCACGCTGCCGCCCTGCAGCTTGGCGTCGGCCTCGGGCACCACCTTGTACAGGCCTGCGGCCTCCACCACCGTGAAGCCCTGCAGGCGCAGCGCGGCCAGGAACTGCTGGAAGGCGGCGGCGGGTGTCACGGCCCGTTCGGTGACCAGGTTGAGCTGGCCCTTGACGCGGGGATCGACCACCACGTTGCGGCCGGTGATGGTGGCCATGGTGCGCGCCACCGCCTCGATCTCGGCATTGGCGAAGTTCAGCGTGACCGGTTCGCCCGAGCGCACGCTGCCGGTGCTGGTGTCAATGGCGGTCTGCGCAATGATCTGGCCGCCAGCGCAGGTCAGTAAAGCGCTGAAAGCTATTGTTTTGAGAGCAAAACCCGGGCGGTGCGAAAACAAGGAAGTCATAGGTTCAACCCACGGTGATGATGGAGCGCGCGCCGCTGCGCCGTCCGATGATGTTCAGGAGATTGGACAGGGCGGCCTCGCGCTCGGGGGTGGCGCTGGCCTCGCCCGCAAACCGCAGGCGCTGGCCCACCCACTGGCCGGTGCCGCTGAGCTGCAGGTGGCCGTCGAGCGTGCTGAGCGTGAGCGCGGGCACCTCGCCGCCCGCCAGCAGCAGCCGGTAGCTGCCCATGGGCCGCAGGGTGGACAGGCGCGAGGACATGGCCCGCGCATCCATCTGGGCCTGGCCCTCCAGCACCATGCGGCCCGCGGTCCAGCTGAAGGCCAGGCCGCGCGTCTGCAGCGTGAGCTGGCCTTGGGGCTGCAAGGTGTTCCAGGGAGTCCCGAGCCCGGCCAGGATGGCGGCGGGCCACTGGCTTTGGCCATCGGCCAGGGTCAGCCGGGGGCCGGCCCAGCGGGCCTGTGCGTACAGCTGCAGGGGCTCGGGCGTGCAGCAGCTCGCATGCAGCTGGGCGCGCAGGCCGGCGAGGCCGGGGCGCAACCGCCACTCCACCCGGCCGGGCAGGGCCGCGCGGTCCTGGCTCGCCGCGCCGCCGGTCAGCACCAGCTGGGCCGAGCCGGTCCAGACCGTGCCGCGCGCCTGCAGCAGTTGCACCTGGCCATTGGTGGCGCGGGCCAGGCCCCGGGCCAGCCAGTGCGCTGGCGCGAAGGCCAGCACGGCGGGCAGCACGCCGGCCACGGCGCCCGCCAGCGCCCAGCCCCAGGCGGAGCGCGGGGCACGGACGGGAGGCTTGCGGGTGCGGGTGCGGGTGCTGGTGGCCACGTTGAGGGAATATCTGTCTGTCTGTCGGCTGGTCTGTCTGGCGGGCCGTGTCAGCGCTGGGCTGGCAGGGCGAGGACCAGCGTGCCGTCCCAGCGCGGCATGGCCGAGGCCGGGGCGCCCAGGACGGCGGGTGCCGCGGTGCCCGGGGGAGGAGCGGCCGGGGCGCTGCGGGCCAGCCGCGCCTCCACCGGCGTGGCCCGTGCGTTGCTGCGCGCCTGGGCCAGCCACTGGCCCAGGGCGTCGGCGGGCGCGCCCTTGAGCGTCACCGTGGCGCGGTCGCCCACCACATTGAGCTGGGCGGTGTTGCCCAGGCGCTGGGTCAGGGCGGTGCGCAGCGCGCCCACCGCGTCGCCGGTGCTGGTGCGCGGGGCGGATTGGAGCTGCTGGGCCTCGGCCTGCAGGCCCTGCATGTGCTGAAGCTGCGTGTCGAGCGCGGCATGGCGGGCGGGCGCGGTCCGCAGCGTGGACAGGGCGGGGGCCACGGCCACCCACCACAGCAGGGCGAGGGCGATCAGGCCGCCCGCGGCCAGGACCAGTGTTTGTTCGCGGGGTGCCAGCGCCTGCCAGCGGTCCCGCAGCGCGGTGGTGTTGCGTGTCATGGGGTGCCTTGCGCATGGGGCCGTGGGCCGCCTTCGGCGGCGCTCATCAGCAGGCTGCCGTCTTCCAGCCGCACCCGGTAGCCCGCGGCTTCCAGGCGGGCGCTGAGCGCGGGTTCCTCGTCGGGGGCCAGCGCCACGCCGCGCAGGCGCAGCTCGCCAGGGGTGTATTCGATGCCGGTGGGCTGTCGGCCGCTGGGCAGGGCCGTGCCCGCAGCGGCCAGCAGGGGCTCCAGGTCGCGCGCCGAGACGCTGCCGGCGGCCTGCCGCAGCTGCGCCAGCTCGCGCTCCATCTGCACGGGGGCATCCACCACCACCTGCACCTTGGGGAAGGTCTGGGTCAGCGTGGCGCGCACCGCGGCCTGCTTGGCCGCCAGCGCCTGGCGCTCCTGCCAGGCCCAGGCGTTGAGTCCCACCAGATGGGCCGCGGCAAGCAGCCCGGCACCCCAGCGCGCCGCGCGCCACTGGGGGGCGTACAGCAGTGCGCTGGCCACGCTGCCCGCCTTGCGCAGCGCGCGCGTGCGTCCCGTGCTGGCCAGGTCGAACTGGGCCAGGTCCCAGTCGCCGCGCGCGGCTTCCAGCGCCCGCTGGCTGGCCGTGTGCAGCGCCGCGCGCTGGCCCAGGGTGCGTTCCGCGAGGGCCGCCACGGCGGGCTCGGCGCGCACGACGGGAGCGTCGCCGTCCTCGCCGGAAGCCGCCTGGGCGGGCATGCCCGCGCGGGCCAGCGCCATGGCCATGTTCGACAGGGGCAGCACGGCCACGCCGTGGTCCGCGCCCTGGCCCGTCAGGACCACGCAGGCGTCCTCGGGCGTGCCCAGCACGCACAGTTCGGGGCGGCCGCTGGCGGTCGGGCCGGGGGCGAACTCGGGCACCACGCGCGCCACGCGGCGGCCCGCGGCCTCCAGCGCCTGCAGGTTCTCGCGCAGCCAGGCGCGGTCGCACACGGCCACCCACACGGGTTCGCCGGGGTGCGCCGCGGGCTGGATCGCGAAGTGCAGCTGGGAGGCATCGTCAAGCACGCGGTCTTCGAGCAGCCCCTCCAGAACGGACCGCAGGCGCGGTGTCTGCTGCCCGGCGCCCAGGGGCAGGCCGGGAGGCAGCTGCACCTTCTGCCACGACAGCGCCCGCGCGGGCACCACGGCCACGACCTCGCCGCCAGGGCGCGTGGGCTCGGGCAGCAGCGCCGCCGGGGCGCTGGCATGTCGGATGGCGGTGTGGCCGTCCGCCGTCAGCGTGTAGCTGTACTCGGTGGCGGGGCCCGGGCGGGCGGGCGGCAGGAAAAGGATGAGGGTGCTCATGGACGGGTTTTGCGGGCCATTTTAGGGGGCGGGCTTGACAGTGCAGGGCCCAACCCGCGGATGTGTTGCGGATGTGTTGCGTCTCAGCGCGGAGGCTGCGGCGCGGCCCCGGTGTTTTCGCGGTCAAAAGCGCCGCGTTCGCGCCACAGCGTGGTCACCTCGATACCCTGTTTGCGCACCAGCGACCGCTCGTCCACCATCGCATCGCCCAGGCGCAGGCGGCCCCGCACCTCGAAGTAGGAGGAGGCCACCGCATGGGCGCCTTCATTGATGTCGATGTTCGCGCCCAGCAGGTCGCGCACTTCGCTCAGGGTGCGGAAATGCCGTGCCTCGCGGACCTGCAGGATCTTCTGGGCGCTGGCCATGTCCAGGCCGTCGATGGCGGCCAGCAGCACGTCGATGTCGGCGGTGTTGATGTTGACCGGGGTGCGCACGGGCAGCAACGCCACGTGCGGGGTCAGGCGGACGACGGTGGCGGGCGCCAGGCCCAGCCAGCCCAGCTGGGACACGGTGGGTGGCATCAGTGGCGCCGTACTGCTGTCGCTGCCCGTCGTGGCCTGTGCCTGCCGCAGGGCCTGCGCGAGCAGGCCGAGCTCCTGCTGCGGCAGCCCCAGGCGTTCGAACAGCCGCGTGAACTGGCGCATCGCCACGGCCTGCTCGGGCCCGGTGGCCGCCAGGTTCATGAGGTTCATGCGGCCTTGCATGTCCGAGATCTGCCCCGACAGGAAGGCTTCGGTGGTGTCGGTGCTGGCGTCGTCCACCTGGCTCACGTTCTTGTCCGCCGCGAGAAAGGTCGACAGCCGCGCCTCCTGCAGCGGCACGGCCCAGGGCTCGGCCAGGTGGTCGGCGCCGCCCGAGCGGCCATCCTCGCGCAGGATCAGGCGCGACCAGTCGAGCGCGCCGACCAGGATCCAGGTGGACTGCACGCGGCCGCGCTCGGCCGTCTCGACCTCCACCGCGCGCCACTGCTGCCACATGGCCGCGGCCGCGAAGGTGGCCACCAGCGTGACGGTGAGCATGGCCAGCAGCAAAGCGGCCCCCCGTGAGGCGCTGCGCGCCTTCCCTCTCTCTCGCTGCGCGGGAGGGAGACGCATCCGGTGGCCCGGCAAAGCCGGTTCCACGGGGGCACTGGCGTTGGCCGTGCCAGCGTCATGGGTGCGTGGTGCGCGGCGCCTCACGATCTGCCTCCGCCCAGCACCGGGTTCACCCAGTCGCGCGTGAGGCGCCCGACCAGGGCCTGGCCTGGCGGCAGGGTGATCTGCAGGCGCACGCCGTCGGGGATGGCCGCCGCGCCGCTCGCGCTGGCGCCGCTGCTGGAGAGCGGGTTGGACCAGGCGCCGCCCCGGTAGTAGAAGATCTGCCAGTCCGCCAGCGGCAGCAGCGTCATCTCGTGGCGCCGCTCGGCCTCGCCCGGCGTGCGCGCCCATTGCGCCGCCAGCTGCCAGGCCTCCTGCCATTGGGCGCGCGTGCGCACCGGGGGAGACTGCCAGCGCATCCACTGGCCCTCGCCCTGGGCGCCCCGGCGTGTCCAGGCCACCACCAGGGCGCCTTCGTCGGGCACGGCGCTGCTGCGCCGCGTCAGGCGCAGCACCTGGCCGTCCCAGTCGAGCGGCGTGGTGTTGGCGATCGGCGTGAGCGCATCCAGGTCCGTGCCCCATTGGCCCAGCGCCGCCTGCAGCACCAGCATTTCATCCGCCCGCTGGCGCGTGATCTCCTGCGCCCGCACCATGCCGTCCAGCCCGCGCCAGCTCAGGATGGCCAGCAGGCTCATCACCGCAATCGCCAGCAGCAGTTCGACCAAGGTGAAGCCACCGTGAGTGCGACGTGACGGGTTCCTTCTGACATGCGGCCGCGCATCGCCGGAGGCCGTGGAACCTGGCGCGCCCCAACGCCAGTGCCACCGTGGAACTGGCTTTGCCAGGCCACGGGTGGCATCCCCCTGGGGGGAAGGCGCGAAGCGACTCAGGGGGGGCATCTGGTCAATACCTTCCAATGATGGTCGAGATGCGCAGGATGGAGTTGTCGCCATCCAGCACCTGCGCGTCCACGCGGCGAAAGCTCGGGTTGGGCGTGGGGCGCACGCTCACGGCGACGGTGAGCGTGCGCCCCGCCTGTTCGCAGGCGAGCGTGCTGTCGCCCACGCTGGGCATCTGGCGCGACAGGCGGGTGTACACGAGCTCGTTCTCGGCGCACAGCTGGGCCAGCACGATGTCCGACTGGCGCAGCGCGTTGCGGGTGAGCGCGGTGGTGGCCTGCAGGCCCGCCATGAGGGCGATCGCGACGATGCCCAGCGCCACCAGCACTTCCACCAGCGTGAAGCCGCGCTGCGGCGCGCTGCGTCGATCCGGGCGCGGGCGGCTGCTCACTGGACCGGCTCGACGGTGAAGGGGCGCACGCCATCGGTGGCGACGCGCAGCGCGCGTTCGGGATGGGCGTGGTGGGTGATCAGCACCTGCTGCGGGCCGATGAGCGGCTCCGGTCCCAGCACCAGCACGGTGGGGGCTCGCGCCGTGGTGCCCGCATCCAGCCACTGGCTGGGCAGCGCCTGCTGCGCGCTGGGCGGCAGCCCTTCGAAGCGGAACCCGCGTGCCTCGGTGCGCCAGCGCACGGGCATGCCGCCGGCGCGCGACTGCGCGCGCGCGGATTCCAGCAATGCCGCCAGCCGGGCCGCCTCGCGCTCGATCAGCGTCTGCCCGCTGTCGCGCATCGCCACGCCCACGCCCGCCGTGGCGAGCGCGATGATGCTGATGACCACCAGCAGCTCCAGCAGCGTGAAGCCCCCCTGGGCCGCTGCGCGGCGTCCCCGCAGAGGGGCCGGGCCACCGGTGGCCCGGCCAGGCCGGTTCCACGGCATCCCCGGCCTGGGGCGCGCCAGTGTCATGGGGCGGGGGTGCACGGCGAAGGGCCGGCCCTCATTGCCAACTGCCAATATCGGCATCCTTGCCTTCGCCGCCGGACTGGCCATCGGCGCCGAACGACATCACGTCGATCTCGCCCTTGATGCCGGGGTTCAGGTACTGGTACGGGCGGCCCCAGGGGTCGTTGGGCAGTTTTTCGAGGTACAGCTTCCAGTTGTTGGGCACCGGGCCCGAGGTGGGCTTGACGATCAGCGACGGCAGGCCCTGCTCGGCCGTGGGGTAGCGCTGGTTGTCCAGGCGGTACAGCTTGAGCGCCTGCATGATGTTGGTGATGTCGGTGCGGGCTGCCGTCACGCGGGCGTCGTCGGCACGCTCGAGCACATTGGGCACGATGAGGGCGGCCAGCACGCCGATGATGACGAGCACCACCATCAGCTCGATGAGGGTGAAGCCCCGGGAGAGGCTGCGGCGGGCGGAGCGCAAGAGGAAGGGGAGGGAAGTGTTCACTGCTGGCGGTCTCTCGGATGGTCGGATCGCGTGAATCATAATCCCCGCATGGTGACCAATTCACACAGCAAATGGGGCGTGCGCCTGGGGACCCTGGCGCTCTGGGCCGCGGCGGGCGCCAGCGTGGTCTTCTGGGGCCTGCGCCTGTCGGCGCCGGCGGGCGGCATCGCCGCGCCCGCGGTGTTGCCAGCGCCGGTGGCGCCCGACGCGCAGGCGCTGGCCCGCCTCCTCGGGGCGGTGGCCTCCCCGGCGGGCGCTGCGCCCGCGCCCGCTGCGCCCACGCTGGCCAGCCGGTTCGCGCTGATCGGGGTGCTCTCGGGCCGCAGCAGCGGCGGCGGTGCCGCGCTGATCGCGGTGGACGGCAAGCCGGCCAGGCCCTTCCGCGTGGGCGCGGCGGTGGACGAGGGGCTGGTGCTGCAGGCGCTGGGCCCGCGCCAGGCGCAACTGGGCGCCGAGGTGGGAGGCGCCGCCACGCTCACGCTGGACATGCCCCTGAAGCGCTGACCCGGCGCGTGGCGGGCGCAGTCGCCCGCCAGGGCCTCCGCTCTCAGATGCCCCGGTGGGCGATGTCCCACTCGCCCCAGCCCGGCGCGGCAAGGGGCCATTCTTCGGAGCGCGGCAGCTCGCCCCCACGTGCCTGCAGCCAGGCCACGCAGCGGATCACGCCGGCATGGGTGATCCAGGCCACATCCCGTGCGGTTTCTTCTGCGGGCGGGAGGGAATGCAGCGCGGCTGCCACGCGCTCCAGCATGGCCGCCAGGCTTTCACCATTCCCGGGGCGGTAGCTGGCGAACGCGGCCGTCCAGGCGTCGATGTCGGAGCGGGCGATGGCATCCCAGGCCAGCCCTTCCCAGCTGCCAAAGTCCATTTCGCGCAGGCGGGCGTCGGGTTTGGATATCAAATCAGGCCGCAGCGCTTGCAATTCCATCGCAAGCTGCTCACATCTTTGTAGCGTGGAGTGGAACACCTGGATCCCGGGTGGCAGGGTGGCGGCCAGGCGTTCCGCGGCGGCGCGGGTGGCGGCGGGGTCGGCGGGGACGTCCAGCGCGCCGTAGCAGATGCCGGGCGCCACCCGCGGCTGGGCATGGCGCACCAGCCAGAGGCGGGCGCCGCGCTGCGGTCGGGCCACGGGCTTCACATCCAGCGCAGGGCCAGCGCCGCGCCCAGGTAGAAGCCGATTTCGCTGACCTGCTGCGTGGCGCCCAGGCAATCCCCCGTGAACCCCCGCAGCCGGCGCGCAAACCAGCGGGCCATCCAGGCGGCGGCGAGTGCGCTCAGCACAATGGCTGCTATTAAATATGTAGCTGATTGTGCTTTCCAGACAAGCGCCAGCGGCACAAAACACCATGAAAATGCCGTCGCCAGCGCAGTGCCCGAGATCTGGTCGGCCAGCGGCTTGCTTTTGGAGCGGGCGGTGTCCCCCACATGCGGCAGGCTGCGCACGATGAGCAGGGGCCAGAAACGCGACACCACATGGGCCCCCGCCAGCGCGGCCACGGCGGCCAGCAGGCTGTGGGAGCCCAGCAGCGCCAGCACGCTGAGCTTGGCCAGCAGCGCCAGCACCAGGGCCATGGCACCGAACGCGCCGATGCGCGAGTCCTTCATGATGTCCAGCGCCCGCTCGCGGTCGGCACTGCCGCCCAGGCCGTCGGCCACATCGGCCAGGCCGTCCTCGTGGAAGCCGCCGGTCATCAGCACCGTGGCGATGGTGCAGAACACGGCGGCCACGGCCGGTGCCAGCGGATTGGGCGCCAGCGCCCAGTGCAGCGCGGCATAGACGCCCGCCGCGAGCAGCGCCGCCAGCCAGCCAATGCCCGGAAAGTGCGCCGCGCTGGCGCGCAGCATGGCGGGGCTGTAACCCACCCACTGCGCCAGCCGCCCGGTCACCGGGATGCGCGTGAAGAACTGCACGGCCAGCAGGTAGTGGCGCAGGGCTTGCATGGACGGGCGGAGGAGGCTATGTCAGATTTGATAGCTGACAGCGCTGGTTGGATAAGCGCTGGAGGCCGGTTCGACCCATATTCTGGTCACTTGGAACGCAGGAACAGCCGGTAGGCCGGGTTCAGCGTCTCTTCCACGTACGGGTAGCCCAGCGTGGCCAGGAAGGCGTCGAACGTGGCGGTGTCCTCGGGCGGCACCTGCATGCCCACGAGGATGCGGCCGTAGTCGGCGCCCTGGTTGCGGTAGTGGAACAGGCTGATGTTCCAGGTCGGCTGCATCAGGCTCAGGAACTTGAGCAGCGCGCCCGGCCGCTCGGGGAAGGTGAAGCGCATCAGCCGCTCGTCCTGCGCCAGCGCCGAATGGCCGCCCACCAGGTGGCGCAGGTGTTCCTTGGCCAGTTCGTCGTGGGTCAGGTCCAGCGCCTCGAAGCCGTGGCGGCCGAAGTTCCGGGCGATCTTGTCCGATTCGCCCTTGCCGTTGGTGGTCAGGCCCACGAACACATGGGCCTGGGCGGCGTCGCTGATGCGGTAGTTGAACTCGGTCACGTTGCGCGCGCCGCCGGGCAGGTCGCCCACCACCTCGCAAAAGCGCCGGAAGCTGCCCCGTTCTTCGGGGATGGTCACGGCGAACAGCGCCTCGCGCTCCTCGCCCACCTCGGCGCGCTCGGCCACGAAGCGCAGGCGGTCGAAGTTCATGTTGGCGCCGCACAGGATGGCGGCGTAGGTCTCGCCCCGGGTCTTGTTCTCGGCCACGTACTGTTTGATGGCGGCCACGGCCAGGGCCCCCGCGGGCTCGACGATGCTGCGCGTGTCCACGAAGATGTCCTTGATGGCGGCGCAGACGGCGTCGGTGTCCACGGTGATGAAGCCGTCCACCAGGCCGCTGTGGGTGATGCGGAAGGTTTCCTCGCCCACGAGCTTGACGGCCGTGCCGTCCGAGAACAGGCCCACATCGAGCAGCGTGACGCGCTGGTGCGCGTTGACCGACTGGATCATTGCGTCCGAGTCGTTCATCTGTACCCCGATCACCTTGATCTCGGGCCGCACGGCCTTGATGTAGTTGGCCACGCCAGAGATGAGTCCGCCGCCGCCGATGGCCACGAACACGGCATCGAGCTGGTTGCTGCCCAGGCTTTGCAGCTGGCGCAGGATCTCCATGGCGATGGTGCCCTGGCCCGCGATCACGTCCGGGTCGTCGAACGGGTGCACGAAGGTCAGGCCCTGTTCCTTTTCAAGCGTCACCGAGTGGCCGTAGGCGTCGGAATAGCTCTCGCCAAACAGCACGACCTCGCCACCCAGCGTCTTCACGGCATCGATCTTGAGCTGCGGCGTGGTGGTCGGCATCACGATGACCGCGCGGGCGCCCAGCTTGTGGGCGCTCATGGCCACGCCCTGCGCGTGGTTGCCGGCCGAGGCGCAGATCACTCCGCGCGCGAGCTGCTCGGGCGTGAGGTGCGCCATCTTGTTGTATGCGCCGCGCAGCTTGAAGCTGAACACCGCCTGCTGGTCCTCGCGCTTCAAGAGCACCTTGTTGTGCAGGCGGCGGCTGAGGTTCTTGGCGGGCTCCAGGGCCGACTCCACCGCCACGTCGTACACGCGGGCGGTCAGGATTTTCTTCAGGTAGTCGGCGGGGGTGAGGTGCAGGGTCATGGCGGGAGCTGGTGGGGCCGCCGCTGGACAGCGGCGGGGGCCACATCATAGGGCGTCGGTTTCCGGCCTGGCCCGGACGCCACACGGGCGGCAGGCGGCCGGACCGGCCAAAAAAAAGCCCCGGGCCGTGAGGCCTGGGGCTAATCCATCCTTTGAGGAGATGGAGGAGACAATCGGTGCGGGGCAAGTACCGGATTCCGGACTTCTTGCCGCCTGCCGTTTCCTTTTTGTTCGAAACCGGCAGCGCATGGGCGAAGTTTAGCGCGAGTCTTGTTGCGATGCAGCAAAATTCGCATCAAATTCTTTTCGTTTCGGTTTTCCGTGCGAAAAAAACCACGTGTCACACAGGAGAAACACAAATGGAATGCACAGTCAGTTGGACGGGAGGGGCAGGAACACGCTCCGGCATGGGCTTCGTGGCCGAAACCGGCAGCGGCCATGTCCTGGCCATGGATGGCGCCCCCGATGCCGCCAACCCCGCCAATGGCGGGCAGAATCTGGCGCCCCGGCCCATGGAGACGGTGCTGGCCGGAACGGGTGGCTGCACCGCCTATGACGTGGTCCTGATCCTCAAGCGGGGCCGCCACGACGTGCGCGGCTGCAGCGTCAAGCTCACCACCGAGCGGGCCCAGACCGACCCCAAGGTGTTCACCAAGATCCACATGCATTTCACCGTGACGGGCAAGGGGATTCCCGCCTCGGCGGTGGAGCGCGCCATTGCCATGAGCCACGACAAATACTGCTCGGCCAGCATCATGCTCGGCAAGACCGCCGAGATCACCACCGGCTTCGAGGTGATCGAGGCCTGACGGCCGCCCCGAACCGCGGCGGGCGCCCGGGCAGCACGCACTTTCCCGGTGCAGGGCTCCGGGGGCACGGTCAGATGTAGTGCGCCGTGGTGGTCATCACCTTGGCGGCCGCCCTCATCGCGGCGCGGGCGGGTGCCGGCAGATGCAGCGCGCCGGAGGCCCGCGCCTGCGCCGCGTGGCGCTCCTCGTCGTCCTTCATCCGGGCCACCACGGCCCGGGAGGCCAGGTCCTGCTCGGGAAGCCGCGCAAGGTGGCCCTGCAAATGCGCCGCCACCTGGTTTTCCGTCTCCGCCACGAACCCCAGGCTGGCCCGGTCGCTCACCTTGGCCGCTACCAGGCCCAGCGCGAAGGCGCCCGCGAACCACAGCGGATTGAGCAGGCTGGGGCGTGCTCCCAGGGCCTCCAGGCGCCCGCGCGTCCAGGCCAGATGGTCTGTTTCTTGCCGGGCGGCCTCCAGCAAGTGCACGCGCAACCCTGCATCGCGTGTGACTGCGGCCTGCGCCGTGTAGAGGGCTTGCGCACAGACTTCACCCACGTGATTGACCCGCATCAATGCCCCCGCCAGCTTCTTCTGGGCGGGGTCGAGGTCGGCTTCCGCGATGCCCAGGGCGGGCGTGGGCTCGCAGGCCCGGGGGGGCGCGAAAAGCGTGCGCAGGGCGTTGTCAGCGGCGGTCAGCAAGGGGTCCATGGCAGCTTTCAGGATGGCAAGGGGCAGGAAACACAATTTTCACTTGGATACAAATATTCGGCAGGTGCCGACGGGGGCCGCAAGGGTGCCGAAACCGATTTTGCTGGCGCTCCGTGAAATGTTGCAACACTGCAACGATTTTCCCCTTTCGGGTCGATTGTGGGTGAATTCCTTTGCGAAACCCGGCCGGGTCTGGTGCAATAAGAGCAACTTCCCCACCAGGAGGTTGGCCCGGGGAACCGGCGGGACTGTGCAGGTGCTTTCACCATAGACCCCCCGTACCGGCGCCCTATGTTTAACCTTGGAGTAACTCGCAATGAAAAAATCCCTGATTGCCCTGGCTGTGCTGGCTGCTTCCGGCGCTGCAATGGCTCAATCGTCCGTGACCCTGTTCGGCGTGGTTGATGCAACCTACGCTTACGGTTCCGGCAGCGTCGCTAACAAGTCCCAACTGACGAACTCCGGCTACAACAGCAGCCGTCTGGGTTTCCGCGGCGTTGAAGATCTGGGTGGCGGCATGTCCGCTTCGTTCTGGCTGGAAGCTGGTCTGAACAACGACAACGGCCAAGGCGCTGCTACCAACGCTACCAACCAAGGCGCTGCTGCTGCTCTGGGCAACGGCCAACAAGGCCTGACGTTCAACCGTCGTTCGACGGTCAGCCTGAACGGCGGCTTCGGTGAAGTGCGTCTGGGCCGTGACTACACGCCCCAATTCTGGAACCTGACCGTGTTCGATCCGTTCGGCACGAACGGTGTTGGCACGACCCAAACCCTGAACTCCAGCCTGGGTGGCCCAACCACCATCCGCGCTTCGAACGCCATCGGCTACTTCCTGCCTGGCAACCTGGGCGGCTTCTACGGCCAAGCACAGTACTACATGGGTGAAAACCTGAGCAACGCTGCCAACAAGAAGGACGGGAACGGCCTGGCTCTGCGTGCTGGTTACGCCAACGGCCCCATCAACGTGGCTCTGGCTTTCTCTGACACCAAGTTCCTGAGCGGCAACATCAAGGCTGTGAACGTGGGCGGTCAATACGATCTGGGCGTGGCCAAGATCATGGCTCACTACAACCAAGACGACATCAAGAACGGCAACGAAGGCAAGGGCTTCCTGATCGGCGGTCTGGTGCCAGTCGGCGCAGGCGAAATCCGTCTGTCTTACTCCACCTACAAGATCGAAACCCCCGGTGCTGATCCCCGCGCCAACAAGCTGGCTCTGGGCTACGTGCACAACCTGTCCAAGCGCACGGCTCTGTACGCAACGTACGCTCACGTGAGCAACAAGAACGGCTCCGCTCAGTCCCTGAACGGTTCCGTGACTGCTGCTGGCGAAAACTCCAACGGCTACGACTTCGGTATCCGTCACAGCTTCTAATATCAAGACTGGCCTTTGGTCAGTTGACGATATCAAAGCTAAAAAGCCGCCTTCGGGCGGCTTTTTTTTTGACCGACCGACTGACTGTTTGTCTGCGGTTGATTGCGGGAGTTGAATTGTGGATTGCCCGAGTGAACAATCCAGTGCTGCATGGCATGTAACTCCGGGTACATGCCTTCTGCCGCTGCAATGCCTGACACCTTCCGGAGGGCCTTGTTGGCCCTGTCTCCGTGGTTTCTTTCCCTTCTTTGCCCCGGTGCAGATTCTTGGCACCATCCTTGCGTGCTGGAACGACGCAAAAGCAACGTAAATCCACCCTCAGAGGCCCTTCTCGGCGCTGGAGATTCAGGGATTTCCCGTTGGCTATAGAGCAACCTTTACTGCATAGTAAAACTTTTAATCAAGAGGGTTCCATGAAACTCAAATACAGTCTTTTGTCGGTAGCTGCCATGGCTGCACTGCTTGCAGCGCCGGCGCTGCATGCCAAGCCCTTCAAATGGGCGAGCCAGGGGGAGATTGCGACCTGGGATATCCATTCCCAAAACAATGCACTGCAAAACGGCATTCATGCCAATGTGTATGAGAGCCTGGTCTACTACAACAGCAAGACATTTGACGTGGAGCCCGTCCTGGCGACCTCCTGGAAAGAGGTCAGCCCCACACAGGTGCGCTTCACGCTGCGCCAGGGAGTGAAGTTCCATGATGGGTCGGCGTTCACCGCCGATGACGCCGTGTACTCGCTGCAGCGCGCGATGGCGAAGACGTCGAACTTCACGCCCTACATCCAGGGCATCAGCAAGGTCAACAAGGTCGACGCGCAAACCATCGACGTCATCCTGACGGCCCCCAATCCCGTGCTGCTGCGCCAGATGACCGAACTGCGCATGATGAGCAAGGCCTGGGCGGAAAAGAACAAGTCCGTGGAGCCCAAGGACATCAAGGGCAGCGATGAGAACTTTGCCCACCGCAATGCCATGGGCACCGGCCCCTACACGCTGGAGTCGTGGCAGCCCGATGTGAAGATGGTCTTCAAGCGCAACCCCAACTGGTGGGGCAAGATGGACGGCAACGTCACGGAAATCGTCTACACCCCGATCAAGTCCGCCGCCACGCGCATCGCTGCGCTGCTGTCGGGCGAAGTGGACATGGTGCTGGACCCCACGCCCCAGGATCTGGGTCGCCTGCGCGCCAGCCCCGACCTGAAGGTGATCGACGGTGTGGAGAACCGCACCATCTTCCTGGGCATGGACCAGTTCCGCGATGAGCTGCCAGGCTCCAACATCAAGGGCAAGAACCCGCTCAAGGACGTGCGCGTGCGCAAGGCCCTGTACCAGGCCATCGATGCCGACACGATTTCGCGCAACATCATGCGCGGCCTGGGCAAGCCTACGGGCACCATCGTGGCGCCCCAGGTGGCCGGATACACCGAAGCCGTGGGCAAGCGTTTCCCCTACAGTGTGGAAGCCTCCAAGAAGCTGCTGGCCGAAGCGGGTTATCCCGATGGCTTCGAAGTGGATTTCGCCTGCCCGAACAACCGCTACATCAACGACGAGGCCATCTGCCAGGCCGTGACGGCCATGTGGTCGCGTGTGGGCGTGAAGGCCAAGCTGCGCACGCTGCCACTGGTGAACTATTTCCCCATGATCCAGCGCTACGAAGCCAGCATCTACATGCTGGGCTGGGGCGTGCCGACGTTCGATGCGTTGTACAGCCTGCAGTCGCTGGTACGCACCGTGGGCCAGGGGGGTGACGGCAACTACAACGTGGGCCGCTACAGCAACCAGCGCATGGACTACCTGGTGGACCGGATCAAGGCCGAGACGGACGCTCCCGTGCGCGCGCGCATGCTGACGGAGGCGCTGCAGCTGTCCAATGACACCGTATCCCACCTTCCTCTGCATGACCAGGTGATACCCTGGGCTATGAAGAAGAACGTGGAGCTGGTCCACCGCGCCGACAACCGCGTGGACATGCGCACGGTCAAGGTGAACTGATCGATTGTCGATACGCTGAGAGCAAGGGCCTCGAGGCCCTTGCTCTCCTTGATTCAGTTTGACGACGACGTATTGCCAGTCAGTGCCCCTGCCATCAAAAGTGGCCGCGGTGCTTTTATCGAACACTCACTCGACTTCCCGATGCTTGCCTTTATATTGCGCCGCCTGATACAGGCTGTGATTGTCATGGTCACGGTGGCCTTCATCTCCTTCATGCTGTTCCAGTACGTGGGAGATCCCGTGGTGTTTCTGCTGGGACAGGATGCCACCCCTGAACAGATCCGGGAGCTGCGTGCCTCCCTCGGCCTGGACAAACCCTTCTTCGTGCAGTTCTGGCACTTTCTCGTGAATGCGGCGCAAGGCGAATTCGGCCTGAGCCTGCGCCAGGGTGCCAAGGTCTCGCGCCTCATTGCCGAGCGTTTCCCCGCCACGCTGGAGCTGGCGCTGGTCGCCGCGGTGCTGGCGCTGGTGATCGGCGTGCCCATGGGCGTGTATGCGGCGCTCAAGCGCGGCACCTTCACCAGCCAGATGTTCATGACGCTTTCGCTGCTCGGCGTGTCGCTGCCCACCTTCCTGATCGGCATCCTGCTGATCCTGGTGTTTGCGGTGACCCTGGGCTGGTTCCCGAGTTTTGGCCGCGGGGAAGTGGTGCAGCTGGGATGGTGGAGCACCGGCCTGCTCAAGGCCAAGGGCTGGCACCACATCACGCTACCCGCCATCACGCTGGCCATCTTCCAGCTCACGCTGATCATGCGGCTGGTGCGCGCGGAGATGCTGGAGGTGCTGCGCACGGACTACATCAAGTTCGCGCGGGCCCGGGGCCTGTCCAATCGCGCCATCCATTTTGGGCACGCGCTCAAGAACACGCTGGTGCCCGTGATGACCATCACCGGCCTGCAGCTGGGCGGCCTGATCGCGTTTGCGATCATCACCGAGACCGTGTTCCAGTGGCCCGGCATGGGCCTGCTGTTCATCCAGGCCGTGACCTTTGCGGACATTCCTGTGATGGCGGCGTACCTCTGCCTGATCGCGCTGATCTTCGTGGTGATCAACCTGGTGGTGGATCTGCTGTACTTCGCGGTGGACCCCCGTCTGCGCGTGGGCAAGGCAGGAGGCCATTGAATGAGCTCCCCCCTGAGTCGCTTCGCGCCATCCCCCCGGAGGGGGGATGCTCCCAGCGCGGCGGGGCGGCCCTTGCGCGGCAGCACTGGCCTGGGCCGCGCCGGTTTTGCCGGCTGCTGGCGCTGCACGAGCTTTCCGGGCGTCTGACATGCAGTCGCTCCGATACAAAGCGGGTGGCCGGGCGTTTGCGCACATCGCGCAGTTCCATCCGGAGCTGACCGCCCTGCGCCGCGATCTGCACGCCCATCCCGAGCTGGGCTTTGAAGAAATCTATACAGGCAACCGCGTGAAAGAGGCGCTCAAGGTGTGCGGCGTGGACGAGATCCACGACGGCATCGGCCGCACGGGCATCGTTGCGGTGATCCGCGGCCGCAGCACCTCCAGCGGCTCCATGGTGGGCCTGCGTGCCGACATGGATGCGCTGCCTTTGGCAGAGCACAACGACTTCTCCTGGAAGTCGTGCAAGCCCGGCCTCATGCACGGCTGTGGCCACGACGGCCACACCGCCATGCTGGTGGGCGCGGCGCGCTACCTGGCCGAGACCCGCAATTTCGACGGCACGGCCGTGCTCGTGTTCCAGCCAGGCGAGGAGGGCTTGGCGGGCGCCCGCGTGATGATGGAAGACGGCCTGTTCGACCGGTTCCCGGTGCAGTCCATCTATGCCATGCACAACTGGCCGGCCATGAAGCCCGGCACCGTGGGCATCAACCCGGGCCCCATGATGGCGGCGGCCGACCGCTTCACCATCGAAATCACGGGGCGCGGCGGCCACGGCGCGCATGCCTACCAGACGGTGGACGTGCTGGTGGTGGCCGCGCACATCATCACGGCGGCGCAGAGCATCGTGTCGCGCAACGTGCGCCCCATCGAAAGTGCCGTGGTCAGCATCTGCGCCGCGCAGGCAGGCGATCTGGGCGCCTTCAGCGTGCTGCCCGGCTCCGCCACCCTGGTGGGCACCGTGCGCACGTTCGACCCTGTGGTGCAGGAGATGGTGGAAAAGCGCCTCAAGGAACTGTGCAACGCGATTGCTCTTGGCTTTGGAGCCAATGCCACGGTGCACTACGAGCGCATCTACCCGGCCACGATCAACAGCGAGAGCGAGGCCGTCTTCGCGGGCGACGTGGCCGAATCCCTGCTGGGCGCGGACCACGTGGTGCGCGACCTGGAGCCCAGCATGGGCGCGGAGGACTTCGCCTTCATGCTCCAGACCCGCCCGGGCGCCTACCTGCGCATCGGCCAGGGTACCGGCGCCAGCGGCAGTGCGCTGCACAACAGCCGCTACGACTTCAACGACGACATCCTGCCGCTGGGCTCTGCATTGCATGCGAGCCTGATCGAGCAGTCCATGCCCCTGGCGGTGCCCTGAGGGCTGCGTCCCCTTCGCGCAACGCCAGCATCCAATCCCTGGATCCACCACCTTTCGCACCCCTTTTCACTACGAGGAGATTTCCATGAAATTCCAGAAAAAAGCCGCCCTTGCCGCACTGTTTGCCGCGATGGCCGCAACCAGCATGGTCGCCAATGCGCAGACCATCCGAATTGCCAACCAGGGCGATGCGCTCTCCATGGATCCGCACTCGCTCAACGAATCGCTCCAGCTGAGCGTGACCAGCAACGTGTACGAACCGCTGGTCGGCCGCAACAAGGACCTGAGCCTGGCGCCGGCGCTGGCCACGGCCTGGAAGCAAACCGCACCCACCGTGTGGCGGTTCGAGCTGCGCAAGGGCGTGCAATTCCATGACGGCACCCCCTTCACCGCAGACGACGTGGTGTTCAGCTTTGGCCGCATGAAGGGCGAGGGCTCGGACATGAAGGCCACCAACAGCGACATCAAGCAGGTGCGCAAGATCGACGATCACACCGTCGAGATCGAAACCATGGCGCCGCAGCCCATCCTGCCCGACGTGATCACGACCTCCTACATCATGAGCAAGAAGTGGTGCGAGACCAACCAGGCCGTGATGCCCGTCGACCGCCGCAAGGGCATCGAGAACGCTGCCTCGTTCCGCGCCAACGGCACAGGCCCCTTCCGCCTGCGCGAGCGCCAGCCCAACGTGCGCTCGGTGTTCGTGCGCAACGGCTCCTACTGGGGCAAGATCGAGGGCAACGTGACCGAGGTGGTGTTCACGCCCATCGCCAACGATGCCACGCGCGTGGCGGCGCTGCTGTCGGGCGAAGTGGATGTGATGGAGCCCGTGCCGGTGCAGGACATCGACCGTGTCAACAACAGCCCCAACACGCGTGCGGTGACCGGCCCCGAGCTGCGCACCATCTTCCTGGGCATGGACCAGAAGCGCGACGAGCTGCTGTACTCCAACGTGAAGGGGAAGAACCCCTTCAAGGACAAGCGCGTCCGCCAGGCCTTCTACCAGGCCATCGACATCGACGGCATCAAGAAGACCGTGATGCGCGGCGCCTCCAACCCTTCCGCGCTGATGGTGGGCCCTGGCATCAACGGCTTCCAGCCCGAGACCAAGCGCCTGCCGTACGACGTCGAAGCCGCCAAGAAGCTGATGGTGGAAGCCGGCTACCCCAATGGCTTCGAAGTGTCCATGAACTGCCCGAACGACCGCTACGTGAACGACGGCCGCATCTGCCAGACCGTGGCCGCCAACCTCTCGCGCATCAACGTCAAGATCAACCTGCAGGCCGAGACCAAGGGTACCTACTTCCCCAAGGTGCTGCGCCGCGACACCAGCTTCTACATGCTGGGCTGGACGCCCACGACCTACGACGCGCACAACGCGCTCAACGCGCTCATGATCTGCCCGGACGACAAGGGCGGTGCCGGCCAGTTCAACCTGGGCGCCTATTGCAACCCCAAGCTCGATGAACTGACGAAGAAGGTGCTGGTCGAGACCGACAAGGCCAAGCGCGACGCGATGATCAAGGAAGCCTTCGACCTGCACAGCGCCGACATCGGCCACCTGCCGCTGCACCAGCAGGCGCTGGCCTGGGGCGTGAACAAGAACGTGAAGCTCGTGCAGATGGCCGACAACTTCATGTACTTCAAGTGGATGACCATCGGCAAGTAAGCGGTCAGAAGATTTCGTACCTAGATCGTCGCAAAAGAATCAAGAGAAACGACAACCGGTTCTTTTGAAAGTCCACACCACCGCGAGGCCGCTACCCGGGCCTGGCGGTGGTGCCTGTTTACTGGTTCCCACAATGAAAACTACCCTTGCCCGCTGGCTCGACAGCGATGTTGGCTACAGCTTCCGCACATCGCCGGTGGCCATGCTGGCCGCAGCGATCGCGCTGATCTGCGTGTTCTGTTCGGTGTTCGCCGGATGGGTCGCGCCCCACAACCCGTTTGACCTGGCCACGCTCGAACTCAGCGATGCGCGGCTGCCCCCGGCCTGGAGCGCCGAAGGCTCCATGAAATACCCGCTGGGCACCGATGACCAGGGCCGCGACATCCTTTCCGCGCTGATCTACGGCGCGCGCATCTCCCTCGTCGTGGGCATCGCGTCGGTGCTGCTCTCGGTGGTGGTGGGCGTGGCGTTTGGCCTGCTGGCGGGATTTCGCGGCGGCTGGATCGACGCGGTGCTCATGCGCCTGTGCGACGTGATGCTGTCGTTTCCGGCCATCCTGGTCGCCCTGCTGATTGCCGGTGTGGGCCGCGCGCTGTTTCCCAACGCGCACGAGTCGCTGGCCTTTGGCGTGCTCATCATCTCGATCTCGCTGACGGGCTGGGTGCAGTACGCACGCACCGTGCGCGGCTCCACGCTGGTGGAGCGCAACAAGGAGTACGTGCAGGCCGCGCGCGTGACGGGCGTCTCGTCGCTGCGCATCATGCGCAAGCACGTGCTGCCCAATGTGATGGGCCCGGTGCTCGTGCTGGCCACCATCCAGGTCGCCACCGCCATCATCACCGAGGCCACGCTGTCCTTCCTGGGCGTGGGCGCGCCGCCCACATCGCCGTCGCTGGGCACGCTGATCCGCATCGGCAACGACTACCTGTTCTCGGGCGAATGGTGGATCACCGTGTTCCCCGGTGCCATGCTGGTGCTGATTGCTCTTTCCGTGAATCTGTTGGGCGACTGGTTGCGTGATGCCCTCAATCCGCGCCTGCGCTGAACAAGAACAAGAAAAGCGATATCCCCATGAGCCTTTTAGAAGTCAAAAACCTCGTTGTCGAATTCCCGGGCCGCCGCGGTACCCTGCGCGCCCTGGACGACATTTCCTTCTCCATCGCACCCGGCGAGATCCTGGGTGTGGTGGGTGAATCAGGCGCGGGCAAGTCGCTCACCGGCGCCGCCATCATCGGCCTGCTGGAGCCACCGGGCCGCGTGGCATCCGGCCAGATCCTGCTGGAGGGCCAGCGCATCGACAACCTCAGCAACGAGGAAATGCGCCACATCCGCGGCCGCCGGATCGGCGCCATCTTCCAGGACCCGCTGACCTCGCTGAACCCGCTGTACACCGTGGGCCGCCAGCTCACCGAGACCATCCTGGCCCACCTGCCGGTCACGCCCGCCGAGGCCCGCCAGCGCGCCATCGCGCTGCTGCAGGACACCGGCATTCCGGCGGCGGCGGAGCGCATCGACCACTACCCGCACCAGTTCTCCGGCGGCATGCGCCAGCGCGTGGTGATCGCCCTGGCCCTGGCTGCCGAGCCCAAGCTCATCGTGGCCGACGAGCCCACCACGGCGCTCGACGTGTCCATCCAGGCGCAGATCATCACGCTGCTGAAAAACATCTGCAAATCGCGCGGCGCCGCCGTGATGCTGATCACCCATGACATGGGCGTGATCGCCGAGACCTGCGACCGCGTGGCCGTGCTGTATGCCGGCCGCGTGGCCGAGATCGGCCCCGTGCACGACGTCATCAACAAGCCATCGCACCCCTACACCAGCGGCCTGATGGCCTCCATCCCCGACATGGCGGTGGACCGCGAGCGCCTGAACCAGATCGACGGGGCCATGCCCCGCCTGAATGCCATCCCCAAGGGCTGTGCCTACAACCCGCGCTGCCCCAAGACCTTTGACCGCTGCATGACCGAACGTCCCGACCTGATGGATGCGGGCTCCACCCGCGCCGCCTGCTGGCTGCACGCCGGCGCCACGACGAAAAACGCCGAGGTGGCCGCATGAGCACTACGACCACCGCCACCACCGCCGCCGCAGGCAAGGCCCCCGTCGCCGCCCAAGGCCGGCCCCTCGTGCAGGCGCACGATCTGGCCAAGACTTTCGATGTCTCCGCCCCCTGGCTCAACCGCGTCATCGAGCGCAAGCCCCGCACGCTGCTGCATGCGGTCGACGGCGTGAGCTTCGAGATCGAACGGGGCAAGACACTCGCCCTGGTGGGCGAATCGGGCTGCGGCAAGAGCACGGTGGCCCGTTTGCTGGTGGGCCTGTACGAGCCGACACGCGGCGGCCTCACCTTTGACGGCCAGGACGCGCACGCCGCCTTCAAGGGCAACGATGCCCAGGCCATGCGCCGGCGCATCCAGATGATCTTCCAGGACCCCTATGCCAGCCTGAACCCGCGCTGGCTGGTCGAGGACATCATCGGCGAGCCGCTGCGCGAGCACGGCCTCATCACCGACAAGGTCGAGCTCAAGGCCCGCGTGGGCGAGCTGCTCAAGTCCGTGGGCCTGTCCCCGCTGGACATGGTCAAGTACCCGCACCAGTTCTCCGGCGGCCAGCGCCAGCGCATCTCCATCGCGCGCGCCCTGGCCACCGAGCCCGAGTTCCTGGTGTGCGACGAGCCCACCTCGGCGCTCGACGTGTCGGTGCAGGCGCAGGTGCTCAACATCATGAAGGACCTGCAGCGCGAGCGGCAGCTCACGTACCTGTTCATCAGCCACAACCTGGCCGTGGTGCGCCACGTGAGCGACCAGGTCGGCGTGATGTACCTGGGCCGCCTGGTGGAACTGGCCGACAAGCACACGCTGTTCGATACGCCACGCCACCCCTACACGCGCATGCTGCTCGATGCCATCCCCAAGATGCACGACACCGGCAAGGCGCGCACGCCGGTGCAGGGCGAGGTGCCCAACCCGCTGAACCCGCCCCCCGGCTGCGCCTTCAATCCGCGCTGCCCGCACGTGAACGACCGCTGCCGCGCCGAACGGCCCCAGTTGCTCAGCATTGGCGGCATCCGGATCGCCTGCCATGCGGTGGAAGAGGGACGGATCTGAGAGATTGCTCCTGAATCTATAGCTGCTTGCGCTTGATGGGAAAGCGCTGAGGGCCTATCTGGTTGTCAAACTGGCTGGTGTGCGCCTTGCCGGGAGTACCTGGCTTGGCGCCATGGAACACCCCCGACGCCGGCTGCCGGGGCCTGGGCCCCGCAGCGACCCGTGGGCGGCACCCGCGGTCGCCCCGGCGGTGCGCACCAGGCGTCGGTGGCTGCGGGCTCCGCGCTTGCCAAATTGCGCTTGGTGGGTTGGCAAGTGGTTCGTATGATGTCTTATTACCAGATGTTGCAGAGCCGGATCGCTACCGCGTCCCTTTGGGGAAACCGGCCTCGTCCACCCCTTTCTTTTCTGAATCCATGCTCGCTCTTGTGCTTGCGACGCGCCTGCGCTCTGCGCGCCGCATTGTTTTTCAACAATTGACCGTGCTCTGGCGGTCGCCGTGGTTGCGCGGCGGCCGGGGCCTTCTCCATGCCGTGGTTGCTGTGCTGGCCGTTGCCTCCCTGGCGCATGCAGTGCCCGCCCATGCCGCCACGGAGATCCGCACGCTGATCGACAGCGACAACAACCCCGCGACCGGCTGTACCGTCGCCACTCCGGGCGGGGCCTTCGGGGGCGTGGATCAGGTTGCCATCACCCGCATCGACCTGCTGGCGGCCGAGCCGGTGGGGGATGTCGCCCGAGAGGTCTGCCAGAGCGGAGTGCTGGTGGCCGACCCCAGCTTCGTGCCCAGCGCGCCCTTGCACTGGCCTCTGGGTGTCGCTGCCGCCGGCATGCACACGGACGTTGTCGAAAGTTATGCACAGCTGGTGAGTGCGGCGGCGTCCGGCGTGAGGCTCGGATTCGTCGCCAGCACCACCGACGGCAGCGCGCCGCCCAGCGCCCTGTTGTCGGCTGATGGCAGCGGCGGTTCGCCGATCCATCTGGCCGCGGCGGCGGCAGCTGCCGTGGCCGTGCCCGCACTGGGCGGGGCCGGCCTGCTGCTGGTGGCCTGTGCGCTGGTCTTTGCCACCTACCGCTTTGCCCGCGTTCGCCGCTATGCGGCCACCGGCGCCACCTTGTGCCTGTTGCTCGTGGTGAGCCTGGCCTGGGCCGCGATCGTGCGCGACGGGTCGCCGTCGGACTGGGGCGGTACGCCGCCCGTGGCGACGGCTTCCACCACCGGCCCGCACCAGATCGCGGCCGTCTACGCGCGGCTGGAAGGCAGCACCCTGCAGCTGCGCTATGACCTGGACCTCGGCGTGCGGGACGGCGCGCCGCTGGACGATGGGCCGTTCGCCGCCACCGTGGGTGCCCCGCTGTCCGTGCCCGCACCGGGCCTGCTGTCCAACGATGCGCCTGGTTCCCCGCCGTTGCAGGTCCGCGAGTTCCGCGTGCAAGGCGCGGTCTCCAACACGCCGGCGGGCGGGGTGGTCGCGTTCGCGGGCAACTCGCTGACGGTGGCGCCGGATGGTGGCTTCACCGTGGGGCCGCCCACGCTCCCCGGCACCTACCGCTTCGAGTACCGCGCGCACAACCGGCTGACCCCCGGAGGGTGGGGCGTGGCGACGGTCGAGGTGGCGGCTGCCAACGTCTGCGGCGACGGGGTGCGCACCGGCGCCGAGGTCTGCGATGACGGCAATGCCGTCACCGAGACCAGCTGTCCCTATGGCACCGTGTCCTGCACCACCTGCAACGCCACCTGCACGGCAACGCTGAGCCTGACCGGCCAGTTTTGTAGCGATGGCGCTCGCAACGGCGCCGAGGTCTGCGACGACGGCAACAACGTGACGGAGACCAGTTGCCCGGACGGCACGGCCACCTGCCAGGCATGCAACGCCACCTGCACGGCGACGCTGAACCTCACGGGCGCCTTCTGCGGCGACGGCATACGCAACGGCGCCGAGGTCTGCGACGACGGCAACAACGTGACGGAGACCAGCTGCCCGGACGGCACGGCCACCTGCATGAGGTGCAACGCCACCTGCACGGCGACGCTGAGCCTGACGGGCGCCTTCTGCGGCGACGGCATACGCAACGGCGCCGAGGTCTGCGACGACGGCAACAACGTGACGGAGACCAGCTGCCCCTATGGCAGCGCTTCCTGCATGGCCTGCAACGCCTCCTGCACGGCGCCGTTGAGCCTGACGGGCGGGTACTGTGGTGACGGGGTCGTCAACGGCGGGGAGGTCTGTGATGGCACTCCGGGCTGTTCGGCCATGTGCACGCCGCTGTAGGGGCAGCCATCCGGGCACCGGCCGGCAGAGGGTGTGCCGTCGGCGCCGCCGGGCCGGCGGTGGCCGGCGGTTCTGGGCACGCAGGGGCCGATGTCCCGAGGGTGGCGGATCCTGCGGGCGGCAGGGCGCCTACGCGTAGCGCTTGGCGCGGAGGTTTTCCTTCATCTGCTGCAGGATGGGCTGCAGCGAGCTGCCGATGCGCAGCGCCACGCAGGTCGCCAGCACGTCGATGATCAGCAGGTGCATCAGGCGCGACACCATCGGGCTGTAGCGGTCGTAACCCTCGGGGTGGTCGGCGGCCAGGTGGATCTGGCAGGTGCTGGCCAGGGGCGAGCCGCTGGCCGTGATGACGATGGTGGTCGCGCCGTTCCTGCGCGCGATGTCCGCCGCGTCCATCAGGTCGCGCGTGCGGCCCGAGTTGGAGATGATCACCGCGCAGTCGCCCGGGCCCAGCAAGGTGGCGCTCATCACCTGCATGTGGCCGTCGCTGCTGGCGATGGAGGTGACGCCCAGGCGAAAGAACTTGTGCTGGGCGTCCTGCGCAACGATGCCCGAATTGCCCACGCCGTAGAACTCGATGCGCTTGCCCGTCTTCCAGGTCGCGGCAATCGCCTCGGCCGCGCGTTCGATGGCCACGGTGCTGGCCGCGTTGCGGTACTGCAGGAAGGCGGCCACCGCGTTGTCGACGACCTTCACCAGCACGTCGCCCGTCTTGTCATCCGCATCCACGCTGCGGTGGATGAAGGGCACGCCCTCGCTCACGCTGCCCGCGAGCTTGAGCTTGAAATCGGCCAGCCCGTCATAGCCCATGCTGCGGCAAAAGCGCACCACCGTGGGCTTGCTCACGTGGGCGCGCTCGGCCAGCTCGCGCACGGGCAGCCGTGCGAACGCGCGGGGGTCGGTGAGCACCAGCTTGGCCACCCGCTGTTCGGCGGGGGCCAGCGAGGGCAGGGAGGCGGTGATGCGGTCGAGCATGTCGGTGAAGGCGTGTCAGTGGCGCCGGCAGCCGGGCGGGCCAAGGCGGCGCATCGACGGGGAGCAAGACAGGGCGGGCATGGGCGGGCTCGTGGTCGGCGGCGCCGCCGGGGATGGCGGTGCCGCATGTTCGCCTAATGTAACTTGGTTCCAAACGCCACGGGGAGGGGGCCGGCCCTGCCTTTCATCCTGCTTGCACCATGCCTGCGGGGTTCCCCCCTGACCCGGCCAGGGCCGCGGCAATAGCATCCTTGCATCACGTAATCCCGATACCTAGGAGCCTTTCATGCGCAAACCTCTGCTGAAGAACCTGCTGGCCGGAGCGGCCCTTGCGACCGCGGCCTGCGGCAGCTGGGCCCAGGGCCAGGTCAACATCATCTGTTCGGTGCAGGCCGAGTGGTGCAACCTGATGTCCACGGTGTACGCCAAGACCACCGGCACCAAGGTCAACATGACGGCCAAGGGATCGGGCGAGGCGCTGGCCCAGCTCAATGCCGAGAAGGCCAACCCCAAGACCGACATCTGGTTCGGCGGCACGGGCGACCCGCACCTGCAGGCGGCCGAGCAGGGCCTCACGCTCGAATACAAATCGCCGCAGCTCGCTCAGCTCTACCCCTGGGCGCAGAAGCAGGCCACCGATTCCAAATACCGCACCGTGGGCGTGTACCTGGGCCCGCTGGGTTTCGGCTACAACAAGGAGCTGCTGGCCAAGCGCAAGCTCAACCCGCCGCAGTCGTGGGCCGACCTGCTCAAGCCCGAGTTCAAGGGCGAGGTGCAGATGGCCAACCCGGCCTCCAGCGGCACGGCCTACACCATGATCGCCACGCTGGTGCAGATCATGGGCGAGGAAAAGGCGTTCGAGTACCTCAAGGCCCTGCACCCCAACGTGAGCACCTACACGCGCTCGGGCACGGCGCCGGTCAAGGCCGCGGCGCGGGGCGAGACCACGGTCTCCATCAGTTTCGTGCACGACGTGACCACCGAGGCGGTCAACGGCTTTCCCGTCGGGTCCATCACGCCCTCGGAAGGCACGGGCGCCGAGGTGGGCTCGATGAGCATCGTCAAGAACGGCCCGAACACCGAGGCGGCCAAGAAGTTCTACGAATGGGCGCTCACGCCCGGGGGGCAGCAGTTCGGCCTGGCGGCCAAGCAGTTCCAGCTGCCCAGCAACACGCAGGTGCCCAAGGACCCGCGCATGACCGACCCGGCCAAGATGAAGCTCATCAACTACGACTACGCAAAGTACGGCGCGAGCGCCGAGCGCCGCCGCCTGATCGCGCGCTGGGAAAAAGACGTGCAGAACGCTGCGCGCTGAGGGATGGTGGTGTCGGCAGCAGCCGCGGCGGCGCACGCAACTTTTCGAACCTCAGCGCGAAGCGCCTCGGTCAACCGGCCCCTGTGGGTCTGGTGGGTCGTGGGCGTGCTGGGCTATCTGGCATTTCCCTGGTATGCACAGCAGGATGCCAACGGCCTGCTCGCGGTGGGACAGGTCTTCAGCAGCGAACAGGCGGCCAACGGGCTGATGCAGGCGGCGCTGTTCGGCCGGTCGTGGCTCTGGCTGGGCCTGGTCGGCTTGGCCGTGGCCGGGCTGGGCGCCTGCCTTCCTGCCGGCCGCACCCAGGGTGCGGTGCTGGCCGCAGGGGGCGCGCTGGGGTTGCTGGCGCTGCTGGCGAGCGGCTTCACCATCGGTGCGCGCGGCTGGGCGTTTGAATGGATGAACACCTACCTGGGCGAGCTGGGCGCGCGCCAGCCCGGCATGGGCTGGGGCGGGTTCGTGGTGCTCTCTGCGCTGCTGGTGCTGCTGGCATTTGGCGTCGCGCGGCGTGGATTCTTCAAGGGCGACCTGTTCGTGGCGGCGGCCGTGCTCACCTGCGGCAGCCTGCTGGCGCTGTTCATCGTGTTCCCCGTGCTCAAGGCGCTGTCGGCCGCGTTCTTCCTCGAAGACGGCCCGTTCTCGCTGGCCGTGGTGTGGGAGCGCATCGCGCACGAACGCAACTTCGGCCTGTCGTGCCTGGCCGGTGGCCAGCGCTGCGGCGTGGCCTGGAACACGCTGTTCCTGGGGCTGATGACGGCCACCAGCACCACGCTGCTGGGCAGCTTCATGGCGCTGATGGCCGAGCGCGCCTCGCGCCGCTATGCGCGGCCGCTGAACATCGTGGCGCTGCTGCCCATCATCACGCCGCCGTTCGTGGTGGGGCTGGGCCTCATCCTGCTGTTCGGCCGCGCGGGGGTGTTCAACCAGTTTCTCGAATACGCGTTCGGCATCACCCCGTCGCGCTGGTTCTATGGCTGGCTCGGCGTGTGGGTGGCGCAGACTTTTGCCTTCACGCCCATCGCCTTCATGATCATGCGCGGCGTGGTGCAGGGCGTGGCGCCCAGCCTGGAGGAGGCCGCGCAGACCCTGCGCGCCAGCCCGCACCGCACCTTCATGACCGTGACCCTGCCGCTGCTCAAGCCCGGCCTGGCCAACGCATTCCTGGTGGGCTTCATCGAAAGCATGGCCGACTTCGGCAACCCCATCGTGGTGGGCGGGCAGTTCTCGGTGCTCTCCACCGAGATCTTCTTCGCCATCGTGGGCGCGCAGTACGACCAGGGGCGTGCGGCGTCGCTGGCCTGGATCCTCACGTTCTTCGCGCTCACCGTGTTCGCCATCCAGCGTGGGCTGCTGGGCAAGCAGAACTTCACCACCGTGTCGGGCAAGGGCGACGCGGGCATCGCCATGCCGTTGCCCGCCGGCGTGCGCCGCGTGGTGCATTCCATCGCGCTGCCGTGGATGGCCTTCACGCTCATCGTCTACCTGTTCGCGCTGGCCGGCGGCTTCGTGCAGACCTGGGGGCGCGACTACACCATCACGCTGGCGCACTTTCGCACCGCGTTCAGCGTGGAGTGGGGCCAGTTCGGCGTGGTGTGGGCGGGCACGGCGTGGAACTCCTTCTTCACCACCGTCAAGCTCGCGGCCATCTCGGCGCCGCTCACGGCCACGCTGGGCATCGGCATCGCCTGGCTGCTGGCGCGCACCGAGTTCCGGGGGCAGGGCGCGTTCGAGTTCGCGGCGCTGCTGGCCTTCGCCATCCCGGGCACGGTGCTGGGCGTGAGCTACATCCTGGCGTTCAACGTGCCGCCGTTCGAGCTCACGGGCACGGCGCTCATCATCGTGCTGTGCTTCATGTTCCGCAACCTGCCGGTGGGCGTGCGGGCGGGCACGGCGGCCTTCAAGCAGCTGGACCGCTCGCTGGACGAGGCCTCCGTCATGCTGCGCGCGGGCAGCGTGCAGACGCTGCGCCACGTGGTGCTGCCGCTGCTCAAGCCCGCGCTGGTCGCGGCGCTGGTGTACAGCTTCGTGCGCGCCATCACCACGGTGAGCGCGGTGATCTTCCTGGTCACGGCCGAAAACGAGCTGGCCACCACCTACATCATCGGCCGCGTGGGCAATGGCGACTATGGCGTGGCACTCGCGTACTGCACGGTGCTCATCCTGCTCATGTCCGCCTCCATCGGCCTGATCCAACTGCTCGTCGGCGAGCGCAAGCTGGGCCGCCGGGGCGCTGCACGCACGGCACCCGCCGCCGCGCACTGACACCTTTCAAAAAGAAGATACGCCATGAACAACAGCGATGCGGGCATCGTGTTCCGCAACATCACCAAACGCTACGGCAGCGACCCGTCCGCGGGCCTGGCGGTCAAAGGCATCAGCTTTGAGGTGCCGCGCGGCACGCTCACCACCATCCTGGGGCCCTCGGGCTGCGGCAAGACCACCACCTTGCGCATGATCGCGGGGCTGGAGTCGCCCACCGCGGGCGAGATCCTCATCGGCGGCAAGGACGTGACCACGCTCGGCCCCGCGCAGCGCAATGTGAGCATGATGTTCCAGAGCTATGCGCTGTTCCCGCACATGAACGTGGCCGAGAACGTGATGTACGGCCTGCGCATGTCGGGGTTCTCCAAGGACGTGGCCCGCGCCAAGGCCGTGGAGGCCCTGCGTGGCGTGGGCCTGGTGGGCTATGACGACCGCCTGCCCAGCGAGCTGTCGGGTGGCCAGCAGCAGCGCGTGGCCCTGGCGCGCGCGCTGGTGCTGGAGCCCGAGGTGCTGCTGTTCGACGAACCCCTGTCCAACCTGGACGCGCGCCTGCGCCGCGAGATGCGCGAGGAAATCCGCGCGCTGCAGCAGCGCCTGTCGCTCACGGTGGCGTATGTCACCCACGACCAGGCCGAGGCCATGGCCGTGAGCGACCAGATCATCGTGATGAACCAGGGGCTGATTGCGCAGAAGGGCTCGCCGCGCGCGCTGTACGAAACGCCGCACAGCGAATTCGTGGCGGGCTTCATGGGCGAGGCGATGTTGTTCCCGGCTACTGCGCAAGCCGATGGCTCGGTCTTGCTCGGGCCGCTGGCGCTGCGCCCGCGCATGGCGGTGCACGGCGGTTCGGTGAAGGTGGCGGTGCGCCCCGAGGCCTGGCGCATCCACCGCCAGGGCGACGGCCTGTTGCCGGCGCGGCTCGCCAAGTCGGCCTACCTGGGGGCAGTGCACGAATACACCTTCGAGACGGCGCTGGGCGGCATCTTCGTGGTGTCGTCCGACCTGGACGACGTGCTCGCCGTGGGCGAGGACGTGTTGCTGAGCCTGGGCACCCACGGCGTATCGGTGGTTGGTAGTACCGATGGCGCCCTGGCCAATGCGGAATAATGACACCATGACGAACCAACTCGACGCCCTCAAACAGTTCACCACCGTGGTTGCCGACACCGGCGACTTCAAGCAACTGGCGCAGTTCCAGCCCCAGGATGCGACCACCAACCCCTCGCTGATCCTGAAGGCCGTGCAAAAGCCGGAGTACGCACCGCTGCTGCAGGACACCGTGGCGCAGTTCCGGGGCCGCCCGATGCATGAAATCATCGACCGCCTGCTGGTGCGTTTCGGCCGCGAGATCCTGGCCACGATTCCGGGCCGCGTCTCCACCGAGGTGGATGCGCGCCTGAGCTTCGACACCAGCGCCACCGTCGCGCGCGCCGAGCGCATCATCGAGCTGTACCAGGCCGAAGGCATCCACATCGACCGGGTGCTCATCAAGATCGCCTCGACCTGGGAAGGCATCCAGGCCGCCGAGCAGCTTGAGCGCAAGGGCATCCATACCAACCTCACGCTGCTGTTCTCGTTCGCCCAGGCCGTGGCCTGCGGCCAGGCCAAGGTGCAGCTGATCTCGCCGTTCGTGGGCCGCATCTACGACTGGTACAAGAAGCAGGCCGGCGCCAGCTGGGACGAGGCCGCGCGTGCGGGGGCCAACGACCCGGGCGTGCAGTCGGTCACGCAGATCTACAACCACTACAAGCACTTCGGCATCGCCACCGAGGTGATGGGCGCGAGCTTTCGCAACGTGGGCCAGATCACGGCGCTGGCGGGTTGCGACCTGCTCACCATCGCGCCCGACCTGCTGGCCCAGCTGGCGGCCAGCGATGCGCCGCTGCAGCGCGCGCTCGATGCGGACGCAGCGAAGGGGCTGGACCTGCCCGCGGTGAACTATGACGAGGCGGGTTTCCGGTTTGCGCTCAATGAAGATGCCATGGCGACGGAGAAACTGGCGGAAGGCATCCGGGCGTTTGCGGCGGATGCGGTGAAGCTGGAGAAGCTGATCCTGGTGGCTTGAAGTCGGCTTTGAGTGCTTTTGGCGACCGGTGCTTGTGTGGCAAGTGCCGGCCGCTATGGTTTTTGTGGCTCTGTAGCTTTTGCTCGTTCGGGCTGCGCTTGTAGGCGCCTGGGTTTGTGTGTTGGTCTGACTGTGTGCCTGGTTTGAGGGCGGAGGCCGGGATGTCGCCCCGGCGGGCGAGGTACTTGTTCTTTGCTTCGCCAAAGAAAAGTATCCAAAAGAGAGGCGACCCACAGTCTGCGACCCCTTCGCGTTGCGAAGGGGCAAACCTGCGTCGGTGCGGTTGCGGGGTGCGCCGTGGAACTCGCTGTGCGCTGACGCGCGCCGCTCGGACAACCACGGCGAGTCAGAGCACGAGGCATGGGCGCTGCGGTGCCCATGCTCACCCCGCAACCGCCCCCCCGCAGGCGCAGCCAGATGGGGGTGGGGAGCGAACAGCCAAACAGCCACACGGGCCTTTGCTTCGCTCGGCCCGGAACGCGCGGGCGCTTCGCGCCGCGACCGCGAGGCCGAGCGCAGCGATGGCCCGAAGGAATGTCCGATTCGTGGGTTTCCTTCTGGATGCGTCTGGGGCGCGCAGCGAGTTCTGCGGTGCACCCCGTGACCGAGCACCCCAGGTTGCCCCGCAGCGCGGCGAAGGGGTCGCAGACAGCAGGGTCGCCTTCTCTTTGGTGACTTTCTCTTGGCGACCCAAGAGAAAGTTACTGCGCCGCCGGGCGCACACCCCGGCCTCCGCCTTCACTCAGGCACGGCGTGAACCATAAAAACAATAGCTGCTAGCGCTTGATAGATAAGCGCCAGGAGCCAAAACACCTAAAAATTCACCCCCCAGGCAAGCGCATCCCCACCCGCAATCCCCTCGGCACCACCCCCTCGGCCACCGTCCGGCCCCCATGCCGCAGCGCGATCTCCTCCACGATCGACAGCCCCAGCCCGCACCCGCCCGCCTTGTCCGACCCCCGCCAGAACCGCGCGAACAGATCGCCCAGGTGCTCGGCCGGCACGCCGGGCCCGTCGTCCTCCACCACCAGCAGGGCCCAGCGCCCGGGCTCCTCGCGGCCCACGCGCACCGTCACGGTGGCGCCTTCGCCCGCGTAGTGCAGCGCGTTGTCGATGAGGTTGTTGAGCGCCTCGCGCAGCAGCAGCGGGTGGCCCTGCACCGCCAGCTGGTCGTCGCCCTCATAGCCCAGGTCCATGCCCTGCGCCAGGGCGCGGGCCGCCCATTCGCGGGCCACCTCGCGCGCGAGCGCCGCCAGGTCGATGGACTGCATCTCCACGTTCGATTCCGAGCGTGCCAGCTGTAGCAGCTGGTGCACCAGGTGGGCGCTGCGCTGCGCGGCCGACAGCACCTTGTGCAGCCGCTCCTGCACCGCGGGCTCATGGCTCTCGTGCAGCGCCAGCTCGGTCTGGCCGATGAGCCCCGCCAGCGGCGTGCGCAGCTGGTGCGCGGCATCGTTGAGGAAGCGCTTTTCCTTTTGCTGTCCGCGAGCCACGGTCTCCAGCAGCCGGTTGATGGTGCTGGCCAGCGAATGCACCTCCTGTGGGGCCGAGGTCAGCTCGATGGGCGGCAGGGGCGTGGTGCCCGCCTGGGGCCGGGCGCCGGCCTGCTCGATCTGGGCCTCCAGGCGCTTGAGCGGCTGCAGGCCGCGCAGCACGCCCGCGTAGACCACCGCGCTCAGCGCCAGCCCCATCAGCCCCATCGGGAACACCATCTGCTCCAGCAGCTCCTGCGCGATGCGTTCGCGCACCGTGAGGCTCTGGGCCACCTGCACGCGCAGGGTCTGCCGCGTCTGGGGCGTGCCGTAGTCCACGTCGAGCAGCGCCACGCGCACGGGGCGGTCGTCCACCCGCGCGTGGTAGAGGTACGGATCGCCCACGCGCACCTCCACCGGCGGCGGCGCGGGCAGCTGGGCATTGCCCAGCAGGAAGCGGCCGGGCGGGGACGACACCATGTAGGTGATGCGGTCGGCCGGGTCCTGCTCCAGGATGTCCTGCGCGGCCTTGGGGAAATCCACCAGCAGCCCGTCGCCGATGGGCTTGATCTGCCGCGCCAGCGCGCGCACCGACTGGGTCAGCGTCTGGTCGATGCCCTTTTCGCCGTTCTGCAGCGCGATGCGCCACGCCAGGAAACCGCCCGACAGCCACAGCACGAGCTGGGGCAGCAGCAGCCACAGCAGCAGCTTGCGCTGCAGGGAGACCCCCGGGACCTGCCGCATGTCAGTGGTGGCCCAGTGCAGGCCGTATGAAACTGGCGCGGCCGATGCCAGGGCCGCCGCGCAAGGGCCGCCCCGCCGCACCGGCGGCGTCCCCCTTCCCGCGCGCAGCGCGAGAGAAGGGGGAAGGCGCGCAGCGCCTCAGGGGGTTGTTCATGGTTTCGCCAGCATGTAGCCCAGGCCCCGGATGTTGCGGATGTTCAGCGGCGATGGGTCGAGCTTCTTGCGCAGCCGGTGCACGTAGACCTCCAGCGCATTGGAGTTCAGCGGCGCGGCGGTCTGCCCGGGCTCGGGCGGGCTGGCGCGCCAGGCGGCCAGCACGTCGTCGCGCGTGACCACCTCGCCGCAGCGGTTCACGAGCAGCTCCAGCAGCTCCCATTCGCGCTGGGTGAGGTCCAGCGGCTCGCCGTCGAGGGCCGCGCTGTGGCTGGCGTGGTCCAGCGCCAGGGGGCCGATGGTGGTGCCGGGGGTCCCGGCGCTGCTCGCCTGGGTGAACGCCGGTTGCCGCGCGCGGCGCAGCATGGCCTGCAGGCGGGCCTGCAGCTCCTGCATGTTGAAGGGTTTTGTGATGTAGTCGTCGGCCCCGGCGTTGAGGCCCAGCACGCGGTCCTCCACGCCGTCGCGCGCGGTGAGAATCAGCACCGGCAGTCCGGCGATGTGGGTGCGCGCCCAGGTCAGCAGCTCCATGCCGTCGGCGCCCGGCAGGCCCAGGTCCAGGATGATGCCGTCCACCGCCTGCGCCTGCAAAAGGGCGGTGGCCTCGGCCACGCTCGACGCCGTGCAGACGCCGAACTCCAGCTGCTGCAGCTGCCCGGTCAGCGCGTCCAGCAACAGGGCATCATCTTCGACTATCAGTATCGTGGCCATGGGATTGAGCATAACAAAGCGGCCTGCGCGGCCGCGCCGGTCCGCCTGCCCGGGGTGGCGCGGGGGCGGGGCCTGCGCGCCGCACGTAATCCGGTAACAGGGTGGAGCCCTGGCGGAGAAAGCACACCCCGGGAAAGTCCTGATATGTTCATTAATTATTGTAATTAAAGTACCGACTGCGCTGAACGGCACCGGTCTGCTGCGCACCAAACGGATTCAAACATCGAGGAGACAAGGGTATGTGGAAGATGACAAAGATCGCCGCAGTGGCGGTGGGCCTGGCGGCAGCGATGTCCGCCAGCGCGGGGGAGGTCGAGGTCCTGCACTACTGGACTTCGGGCGGCGAGGCCAAGTCGGTGGCCGAGCTCAAGAAGATCATGCAGGCCAAGGGCCACACCTGGCGTGATTTCGCCGTGGCCGGCGGCGGCGGCGACAGCGCCATGACCGTGCTCAAGAGCCGCGTGATCTCGGGCAACCCGCCTTCGGCCGCGCAGACCAAGGGCCCGGCCATCCAGGAATGGGCCTCCGAAGGCGTGCTGGCCAACATGGACGCCCTGGCCAAGGCCGAGAAGTGGGACGAGCTGCTGCCCAAGGTGGTCGCCGATGTCATGAAGTACAAGGGCGCCTACGTGGCGGCCCCCGTCAACGTGCACCGGGTCAACTGGATGTGGGGCAGCTCCGAGGCCCTGAAGAAGGCCGGCGTGGCCGCCATGCCCAAGACCTGGGACGAGTTCTTCGCCGCCGCCGACAAGCTCAAGGCCGCGGGCCTGGTGCCCGTGGCCCACGGGGGCCAGAACTGGCAGGATTTCACCACCTTCGAATCGGTGGTGCTGGGTGTCGGCGGCCCCAAGTTCTACCAGGACGCACTGGTCAAGCTTGATGACAAGGCCATCAACAGCGACACCATGAAGAAGTCGCTCGAGACCTTCCGCCGCATCAAGTCGTACACCGACCCCGGCGCACCCGGCCGCGACTGGAACCTGGCCACGGCCATGCTGATCCAGGGCAAGGCGGGCTTCCAGCTCATGGGTGACTGGGCCAAGGGCGAGTTCCTGGCGGCCAACAAGGCGCCGGGCAAGGACTTCCTGTGCGCCGCGGCGCCGGGCACGACCACGTCGTTCACCTTCAACGTGGACTCGTTCATCCTGTTCAAGCTCAAGGATGCCGCTGCCCAGAAGGCGCAGAGCGACCTGGCCAGTTCCATCATGAGCCCCGAATTCCAGGAGGTGTTCAACCTGAACAAGGGCTCCATCCCGGTGCGCGCCGGCCAGAAGATGGACAAGTTCGACGACTGCGCCAAGGCCTCGGCCAAGGACTTCGCCGACACCGCCAAGAGCGGCAGCCTGCTGCCCAGCGTGGCCCATGGCATGGCGATCGCGCCCGCCACGGAAGGCGCCATCAAGGACGTGGTCAGCCAGTTCTGGAATGACGACAAGGTGAGCGTCGCCGATGCCATGAAGAAGATCGCGACCGCCGCGAAGACCAAATAAACCACCACCACTGAGGGAATCAACATGATGAAAAGAAACCGCCTCACGGCGGTGGCTTTGGCCGCCGCATGCGCGATGAATGGAGCCATGGCACTGGAAGTTGCCGGCTTCGAGATGAACGGTTACTCGCGGGGTGGCCCCGTGTTCAACCACTCCGACGGCGTCAAGGGCAACCTGTCGCTCGGCGGCGAGCTGCAGAAGTTCCGCCTGGGCAACGAGGGCGACAACGGCATCGAAGTCAACTTCGCGCGCGGCTTCGAGACCAACGGCATCAAGTGGAAGGTGAACTACATGCCCGCCAAGTGGGGCAGCGGCGACATCAGCACCGAGCAGGCCTACGTGGAAATGAGCGGCTTCTCGTTCTCGCCCGAGGCCAAGTTCTGGGCCGGCCAGCGCCGTCTGCGGATCCAGGACGTGCACATCGTCGACTACTTCCTGCTCAACTACGGCGACAACATCGGCGCCGGCGTGACCGACGTGCCGATCGGCGGCATGAAGCTGGGTGTGGGCGTGTTCACCGGCGACAAGTTCGACGGCAACCTGCCCAACAACGTCAAGGCGCACCGCATCAACGCCGACCTGTCGGAAATCAACACCAACCCCGGCGGCAAGCTGCGCGTGCTGCTGACGGCCGTGGGCGGCAAGGGCCAGGCCAATGGCGGCTCGGGCTCGGGCGTCTCGCTGATGCACACGCAAAAGGAATTCCTGCTGCCCAGCATCAGCAATACCCTGTACCTGCAGACCTCGCGGGGCCATGCCCGCATCGACGGGGAGTTCGAGGCCATCGACGGCAGCCGGCCCGGCCGGCGCTCCACGCGCATCGCTGACTCCATCAACTGGCAAAGCGGCCCCTTCGGCGGCCAGGCGCTCATTGGCTACCAGACCAACAAGGCCGACCTGACCGGCGTGGAGACCAAGGACTTCTCGCTGGGCGGCCGTGGTTCGTACGCGTTCACGCAGAACTTCAAGATGCTGGCCGAGCTGTCCACTACCACGCGCAAGGGCACGGGCCCCGACCAGCGCCTGTCCAAGGTCACGCTGGCGGGTGCCCTGGCCCTGTCGGAAGATTTCTGGTCGCGCCCCGAGCTGCGCCTGTATGTGACCAAGGCCAACTGGAACCAGGCCGCCGCCGTGGCCAATGCGGCCACCTTCGGTGCCAACGGCAAGACTTCGCGCACGCTGGTGGGTGTGCAGTACGAGGTCTGGTGGTAAGTGATTCCACTTCGGGCCGCAGGGAGGCGCGGCGCGGGGCTTGGCCCGGCGCGGCGGCCCCTGTGGCCAGGACATGGAATGGTGAAGTGAGTTAGCGAGTTAGTCAGAGGTGACTTTGTTCTTTGGGGGGCACTCTGTGCGTGCCCCCCTTTTTTTCATATGCAGGCACATGCCAGAAATTTTTTCGCAGCCATGAAAAATGACCCCCACGCTCCGCCGCCGCGCGGGTCGCTGCCCCCGAGGGGGATGTTTCTTCACCATGGGGTGGACCGGCGATGACCAAGAATACGTTCGAGACATGGTTGCCCAAGCTGGTCGTGACACCGGCTTTTGTTCTGGGTTTTGCGTTCATCTACGGCCTGATGCTGTGGAACGGCGTATTGAGCCTGACTGTTTCGCGCATGCTGCCCAACTACGAGTGGGCGGGCCTGGCGCAGTACGAGCGCCTGTGGGAGATGGACCGCTGGTGGGTGGCCTTGAAGAACCTGGGCATCTTCGGCGTGGGCTACGTGGGCGGGTCCCTGGCCATCGGCGTGGTGCTGGCCGTGCTGCTGGACCAGAAAATCCGTGCCGAAGGCGCGCTGCGCACGATCTACCTGTACCCGATGGCGCTGTCCTTCGTGGTCACGGGCACGGCCTGGAAGTGGCTGCTGAACCCGGGCCTGGGCATCGAAAAAATGGTGCGCGACTGGGGCTTCCCGAACTTTGAATTCGGCTGGCTGGTGGACACCGAGATGGCCATCTACTGCGTGGTGATCGCCGGCATCTGGCAGAGCGCGGGCTTTGCGATGGCGCTGTTCCTCGCGGGCCTGCGCGGCATCGACGACAGCATCATCAAGGCCGCGCAGGTCGATGGCGCATCGCTGCCGCGCATCTACTGGCGCATCGTGCTGCCCGCGCTGCGGCCGGTGTTCTTCTCCACGCTCATGGTGCTGTCGCACCTGGCGATCAAGAGCTTCGACCTGGTGATGGCACTCACGGCCGGTGGCCCCGGCTTTGCCACCGACGTGCCCGCAACGTTCATGTACACCATGTCGTTCTCGCGCGGCCAGATCGGCCTGGGCGCGGCCAGCGCGACCATGATGCTGGCCACCGTGGCGGCGCTGGTCATTCCTTATCTCTACAGCGAACTGCGGACCAAGCCCCATGACCGCTAAGCCTTCTGTATTTCCTTCCGTGGGCCGCCTGCTGGTCTACGCGGTGCTGGCCCTGGCCACCGCCTTTTTCCTGCTGCCGCTGTACGCGATGCTGGTCACGTCTTTCAAGGACGCCGAGGAAATCCGCAGCACGTCGCTGCTGGCCTTGCCCGCCGCGCTGAACTGGTCGGCCTGGGGCACCGCGTGGTCCAGCGCCTGCACCGGCGTGGACTGCAACGGCCTGCGCCCGTTTTTCCTGAACTCGGTGGCCATGGCCGTGCCGGCGGTGCTGATCTCCACCGTGTGGGGCGCGCTCAACGGCTATGTGCTCAGCCTGTGGAAGTTCCGGGGCAGCGATGCGCTGTTCGGCATGCTGCTGTTCGGCGTGTTCATGCCCTTCCAGGTGGTGCTGCTGCCGATGAGCCAGGTGCTCGGCTGGCTGGGCCTGTCGAGCTCCATCACGGGCCTGGTGCTGGTGCACTGCCTGGCGGGCCTGGCCGGCACCACGCTGTTCTTTCGCAACTACTACGCGGCCATTCCGAAAGAGCTGGTGAACGCCGCGCGCATGGACGGCGCGAGCTTCTTCCAGATCTTCTGGCGCATCGTGCTGCCGCTGTCCACGCCCATCATCATGGTCACGCTGATCTGGCAGTTCACCAACATCTGGAACGACTTCCTGTTCGGCGTGGTGTTCTCGGGCACCGACTCCAAGCCGGTGACCGTGGGCCTGAACAACCTGGCCAACACCAGCTCCAGCGTGAAGGCCTACAACGTGGACATGGCGGCCGCCATCATCGCGGGCCTGCCCACGATGGTGATCTATGTGCTGGCCGGTAAGTTTTTTGTGCGCGGGCTCACTGCCGGCGCCGTCAAAGGTTAAGAAGGTAAGTAGAGATCATGGCGTCATCACTCGACATCGCAGGCATCAACAAGCGTTTTGGCAAGGGCGACAAGAGCGTGGAGGTGCTGCGCAAGGTGGACATCCACGTCGCGCCAGGCGAGTTCCTCATCCTGGTCGGCCCCTCGGGCTGCGGAAAGTCCACGCTGCTGAACATCATTGCGGGCCTGGACGAGCCCACCGAAGGCGAGATCCGCATCGCCGGCAAGAACGTGGTGGGCATGCCCCCGCGCGACCGCGACATCGCCATGGTGTTCCAGAGCTACGCGCTGTACCCCACGCTCTCCGTGGCCGACAACATCGGCTTTGCGCTGGAGATGCGCAAGATGCCCAGGCCCGAGCGGCAAAAGCGCATCGACGAAGTGGCGGCCATGCTGCAGATCAGCCACCTGCTGGACCGCCGGCCCAGCCAGCTCTCGGGCGGCCAGCGCCAGCGCGTGGCCATGGGCCGGGCGCTGGCGCGCCAGCCGCAGCTCTTTTTGTTCGACGAGCCGCTGTCCAACCTGGATGCCAAGCTGCGTGTGGAGATGCGCGCCGAGATCAAGCGCCTGCACCAGGCCAGTGGCATCACCAGCGTGTACGTGACGCACGACCAGGTCGAGGCCATGACGCTGGGCTCGCGCATCGCGGTGATGAAGGGCGGCGTCGTGCAGCAGCTGGGCACCCCCGACGAGATCTACAACCGCCCGGCCAACACCTACGTGGCGACCTTCATCGGCTCGCCCACCATGAACCTGCTGCGCGGTGGCGCGCAGGCCGGCGGGCAGTTTGGCATCGTGGGCGCTGCGCTGGACCTGGCACCGCCCGCGGGCGCCGCGGAGATGCTGCTGGGCGTGCGCCCCGAGCACCTGCAGCTGCAGGACGGTGCGCCCTGGCGCGGGCAGGTGAGCGTGGTGGAGCCCACGGGCCCCGACACCTATGTGATGGTGGACACCGCCGCAGGCAGCGTCACGCTGCGCACCGACGCACAAACCCGGGTGCAGCCGGGCGACCAGGTGGGCCTGACGGTGGCACCGGCCAACGCCCACTGGTTCGATGCGGAGTCCGAAGAGCGATTGACGGGCTGAGAAGGACGAGCCTCCCGCCGCTGGGTCGCCGCAAGAAGGGGCTTTGGTCTTTGCCTGGAGAGGTAATTCAGGTAAAAAGAGGCTCCAGCGCCTGTCCATAAAGCGCGAATAGCTATATAAATAATAGCATTCATGATCCACGGGCCGCCGTCTGCCGCAGGGCAGCGGGGCGTGTGACCTTTGGTCTCCATCTTTTTCCTATGCACCCTCAGCGCCTTCTCGCCGACATCGGCGGCACCAACATCCGGCTGGCCTGGCAGAACGAGCCGGGCGGTCCCTTGAACGACACGCGGGTGCTGCCCTGCGCGCAGTTCCCCACCGTGGATGCCGCGCTGGCGGCCTACCTGAAGGAAGTGGGCGTGCCCGCGCCGCGCGAGGCGGCGTTCGGCATCGCCAACCCCGTCACGGGCGACGCGATCCGCATGACCAACCACAGCTGGAGCTTTTCGCAGCGCGCGGTGCGCGAGGCGTTTGGTTTCGAGCGGCTCGTGGTCATCAACGACTTCACCGCATTGGCATTGGCGCTGCCCCTGCTGACGCCCGACCTGCTGCGCCCCGTGGGCGGCGGCGAGGCGGTGCCGGGCGCCGCGATAGCGCTGCTGGGCCCGGGCACGGGCCTGGGTGTGTCGGGGCTGGTGTTCCCGCCCGGCTCCAGCAACGGCGTGCCCTTGTCGGGGGAGGGCGGGCATGTGTCGCTGGCGGCGCAGACGCAGCGCGAATTCGATGTGCTGGCCATCCTGCAGGAGCGCTACGGCCATGTGTCGGCCGAGCGCGCTGTGTGTGGTGCGGGGCTGGTGGACCTGTACCACGCGCTGCGCCGCCTCGCGCAGCGGGGTGGCAAGGAGGTCAGCTCGGCCGCCCAGGTGACCGAGCTGGCCCTGCAGTCCCACGACGCGCTGGCGCTGGAGGCGCTGGATCTTTTCTGCGGCTTTCTGGGCAGCGTGGCGGGCAACCTGGCACTCACCCTGGGGGCACGCGGGGGCGTCTTCATCGGCGGGGGCATGGTGCCGCGCCTGGGCGCGTGGTTCGACAAATCCTCCTTCCGCGCGCGGTTCGAGGCCAAGGGGCGGTTTCAGCCGTACCTCGCGTCGATACCCTGCTGGGTCATCGATCCGAGCGCCACGCCCGCGCTGCATGGCGCGTCGCGCGCGCTGGACATCGCGGGCTCCGGAGGATGAGCGGCCCCGCCTTGCAGGTCAGCGGTGTGCACCATGTGGCCATCATCGCCAGCGACTACGCACGCTCGCGCCGCTTCTACACCGAGGTGCTGGGCCTGCCGGTGGTGAGCGAGGTGTTCCGTGCCGAGCGCGAGTCGTACAAGCTGGACCTGCAATTGCCCGATGGTTCGCAGGTGGAGCTGTTTTCCTTTCCGAACCCGCCGGCCCGCCCGTCGTATCCCGAGGCCTGCGGCCTGCGCCACCTGGCCTTGCGCGTGGCGGATATGGACGCCAGCCTGGCGGCGTTGGCCGCGCATGGCGTGGCGGCAGAGCCGGTGCGCATCGATCCGTTCACGGGCGCGTCGTTTACTTTCTTCGCCGATCCGGACGGTCTGCCGATCGAGCTGGTGGGGCCGGGGCCCGTCAGGCGCTAGACCGCCGGGGCCGGGAGCAAGAAAGGCCCCGCAGGGCCTTTCTTTTCCATGGCATCACATCTCTTCGCTCCAGCAATGCCCGTCGCGCGCGATCATGGCGCTGGCGGCGCTCGGGCCCCAGCTGCCCGGTGCGTACGGCCGCGGGCCCGCGGGGTCGTTCTTCCAGTGCTGCAGGATGGGCTCCACCCAGCGCCAGGCTTCCTCCTGTTCGTCGCTGCGCACGAACAGGTTCAGCCGCCCGGCGATCACGTCCAGCAGCAGGCGCTCGTACGCGCCCACGCGCTCGGTGCCGAAGCGCTGGTCGAAGTCCAGGTTCAGCGCCACCTGCGACAGCGCGGGTTCGGTCTGGTGCTGGGCCGCGCCCTGGGCCAGCAGGTGCAGCTCCAGGCCGTCCCTGGGCTGCAGGTTGATCACCAGCCGGTTCACCGCGCCCGAGGGCATCTTGAAGATGGGGTGCGGCACGGGGCGGAAGTTGACGACGATGTGCGCATCGCGCCCCGCCAGGCGCTTGCCGGTGCGGATGTAGAACGGCACGCCGGCCCAGCGCCAGTTGCTGATCTCGGTGCGCAGCGCCACGAAGGTCTCGGTGGTGCTGTCGCTGGCCACGCCTTTTTCCTGCAGGTAGCCCGGCACGTTGTGCCCGTGGGTCTTGCCCGCGGCGTACTGGCCGCGGATCACGTGCTGGCCAATGGTCTCCATGCTCCAGGGCTTGAGCGACTGCAGCACCTTGAGCTTCTCGTCGCGGATCGCATTGGCGCTGGAGTTGATGGGCGGCTCCATGCCGATGGCGCACAGCAGCTGCAGCGCGTGGTTCTGCACCATGTCGCGCAGCGCGCCGGTCTGGTCGTAGAAGGCGCCGCGCGTTTCCACGCCCAGCTCCTCGGCGATGGTGATCTGGATGTTGGCGATGTTCTCGCGCCGCCACAGTGGCTCGAACAGCGCGTTGCCAAAGCGCATCGCAAACAGGTTCTGCACCGCGGGCTTGCCCAGGTAGTGGTCGATGCGAAAGACCTGCTCTTCCTTGAGCACGCGGCGCAGCGTGTCGTTGATGGCCTGGTTGGACTTGAGGTCGTGGCCCAGGGGCTTTTCCAGCACCACGCGGGTGGCGGGGCCGTTCAGGCCCACGGCGGCGATCTGTTCGCACACGTTGGTGAAAAGGCTGGGCGCGGTGGCCACGTACATCACCACGGTGTCGGCGGCGCGCTCGTGCAGCAAGGTGGCCAGGCGCGCGTAGTCCTGCGTTTGCGACAGGTCCATGCGCAGGTAGTGCAGCAGGGCGCCGAAGCGTTCGAACTCGTCCGGGGTGGGGCGCTTGGCCAGATCCACGCTGTCAAAGCGCGACTGGATCAGGCTGCGGTATTGTTCATGGCTCAGCTCGTCGCGCGCCACCGCAATGATGCGGCCTCCCTCGGGCAGCGTTCCGTGCCGGAACGCCTGGAACAACGCCGGCATGAGTTTGCGCCACGCCAGATCACCTGTTCCACCGAACAGGACAAGGTCAAAACTCATGGGGTCTCCATATCAGGGTGTTGTTGTGCGTCTGAGGCTGGAAATTGTAATCTCGTTACATTGGGTTGTGTAGCTGTAGAGGCTGTAAACGTTTTTTGACAGTTCGTGCGCAGAAAAGTATCGGAAAAATTGTGTAATCAAGTTACTATCTCGCCGGTTTTCACCTCCCCGATATCCTGAATCCACCATGCCCTCCCTCCGTTGCGACCAAACCCTAGAGTGGCCTCAGTTGCAGGCCGCGTTCACCGCAGATGGCAGCCGTCTGGACCTGCGGGAGGCCTTTGCCAGCGATGCGCAGCGGTTTGGGCACTTCAGCCAGCACGCGCCCGAGGTGTTTGCGGATCTTTCCAAGAACCTGTGGGACGCCGCCACCGAGGCGCTGCTGCTGGACATGGCCCGTGCCTGTGGCCTGGAACAGCACCGCGACGCCATGTTCGGCGGCCAGCCCATCAACAGCACCGAAGGGCGCGCCGTGCTGCACACGCTGCTGCGCCGGCCCCGGGGCCTGGCGCTGCCCGGCGACGGGCCGGACATCGCGCAGAAGCTGGCCCAGGTGCACACCACGCTGGATGCCATGCTGGCCTATGCCGACACGGTGCGTGCGGATGGCGCCATCACCGACGTGGTGAACATCGGCATCGGCGGTTCGGACCTGGGCCCGCACATGGCGGTGCTGGCGCTGGAGCAGTTCCGCGCGCGGGGCAAGCGGCTGCACTTTGTCTCCAACGTGGACGGCCACGAACTGCACACGGTGCTGCAGTCGCTCAAGGCCGAGAACACGCTGTTCCTCATCGCCTCCAAGACCTTCACCACCGCAGAAACCATGACCAACGCGCGCTCGGCGCTGGCCTGGTTTGCGGCGCAAGGCGGTCAGGATGTGGGGCGCCACTTTGCGGCGCTCACCACCAATGTCGATGCCGCGAAGGCGCTGGGCATCACCACCACCTTCGGTTTCTGGGACTGGGTGGGCGGGCGCTATTCGCTGTGGTCGGCCATTGGCCTGCCCATCGCGATCGCGATTGGCTCGGCGGGCTTCCGCGATCTGCTCGCCGGAGCGCACGCCATGGACGAGCACTTTCGCACGGCGCCCCTGGCGCAGAACCTGCCGGTGCGTCTGGGCCTGCTGGACATCTGGTACCGCAACTTCCATGGCTTCACCAGCCGCTGTATCGCGCCCTACCACGCGGCATTGCGCCGCCTGCCGGCCTATCTGCAGCAGCTCGAGATGGAAAGCAACGGCAAGCGCGTGGGGCTGGACGGCCAGCCGCTGCCCTATGCCACGTCGCCCGTGCTGTGGGGCGAGCCGGGTACCAACGGCCAGCACGCGTTCTTCCAGATGCTGCACCAGGGCACCGACGTGCTGCCGCTGGAGCTCATCGCCGTGCGCCAGCCCACCCATCCCCTGGAAGGCCACCACGACAAGCTGCTGGCCAACGCCCTGGCGCAGGCCCAGGCGCTGATGGTGGGCAAGGACGGGGAGGACGGCCACCGCCACTTCCCGGGCAACCGGCCCAGCACCTTCCTGCTGCTGGATGCGCTCACCCCCGCGTCGCTGGGCGCGCTGATCGCGCTGCAGGAACACCGCGTGTTCGTGAGCGGCAGCCTGTGGGGCATCAACAGCTTCGACCAGTGGGGCGTGGAACTGGGCAAGGTGCTGGCCAAGGACATCGAGGCGCGCCTGGCCAGCGGCGATGCCGCAGGGCTCGACGGCTCCACCGCCGGGTTGCTCGCCCGGCTGCGCGCCGGCATTTGACAAAGACCGGTGGCGGCCGTCCTGCGGCGGCGCGACCACGGGCACTGGCGATTTTTCGAGGAGACACCATGACCGCACCCCGGCCGGATTTCCGGTCCGCCGACTTCCTGCGCGCGCACATCCGCCAGACCATGGCGTTCTACGAGCCCGTGGCCACCGACGCGAGTGGCGGCATGTACCACTTCTTCCTGGACGACGGCACGGTGTACGACACGCGCACCCGCCACCTGGTCAGCGCCACGCGTTTTGTGGTCACCCATGCCATGCTCTACCGCACCACGGGCGAGGCGCGCTACCAGAGCGGCATGGTGCACGCGCTGCAGTTTCTGCGCACTGCGTTCCTCGACCCCGCCACCGGCGGCTACGCCTGGCTCATCGACTGGCAGGGCGGCCGTGCCACGGTGCTGGATGGCACGCGGCATTGCTACGGCATGGCGTTCGTGATGCTGGCCTATGCACGGGCGCTGGAGGCCGGAGTGCCCGAGGCACGCGGCTGGCTGGCCGATGCCTTCGACACCGCCGGGCAGCACTTCTGGCAGCCCGCGCAGGGCTTGTACGCCGATGAGGCGTCGCCCGACTGGGTGCTGGCGGACTACCGGGGCCAGAACGCCAACATGCACGCCTGTGAGGCCATGATCTCGGCTTTTCGCGCCACCGGCGAGCAGCGCTATATCCAGCGCGCCGAACTGCTCGCGCAGGGCATCTGCCAGCGCCAGGCCGCGTTGTCGGACCGCACCTCGGCCCCTGCTGCCGAGGGCTGGGTGTGGGAGCACTACCACGCCGACTGGTCGGTGGACTGGGACTACAACCGCCACGACCGCAGCAACATCTTCCGCCCCTGGGGCTACCAGATCGGCCACCAGACCGAATGGGCCAAGCTGCTGCTGCAACTGGACGCCCTGGCGCCGGCGGACTGGCATCTGCCCTGCGCGCGCTTCTTCTTCGACACAGCGCTGGAGAAGGGCTGGGATGCCGTGCACGGCGGCATCGTCTACGGCATGGCGCCCGACGGCAGCATCTGCGACGACGGCAAATACCACTGGGTGCAGGCCGAGAGCATGGCGGCTGCGGCGGTGCTGGCTGTGCGCACCGGCGACGAGCGCTATTGGGACTGGTACGACCGAATCTGGGCGTATTGCTGGGAGCACTTCGTGGACCACGACCACGGCGCGTGGTTTCGCGTCCTCGACGGTGCCAACCGCAACCACACGCGAGAGAAGAGCAACGCGGGGAAGGTGGACTATCACAACATGGGGGCGTGTTATGACGTGCTGGGGGCGATGAAAACGGGTGATTGAGCCGTGGGTGGGCTTCGTCGCCTCGGCTGGCACCGCACGCGGCTGCGGCGGCGCATGCATGGCGGGGCGGTATGGTGCACAGGAACGATCCCGCCAAAAGGAGCAGTTCATGAACAGGTCGCTCGCCCGAATCCACTTCGGGCTGTCAATCTTCTACGGCATCGGCGCGGCGCTGCTTTGCGTCATTTACTTGGCCGGTGACAACGCGAGTGGAAGCGGAGTGTTGATTCTTGCGGGCATCTTCGGCACGCCTTTCGTGCTTCATTGCGCCGCATTGCGTGGTGTCCGCTCCGGCCATTTGTGGGGTCGGAATTTATCGCGAACTCTCGGAATCCTGCTGCTTTTTGCATTCCCCATCGGAACGGTTCTGGGTGTGCTGATCCTGATGCGGACCCGGCGGACGGACTGGGAGCAAGGGTTGAAAAGTCGCGCTGGCCCCCGCCCGGTGCTCACCCGGTAAGTTCGGCAGTCGCGACGTCTACTGCGCTCAACTTTGAATGGGCAATGTGCCGCGAGGCCCCGCCCCTCGCGCCTTCGCCTGCCCGGTTCAGGCCTTGAAGCGGTTCACCGGAAGACCGGTCACCGTGACCCGTACGCTCAAGAGCGACCCCGCAGGAATCGCCGCCTCCTGTTCCTCCACCGGCCTTCCCGCCCGCGCCGACGTGATGTACAGCGTCCGCAAATCCGCCCCTCCAAAACACACCATGGTCGGGCACTGCACTGGCACTTCAATGCGCTGCAGCACTTGCCCCGCTGGAGACAGCTGCAGCACACAGGCCCCCTCGTACATCGCCACCCAGTAGTTGCCTTCCACATCCACCGCCGCGCCATCCGGCCGGCCGCCGTAGCGCTGGCCTTCCACCTTGCGGCCGAACTGCACCCAGGGCTGTCGGTTGGCGATGGCGCCCGTCGCCACATCGAAGTCAAACCGGTCGATGCGGTGCTCCGGGGTGTTGGACCAGTACAGATACCGGTTGTCGGGGCTGAACGCGAGGCCGTTGGCGGTGAAGTTGTCGCCCGCCATGTAGTGCACGCGGTAACCGCCCTCGGCCGCCTCCAGGCGCCAGAGCGCGGCGTCGGGGGCCGTGCGCGGGCTGATGACCGACCCCGCCCAGAACCGGCCCGCCGCATCGCAGCGGCCATCGTTCAGGCGCAGCACGCGGGTGTCGTGGCGGGCGGGGGGCAGCAGGGCCAGCAGGGTGAACGCGCCGGTGGTGGTGTCCAGCAGGTAAAAGCCGTCCCGTAACCCGATTACTATCTTTTTGTCCGCGGCGGGTGCGCAGCAGCCGGGTTCGCTGGGGGTCTTCCATTGCCGGTGCTGGCCGTCCGCCGGGCGCCAGGCGTTCACCGTGAATCCTTGGATATCGCACCAGTAGAGGCAGTTTTCCTCAGGGTGCCAGAACGGCGATTCGCCCAGCTCGGAGGGCGGAAGGGGCAGGCGCTGCAGGGTCATGGGTTGAAGTGAGATGGTTATCGAGTTACATTCTAGGGCACTCAAACAGTAGCCCCGTATCCAATCCGAGGGCTTACCCACCGATGGAGCATCCCATGCATTCAGTCGTAGCGCGCGTGACGGCCCGCATCATCCAGCGCAGCACGGACACCCGCTCTGCCTACCTCGCCGGCATCGACGACATGCTGGCCCGCAAACCCACCCAGGAGCGCATGGGCTGCGCCAATCTGGCCCATGCCTATGCGGCGCTGCCTGGCGCCGACAAGTTCAAGATCACGGTCGAAAAGGCGCCGAACATTGGCGTGGTCACGGCCTACAACGACATGCTGTCGGCCCACCAGCCGTACCAGAGTTACCCCGCCATCCTGCGTGACGAGGCCGCGCGCCACGGCGCCACCGCGCAGGTGGCGGGCGGCGTGCCCGCCATGTGCGACGGCGTGACGCAGGGCACGCCCGGCATGGAGTTGTCCCTGTTCTCCCGGGACGCCATTGCCATGGCCACTGCGGTAGCGCTGTCCCACGATGTGTTCGACGGCGTGCTGCTGCTGGGCGTGTGCGACAAGATCGTGCCCGGCTTGCTCATCGGCGCGCTGCACTACGGGCATCTGCCCTGCGTGTTCGTGCCCGCGGGCCCCATGGGCACGGGGCTGTCGAACAAGGACAAGTCCAAGGTGCGCGAGCAGTACGCGCAAGGGCTGGTGGGGCGCGACGAACTGCTCAAGGCCGAGTCCGCCGCGTACCACAGCCCTGGCACCTGCACTTTCTACGGCACGGCCAACAGCAACCAGATGCTGCTCGAGGCCATGGGCCTGCACGTGCCCGGCGCGGCCTTTGCACCGCCCGGCACCGAGGAGCGCGAAGCCTTCACGCGCCAGGCCGTGCGCACCGTGCTCGACATCGGCAAGCGCGGCCAGCGCTTCACGCCCATCGGGCGGATGGTGGACGAGCGCTGCATCGTCAATGCCATGGCGGCCTTGCTGGCCACGGGGGGCTCCACCAACCACCTGATCCACTGGGTGGCCATTGCGCGCAGCGCGGGCATCCTGATCGACTGGTCGGACTTTGACGAGCTGTCGTCCGCCGTGCCGCTGCTGGCCCGCGTGTACCCCAATGGCGATGCCGACGTGAATCAGTTCCAGGCCGCGGGCGGGCCCGCATGGATCCTGCGCGAACTGCTGCAAGGGGGCTTCATGCACCCGGGCGTGGGCAGTGTGAACGCGGGCGGCATCGCCGCGGGCGGGCAGGGCGCACCGGCGGTGTCGGGCGACGAGACCGTGCTGCGCCCGGTGTCCCATCCGTTTTCCCCCACGGGCGGCCTGCGCCTGCTGCAGGGGCGCCTGGGCCGCGCGGTGATCAAGGTCTCGGCCGTGCCCGAAGACCGCCACGTCATTGAGGCGCCCGCGCGCGTGTTCGATTCGCAGGAGGCCTTGCTGGCCGCGTTCAGCGCGGGCGAGGTGCAGCAGGACATGGTGGCCGTGGTGCGCTTTCAGGGCCCGCAGGCCAACGGCATGCCCGAGCTGCACAAGCTCACCCCGCCGCTGGCGGTGCTGCAGAACCAGGGCTTCAAGGTGGCGCTGGTGACGGACGGCCGCATGAGCGGCGCGTCGGGCAAGGTGCCCGCCGCCATCCACGTCACGCCCGAGGCGCTGGCCGGCGGCCCGCTGGCCAAGGTGCTGGATGGCGACATCGTGCGGGTGGATGCCGTGGCCGGCACGCTGGATGTGCTGGTCGATGAGGCCACCTGGGCCGCCCGCCCCCTGGCGCCCTACACCGCGCCCCCCGCCACCGGCTTCGGCCGCGAACTCTTCACCAACTTCCGCCGCCACGCGGGCGGTGCGGAACAAGGCGCCTGCACATGGCTGTAGCAGGATGCACCCCCTGAGTCGCTGCGCGCCTTCCTCCTCCCTCCCCGCGCGGGAGGGGGACGCACCCGGTGGCCTGGCAAAGCCCGTTCCACGGGTGCACTGGCATCGCGCCGCGCTAGTTTTGTAGGCCGCTTGCGGCATCCGACACCGAACACACCAAGGAGCACAAACCCATGAATCCTCTCGACATCGCCAGCCATGGCCCGGTCATTCCCGTCATCGTGATCGACCGCGTGGAAGACGCGCTGCCCCTGGCCGAGGCCTTGCTGGCCGGTGGCGTGAAGGTGCTGGAGGTGACGCTGCGCACCGCCGCCGGCCTGCCCGCCATCGCCGCCATCGCGCGCCAGTTGCCCGAAGCGGTGGTGGGCGTGGGCACGGTGCTCAACGCCGACGATGCGCGGCGCGCCAGCGAGGCCGGGGCGCGTTTTGCCGTGAGCCCTGGCTACACGTCCGAGGTGGGCAGCGCCTGCAAGGGGCTCAACCTGCCACTGCTGCCGGGCGTGGCCACGTCCAGCGAGATCATGGCGGCCTTGGCGGACGGGTTTTCGTTCCTCAAGCTGTTCCCGGCGGAGGCCGCGGGCGGCATCCCGCTGCTCAAGTCCTGGGCCAGCCCGTTCGGCCAGGTGAGCTTCTGCCCCACGGGGGGCATCACCCAGGCCACCGCGTCCAACTACCTGGCGCTGCCCAACGTCCGCTGCGTGGGCGGCTCGTGGCTGACCCCCGCCGACGCCGTGCGTGCGGGCGACTGGGCGCGCATCACCCAGCTGGCGCGCGACACGCATGCGTTGCGCAAGTCCGCGTGAGCACCAGGATTCATGCTCAAATAGGCCGTCAGCGCTTATCCGGCAAGCGCTGCAAGCTATAAAAAAAGAAGCAAAATTTGCCCTGTGGCCCGGCTGCCGGGCGTGGGGCCGCCGATGGGATGGTGGGACGTGTGGACTGGATGCCCTGTGCGCCCCTATCATGGCGCGGGGCTTGGCCCTGCCACAACGGCTTCACGTTTCAAAGAGAGGGAGTTCTGTATGGATTTTGTTTCGGCTGTCAAAAGCTGCCTGACGCAGTACGCGGGTTTCTCGGGTCGCGCCGTGCGCTCCGAGTTCTGGTGGTTCTTTCTGTTCCAGGTCGCGGTGATGGTGGTCGCCAGCTTCCTGGGCGACGTGATCTCCGGCATCGTCTCCCTCGCGCTGGTGCTGCCCGGGCTGGCCGTGGGCGCGCGCCGCCTGCATGACATCGGCCGCTCGGGCTGGTGGCAGTTGCTGACCCTGACCGGCATCGGTGTGCTGGTGCTGATCTACTGGTGGGTGCAGCCCAGCGAGGGCTGATCCCGCGCCAGGCAGGCCCGCCTGGCCTGCAACCCGCGAAGCCCGCTTGCCTTACGGCCGGCGGGCTTTTTTGTTGGGGCCGCGCTTTTGGGCACATGGGCATCGCCCTGGTTCTTCTAGAGGGAGTCCGCCGCCCGGATCGTGAATAAAAGTGGCCCTGACGCTTGATATACAAGCGCAAGCCGCTATTAAATTTGATGAATTCAGGAAAAAATCGGGGGCCAGGGATGTTGTCGTTGTACGACATCCCGCGCCGGATCCGTCCAGGAGGCTGCTTTGATTTTTAAAATGGTAATCATTCTTACTTCCATTCTGAAAAATCATGGCAATCCAACATCGGCAGACGGCGGTCTGCATGGGCATCGCGCTGGCCTTCGGTTTGGCCCCTACCTGGGCGGTGGCACAGGGCGCGGCGGCCACGCTGTCCGAGGTGCGCGTCGACGCCAGCGCGGAGAAGGAGACGGCTACCGGCCCGGTGGTGGGCTACCGCGCGCGCAATGCAGCCACCGCCACCAAGACCGACACGCCGCTGTCGGAAACCCCGCAGTCCGTCACCGTGGTCACCCGCGACCAGCTGGTGGACCAGGGGGCCACCACGTTCCAGGAGGCGCTGCTGTACGCGGCGGGCGTGCGCAGCGACGCCTACGGCCTTGACAGCCGTTCCGACAGCGTGCGCGTGCGCGGCAGCTCGCCAGACACCTACCTCGACGGACTGCGCCAGAACTACAACTGGTACACCAGCAGCACCCCCGCCGAGCCCTACACGCTGGAGCGCCTCGAGGTGCTGCGCGGCCCTTCGGGCATGCTGTTCGGCGCAGGCACGGTGGCCGGCGTGGTCAACATGGTGAGCAAGCGCCCCCTGCAAGAGGCGCAGCGCGAGGTGGGCGTGCAGATCGGCAGCTGGAACCGCAAGCAGCTGCAGGCCGACCTGACCGGCCCGCTCACCCAGGACGGCGAATGGTCGTACCGCCTGGTGGCCGTGGCGCGCGATGCGGACACGCAGACCGATTACGTGCAGAACGACCGGCGCCTGATCGCGCCCTCGCTCGCCTGGCGGCCCAATGCCGCCACGTCGCTCACCCTGCAGGCCCATTGGCAGCAGGACCGCACGGGCAGCACGGCGCAGTTCCTGCCCTGGTCGGGCACGCTGCTGCCCAACCCCAATGGCATGCTGCCCATCAACCGCTTCATCGGCGAGCCCGGCGACTACTACGACAGCGACCGCGAATCCATCGGCTACCTGTTCGAGCACCGTTTCAACGATGCCTGGACGGTGCGCCAGAACCTGCGCCTGGCGCGCAACGAGAACCGCGGCGGCTACCACTACGCCGATTTCTTCACGGTCCCCGGCGGGTTCGGCTGGGACCCCGTGAGCCAGCGCCTGACGGGCCGCATCTACGGCAAGAACATCACGCGCACGCGCATGGCCGCGGTCGACACCCACCTGCAGGGCAACCTCACCACCGGCGCGCTGAGCCACCAGCTGCTGCTGGGCGTGGACTGGAACCGGCAGACCGAGAACAAGAACGAGGCGGACGATGCCTACAACACGCCCATCGACGCCTATGCGCCGGTGTACGGCCACCGCCTGAATCCCACGCTCATCGCCAGGCCCGAGAACGTGCAGCGCCAAAGCGGCCTGTATGTGCAGGACCAGATGAAGTGGGGCCCGTGGATCTTCATCGCCGGCCTGCGCCACGACCGCGCCGTGAACGGCCTGGCGGGCCAGCCGGATGACCGCACGAGCGACACCACCAAGCGCCTGGGCGTGATGTACCAGCTGGCCGGGGGCTGGACGCCCTACATCAGCTACGCAGAGTCCTTCAGCCCCGTGAGCGGCACCAACGCCTATGGCCAGCGCTTCAAGCCGCTGCAGGGCGAGCAGATCGAGGTGGGGGTGAAGTACGCGCCCGCGGGCAGCTTCACGCAATTCACGGCGGCGGTGTACGACCTCAAGGAAAAGAACCAGAAGGTGGCCGACCCGACCAACCCCGACAACTCGCTGCAGGTGGGCCAGACCCGCAACAAGGGCCTGGAGCTGGAGTACAAGGCCCGCGTGGCCACGGCCTTCGACCTGACGGCCCATTACAACTACACGGACGTCGATCCCCTGCTGGAAGGGCTTCCCCGCCACCAGGCCGCCGTGTGGGGCGTGTACCGCTTTTCCATCGGCGGTGTGCGCGGCTTCTCGGCGGGCGCGGGCTACCGCTGGCTGTCGTCGTTCCGCGACGGCACCGGCCCCGAGGTTCCGTCCGCCGGGGTGGTCGATGCCCTGCTGGCCTACGACACCCAGGACTGGCGCTATGCCCTCAACATCAGCAACCTCGCCGACAAGAAGTACATGAGCACCTGCCTGTCGCGCGGTGACTGCTGGTGGGCCACGCGCCGCAACGTGGTGCTGAGCGCGACATATAGGTTTTAACCCCCCTGAGCCGCTTCGCGTCTTCCCCGAGGGGGACGCCGCCCATGCGGCGGGGCGGCCCTTGCACGGCGGCACTGGCACGGGACAGTGCCCATGCGAAGGCCGGGCCCTTTGCTCTGGGCTGGCGCTGCGCAGTGAATCGCGATACAAATGTCGAAAGAGCGGCCCGCGCCACGATGTGCTTCACGTGGTCCAAGTAAAAAACCCCGCAGGTCTTGCGACCTGTGGGGTTTTTTGTGGGCTACCGGGCAGAACCTGGGCTCCACCCGGAGCGGCCGGCCATTACATGCCCATGCCGCCCATGCCACCCATGCCGCCCATGTCGGGCATGCCGCCGCCAGCACCGGCCTCGTCCTTGGGTGCTTCGGCAACCATGGCTTCGGTCGTCAGCAGCAGCGATGCCACGGAGGCAGCGTTCTGCAGGGCCGTGCGGGTGACCTTCGTGGGGTCCAGGATGCCCAGCTCGAGCATGTCGCCGTACGTGTCGTTCGAAGCGTTGAAGCCGTAGTTGCCCTTGCCGGCCAACACAGCGTTCACCACCACCGAGGCTTCGCCGCCGGCGTTGTTCACGATTTCGCGCAGGGGCGCTTCGATGGCCTTGAGCACCAGCTTGATACCGGCTTCCTGGTCAGCGTTGTCACCCTTGATCGAGTCACCCACGGCTTGCTTGGCACGCAGCAGGGCCACGCCACCACCGGCCACAACGCCTTCTTCCACAGCTGCGCGCGTTGCGTGCAGCGCGTCTTCCACGCGGGCCTTCTTTTCCTTCATTTCGACTTCGGTGGCAGCGCCGACCTTGATCACGGCCACGCCGCCAGCCAGCTTGGCCACGCGTTCTTGCAGCTTTTCGCGGTCGTAGTCGGACGTGGCTTCCTCGATCTGCACGCGCACTTGCTTGACGCGGGCTTCGATGTCACCCGCAGCGCCAGCGCCGTCGATGATGATCGTGTTTTCCTTGCCCACTTCGATGCGCTTGGCCTGGCCCAGGTCGGCCAGGGTCACCTTTTCGAGGGTCAGGCCCACTTCTTCAGCGATGACCTTGCCGCCCGTCAGGATGGCGATGTCTTCCAGCATGGCCTTGCGGCGGTCGCCAAAGCCTGGAGCCTTGACGGCCACGACCTTCAGGATGCCGCGGATGGTGTTGACCACCAGCGTCGCCAGGGCTTCGCCTTCGACTTCTTCGGCAATGATCAGCAGCGGACGGCCGGCCTTGGCGACTTGCTCCAGCGTGGGCAGCAGGTCGCGGATGTTGCTGATCTTCTTGTCGAACAGCAGCACGAAGGGGTTGTCCAGAATCGCGGATTGCTTTTCTGGGTTGTTGATGAAGTAGGGCGACAGGTAGCCGCGGTCGAATTGCATGCCTTCCACGACGTCCAGTTCGGAGTCGAGGGACTTGCCGTCTTCCACGGTGATCACGCCTTCCTTGCCGACCTTGTCCATGGCGTCAGCGATCAGCTTGCCGATGGTTTCGTCGGAATTGGCGGAGATCGAGCCCACCTGGGCGATTTCCTTGGAGGTGGTCGTGGGCTTGGAAGCCTTCTTCAGCTCGGCGACCAGGGCCGTCACGGCCTTGTCGATACCGCGCTTGAGGTCCATCGGGTTGATGCCGGCGGCCACGTACTTGAAGCCTTCGCGCACGATGGCCTGGGCCAGCACGGTGGCGGTGGTGGTGCCGTCACCAGCGTTGTCGCTGGTCTTGGAGGCCACTTCCTTCACGAGCTGGGCGCCCATGTTCTGCAGCTTGTCCTTGAGTTCGATTTCCTTGGCCACGGACACACCGTCCTTGGTCACGGTAGGGGCGCCGAACGAGCGCTCCAGCACCACATTGCGGCCCTTGGGGCCCAGGGTCACCTTGACCGCATTGGCCAGGATGTTCACGCCTTCAACCATGCGTGCGCGGGCTTCGCCGCCGAAAACTACGTCTTTTGCTGCCATGTTTGGCTCCTACAAGATTTGAATCAAAAATGCTTCTAGCGCTTATTGGTAAAGCGCTAGCAGCTATGAAAAAGTGAGTAAACCGAAGGAGAAAGGATTACTTCTCGACGACTGCGAACAGGTCGTCTTCCTTCATGACCAGCAGTTCGTCGCCCTTGACCTTGACGGTCTGGCCCGAGTACTTGCCGAACAGAACGCGGTCGCCGACCTTCACGTTCAGGGCGATCAGTTCGCCCTTGTCGTTCTTCTTGCCGGGGCCAACGGCCAGCACTTCACCTTGATCGGGCTTTTCAGCGGCGTTGTCAGGGATCACGATGCCGGAGGCGGTCGTGGTTTCGCTTTCGATACGCTTGACGATCACGCGATCGTGCAGAGGGCGAAGGTTCATTGCATTGCTCCTGTTTTCAGTGAAAAAAAGCTGACTTACCAGCACCCGGGGGTCCAGGCGCTGCGAAATTTCCGGCAGGCGGTGCGGTGTTAGCACTCGTCTGTGGTGAGTGCTAATGATACGGGCATTTGTGGCGGTTTCAAGACGCCGCGCACATTTCGGCTGTCTGTTACTGCGGATGTTGCGGAACGTGCGGAACGCCACTCTACTTTCGTTGTTCCGCCATTCAACTTTAGATTTCGGCACCCGCGACCGTGAACCTGAGGAGCACCTCGCATGAACGCCATTTAGCTGAGCACCAGCCACAGAGGTTTGAACTGGAAGTGAGCAATAACGCACTTTGCCATTGACCACTGCGGTCGTACTTCAAGGTCAGCTACAGGCTGTACCAAGTCATTCGCGTCGACAACCTGAGCGACGGCTTCGTATTGAGCGGTCAATCGACGGGCAGCCGCACCGACGGCCACTGCTCCGCCGAGACCGGGCGTTCGATCGTTGCCGACGGGGATACCGGTGCGAGTGACCGGTTTGGTGTGTGACCGGCGCGTGTCGACCCAGAGGAACCATGCGCCGTCGTGAACCGAAGGTTGTCCTCTGTCTTTTCCTTGGTTGCCTTCCCGTGGCTTCCACCTCGTTGACTGCCCCCCCGGGTTCGTGACGACTGCGATCGTGCACATGACGGGGCGCCGCGCCCATATTATGGTGAGCTGTGTGATGTCATCAGTTCTGAGGACAGACAACGGCCCGGCGCGATGGCAGCATCGCGCGCACCACTCGCCTGTGCGCAGGCGCATGGCTGAAGAACTATCAAAACAATAGCTGCTTGCGCTGAATGGATAAGCGCCGGAGGTCAAAACATGCCAAGAAACCTGCTGTCCGCGCGCCACCGTGCCGCCTTGTGTCTGGCCTGGCTGCTGGGGGGCTGGCTGCTGCTCCAGGCGGGCGCTGCGCAGGCGCAGGCTGTGGGCTGGGCCAGCGGTGCCAGCCTGGCTGCCGCGCGCAGCGACCACAGCACCACCGTACTGCCCAATGGCAAGGTGCTGGTGGCCGGTGGGCAAGTGGCAGGCAACGCGCGCACCGCCAGCGCCGAACTGTACGACCCTGCCACCGGCGCCTGGGCGGCCACGGGCGCCATGGCTGCGGCGCGCCAAGGCCACACCGCCACGTTGCTGCCCAGCGGCAAGGTGCTGGTGGCGGGGGGCATGGATGGCGCTGTCCTGGCCAGTGCCGAGCTGTATGACCCCGCCACTGGCACCTGGGCCGCCGCTGGCGCCCTGGGCCATGCCCGCCGCGAAGCCACCGCCACGCTGTTGGCCAATGGCAAGGTACTCGTGGCGGGGGGATGGCCCCCCGGCCCAGCCACCAGCCCGGCGGAGCTCTTCGACCCCGCCGCGAACGGCGGCTTGGGCGCCTGGTCCGACACCGGCGCCCTGGCCCAGCCGCGTTTTGAACATACGGCCACCTTGCTGCCCGATGGCAAGGTGCTCGTCGCAGGGGGCACGGCCAATGGCAGCGCCGCTTTGAATAGCGCCGAACTCTACGACCCCGCCCTGGGCACCTGGACCACCGTCGGCAATACGCTGGCCACCGCGCGCTATGACCACACAGCCACCTTGCTGCCCAGCGGCCAGGTCCTTGTGGTGGGCGGAGCCGACAGCCTGGCCCTGGCCCTGGCCCAGGCCGAGCTGTACGACCCCGGTGCCGGCACCTGGACCGCCGTCAGCCCGCTGACCACGGGGCGCTTCAGCCACACGGCCAGCCTGCTGCCCGACGGCACGGTGCTGGTCGCGGCAGGCTCCAACTTGATCCATGGGCTGCTCGGCAGCGCCGAGTTGTTCAACCCCGGCACCAACAGCTGGACTGCGGCCCCCGCGCTGGCCAGCCCGCGCCTCTACCACACGGCCACGGTGCTGCCCGATGGCACGGTGCTCGCCGTGGCTGGCGCCGGCGCCGGCCCGCTTCTGGCCAGCACGGAGGTCTACACCCCCGCCAGCGGCGCGTGGAGCGCGGCGGGCAGCATGGGCATGGGGGGCAGCGTCACGCGGGCCTCGCTGCTGCCGTCAGGCAAGGTGTTGGCGATTACCAGTTTGTCGACCTCCGCACGGCTGTATGACCCCGTGGGCAACAGCTGGAGCCCTGCCGCCAACCACCTCACCAGCCGCGAAATGCCCACCCTGACCTTGCTGGCGTCCGGCCAGTTGCTGGTGGCCAGCGGCACAGGTGCCAGCGCCGAGCGCTACGACGAGAACACCAACACCTGGACGGCCACCGGCCCCATGAACGCCGCACACAGAGGCGGGGGCGCCGCGCTGCTGGCGTCGGGCAAGGTACTGGTGGTCGGCGGGGCCAACGGGACAGGCCCATCCAGCAACACCGTGGAGCTCTACGACCCCGCGACCGACACCTGGGCATTGCGCGCGCCGATGCTCTCGGTCCGGCACTACTTTGGCAGCAGCGTGATGCTGCCCGATGGGCGCGTGCTGGTGGCGGGCGGGTTCACCAACGGTGGCCGCACCGCCCTCGCGGAGATCTACGACCCCCAATCAGACACCTGGACCGCCACGGGCGCGCTGGCCATCCCGCGCAGCGACCACACCACGACCCTGCTGCCCTCGGGCAAGGTGCTGGTGGCGGGCGGCGCCACCGGCCCCTTCAACAGCCCCACCGCCGAGCTGACCGCCGAGCTGTACGACCCGGCGACCGGCACCTGGTCGCCCGCGGGTACGCTGGCCTCAGGTACCGGCGGCAGCGATCCAACGGCCATGCTCCTACCCGGCGGCCAGGTGCTGTTGGTTGGGGGCTACCTCAGCGGGGCACGAAGCGGCAGCCAGCTGTACGACCCCGCTGCCAACACCTGGGCCAGCACGCCACCGCTGATCACGGGCCGTGCGCAGCACGCCAGCGTGCTGTTGCCTTCGGGCCACGTGCTGGCCGCGGGCGGCATTGGTTCCGGTGGCAATTTGGCCAGTGCCGAACGCTATGACCCCGCTGGAGGCACCGTGCCAGCGGCCCGCGTGCCCCAGCTTGCCAGCGGCCCGGCCCGCCTCGTGGACGGTACCGCCTTCACCCTGGGCGGCTTGCGCCTGCACGGCGACAGCGAGGCCAGCGGCGGTGGCACGGGCGCATCGCCCACGCCGCTGCCGCTGGTGCAGCTGCGGCGGCTGGACAACGGCGCCACGCGCTGGCTCACGCCCACGGCATCGTCGGCCACCACGGTGGACGTGGCCGCGCCGGGCGTGTTGCCGCGTGGCCGCTACGCGCTGCGCGTGTTCGTCAACGGCATGGTGTCCGACGCGTTGCCGACAAGCACCCATGCCACGCCCGCGCTGGCCCTGGCCGCCAGCGCCAACCCCAGCCCCGTAGGTGCCAGCGTCACCTTCACCGCCACGCTGTCCGGGGCGGACAGCCCCACGGGCACGGTGGCGTTCAGCGCAGGCGGCGTGCCGCTGTGCGCGGCCGCGCCCCTCGTCGGCGGCGCGGCCGTCTGCGCCGTGAACACCCTGCCCATGGGCACGCAGGCCATCACCGCCAGCTACGGCGGCGACGCCAACAACATGGGCGCCCTGGCGGGCATCACGCACACCGTGAGCCCGGTCAGCCTGCCGCTGCCCGGCGGCGGCATGGGGCAGCAGGTGGTGGTGGGCATCAGCGGCGGCCCGGTGGGCTGCGTGGTGGGCAGCCTCGCGTTGAGCGCTGCCACCGCAGGCGACAACCTGCCCGCCAACGCCACGGCCCCGCTGGGCGTGCTGCGCTTTGCCGCCACGGGCTGCGCGGGCGCCACGCTGACGGTGCAGATGGACTACCCCGCAGGCAGCCTGGCGGGCCTGCAGCCCCACAAGTTCGGCCCCGCCAGCGTGGGCGCCCCGGCGTCCACGTGGTTCCCTCACGGTAGCGTGGCGGGTAACCGGCTGACCTTCACCGTGACGGACAACGGCGTGGGCGACGGCGACACCACCACGCCGGGCGCGATCACCGACCCGCACGCGATGCTGCTGTTTGCCGCGCCACCCGTAGTGGGTGCGCAGGCCATCCCCACGCTGTCGGAGTGGGGCGTGCTGCTGCTGTCGGCGCTGCTGGGCGCCCTGGGCTGGCGTGGGCGGCGGCGCCTGGGGGTTTGAATGAAACTGGCCTCCAGCGCTTTTCCAATAAGCGCAAACAGCTATTGATTCAATAGCATTCCGCTTTTCTCGGCCTCCAGCAGGCGCGTGAGCAGCGGGTGCATCAACTTGCGCGCGCCGTAGATCAGGTGGAACTGCTCCTGCGCGTCGGGGGTGGTGCCCACCTGCACCAGCCCATGGGTCTTTTGCAGGTGCGCGCCCACCGACACGGGGGCCGGCATCACGCCCATGCGCCGGTTCCTACGTTTGCTTCGCCCTGGCCATCGGAAGGCGCCACCAGATGGATTGGCGATGGCAGAAAACCCCCGTCACTACAGGGAGGTCCAACTGCGCAGCTTGCCGGGGTTGAGCAAGCCCTGCGGATCGAAGCGGCGCTTCGTGCCCACCACGGCAGGATCCAGGTTGTTCTGCTTGCCGTCCTCCACGATGTACACATGCGGGTTGTTGATCTGCACGCCGTGGTCGCGGTAGATCTGCATGATCTGGTTCAGGCGCTCTTCGGTGCTGTAGCGGATGAGCTGCAGCCCGCTGCAGTTGAAGGCGCCCTCCTTGGTGCGCAGGAACTCCAGGTGCATCATCACCTCGCCGCCGAGGGCCTTTTCCAGCGCCTTCACCTGCTCCAGCCGGGTGGCGGGGTTGAAGCCGCTCTGGATGTAGGTGAGCGTCTTGTCCACCTTCAGCGCATGCAGGGTGGTGTGGTTCCAGGTGTATTCGAGCAGGGTCTTGTGGCTCTTTTCCACCTCGTCGGCGGTCTTGCGGTAGCTGACGGTGCCGCTGTACCGGGTGGCCATGTCGCGCATGCCGTCTTCGGAATGCGGGGCCACCAGCAGCATCACCGCGTGGCAGCCTGTGGGCAGGTGCTCGGCCAGGCTGGTGAAGTAGGCCGGGATGGGCGCGGCCAGAAAGCACACCTCCTTTTTCTCCAGCCCCGGTGCGGCGCCAAAGCGGTCGGCGAATTCCAGCGCGGCCTCGAAGTCGGTGAAGGTGACGATGCACTCCGTCCACGCCACGGCGGGGGTCAGCGCCACCTCCAGCTCCAGCACGATGCCGTTGGTGCCGTAGGTGTGGTGCAGCAGCATGGCTTCGGGGCCGCGCAGCTCGATGACCTGGGGCTCGGGCTCCACCGTCATGGCGCGCACGGCCAGCACGTTGCCCGGCGCGGCCAGCGGCCCGTGGTTGATGGAGCCAGCGCCGCCAAAGCCGCCGCCGAACAGCCCGCCCAGCGTGGCGCTGCGGTAGGTGGAGGGCAGCCAGCGCAGCTCCTGCCCCAGGGGCTTGGCCTGCGCGTCGAAGTCCGACAGGCGGATGCCCGCCTGCGCCCGGCCCACGGCGCCGCGCACCCAGCCAAAGCCGTTGTAGCCCGACAGGTCCAGGATCACCCCGCCATGCAGCGGGGTGCTTTGTCCGTAGTTGCCGGTGCCGCTGCCGCGCACGGTGAGGGGGATCTGCGCGCGCGCACAGGCCGCCACCACCTGGCGGATCTCATCCTCGGTGCGCGGGCGCACGGCCACGTCGCCGCGCTTGCCGGCCAGGTCGCGCTTGAGCACGGGGCTGAACCAGGCGAAGTCCTGCGACAGTCGGCCCACGCGCAGCGGGTCGGCAATCCAGTCCAGGCCGGGCAGTTGTTCGGGCAGTTGGGGGGCGGTTACGGTGGTCATATGTGTCTCTCCTGTCGGTGCGGCGGGTGGTGGCGGGCAAAGCGCGGCCCTACCACGCGTGCGCGGTGTCAAAAAGTGGATGCGGTTCGGTTGGGGGGTAGGGTCAGTCGTGCGAGTTCTCGCTGGCGTGCCAACTGCCCAGGGCCAGCCGGGTACCCCAGGCCATCAGGGCGAACAAGGCGACACCGGTCAACGAGATCAGCAGCAGCGCGGCGAACATGCGCGGTATGTTGAGCTGAAAGCCCGCCTGCAGGATCTGGTAGGCCAGGCCCGCGCCCTGGCCGCCCGTGCCCGCCACGAACTCGGCCACCACGGCGCCGATCAGCGCCAGCCCGCTCGATATGCGCAGCCCGCCGAAGAAGTAGGGCAGCGCGCTCGGTATGCGCAGGCGTAGCAGGGTCTGCATGCGCGTGGCGCGGTTGAGCTGGAAGTAGCTTTGCAGGTCCGGCTCCACGCTGCGCAGGCCCAGCGTGGTGTTGCTGATGATGGGGAACAGCGCCACCAGCGCGGCGCAGATCACCATCGACGCGGTCGGGTCCTTCACCCAGATGATGATGAGCGGCGCCACCGCCACGATGGGCGTGACCTGCAGCAGCACGGCGTACGGGAACAGCGCCGTCTCGATGCGCTTGCTCTGCACGAACAGAAACGAGATCAGCACCCCGGCCACCGTGGCCACGGCAAAGGCCAGCACGGTGATCTTGACGGTGACCCAGAGCGATCCGCCCAGGGCCGCCCAGTCGGTGAACAGCGTCTTGAGCATGAGCAGGGGCGAGGGCACCAGGTAGGGCGGCAGCTCCATGGCCGTGACCAGGCCCTGCCATAGCGCAATGAGCACCAGGCCCACCAGCACGGGGTAGACCACGCGCTGCACGCGGGGCTGGGCTATCAGCGGCACGCGCGGTGCTGGCGGCTTGGGGGCTGAGGCAGCGCGCACGGGTGTGCTGCGTTCAGCCGCTGAGGGCGCGGCGATGGGCGCTGCAGGGTAGGGGGTGCTCATGCTGCGGTCTCCTCGGTGTCGGCGCTGGCGCGCAGCAGGCTGTCCTGCAGCTGCTTGGCATAGCGGCTGAATTCGGGCGAGACCATGAAGTCCGCCGTGCGCGGGTAGGGCGCGGCTATGCGGAACTCCTCCACCACGCGGCCGGGGCGCGCGGCCATCATCACCACGCGGCTCGACAGGAACACCGCCTCGTGGATCGAGTGGGTCACGAAGATCACCGTGAGCTTCTTCTTGCGCCACAGGTCCAGCAGGTCCGCATCGAGCTTGTGGCGCGTGATTTCGTCCAGCGCACCGAAGGGCTCGTCCATCAGCAACAGATCAGGCTGGGTCACAAGGCCGCGCGCGATGGACACGCGCATCTGCATGCCGCCCGACAGGGCGCGCGGCAGCGCGTTGGCAAACTTCGACAGGCCCACCAGGGCCAGGGCCTCGGTCACACGGCCATCGGCCTCCTGGCGCGGCACGCCGGCCAGGTCCAGCGGCAGGCGCACATTGGTCTGCACGCTGGCCCAGGGCATGAGCGTGGGCGACTGGAATACGAAGGCCATCTTCTTGCCGCTTTCGTCGAGCTGGGCCACGGGCTTGTGCCACAGCTGCAGCCGGCCGTCGGTGGGCTCCAGCAGGCCGGCCACCATCTTCAGCAAGGTGCTCTTGCCGCAGCCCGAGGGGCCGAGCAGGGTGACGAACTCGCCTTCCTCGATGGTCAGGTCCACCGGCAGCAAGGCCTGCGTGCCGTTGGGGTAGGTCTTCTCGGCCGACAGCACCTGCACGGCAGGGGTGCTGCGCGGCGCGGGCGCCAGGGTGGGGGAATCAGCGGGGGCGGTGGGGGTCATGGTGCGCGCCTTTCGATGGATGCGCCCCGCCGCAAGCAGCGGGGCGCTGTTTCAGGGCAGTAATGGCGATCCGAGGGTCAGGGCATGACCTTCAGGTCTTTGGTGAAGGAGGTCGTGTAGGTATCGGCCAGCTTCACCTTGGCCGGATCGATCAGCTTGGCCTCCACCAGGAAGTCGTAGCTCGCCTTGGCGCGCGCATCGGTCATCACGCCGATGCCCATGCTCGCCGCATCGCCACCCGTCACCATGCCCATCTCCTTGAGCTTGGCCACGCTGTAGGCCAACTGCTCATCGGTCATGTTCGGGTTGTCCTTCTTGATCAGGGCATTGGCCGGGGCCGGGTCGGCCAGGTAGCTCTTCCAGCCTTCCATGGTGGCCTTCACGAAGGAGGCGACGGCGGTGCCGCGCTCCTTGACTGTCTTGTCCATGCAGCTCACCGTGGTGGCATAGGCGGGGTAGCCCTGGTCGCTGAACATCAGGGTGTTGGCCTTCACTCCGGCCTTGGCGATGGCGAAGGGCTCGGACGTCAGGTAGCCCTGCTGGGCAGTGTTCTTGTCGGCCACGAAGGGCTGGATGTTGAACGTGTAGGGCCGCGTCTGCGCATCGTTGAAGCCGTACTTGGCCTTCAGCCAGGGCCAGTAGCCGCGCTGGGCCGACGATGCGATGAGGATGGTCTTGCCCTTCAGGTCCTCGAACTTCTTCACGTCGTCGTGCGCGATGAGCACCTGCGGGTCCTTCTGGAAGACGGCCGCCACCGTGGTCACCGGCACGCCGCCCTCGCGCATCTGGATCATCTGCAGGTCGCTAGATCCCATCACGCACTCGGCCTGGCCGGCCGCCATCATCTGCACGATGTTGACCTGCGGGCCACCCATCTTGATGGTCACGTCCAGCCCGTACTTCTTGTACAGGCCCGTGGCCACAGCCTGGTAGAAGCCGCCGTGCTCGGCCTGCGCGTACCAGTTGGTCATGTAGGTGAACTTTTCCTGCGCGTGGGCCTGCATGGTGCCGGCGGCACCCACAGCGAGCAGCGCGGCTGCACCAAGTTTGGAAAGGCGGGAGGCGGTCTTCTTCATCATGGCAGTGCTCCGGTAGGTGGTGGAGGGGGAACAGGGACGAAAAGGGGGGATGGATGCGGCTGCGTTCGCAGGTTTCAAGCCAGGGCGGTGGAGCTCTCCACATGGCCCGTGTGATTGGCGCGGCCCCAGGTGGCTTCGGCGCGCGGGGCCCAGCGCAGCTGGTACAGCTCGGTGATGGCGGCGGCCCAGCTCACGGCCAGCGAATCGAGGATGGCGTGGCCCTGCTCGGCCGTGGCGGGCAGCGGGTCGCCGATGATGCCGCTGGGCCCGAAGTCGCGCGCGCTCCAGGCGCAGGCGGGGCGACCGTCGGGCGACAGCAGGGGCGACTCGAACACGGGCGGGTAGTTCACCACCGCGCGCTCCATGTGCACGGTGTCGGGCGCCAGGGCCAGCATCAGCGCCGTCTCGGCATGGCCGGCGTGCATGGCCAGCTTCTTTTCCTGCTCCGACAGGTACTTGCCCGCCACATGCGGCACACGCCAGGTGAAGCTGGGCACCACGATGAAGTCGCCATGGCGCAGGCGCAGCTCGCGTGCGCACATCTCCATCACCTGGGGCTGGCCGCCGTGGCCGTTGACGAACAGCAGCTTGCGAAAGCCCGCGCGGTAGACCGACTCGCCCACCTCATTCATGGTGGCCAGCAGCGTCTCTCCGCTGAGCGTGACGGTGCCCGGAAAGTGCAGGTGCTCCTCCGACTTGCCGTAGGTGATGGGCGCCATGGCAAAGGCCGGCACCTCGGCCGGCAGGCGCGCCATAGCATGGCCGACCACGCCCGCGCTGATCACCGTGTCCACCGCGCAGGGCAGGTGTGGGCCGTGCTGTTCAGTGGCGCCCGTGGGCAGCACGATCACGGTGTTCTCCTTGTCCGGCAGGTCGGCGATCTCGGTCCAGCTCAGGTAGGGCAGGTAGCGGTGGGGCGGGGTGTAGCCGTGCAGCATGGGGCGGGTCTTTCGTGGATGGAGGGATGTGCGGGAGGTCAGCGCAGCGGCAGATAAGCCGTGGCTTCCACCTCGATGAGGATGTCGGCGGTGGGCAGCATGCCGGTGACCTCCACCACGGTGGAGGCCGGCGGCTCGCCCGGGAAGAACAGCTTGCGCACGCGGCTGTACTGGGGGAAGTGGTCCAGGTGCTTGAAGTACTGCACCAGCTTGAACACGTCGGACATCTGGCCGCCCGCGGCCTCGATGGTCTGGCGGATGCGGTCGAGCACATACCAGCTCTGCGCCAGGATGGGCCCCTCCTTGATGTCGCTGCTGAACTCGCCCGTGCGGCCGATCAGCGTGGCCGCCTCGTCGGGGATGTCGGCATAGCCGCGCACGATGCGGCTGGCCGCAGGGTCCACGGCGATGATCCCGGAAAGGAACACCAGGTCGCCCGCGCGCCGCCAGACGGCATAGCGGGCCAGGGGTTGGGCAATGCCTGAGGGGATGGTGGACGCGGTTGTCATGCAAGGCTCCGTGCGGGAATGGCGGTGGGAGAAGACGGGGCGGGCGCAGCACCTGCCACGTGCCACGCCGCGCTGGCATGGCCGCTGGTGACACGGCCCTGGCGCAGCACCACGCGCTGCTGCGTGCGCGACGGAAAGCCCCAGCCATCGGCCTGCTGGAAGACGATCAGGTCGGCCGGCATGCCGGGCTGCAAGGGCAGGGCATCGGGCCCGCGGCGCAGCCAGTCGCTGCGGCACAGCGCCTCGGACCAGCGGTCGAACGGCGCGTCGAGCTGCGCCGCCAGCACGCCGGTGGCCAGGGCCTCCAGCGGGTCCAGGCTGCCCACGGGGCAGAAGGGGTCCTGGATGTTGTCGCTGGCCACCAGCACCGGGATGCCGCGCGCACGCGCCTCCTTGACGAGGGTGATGCCGCGCTGGCGTGGTGTGCGGCCCGTGGTGGCGTCCTGCAGCAGCAGGTTGGTGATGGGCAGGGTGACCAGGGTGATGGGGCAGCGCGCCACGGCGTCGAGCGTGGCCAAGGCGGTGGCCTCGTCCTGTGCGGCCAGCGCGCAGGTGTGGCCGCAGACCACGTGGCCCTCGAAGCGCAGCTCCTGCAGCAGCGCGGCCGTGCTGGCCAGGCCCTGGGCGCCGGGGTGCAGTTCCTCGTCCACATGCAGGTCCACGTTCAGGCCATGGTGCTGCGCGGCCTCGAACAGGTGGCGCAGGGCCTGTCGGTCCCAGTTGGTGGAATGCACGAAGCCCCCCAGCAGCGCGCCCGGGCCGCTGTCGGCCACGGTGGCGGCCAGGCGCATGGCGGTGGCGCGCTCGGTGTACAGGTGCAGGGGGACCAGGGCCACGCGCTCCAGCAGCAGGCGGCCCGTCCATTCGTGGGCCAGCGCGCGCAGCACATTCCAGGCGAGGGGCTGGGCATCGGGCTCCCACCAGTCGCAGTGCGTGCGCAGGTGCACCGTGCCGGCCTCGTAGGCCCACTGCAGTGCGCGGCTGGCGCGGGTGCGGATGTCGGCCTCGGTCCAGCCCTGGCGGTCCACCATCATGGCCTCGATGGCGCCCAGCAGGCCGGGCTTGACGGTGCCCATGCGCGGCAGGGTGAAGGCCTTGTCCAGGTGGGTGTGCGCGTCCACCAGGCCGGGCAGCACCAGGGCGCCGGCCAGGTCCCAGGTGGCGCCTGCCGGCGTGGACTGCGCGGTGCTGTGCGGTGCGATGGATACGATGCGGCCCTGCACCAGGTGCACATCGGCCAGCGCGGGCAGGCTGCCCTGAGTAGGCCACTGGTGCGGCAGCAGCCAGCGCGGCAGCCGCGCGCGCAGCAGCTGGTCGGGGGTGTTGGATGCGTGCATGCGGTGCTGCCTTTATGCGAAGCGCGCCATGGCCTGGCCCACGCGCGCCTTGAAGGCCGCCAGCCGCTGCGGCGTGGCCACATTCATGTGGTAGTAGGCGTGGTAGTCCACGCGCGCCTTGCCACCGGTCAGCAGGCGCATGTAGCGCGTGACGGACTTGCGCGGCGGGTCGCCCATGAGCAGGGCCGTCCAGCGCGGGCGGCCATAGGTGACCACGGCCGAGATGCGCTTGATGTGCGTGAGCGAGGGCTTGACGTTCTGCGGGTCGCTGATGTCGAAGGCCACGCCGGGCATCAGCACGCGGTCGAAAAACCCCTTGAGCATGGCCGGCATGCCGAAGCACCAGGTGGGAAAGCAGAACACCACCGCCTCGGCCCACAGCAGCCGGTCCACATAGCCCTGCACCGGCAGGCGGTTGCTCGGCACCCCGTGGTAGCCCAGGCGTTCCTCGCGGCTGAGCACGGGGTTGAAGCCCTCGGCATACAGGTCGCAGTCGTCCACCTCGTGGCCGGCCGCACGCAGGTTGCGCACCACCTCGGCATGCAGGGCCGCGTTGTAGCTGGTCTCCACCGGGTGGCAATAGATCACGAGGATGCGCATGGCGGGGGCTCCTTCTTCAAAGGTCGAGCGTGAGCGTGGGGCCGTGGCTGCGCGCGCAGCACACGGCTACATGGGTGGCCTGCTCCTCAGGGCTCAGGCAGCTGTCGCGGTGGTCGGGCGCGCCTGCCAGCCAGCGCGTGGCACAGGTGCCGCACACGCCCTGTTCGCACAGCGTGTCGATGGCGATGCCGGCGAGCTGCAGCACATCGGCCATGCTTTCGCCAGGCTGCACGGGCAGCCGCATCTGGCTGCGCGCAAGCACCAGTTCAAAGGAAGCCGGTTCCGTGGCGGGCAGGGGCGCTGCCGTGGCTGGGTTTTGCATGTTTGACCACTTGATTTGATCGATTGGTCAAACTATTGCAAATGCTGTGCCAGCAGGGCTTTCGGGCCGTGGCCTGCCTTGCCCTGGGTCAAAGCGCTGTATGGGCGCTGCTGCTACGCCCGCAAGAGTGCAGGCCTGTTCACTCTGGTGCGAAATCGGGTGCCAGGCCGCAGCCCAGCAGCACGAAATTGGTGAGCTCGCGCACGATGGGTTCGCGGTCGATGGTCTCTTCGGGCGCCAGGCCCAGCATGATGTGCACCTGCACGCCGTAGTCGGCGTAGTGCTGCGTCATGCCCCAGATCTGCATCAGCAGCAGGCGCGCGTCCAGCGGGCGCATGCGGCCCTCGGCGATCCAGCGGTCGATCAGGTCCACCTTCTGCTGGGTGGACTTCACGGCCACGGGCCAGTACCGGCCCAGGTTGCGCCCGCCGCCCAGCACCTCGGTGGTGAAGATGCGCGACAGCCCCGGATTGTCCAGTGCGTAGTCGAGCTTCTTGCGCACATAGGTGCTCAGCACCTTCTTGGGGTCGTCGCTCTCGCTGTCGAACTGGAAGGCCCCCGACCAGCCGTTGAGCACCGAGTACAGCAGCTCCTCGTACAGCTCTTCCTTGCTGGCGATGTAGTAGTGCAGCTGCGGCTTGGTCAGGCCCGCGCGCTCGGCGATGGCCTTGGTGGATGCGCCCTTGAAGCCGTGGCGGCTGAACTCGGCGATGGCCGCCTCGCGGATCGCGCCCAGGATGCGCTCGCGCCCCTGCTTGGAGCGGCTGAGCAGTGCACCGGAGACATTGCTGCTGCCATCGGCTTCGGGTTCGGTCATGGACGGGGCTTTGGGCGGCATGGTGGGCGATTGTCGCTGGTTGCTCAGAGCTTCCAGAAGCCCACGTGCGAGGCACTCGCTTCCGCGATGAGGGCCGGGCCTATACATTCGATGGCGTGTGGCGATGCCGCAAACACGTCGCGGCACGAGAGTTCGGCATCGCGCTGCTCGGCGCGTTCGCCGCGGAACCCGCGCAGGCGCACCGCGTCGATGCCGAACACCACGCGGCCGATGCCCGACCAGAAGATGGCGCCCGCGCACATCACGCAGGGCTCGGCCGACGAGTACAGCGTGGCCTGGGCCAGCGCATCGCGCCCCACGCGCGGGCTGAGCTGGCGCACGGCATTGGTCTCGGCATGGCCGGTGCAGTCGCCGGTTTCAGTGGTATTGCAGTAGGCCTCGGCCAGCAGCCTGCCATCGGCGCCGATCGCCACCGCGCCAAAGGGCCGGTTGCCGCGGGCACGGGCCTTGTCGGCCAGGACGATGGCCTGGCGCAGGTACCTGCCGTCGCGCTCGTCGATGGTGGCCTCCTGCGGCAGCAGTGCGGCGGGTGCTGCGCTGCCGTTCATGCCACCACCTTGCGGTCGGCCAGGGCCGGCAAAAAGGCCGGGTTGAACACGCGCTCGGGCGCGGGCTTGCGCGCCAGGTTGAACACGGCCGCCACCTCCTCGATCTGGTGCGCCAGCACGGCGCCCTGCACGCCACCCAGGCCCACGGCCTGCGATTCGGCCGTCTGCAGGTATTGGCGCGTGATGGCCCAGCGCTCGCGCTCCACGTCCATGTTCAGAATGGCCTCGCGCGCCTTGATGGCGGCAAACGTGGCCTCGGGGTTGGCCAGCGTCTCACGCAGGGCGCGGTTGCTCGCGCGCAGGAACGCCTTGGCCACCTCGGGCTTCTCCTGCAGCAGCTTGCCGGCCAGCACGGCATTGCCATACAGGTTCAGGCCCGCCTTGTTGTATTCGAGCACCGACAGGTCCTTGGGCGGCACGCGTGCGAACAGCGACACGGCCGAGTCGTGGAAGTAGGTGGCGGCATCGACATCGCCGCGCACCACCACGTTGTCGCGCGCGCTGAAGTCGGTGGTCACCCAGTCGAACAGCTCGGGCTTGGTCTTGAGTGCGCGGGCCACCATGGGCCAGCTGCGGCGCGTGGCTTCCACGGCGGCCGCCGCCACCTTCTTGCCCTTGAGCGACTGGAAATCGGTGGTGATGCCGCGGTCCTTGCGGCCGATGATGACGAAGGGCGCGCGGTTGTAGTACTGGTAGATGGCCTGCACCGGCGTGTCGGCGTTCTGCGCGTGGAACTCGGCCAGCGAACTGATGTCGCCCAGGCCGATGTCGTAGGCACCGCTGGCCACGCGTGTGATCGATGCCACGGAGCCCGAGCCCACGTCGATGGTCACGTCCAGGCCCTCGTCCTTGAAGTAGCCCTTGGCCTGCGCCAGGAAGAAGGGCGAGGTCTGGCTCGTCACCCGAAAGTCCAGCGTGAACTTGAGCGGGGTGAGTGATGCGCCCTGCGCATGCACCACGGCAGGGGCACCCAGCGTGGCGGCGATGGAAGGGGCGAGGGTGGTCAAGAGAAAGCGGCGGCGTTGCATCAACATGGTGGTGGCCCAGGTTCGGTGGAATGCCCTGTACCCACAGGCGTGTGCCGCCGCGGGACCGGGTCGAACTGAGCAATTTCCGGGCGCTACCACCCGCAAGGGATGGCAGCGCTGAACGCTTCTACTCGGCAGGAGCTGATGCAGAAAGCGTGCCCGGTGTCGCGAAAGCGCTGCGCCGCGCTGAGCGCCAAGCACGTTTTGCCCAGATCTTGCCTTGGCGCAAGCCGCTGCGGGGCCCCCTGTGCGATGGAGCTGGCAAGCGCTGGGCACGCATTTGCGGTGCGCAGGCTTGGTGCGCCGCTGCCCTGGTTTGGTGAGTGCCCGGGCCTTGGGCCGCATGGCGCGGTGCGGCTTTCCTATGGAGTGCGCGACGGCATTGCTGGCCTGCTGTTTGCTAGCATCCGGGGTAAGAGTAGAAGCGTTCAGTCCAGCCCATCCGCATTGCGTGGACCGGCCGGCGGGTCATTGCTCTTGAAGCCGGTGGCGGCTTGCGTGCGGTGCGTGGTGCCTGTTGAAGGCCCGCGCAGCCTGCGGGCCGCTGCCATTGTCCCCTTCAAGAGCCACATGGCGCCGTGCCGCATCTTCACTCCTTGCTGCGGCCTGCCGTGTGCCTTGTTGCCATTGACGACTCAACGAGGAAATCACGCCATGCGCAGCACTGCCGCAAACCCCACCACATCCCCCGTCTACGAACCGACCGTCGCTCCCGACGTGCTGGGCGAGCTCGAAAAAGAATCGCGCATGGGCGGCGCGATGGACAGCGAGACCTCCACGCGCGAAGTGCGCTGCATCGACATCTCCGACTTCGACAACCGCAAAGAGGAAATCGCCGAGCAGCTGTGGAGCGCGTCGGTCGACATCGGCTTCTTCCAGGTGACGAACCACGGCATCCCCATCGAGGACATCCGCGCCGCCTTTGCAAGGGCACAGGCCTTCTTCGACCAGCCCCAGGCCACCAAGGCCCAGTGGCCCCTGTCGCGCAACTCCGGCTGGGAGCACAAGGCGCAGATCCGCCCCTCCACGCGTACGCCGGACCAGAAGGAGTCCTACCAGGTCACGCGCCCACGCATGGCGGGCCTCTGGCCCACCGAGGCCGAACTGCCCGGCTTCCAGGCCGCCACGCTGGCATTCGAGCGCCAGTGCTGGGAAGTGGGCATGCGCCTGCTCTCGTGCTTTGCCTACAAGCTGGGCTTTGATGCGGACTTCTTCACCCGCGCCCACGACCCCGACCTGCCCACCTACCAGAGCACGCTGCGCATGCTGCACTACTTTGCGGTGGATCCGGCGCTCAAGGACGAACTGGGCCTGTGGCGTGCCGGCGCCCACACCGATTTTGACTGCCTCACCCTGCTGTTCCAGCGCCCCGGCCAGGGCGGCCTGCAGGTGCTGCCCGGCAAGGAGGCCGAGGGCCGCCAGTGGACCAGCGTGGAGCCAGCCGAGGGCGTGATCACCTGCAACATCGGTGACATGCTCACGCGCTGGAGCGACGACCAACTGCCCAGCAACTTCCACCGGGTGCGCAACCCTCTGCCGCACGAGTACCAGGGCGCGCGCTACAGCCTGGCTTTCTTCTGCCAAGCCAATGAGGACGCGCTCATTGAAGGCCCGGCGAAGAAGTACCCGCCCATCACGGGCGCGGAATACCTGCGCCAGCGCATCAGCGCGAACTTCTCGAATAGGTACTGACCACAACGCCGTGGGCTGTGTTGAATCGTCGCGGGGCCTCAAACGCGTCTCGGAAAATTTGATCCAAATACCTTGCTCCGCTTGCTGGATTGCCTGGTCTTGGACCAACGCCGTCAGCGTATGGAAATCACTTCCGCTTCGTATACATCAATCTGCGGAGCCTCCTCACACAAGCTTGCCATCGAGTGTGCGAAATCGCGCGAGGCTTCTACTCGGAAATGGGCCTGCAACGCGGCCAAGTCGCTCCAGCGCTCAATGAACACAAAGCGCAACGGCTGCTGCACGTCGCGGCTCACCTCGTGGGACACGCATCCCGCCTCCATCCGGGAGCGCAGGACATGTTCCAGGGCCAGCCGCTCAACGGTGTCCTCCGTGTCCTTGCGTGCGATCACATGGCCGGTAACGATGATCATGGTGTGCCTTCCTGTCGTCGGTGGTTGAAATGATGATGCCGCGCTAGCGCGCGCTGGCGCCGCCGTCGATAGGGATGATGGCACCGGTCATGTAGCTCGAGGCGGGTGACGCCAGCAGCAACGCGAGCCCCTGGATCTCGCGCGGCTGGGCGATACGGCCAAGCGGGATGTAGGTGCGCATGCGTTCGGCGCTTTCCGGCAGGCGCAGGCGTCCTCCGTTGATGCCGGTGGCAAATGGGCCGGGGGCGATGGCGTTCACCAGGATGTTGAAGGGCGCCAGCTCGATGGCCGCCTGGCGCACGATGTTGTTCACCGCAGCCTTGGAGGCCACGTAGGCATATCCGGAGTGCGCCTCCGCCCGCAGCCCCGCGATGGACGAGGTCACGATGATTCGCCCCTGGCCCCGGGGCTTCATGTGGCGGGTGGCCGCGCGCAACGTGGCCAGCACGCCGCTCAGGTTCACCTGGAGCACCCGCTCCCACGAAGCCGGGTCCACGTTCTCCAGGCGCCCAGGCTCCACCAGGAATCCGCGCCCGGCGCTCATGCCCGCGTTGGCGAACACGCAATCGATGGGCCCCTCTGCCGCCACTGCGTCGATGTTGCGGTCCACATCGGTGCCATCGCTCACGTCGATCACCCGCTGCTGCACCTTTGCGTGCGTCTTGCGCAGGCGGTGCACCTCGGCGTCCAATGCCTGGGCGTCGCTATCGGACAGCACGACTTCCGCGCCCGCGTCCAGCAGGGCTTCTGCGATGGCCAGCCCGAGGCCACTGGCGGCACCGGTCACGAGCGCACGTTGGCCGGTCAGATCGAACAAGGAAGGCAACAAGGCCATGGCGGCTCTGCTGTGCATCAACGCTCCACCTGCAGGGGAATGAGGTGGTCCCAGCGCTCGGCAGCCTCGATCATGTAGTGCACGCTCAAGGTGACGCGTTGAAAGAACCACTGCCCATCCAGATGGATGTACTCGTCGTCAAAGCGGCCCACCACGTAGTAGCTCTTGCCGTCCCGCACGGGCCGACCGTCCAGGTAGCTGGACCCCGTGCCCCGGTCGCCCTGCACCTGCACGACATGGCTATGGATGAACTGCCGGGCCGATTGGACCGGAAACGCAGCGAAGAACGCACGGATGTTGTCCCGGCCCCGCACCTCGGGACGCCCGCCGTAGGCCACGTAGGCATCGGGGGCAAACAATTCGTAGAGGCGGTTCCCCGCATCCTCATTCACCATTTCGTGGTATCGGGCGCGCAGCGCGCGGATGGCTTCAATGCTCTCCATGCGTTCAACGCGTTCCGTGAGCGCTCGGACAAGGTCCTGCGAGGCTGAAAGGTCGGCTGGTGGGTGGACTGCGGTCACTGAAGACTCTCCTGGTGAATGTGGTGGAAATCGCCCATGATCTTTTGGCTGCGGTCCCTCACGGACGCACCCGTGTGGGCATGGGGAATGACGTAGAAGCGGCGCGCATGAATCGCCTCGACCGCGGCGCGCGCTACATCCTCGGCACTGATGGCAGAAGCGGCCATGCCAGCACGCACCGCCAGTCGTCGTCCGTGGCATTCCAGGCTGTCCCGAGCACCGCCACGCCGGCGTTGTTGAATAGCCAGTCCACACCGCCCCACCGGTTCCAGCTGGCCTCGGCCAGCCGCTCCACGTCCGTGGCGTCGGACACGTCGCAACACTGTGCCAGGCAGGCGGCGCCTGCCGTCTCCACCAGCACCTGCGTGTGCGCCAGGATCTCTGCCTCGATGTCGGCCGCCACCACCGCCATGCCTTCGCGGGCACAGGCCAGCGCGAGCGCGCGTTCGATACCGCTGCCCGCGCCGGTGACAACGGCTACCTGGGGCGTCGGCATCAGAGACTCGCTCCGGACTTGCGGATCACCTCGCCCCACTTGGCGGCCTCGGCGGCCACGAAGGGGGCAAACTGCTCGTGCGGCATGCCCATCTTGACGCTCGAAACCGCGTCCAGGGACGCCGTGACCTCGGGCGAGTTCAGTGCCTGGCCCACCGCATCGGACAAGCGCTTGACGATGGGCGCAGGCGTGTTGGCTGGTGCAAAGACACCGCCCCAGTTCATGGCCACCACGCTGGGGATTCCGGCCTCGGCCATGGTGGGCACATTGGCGAGCACGGTCAGGCGGCTGGTGCTGGTGACGACCAGCGCGGCAATTTTCCCGTCCCGGATCTGCGCCCGGGAGGTCTGCACGTAGTCGAACATCACATCGAGGTTGCCGGCGATCAGATCGACCATGGCCGCCGTGCTCGACTTGTAGGGGATATGGTTGAAGCGCGCGCCGGTCTGGGTTTGCAATAGTTCCAGGCAAAGGTGCGCTGACGTACCGTTGCCACCAGACCCAAAGTTGAGTTTTCCTGGTTTCTGCTTGCCGAACGCGATCACATCGGCCATGGTGCTGAACTTCAGGCCTGGATGGGATACCAGAACGTTGGCGTTCCCCGTCAGACCGTGGATGGCCACGAAGTCCTTGACCGGGTCGTAGCGGATGTTCTTGAAGAGGGCGGTGTTGGTGCCCTGCGTGCCCTGCGTTCCGATCAGGAGGGTGTACCCGTCGGGCGCCGCACGGGCCACGAATTCGGCGCCGATGGACCCGCTCACACCGACCCGGTTGTCGATGACCATGGGCTGGCCCAGGTTGTCGCTCAGCGCCCGTGCGATCAAACGGGCCTGGACATCGACCACGCTTCCCGCGGAGAAGGGCACGACCAGTGTGATGGGGCGCTGCGGGTAAGCGTTCTGTGCAAATGCCGAGGGCGAGAGTGCCAAAGCACCCATGGATGCCGAGAAGTGGCGGCGGTTCATCATGGTCTTGTCTCCTTGTTGTGTGTTCGGCAGTGCCGCGTGTGAATGCAGCACCTCTCACCACATGATCGGAACCGAAGTGGCTTGCTGGAGCGTTTCGCCCTGCTTCAAACCATCGCGAACCCGCCGGATGCACCGATGGTCTGCCCCGTGATGAACAGCGCGCGGTCTGACGCCAGGAACGCGACGATGCCGGACACATCCGTTGGGCGGGAGAGGCGCCCCACGCCCTTGGAGATGGGGTATGCGTTGAGCATCTTGCCCAGCAGCTCGTTGTTTTCCACCGTGGCGTGGATGTTCAGCGGGCCGTCCTTGATGCCCTCGTGGGACACGGCGCCAAGGGCCACCGAGTTGACCGTGACGGCGTGGCGGCCGTGCTCCCGCGCGAGGGCCTTGGCGAACCCGGCAATCGCCGCCTTGGCGCCCGAGTAAACGGCCATGTTGGCCTCGCCGATGCGGCCTGCTTCCGAGATGATGTTGATGATGCGGCCCGTCTTGCGCCCGACCATGCCGGGCAGCACGGCGCGGCAGCAGTGCATGGTGCCGTAGACGTTGAGGTTCACGATCTTGGCCCAGTCCACCACGGGTGTATCCACGAAGGCGGGTGTGCGGCCACCTTTCTCGCGGCGCTCGGGAATGATCCCCGCGTTGTTCACCAGCACGGTGACGGGCGCGCCGAAGTGCTGGGCAGCACCTGCCACCATGGCATCGACCTCCTCCAGTTGGGTGATGTCCGCAGGCGCTGCATAGGCCTTTCCGCCAGCGGCGTTGATTTCATCAACCACCGCTTGGGCACGCTCGGCAAAAAGGTCGTTCACCACCACGCGCGCCCCTTCGGCTGCGAGTTCGATGCAAATTTGCCTGCCCACGCCTTGTCCGCCGCCAGTGACGAGAGCGACCTGTCCGTTCAATCCGAGTTCCATGGGATTCCTTTCGTGCGTGTTGTCTGAATGAAGTCACCAGTGCGGTATTGCACTAGCCGGTATTGCACTAGCGTCCTTTGAATTGGGGTTCGCGTTTCTCGACGAAGGCGCGCATGCCCTCGATGCGGTCTTCGCTGTCCACGATCATTGCGGCCGCGTAGCGTTCGTACTCCAGGCCCGAGTCCAGGTCGGTCTGCATGCCGCGGTTGATGGCGCGCTTGGCGAAACGGACTGCCAGCGGGGGGTGTTGCGCTATGCGCTGGGTCAGTTCCAGCGCAGCCGTCATCAGCTCGGCCTGCGGCACCACACGGCTGACCAGGCCGTAGCGCAGCGCCGTCTCTGCATCCACCAGGTCGGCCGTCAGGATCAGTTCCTTGGCCCGGGCTTCACCCACCAGCCGTGGCAGCCGCTGCGTGCCACCGGCCGCCGGGATGACTCCCAGCTTGATTTCTGGCAAGCCGAAGCGCGCGTGGGAGGCCGCGATGCGCAGGTCACAGCACAGCGCAATCTCCAGCCCGCCGCCCAGGGCCACGCCGTTGATGGCAGCGATGACGGGCTTCTCGAACTCTTCGATGTTGCGAAACAGTTCGTGGGTCGCCTTCTGGCGCACGAAGTACTCCGTGCCGCGCACCACATCGGTGGCGCGCTCCTTGATGTCGGCGCCCGCGCAGAACGCCTTGTCGCCGCTGCCGGTGATCAGAACCGCGCGCACTTGGTCGTCGTTGCGGGCCAGTTCGAAGAAGGCGCGGGCGAGGTCGGGCTTCATCGTGCTGCCCAGCGTGTTCATGCGGTCGGGCCGGTTGAGGGTGATCACGGCCACGCGGTCGCGCACCTCATAGAGCAATGTGCCCAGGTCCTGGATGTCAGGGGTAGTCATTGGATTGCTTTCCACAAAGAAGTGTGCGGCGCCGTCAGGCCGATGCCGACAGCACGTGGGCGACGGAGACCGAGCCGAGCCCGATCATGTGGGCCATGCCCCAGCGCGCGTTGGGGTGCTGGCGACCCTCCGCCTCGCCCCGCAGCTGGCGCGTGATTTCTGCCAACTGGCCGATGCCCGTGGGCCCGAGTGGGTGGCCCATGCCGATCAGGCCGCCCGATGCGTTGATGGCGCAGCGGCCACCGATGTGCGAAGTGCCACGCGCCAGATAGCGGGCGCCCTCGCCTGGGTCGCACACACCGATGGCTTCGCTGTACAACAGCTCTTCCACGGAGAAGGCGTCGTGCAGCTCCAGAAGATCGAGCTCCTTGGGCGCAATGCCCGCTTGTTCAAAAGCAGCCTCCGCGCTGGTGCGGACCAGCTCCACAGCGCTGTCGCCGTACTGCACCTCGGGGCGCTCGCTGCCTGCCACGGAAGCCTTCACGCGCACGCAGCGCCGCGCATCCAGTCCCAGCTTTCGGATGGCGTTGCCAGAAACCAGCATCACCGCCGCGGCCCCTTCGCCGCGTGGACAGCATTGCTGCACCGTGAGGTCGCCCACCACGCGCGGCGATGCGAGCACCTGCTCCAGCGTCCGGGGCTTGCGAAACTGAGCAAACGGATTGCGCGCTGCGTTGCCGTGGTTCTTCACCGCCACGCCGGCCATCTCCTCCACGGAGGCGCCGCGCTCGCGCAGGTAGGTGCGCGCCATCATCGCGAACTTCACCGCCGGAATGGTGGCGGTCTCGCTGAGCCTTTCCAGTCCGTCCTTGTTGGCAGCGCGGCGCCCGTCACCGTGCTTGTCCACGCCCACCGCCAGCACCACATCGCTCATGCCGCTAGCCACTTCCATGCATGCCTGCCGGAAAGCGAACGATCCAGAGGCCGACGCGTTTTCCACCTGCGTCACCGCCAGACCCGTGGATCCCAGGTGGCGCAGCATCACGCGGCCGGCGGCCATGCCAATCGAGGTTGTGCCCACGTAGGCACTCTGCACACGGGCCCAGGAAACACCCGAGTCCTCGAGTGCGGCACGCACAGCCCTGAGGCCCAGCTCGGTGTAAGGCGTCTCGGTGGGGAACTGATAGGGGTGCAGACCGACACCGGCGATGAACACACCGCCATGGGCATCCAGCCAGTTGCCTGAAGTGGATTGATTGGTATTGCTCACTGCACGGCTCCTTCATTCGCGGGCACAAAGCGGCAGGCGTAAACACCTTCTTCCCGCTTCACCTCGGCAACGGCACGAACCGCCATGCCGTGCTTCAGCGCCGTCTCGTCCCCAACGGCCATCACACCTTCTTCGACGATGCCGGGCGCGATGCGGATGTCTCCAGCAATGCTGGGCGCCGCCATGCCAGGCAACAGCGGCACGTGCAGGGTCACGAACTCCAGCAACTCTCCGCCCCCCGGGCGCGTGACGCGTTGCGCTCCGCTCAGCGGGTCTCCGCAGTGCATGCATCCCGGTGCGTTGGCAGGAAAACTCATCCCACCGCAGGCGCCGCACTGCGCAAAGAAGAAGTTGAGCGAGTGGCCGTCATCAGCCAGCTCATACAGAGTCGGCTGCAACGGCTTCAAGGAGGTCTTTGAATCGGTCATAGAAAGAAGGGGGTGAAAGGGAAAGGTGCGGGGGCGGGCATGTAGTGCCCGCGACCCCGTCAATCGAGCTTGGCGCCCGACTGCTGAACAACTGCACGCCACCGGGTCATCTCCGATTTCACGAAGGCACCCAGCTTGGCGTCGCGCAGGCCGGCGAGCGGGACACTGCCGAATTTCTCGGTGGCCTGCAGCATTTCGGGGTGAACGATGGCCTTGGCGATCTCGTCGCCCAGGCGCTTCACGATGTCCGGCGGCGTCTTGGCCGGAACGAACACCGCGCCCCAGGCCGTGGATTCCGCTTCGGGAACGCCCAGCTCGCCCACGGTGGGCACGTCGGGGGAGCTGGACAAACGCTTCTTGGAGGTGACCGCCAGCGCCTTGAGCTTGTTCGCCTGCACCTGGGGCAACACCACCGCCGGGTAGTCGAACATCAGGTCGATGCTCCCGGCCATCAGGTCGCTCAGTGCCGGCGCGCTGCCGCGGTACGGCACATGGGTCATCTTGATGCCCGCGGCGGTCTGGAACAACTCGGCCGTCAGGTGGGTGCCCGTGCCAGGCCCGGCAGAACCGTAATTGAGCTTGCCGGGATTGGCCTTGGCATAGGCGATCAGCTCGGGCACCGTCTTGAACGGGCGTGAGGGGTTGATCACCAGCATGAGCGGTGTTTCGGACATGGCATGCACGGGCACGAAGTCCGTCACGGGGTCGTAGCGCACGTTCTTGTACAGCGCCAGATTGGCGCCATGCGTTCCCTGCGTGCCGTAAATGATGGTGTAGCCGTCTGGCGGCTGGCGCGAAGCCGACTCCACACCGATGGAGCCACCGGCACCGGGACGGTTGTCCACCACCACCGACTGTCCCAGCTGTGCGCTGAGCAGCTTGGCCAAAAGCCGCGACGTGTTGTCCGTGATGCCCCCGGGTGGGAACGGCACCACGAAGGTGATGGGCTTGCTCGGCCACGCATCTCCTGCTGCATGCAGGACGCCAAAGGCCAACGAGGCAATGACAAAAACAATCAGTTCTCGGAAGGTTCTACGCATGCTTGTCTCCATTTTTGTTGCCACTTCATTGCGGCTGGTCGTAGAATACTTCAATATTTCGTAGAAATGCAAGCAATCTTGTGAGCTGCATTCAAAAGAAAATTTGAATCACATAAGGAATGGTCTGCTGCAATCGCGCTCACCTCAAAGTTATGATTCGTTGACATCTACGAAATACCGGAGAACTTATGCCCACCATTGTCCCCGCCGCTTCTCGCACCATGGCCCTGCTGGAGGTCTTTGCCCGGGAGCGCCGCGAACTCTCCAATTCAGACCTTGCGCGCCTGATGGACCTTCCCGAGAGCAGCTGCTCCGATCTGCTGCACACGCTGCATGAGTTGGGCTACCTGATGCGGACGGCGCGAACCCGACGCTTCTATCCAACGGCCCGTCTGCTCACGATTGCCAAAGGCATCGCTGCGGGTGATTCGCTCTACGCCGTGGCGTCCGAGGCGTGCGAGTTGCTGCGTGACAAGACGGGAGAGACAGGGATGTGCGGCCGCGTGGAGGCGGGCGTGGTCAAGGTGCTGGCGTTTGCCGAGGGAACTCATCCGCTGCGCTATGTGGAAAACGTGGGCAACAAGATTGCGTTGCACGTGTCCGCGCTGGGCAAGGCGGCGCTGTCGCTGGGTACACCCGAAGAAGCCGCACGCCAGCTGCGGCTCAAGCCGCTCAAGCAGATCGCCCCCGGGTCCATCACGGACCTCGCAGCACTGGAGGCACAGATCGAACAAGCACGCCAGCAAGGCTGGATCTGGGTGGAAAACGAAGGCTTCGACGGCCTGGCCGCCATCGCCGTCGCTGGCTACCTGGGCGATGAACCCCTCGCGCTGTCGATCGCCGGCCCCACCGAACGCCTTCGCCGTACCAAGGACGCCTGCCTGCAAGCCTTGCAAGAGGTGCAGGCACTTGTGTTCCACCCCCAGAACGCGGCTCCCACGCTGCGCGCCACGGCATCCGGCCGGCGCGGCGCGGGCGCCAAAGACACCACCGCCGCCTAGCGGCGGATCCATGCATTCAACCCAGGAGACATAGCCATGTATGCAACGATGAATTCCGAACAAGAAATGCTGCGCGACAGCGTGCGCCGCTTCATGAAAAGCGAAGTCGCTCCCCGCGTCGCCCAGCACGACAGGGACAAGACCTTTCCCTTCGAGCTTCTCAAGGAGCTGTCGCAGTTCGGATACATCGGCGGCAGGCTGCCCGAGGCCCTGGGCGGCATGGACATGGACCAGATGACCTGGGCGATGCTCATGGAAGAGGCGGGCTACACGTGGCTGTCGTTGCGTACGATGGTGAACATCACCAATGCGGCCATCAACAAGCTGGCCGCAGAGGCGAACGAGGAGCAGCGCGAACGCTTCCTGAAGCCCTTGCTGGCATCTGACCGCCGCGTGTTCAACGCCATCAGCGAGCCAGGCACGGGCTCCAACATCGCCCAGGTCCAGACCCGTGCAGACCTGCAGGGGGACCACTACGTCCTCAACGGCCGAAAACTGTGGATCACGAACGGGGCATTTGGCGACTTCGGCATCGTGGTCGCGCGTACGTTCAGCCCCGACTGCCAGGGGCAGCTCTCTACCTTCCTTGTGGAGCGCGAGGTGTCTCCGTATGAAGTGCGCAACGTCGACACGATGGTGCTGCGCAGCACCGGCACGGCGGAGCTGGCATTCGACAATGTCAAGGTGCCCCGCGAGAATCTGCTGGGCGAGGAAGGCAAGGCGCTCAAGAAGATGCTCATCGGCCTGGACGGCGCCCGTGTCAACATTGCCATGGGTGCGGTCGGCGCCGCGCAAGCGGCCCTCGACCTCTCGATCGACTATGCCCGCACCCGCACACAGTTCGGCAAGCCCATCGGCAGCTTCCAGCTGGTGCAAAAGCTCATCGTGGACATGACGATCCGGGTGGAAGCCGCACGCGCACTGAGCCTGCGTGCCGCTGCCGCGCTGGATGCCAATGCCGATGCGCGCACCGCCTGCTCCATTGCCAAGCTCTACGCCACCGAGGCTGCGCATGAAGTGGCCAGCATGGCACTGCAAGTGCATGGCGGGCTGGGTTACGCCACCGACTACCCCATTGAGCGCATCTTTCGCGACACGCGCGGCGGAACGATTCCCGAAGGCACCACCGAAGTGCAGACCTTGATCGCAGGTCGGGAAATCCTGGGCATCTCGGCGATTGCCTGAGCCTCCACGCCACCCCAATAACGACCAGGAGACAAGATTGACAGACCTTTCACGACTGATCCGCCCTCGCTCGATTGCCCTCGTGGGCGCCTCGGACCGCCCGCAAAGCATCGGCGAGCGCACGCTGACCAATCTGCTGGACCATTCCGAGTTCGACGGAGACATCTACCTCGTCAACCCGACCAAGGCGGAGATCCGCGGGCACCGTTGCTGGCCCAGCGTTGCGTCACTGCCAGCCACGCCCGACGTTGCTGTGATCGTGGTGCCCGCATCCGGCGTGCTGGCCGTGGCGGAGGAATGTGCCAACCGGGGCGTCCTTTTTGCCATCGTGTTGACATCGGGCTTTGGCGAGGCAGGCGAAGAAGGCGAACGCGCTCAGGTGCGCCTCAAGGAAATCGCCGACGCGGGCGGCATGCGCCTGTACGGGCCGAACTGCCCGGGCCTCACCAACGTCAACCACCGCCTGGGACTGACTTTCTCGCCATCCTTCCCGCACGACCTCGTCAAGGGTCCCATTGGCCTGGCCACGCAAGGTGGCGGCCTGGGGCGCAACGTGATGCAGGCCATGGACCGCGGCATTGGCATTGGCCTGTGGGCCTCCACCGGCAACGAGGTGGACTTGCAGGTGGCCGACTTCATCCATTACATGGCCGATGCACCCGACATCAAGGTGATCGTGACCCTGCTGGAAGGCATCAAGGATGGCGCGAAGTTCGTGGCTGCCGTGAACCGCGCAGCCGCCAATGGCAAGCCAGTCATTGCGCTCAAGGTCGGCAAGTCTGAGTACGGGCAAAAGGCGGCGCAATCGCACACAGCGTCCCTCACGGGGTCGGCCGAGGTGAACAGCGCGGTGTTCAGACAGTGCGGTGTGATCGAGGTCGATGACATCGACGAGCTTGTCGATGCAGCCTGGCTGTTCGCACGCGCGGAGCCGCCCCCAAGCGAAGGGGTGGCCATCTACACCTCTTCGGGCGGGACGGCGGCGTTGACGGCGGATGCTGTGGGCACCGCAGGCCTGACCCTCGCTCAGTTCACCCCGCACACGCGGGAGGTGCTGGCCTCGCTGCTGCCCGACTTCGCGGCGCTGGACAACCCGGTGGACACCACCGCCGCCGTGCTGAGCGATGCTGCGCTGATCGAAAAATCGCTGAGCGCGGTGGCCGTGGACCCGAACCTCGGTTGCGTGATCGTTCCGATTGCACTGGACTATGGCGACACCACGATCCAGCTGGCGCGCACCATCATCGCGGCGCAGAAAGGCTGCGCAACACCCATCATTCCCATCTGGATGAGTGACCGCATGGGGGAGGGGTATCGCATGCTGGTCGAAGGCGGTTTCGCCCCGCCGCGTTCGGTGGGCAAAGCCATCAAGGCCATTCAGCGCTGGGTTGAATATGGCCGCTGGAAGCGCTCGCGTGGCACCCAGCCGCCCATGCAGCCTGTGGTCGTTCTGCCGCCAGCCGCCGCCACCCTCAGCCTGTCTGAAGCGCAGGCCAAAGGCCAGCTGCAGGCTGCGGGGATCGGCCTGCTGCCCAACATGCTCGCGTCCACCATGGAAGAAGCGTTGGTGACCGCCAACGCCATGGGCTACCCCGTCGTGGCCAAGATCGCCAGCGAGCAGATCGTCCACAAGTCGGACATCGGCGGCGTCAAGGTGGGGCTGCAAAATGCCGACGAACTGCGCCAGGCCTGGGCGGACATCATGGACGCCGCGAAGCACCACCGGCCCGACGCGCACATCGACGGCCTGCTGATCGAGAAGATGGCGCCCCGCGGCGGGCTGGAGCTGATGGTCGGCGTTACGCGCGACCCGGTGTTCGGCCACGTGATGACCTTCGGCCTGGGGGGCATTTACGTGGAGATCCTGCGCGATGTGACACGCCGCATGTTGCCGCTCAGCGCCAGCGAGGCCGCGGCGATGGTGCGTGAGATGCGGTGCTTTCCCCTGCTGGAAGGTGCGCGCGGCCGCCCAGCGGCGGACCTGGAGGCGCTGCAGACGCTGCTGCTGCGCATCTCGGACTTCGTGATGCACAACGCTGGCCGCATCGAGGAAATGGACCTCAACCCGGTGTGGATTGGCGCCCGCGGAGAAGGCGTTTTGCCGCTGGACGCCGTGATCATCGAAAGAACCGCCGAAGGAGCGTCCGCATGACGGCCACCGCCGCCCGGCCGCCGTTGCAGTGCATCACGGTGGTGGATTTCAGCGAGCTGCTGCCGGGGCCGTTTCTGACGCAGAACCTGGCGGAGATGGGCGCACGCATCATCAAGATCGAGCGCCCGCCGCATGGCGACAACGCCCGTCACCTGGGCCAGGGCGCTTTCGAGGCCGTGAACCGGGGCAAGCAGAGCCTGTTGGTGGACCTCAAGGACGAAGCCCAGCGCGACAAGGTCCGCGAGCTGATCGCGTCGGCCGATGTCGTGGTCGAGTCCTACCGCCCTGGCGTGATGGCGCGCCTGGGCTTGGATGCCGCTTCGCTCTGCCAGGCGCATCCGCAACTCATCTATGTGTCTCTCAGCGGCTACGGCCAGACCGGTCCCTGGGCCGACCTGCCGGGGCATGACATCAACTACCTGGCTGCCGCGGGGGTGCTGGCCGTCTCGGGTACGCCGGACGGCGCACCCGCGCAGAGCTTCGGCCTGCCCGTGGCCGATCTGTGCGGAACCATGTACGCGCTGTCCGCCACACTCGCCGCGCTGTTTCAGCGCCAGGCCACCGGCCGGGGGCAGCATCTGGACGTGGCGCTGGCCGATTGCGCCTTGCACTGGATGAACCCGCGGCTGGGCGCCTACCGCTCCGCAGGCGCAGGCACGCTGCAAGCGCAGCGCGAGGCAACGCTGGTGAAGGCGGCTTACGGCGCCTTCCGGTGCAAGGATGGCCGCTACGTGTCGATTGCTGCGCTGGAGGATCATTTCTGGAAGCGCCTGTGTGCGGTGCTGGACCTGGCTCCCTTCGACGGCGCGAAGTACGCCACCCACAAGGCGAGAAAATCTGTGGCGGATGCGATCAACCTGCGCATCGAGCAGGCCATGCAGCACCTGGATTCGCACGAGGCCTTTGAACTGCTGTGCCGGCACGATGTGCCCGCCGCGCCAGTGGTGCCGCCCGCAGAGTTGGCCGCCCAGCCGCACTTTGCCTCACGCGGCAAATTCGCTCCCGGCGAAGACTTGCCCTTGGTCAGGTTCCCCGTTCCACTCGAGGGAATGGGCGGTGCGGACCTTGCAGGCGCACCGCAGCTCGGCAGTTCAGGCTGGTAGGCCATGGGCAGCGTCTTGCACACGCGGATCACCCGGCTGCTGGGGATCGACCACCCCATCCTGGGCGGCGGCCTCATGTGGCTGTCCGACGCACGGTACGTTGCCGCGCTGGTGAATGCGGGCTGCATGGGCTTCATCACGCCCCGGTCGTACGCCAGCGAAGCGGATTTCCGCGAAGCCCTTGCGCTGTGCTCGGAACTGACCCATGGCAAACGGTTTGGCGTCAACCTCACGCTCTCGCACCGGCCCGAAGCCAACACCATGATTCCGCGCTGGATGGATGCAGCCCTGACGCACGGCGTGAGGATCTTCGAGACAGCCGGACATGCACCGGCGGACCTCATCACCGCTCTTCACAAGGCAGATGCCATCGTCGTTCACAAAGCCTCGAACATCCGCCACGCTCTTTCGGCGGAGCGCGCTGGCGCCGATGCCATTGCCCTGGTCGGCATGGAGGAAGGCGGGCACCCGGGCATGAATGAGCTGCCCACGATGCTCATGGGGGCGCTGGCATACGGCCAGTTCAGCGTGCCGGTGGTGCTGGGCGGCGGCATCGGCCGCGGCAGGCAATTGGCTGCGGTGCTGGCCCAAGGGCTTGACGGCGTACTCGTCGGCAGCCGCTTCCTGGTGTGCGAGGAAATCCAGGCGCACCCCCGCTACAAAGAGCATCTGCTGACCTGCGACGAGCACTCCACGGTGCGGCTGCTGCAATCGCTGGGCACCACCTGGCGCGTGCTGCTCAACGACACTGCGCGCCAGGTTCAGGCCATCGAACGGGCAGGCGCCACCGAACACGCCGCGTTCGGCGACCTCATCAGCGGAACGGTCGCGCGCGACCGCTGCTACGCCGAGGGCGACTGGCGTCATGGCATGGCCTCCCTGGGGCCAGCCATCGCATTCGCCAAGCGTATCGAGCCGCTGCAGGCCATCGTGAACGGCCTGGTGGACGAAGCAGTGCAGGCCATCACGGCCCTGCGCACAGTGCATTCACTGGATTCAATGGAGCAAGAATGAACCGACTGCCTTTCATGGAGCGGCTGGTGGTGCCCGTCATTGCGGCCCCCATGCTACGTGTCTCGGGAATCGAACTGGTCTCCGCTGCCTGCGCCGCTGGCGTCATCGGCGCATTTCCCACGGCCAACTGCACGTCTCTGGACGAGTTCGAGACCTGGCTTCAGCGGCTTCAGCGCGAGGCCGAAGAACAGCCCAGCCGGGCGCCCTATTGCCCCAATCTCATCATGCGCCGCGACCCCGCACGCCTCAAGGCCGAAGCGGACTTGATCGTGCGCCACGGCGCAGAGCTGGTGATCACCAGCGTCGGGTCGCCCGCGTCGGTGATTCCCATCTTGCACGACGGCGGCTGCCTCGTGTTTGCCGATGTGGCCTCGCTGCACCATGCAGAGCGTGCTCTGGAGGCGGGCGTCGATGGCTTGGTGCTGCTCTCGTCCGGCGCGGGCGGGCACACCGGCTGGGCCAACCCGTTCGCTTTCGTGCGCGCCGTGCGCCAGCTGTTCGATGGCCCCATCGTGCTGTCAGGTGGCCTGTCCGACGGTGTGGCGTTGCGCGCAGCGACGGTCCTGGGTTGCGACCTGGGGTGCGTGGGAACGCGATTCATCGCCACCAAGGAAAGCCTGGCTGGGGGAGACTACAAGCAGATGCTTCTGGAAAGCTCCATGGACGATGTGCTTGCGACGCGTGCCTTTACGGGGTTGCCCGCGAACTTCTTGAAACCGTCCATCGTCCGTGTCGGACTCGACCCCGATGGACTGGACGAGACGGTATCCGTGCAGGAGGCCCGCAAGAAATTCGGAGGCGGATCTGAAGGACCCGTCATCCAACGGTGGTCGGATCTGTGGAGTGCGGGGCATTCGGTGTCGGGTGTGACGTCCCTGCCGACTGCCGCCGAACTGGTTCAGTCCATGAATGTGGAGTATCGGTCGTTCAAATAGCAGGACTCAGGCTCGAGGCCCTCCGAGGTCAGGCCTCCAGTCGTGCAATGCGCGACACCGCATCAGGCTACCCCACATGGGCACGCAGCCAGGCCACGATGTCGGCAGTCACCTCATCACGATTCGTCTCATTGAGGATTTCGTGGCGGGCAGCCGTGTACAGCTTGACTGTCACGTCGGTGATGCCTGCATCGCGGTAGCGCTGACCCAGCAGCTGAATCAGCGCACCGCCCCCCGCGAGCGGATCTGCGTCGCCAGAGGCAATGAAGATTGACAGGTCACTGCGGATACCTGCTAGCAGCGCTGGATCCGCCAGCCGGGAAGCCGGAGCGAACAGCGACGGGATCACATCGTCCGGCACATCCCACCCACACCACGGATCCGCTACATAGGCATCGACCTCCGCACCGTCCCGCGAAAGCCATTCGTATCCCGTACGGTGCTCAAAACCTGCGTTGAATGCCTCCAATCCGGCAGGCGCGTCTGCGGGAGCATTGGCCATCGCTGCGGCGAGCGCATCCAGCGCGGTTGAACCTGAGAGCAACACACCTGACCAGGTCGATGCGTGATCCAGGATCGCCGCCTGCGCCGCAAACGAACCCATCGAATGCCCAAACAGAAACAGCGGCAGGCCGGCGTGCTGCGTGCGCAGCAGTGCGCCGTACTGGGCCACATCGGCAATGAGCCCGCTGAAACCTGCGGCGCCAAAGTCCCCCAACCTGCCACCAGCGGTGCGCCCGTGCCCGCGATGATCCACGGCATGGACGATGAAGCCGGCAGCGTTCAAGGCCTTCGCAAAGCGGTCGTAGCGCTCGCCGTGCTCGGCTAGTCCGTGAGATATCTGCACGGCGCCCACGGGTTTGCCGGGGGTCTCGGCCCAGGTGTAGGTGATGACCGGGATGCCGTCTGCGCTAGACAGAAAGGAGGAGGATGTCGATGTGCTCATCGGGTCATTCTGGCATGGTGATCTGATCCAGGTGTTTCGGGCACATCACCTGCAGCCAGCCCTGCCTTTCCGTCACCATTCAACTGTTGTCTTCCGGTGAATTCATGGTCACCATTCACTTCAGCCAGCCCAGCATCCACTACCCGAACATGCCCCTTCCCCCTGTCCTCGACCGTTTCCTGCAAGCCCAGGATCCCGTCTGGCCCCGCGTGATCGCCGAGCTGCGGGCGGGCAAGAAGCGCACGCACTGGATGTGGTTTGTGTTCCCGCAGATCAAGGGACTGGGGCATAGCGACGTGGCCCAGCGCTATGCCATCCAGTCGCTGGCCGAGGCGCAGGCCTACCTGGCGCATCCAGTGCTTGCCGGCCGGCTGCGCGAGTGCTGCCAGATCCTGCTGGGCCTGGGGACGTGCTCGGCGCTGGATGTGTTTGGCACGCCGGACGATCTCAAGCTGCGCTCCAGCATGACGCTGTTTGGCGAAGTTTCTGCGCCGGGCAGCGTGTTTCACGCCATGCTGCAAAAGCATTTCGACGGGTGCAAAGACCCGCGTACCATCGAATTTTTCGATTGAAAATGGCATCTACCGCTTGTCCCATAAGCGTTGTTTGCTATTGATTTTGAATATTGCTCCTCTCTTTCTGGAACATGTGTGGCGCGCGTACGCATCCGATAGCCCGCGGACAGCGGTCGCACGTTCCAGCGCTGCTGCACTGCCCCTCAAGCGCCCCTGGGCAAAAACAGCGCGAACAGCATGGCAATGGCACCAGGGCCGATGAGATACAGCACGCCCTGTCCGCCCCACGTCGTCTCTACCGCAAGGAAAGCAGCGCGCCGAGAATGGGGCCTTCTATGGTGCCGATCCCTCCCCGCCAGCGCCATGAAGATCATTTAGGCCGTCCACCGCGCGCTGAAATAGGTTTTGGGCGGAGACATGAGGACTCGGCATCTTGAATGCTCCGATGGCGTGGTGCTGCTTGGTGTGACTAGCTGGCGCTGGCACTGGGGTACGCCGGAGGCTGGTCGCGCTGCGAGTGACATGTGGTCACCGGGCAGAGGGCGTCGGAGGCGGGCGCGGTGTGCCGAGTATCTCCAGCGCCTCTCTCGCGATCGCCAGCGACAGCTCTTCCTGCAGGATGCCGGCCTTGAGCACCAGGTGCTGCAGGCGGCGCTCTCGGCTCGCTTCCTTGCCCATGAAGTCGCGCTGTTCGATGCGCTGGTAGACGGCCAGCTTGTCCTCGTGCATGGCCTGCAGGCGGGCGATTTCCTTTTCCAGACCGGTGGGGCCGACGGCGGCCTCGGCGCGCAGGCGCACCATGAGTTCGTCGCGCAGGGGCGTGGGGTCCTGTTGCTCGGCGATCCAGCGGCGCAGTTCCTTGCGGCCCGCGGGCAGCAGGCGGAACTGGCGCTTGCGGCCGCGGCCCGTCTCGGCCGGCAGGGCCTCGATCCACCGTGCTTCTTCGAGCCGCGCCAGCTCGCGGTAGATCTGCTGGTGCGTGGCGTGCCAGAAGTAGCCGATGGACTTGTCGAAGCGCTCGGCGAGTTCCGAGCCCGAGCAGGGGTGCTCGACCAGGGCGGTGAGAAGGGCGTGGGGCAGGGACATCGGAAGAGGGCGCCGGAGAAAGCTGCGTAGTTCGCCATCTTGCCTGAATCGGGACTGCTCTCCATTGTTTACGCAACCAGTTGCATAAATGCGTGATGCTGGCTATATTTGTGCAACTGGTTGCATAAACAAGGAGACCCCCGATGAACGCCGTCCCGAAACCTGCCCCGGCTCCACAGGCTGCTGGTAGCGGCAGTCCCTATCCCCATCTGCATGCCCCGCTGGACCTGGGCTTCACCACGCTCAGGAACCGCGTGCTCATGGGCTCCATGCACGTGGGGCTGGAGGAGGTGGCCAACGGCTTCGAGCGCATGGCGGCCTTCTATGCCGAGCGGGCGCGTGGCGAGGTGGGGCTTATCGTGACCGGCGGCATTGCGCCCAACGAGCGCGGCCGGCCCATGCAGGGCGGGGCCATGCTGGTCAACGAACACGAGGCCGGGCAGCACCGCAAGGTGACGCAGGCCGTGCACGCCGAGGGCGGCAAGATCGCCATGCAGATCCTGCACTTCGGCCGCTATGCCTACCACCGCGACCTGGTGGCCCCGAGCGCGCTGCGCGCACCCATCAACCCCCACGTGCCGCACGCGCTCACGGCGGAAGAGGTGGAGCAGACCATCGAAGACTTCGCGCGCTGCGCCGCTCTGGCCCAGCACGCGGGCTACGACGGGGTGGAGGTCATGGGCTCCGAGGGCTACCTGATCAACGAGTTCATCGCAGCGCGCAGCAACCACCGCGATGACGAATGGGGCGGCAGCTATGCCAATCGCATGCGCTTTCCGGTGGAGATCGTGCGGCGCACGCGCGAGCGGGTGGGGCCGAATTTCATCATCATCTACCGCCTGTCCATGCTCGACCTGGTGGAGGGCGGCTCCACGCTGGCCGAGGTGATACAGCTCGCCCAGGCCATCGAGGCGGCGGGCGCCACCATCCTCAACACCGGCATCGGCTGGCACGAGGCGCGCATCCCCACCATCGCCACCAAGGTGCCGCGCGCGGCCTATGCGTGGGTGACGAAGCAGGTGATGGGGCGGGTGGGCATACCGCTCATCACCTCCAACCGCATCAACACGCCCGAGGTGGCCGAGCGCCTGCTGGCCGAGGGCTGCGCCGACATGGTCTCCATGGCGCGGCCGCTGCTGGCCGACGCCGATTTCGTGCGCAAGGCACGCCAGGGCCGGGCCGACGAGATCAACACCTGCATCGCCTGCAACCAGGCCTGCCTGGACCACACCTTCGGCGGCAAGATCACGAGCTGCCTGGTGAACCCGCGCGCCTGCCACGAGACGGAACTGGTTATCGCGCCCACCGCCGCCAAGAAGCGCATCGCTGTGGTCGGCGCCGGCCCTGCCGGCCTGAGCTTTGCCGTCACGGCCGCGCAGCGGGGCCATGCGGTGGTGCTGTTCGATGCGGGCAGCGAGATCGGCGGCCAGCTCAACATCGCCAAGCAGGTGCCGGGCAAGGAGGAGTTCTACGAGACCCTGCGCTACTACCGCCGCCAGCTGGAGCTGCATGGCGTGGAGGTGCGCCTTTCCACCCGCGTGGCCGCGCAGGAGCTGGTTGGCCAGGGCTATGACGAGGTGGTTGTGGCCACGGGCATCCGGCCGCGCACGCCCGACATCGACGGCATCACCCACCCCAAGGTGCTGAGCTACCTGGACGTGTTGCGCGACAAGCAGCCCGTGGGCCAGCGCGTGGCGGTGATCGGCGCGGGCGGCATCGGCTTCGACGTGGGCGAGTACCTCACGCACGAAGGCGAGAGCGGGGCCCTGGCGCCCGCCAAGTTCAACGACGAATGGGGCATCGACACCGCCTATGCCCAGGCTGGCGGCCTGCGCGCCGCGCAGGTGGAGGCGCCCGCGCGCCACGTGCATCTGCTGCAGCGCAAGGCCAGCAAGGTGGGCGACCAGCTGGGCAAGACCACGGGCTGGATCCACCGCACCTCGCTCAAGGCGCGCAACGTGGGCATGAGCTCGGGCGTGGCCTACGAGCGCGTGGACGACGCCGGTCTGCACATCACCATCGACGGCCAGCCGCGCGTGCTCGATGTCGACCACATCGTGGTCTGTGCCGGCCAGGAGCCGCTGCGCGAACTGTACGACGTGCTGCTGGCCGCGGGCCAGAGCGCGCACCTCATCGGCGGTGCCGATGTGGCCGCCGAGCTCGACGCCAAGCGCGCCATCCTGCAGGGCACGACGCTTGCAGCCTCGATCTGATTTCTTTGAAAACCACCCCAGGAGACATCCCATGACTGAAGCCTTGAAGAACATCCACCCCGCCGTCGCCCGCTCGCTCGACACCTGGCACCACATGGTGGCCAGCCGCGACCTGTCGAACCTGCTGAGCATCGTGCACCCGGACGCGGTGTTCCGCTCGCCCATGGCGAACACGGCCTACACCTCGGCCCCGGCGCTGATGCTGGCCCTGTCCACCGTGATCCAGGTGTTCGAAGACTTCACCTACCACCGCCAGCTGGCCACCGACGAGGGCCTGAACATCGTGCTGGAGTTCAGCGCGCGCGTGGGCGACAAGCAGCTCAAGGGCATCGATCTGGTGCGCTTCAATGAAGAGGGGCAGATCACTGAGTTCGAAGTCATGGTGCGCCCCCTGAGCGGCCTGCAGGCGCTGGGTGCCGAAATGGGCGCGCGGCTGGGTGACAAGCTCCCAGCGTTCAAAGCCAAGGCCTGATGCGTTCATAAAAAGAAGAGACAGGAGACAAGCCCATGACCGCCACCGCCGCACCGCCAGCGTCCTCGCCCTGGGAAGGGTCCTACCCCGAGGCCCTGCGCAACTACCGGCTCGACCTGGCGGCACTGCCCGCCAACGCCGTGCACCTGGCCACGCAGGCCGCCACCGACCATGGGGACCAGCCCGCCTTCACCTTCGTGCTGCCCACGGGCGCCAACGTGGTGCGTAGCTTCAAGGAGATCGATGCGCTGTCGGACGCCTTTGCCGTCTGGCTGGTGCGCGAGCAGGGGTTGCAGGCGGGAGAGGTGCTCGCGCTGCAGATGCCCAACTGCCTGCATTACCCGATTGCGGTGTTCGGCGCGTGGAAGGCCGGGCTCATCGTGACCAACGTGAACCCGCTGTACACCGGGCGCGAGCTGCGCCTGCAGCTCGAAGACAGCGGTGCCAAGCTGCTGCTGGTGTGTGACCTGTTCCTGCCGGTGGCACAGCCTGTGGCCGAGGCGCTGGGCGTGCCCGTGATCACCGCCAGCCTGTGGGACTTCTTTGAGGAACCGGTGGCATCAGCCATCCGCGCCAAGATGGCCGGTCCTGCGGACTCCACCGCGGCGCCGCTGCCGCGCATGGCCGACGCGCTGGTGCGCGGGCAGGCGCTGGAGCCCGTCGAACACCGCAGCCACCCCGTGGCGGTGTACCAGTACACGGGCGGCACCACCGGGCGCAGCAAGGGGGCGGTGATCACGCACGGCAACATCCTGGCCACCTTGCGCATCACGCGCGATTTTCTCGACGCCTACGACGGGCCGAAGCAGGGCGAGACGATGCTCACCGTGCTGCCCATGTACCACGTGTTCGCCTTCATGGTGAACTTCCTGGTGTTCTTCGAGGTCGGTGCACGCAACGTGCTGGTGCCCAACCCGCGCCCCATGTCCAACCTGCAAAAGACCTTCGAGCAGTTCGACGTGCAGTGGACTGCCGGCGTGGACACGCTGTTCGCCGGCCTGCTGGCCGAGCCCTGGTTCCAGGCCAGGCCACCGAAGCTGCGCTACGCCTTCTCGGGTGGCACGGCCCTGCGCACGTCGACCGCGCAGGCCTGGCAGGCGGTGGTCTGCCCCATCCTGGAGGGCTACGGCATGACCGAGACATCGTGCATCGTCTCGTGCAACCCGCCCTCGGCTACGCCGCGCCTGGGCACCGTGGGCGTGCCCATGCCGGGCTGCCGGGTGCGCATCGTCGATGACCAGGGGCGCGATCTGCTTCAGGGCGAGCGCGGCGAGTTGCTGGTGCAGGGCCCGCAGGTGGTGGCCGGCTACCTGCATGCGCAGGAAGATAGTGCCAGCGCGATCCGGAACGGCTGGCTGCACACGGGCGACATTGCGCAGCTGGAGGAGGGCGGTTTCATCCGCATCGTCGACCGCAAGAAGGACATGATTCTGGTGTCCGGCTTCAACGTCTACCCGAACGAGGTGGAAGACGTGCTCGCGGCCCACACCGACATCGCCGAGGCCGCCGTCATCGGTGTGCCGGATGCCGGCACCGGCGAGGCCGTGCGCGCCTTCGTGGTCGCGCGCAACCCGGCGCTCACGCCCGAGGACGTGGAGCGCCACTGCCGCACCCAGCTCACGGCCTACAAGGTGCCACGCCAGATCGTTTTCCGCGAGCAATTGCCCAAGTCGCCGGTGGGAAAGATCCTCAGGGCGTCGCTGCGCGAAGAGGCCTGAAAGGGGTCTGAGCAACGGCCTGGTCTGCAGCGGTGAGGCCAGGCCTTGCAGCTACCGAACAGTCGATGGAATGATGTTGGTGGTGCCAAGAACGATCAAGCCCTTGCGAGCGGTGGGGCGGGCCGAAGCGGTGATCCCCGGGGGAAATGCCGTGTCCCCGGTGTGATCTATTTCTCCGCACATGGATCACGTGGCAGCGCAGCAATGAACACTGAATCCATATCCCTCATCACAATAGCTGTTGTCTATTGACAAAATATTACAAATCTACTGACCATAACGCAGATGAACATTGGGGGACTGCGATGGGTTTTCAGAACATGACGATGCGGGCGAGGTTGGCACTGTCGTTTGGCTTGATGGTGGTGCTTATCGTGGTCCTGTCCGCGTTCGCCATCAAGGACATGAGCAGCGCCAAGACGCAATTTCATGACTTCGTGACCGGTATCGACGCACGGGCACATGTGGCCCAAGGAATACGGAGCGCCGTCGACGCGCGCGCCGTGGCCGCCCGGAACATGGTGCTGGCGACCAAGCCTGCAGAACGCGACGCGGAAAAGGCGGCTGTCGTCAAAGCCCACGAAGACGTCCAAAAACGCCTGGCCCTGCTCAAACAGGCGGTAGAAGGCCCAGGCATTCCAGCCAACGTCAGGACGCTGGTGGCCGAACTCGCAAAGATCGAGCAGTCATATGGGCCGGTGGCCCTGTCCATCGTCGATTTGGCGATGGCCGACAAAAAGGACGAAGCCATTGCGAAAATCAATGACGAGTGCCGGCCGCTTCTCGCCGCCCTGATTGCCAAGACCGACGAGTACCAAAAGACAACCGATGAGCGCTCCAAACAGCTGGTGGATTCCTCCGAGGCCGATTTCGAATTCCAGCGCCGGCTCTTGATCGGCCTGGCATTGCTGGCCACCGTGATGGCGGTGGCATGCGGGGTGGCCATCACCCGCGGAGTGCTGAGGGCCCTGGGTGCCGAGCCCGATGCACTGAGCAGTGCCGCCAGCAAGGTGGCGGGCGGCAACCTGTCCAGCATTGCGGGGGCGAGCGCAGCCCCCGGCGGCAGCGTGCTGGCATCGCTGAGTGCCATGCAGCAGAACCTGGCCAGCATCGTGAGCAAGGTACGGGGCGCCACCGACTCCATCTCCACCGGCACGAGCGAGATCGCCATGGGCAACGCAGACCTGAGCCAGCGCACCGAAGAGCAGGCCAGCGCTTTGCAGCAGACCGCCGCCACCATGGAAGAGTTCACCTCCACGATCCGCAACAACGCCGAGAACGCCAAGATGGCCGATCAGCTGGCCATCAGCGCATCCGCCGTGGCCACACGGGGCGGCGAGGTGGTCTCCAAGGTCGTCACCACCATGCGGGACATCAACGACAGCTCGCGCAAGATCTCGGACATCATCGGTGTGATCGATGGCATCGCCTTCCAGACCAATATCCTGGCGCTGAACGCCGCGGTAGAGGCAGCCCGCGCCGGCGAGCAGGGCCGAGGCTTTGCGGTGGTGGCCACCGAGGTGCGCAATCTCGCGCAGCGCAGCGCCAGCGCCGCCAAGGAGATCAAGGCGCTGATCAACGAAAGCGTGGAGAAGGTGTCCGTGGGCACGGGCCTGGTGGATCAAGCCGGGCAGACCATGGTCGAGGTTGTGGGCGCGATCAAGCGGGTGACGGACATCGTGGGCGAGATCAGCTCCGCCAGCTCCGAGCAGAGCACGGGCATTTCCCAGATCGGCCAGGCCGTCAACCAGATGGACCACGCCACGCAGCAGAACGCGGCTCTGGTGGAGCAAAGCGCCGCCGCCGCCAAGAGCCTGGAGCTGCAGGCCCAGCAACTCACCGAAGCCGTGAGCACCTTCCAACTGGAGGATGCGCCTGGAGCTACGCTGAATCGTCCTTCGGCACGCGCCGTTCCCCGCGCGCTTCTCGAACAAGCTTAAGCGGCAGGAGGTGAGCGGTCGCTGTGGCCGTTCAGCAGAGACGCCTTGAGAGCCCGGGAGTCGTCATGCGCCCTGTCGCGAGGAATGGCCTCCTACTAAAACCTGGGCGCTTCATGTTGGCCCTCGCTGTGATGGCGCTTACTACATATCCGCACTGAGGGATGACATGGGCATTCAATCGGACCGTCCGTAGCGTCCGCTCACCTCAACGCTCAGCATCGCCTCTACCCCATGCAGTCAGTCTGTCAGTTACTGGACGCGGCAAAGCTGGGTGCCGAATCTCGCATAGAACCATGCGCGTGGCGTCAGCACGTCGATGATCGAGAGATCGTTGGAGCCTGCGCACCGTGCTGGCGCAAAGGTATTTGAGGTCCGACAAACTGAGCTTTACCCCGAGCGCGATGGGCTCTTCGCTTGGTACAAGAGCTGCGCTGCTTGAAACGGCGATCGGTTCGGGACGGTCATCGACTATAGGACACAGATCGTCCGATGTGGCGATGTCTACACCTCTGCTCAACTCGAACGCTGAACTGGACTGCCTTGGCCGATATTTCCCAGGGCTGCGCCTGTGTCGGGATCGCTGCAACCTAGATGTTGATCGTTCCAGCCATGGGCAGCGCCCTGGCACCTCGTAGACTGAAATTTCTCTGTACAAATATGGCCCAGGCACAAAGGGGATTCAATTGGTCCTCTCGCAACATGGGGCGATGGCAGTCTGGGAGGCGAAACAGGCGAATGCGATTGAACCCGAACCAAACATTGTCTACGGGAAACCAGAAGGGAACCGGACACAATCTAAAGTCCAGTGGCATGGAATCCTCGCGAACCAATCCAGAGTGGCACAGGTATCTAAACCTTTCTGTCGTGTGCTGCCAAGGGCTCAAACAAATCAATGATTTACGTAACGCTCGAGACGAAGGCGCGATGGCGTTCCGCACCTACAATGCCCCGCATAAGCAAGGCCCTGTGCATTTGTTTGATCTTCTGGGCGCCTGAAGCCTGCGATGTGGTCGCCCGACAGCTACTGTGGCTGTTTTGACCCCCGCAACGGGATGCTCCTAACCTAATTAACTTAAGAGGGGGAGACCACCTGATGGCATCCTTGCAAGCAACTACGGCATTGATGGGAATAGGCTTAGCTGTGCTGATCCTCTATCTGGTTCGCCGCGATCATCTGTACCTCATGCATGGCCTTTTCTGGGTGGTCGTGGCCGGCGCCGCAGCACTTTTGGGGATGTGGCCCGGCTTGATCGACGGCTTGGCACTGCTTCTCCGCATCAGCTACCCCCCGGCGCTATTGTTACTTTTTGTTTGCATTGTTCTTCTCTTGAAGGCCTTGCATGTTGATATGGTCAACACCCGTATCGAACGCGATATGCGCCGTCTCAATCAACGGCTGGCTATTCTGGAGGCCGAGATACGCCGCTCACGCGACAAGGCCTCTTCGTCTGATATCCCCCATCCATGATCCATCCACTGCTGCCAGTCATCTTGTGTGGCGGCTCAGGCACCCGTCTGTGGCCGCTGTCGCGCGAAACCTATCCCAAGCAATTTCTCTCCGTTCGGGGAAACGGAATTTCCATGCTGCAAGACACGGCCAGGCGCCTGGACGGTGTAGTGCCCCACATCCCCAGGGCTGCGCCCATAGTGGTGTGCAATAGCGAGCATCGGTTCCTGGCGGCGCAGCAACTGCAGGAAGCTGGCTTCGACGATGCCACTCTGGTGCTGGAACCCGTAGGCCGCAACACCGCACCCGCATTGACTCTTGCGGCCTTGGTGGCAGATCCGCATGCCATCTTGCTGGCCATGCCCGCGGACCATGTCATGTCCGACGTAGCGCGGCTCCACCAAGCCGTTGAAATCGCTTGGCAGCTCGCCCAGGGGGGTGACATGGTGACTTTTGGCATCGTGGCCAGCCGTCCAGAAACCGGGTATGGCTACATACAAAAAGGTGAGGCCATCGAAGGCGGTAACGCATTTGCCATTCAGAGCTTTGCTGAAAAACCCGACTTGGCCCTGGCGCAGGACTATGTTGCCAGCGGTAGCTATCTATGGAATAGCGGTTTGTTCATGGTGCGCGCCGACCAATGGTTGCGCGCCATGGAAGTGCTGCAGCCTCAAATGCTCCAGGCTTGCCAAGCTTCCATCGAAAGAAGTGTCCGCGACATGGACTTCGTACGCCCAGACAACGAAGCTTTTGCTGCTTGTCCGGCAAATTCCATCGACTATGCCGTGATGGAGCACCTGCCCGGCAACGATGCGCTGGGCATAGCCGCCCGCGTGGTACCACTGGATGCGGGATGGTCTGATCTGGGGGCATGGGACGCTCTCTGGGATGTTTTGCCACATGACGCTGACGGCAATGCGCATGCCGGCCAGACGCTGGCCATCGACACTCGCAATAGCCTATTGTTTTCCGAGTCTTGCTTGGTAGCCACCGTGGGGATGGACAACGTGGTGGTGGTGGAAACTCCTGACGCCATATTAGTGGTGGAAAAAAGCCGTACGCAAGACGTTAAAAAAATCGTGGCTGAACTCAAAGCCCAAAAGCGCAGCCTGGCTTCAACCCACCGCAAAGTTCACCGGCCCTGGGGCTGGTACGACAGCATCGATGGCGGCGAACGCTTTCAGGTCAAACGCATCGTGGTCAAACCCGGTGCCCAATTGAGCCTGCAGATGCATCATCACCGCGCCGAACATTGGATCGTGGTCAAGGGCACCGCCCAGGTCACCAACGGGGACAAGGTTTTTTTGCTGGGCGAAAACGAGTCCACCTTCATCCCCCTGGGGCATGTGCACCGGTTGACAAACCCTGGCAAAGTGCCTCTTGAAATCATTGAAGTGCAATCTGGCAGCTACCTGGATGAGGACGACATAGTGCGGTTTGAGGACACTTACGGCCGGGCGGTGCCGGCACCGCAAGGCAGCAGTGCCAAAGAAGGTTGACCTTGCTATGCCCGGCCTACCCATGCTGAAAGCCCTGTGGGGCTACCGTGGCTTCGTGTGGAGCAGCGTCATGCGCGAGTTCCACGGCAAGTACCGCGAATCCTTGCTCGGCGCATTCTGGTCAGTTGCCAACCCGCTGACCATGATCGTCATTTATACCGTCGTGTTCGGTCAGCTCATGCGACCTGGTCTTGCAGGCCATGAGCAAACACCGTTTGCATTCAGCATCTATCTGTGCGCCGGGGTCCTTACCTGGAGCCTGTTTGCAGAAATGCTCGGACGACTGAATGGCGTATTCCTGGAGCACGGAAACCTGATCAAAAAATCCAGCTTTCCACGCATTTGCCTTCCGGCCATTGTGGCGGTGTCTGCGCTGGTCAACTTTGGCATTGTGTTTGGGCTGTATCTCGCCTTTCTGGCACTGATTGGCCACTGGCCGGGCTGGGCCTTGTGGGCGATGGTGCCGTTATTGGCCTTGCAGGTGCTCTTTACGCTGGGACTGGGCATATTTTTGGGCACGCTCAATGTGTTCTTCAGAGACGTGGGTCAGCTCACGGGCATCGTGGTGCAGTTCTGGTTCTGGCTCACGCCTATTGTGTATGTATTCGACTCCTTGCCAGCCGCTGCGCGGGCGGTGCTGCAGTACAACCCGATGCAGCCTTTGATGGTGGCCTATCAGACTCTATTTTTGAATCAGCGTGTTCCAGATTTTGCTAGCTTGGCTCCGCTCGTTTTTCTGACGATGTTCTTTTTGATTTTGGGCGCTTGGTTCTTTTTGTCGCGCGTCGGTGAACTGGTGGACGAACTCTGATGGGAACTATTGTTGTTTCGAATGTTAGTAAGGCATATAAACGCTACCCCAATAAATGGGCGAGGATGCTTGAATGGATAACTGGTCGCGATCAACATAAAAAAACATGGGTGCTGCGAGACATCAATTTCACTATTGAGCCAGGGGAGGCAGTGGGAATTGTGGGGGTCAATGGTGCAGGTAAGAGCACCTTGCTGAAAATAATTACGGGAACCACACAGCCGACTACTGGCGGCGTTCATGTCAAAGGGAGAGTAGCCGCCTTGCTTGAATTAGGGATGGGATTTCACGCTGATTTCACGGGGCGTCAAAATGCGTATATGACCGGGCAGTTGCTGGGGTATAGCGTTGATGAAATCCATGCCTTGATGCCGAAAATAGAGGCATTCGCTGATATTGGTGATTATATTGATCAGCCTCTGAGGACGTATTCAAGTGGAATGCAGGTCAGGCTGGCTTTCGCAGTTTCTACCGCAACTCGGCCGGACATACTGATTGTCGATGAGGCCCTTTCGGTCGGGGACGCTGCTTTTCAAAGAAAGTGTTTTAGACGCATCGAGGAGTATAAGGAGGCGGGGACTACCCTGCTTTTTGTTAGCCATGATACAGAGACGGTAAAAAAAATATGTGATCGGGCTATTCTTGTTAATAACGGAATAATATCTGAAATTGGAAAAGCTAGAACCGTTTGCGATGCATATGAGCGATTGCTTTTTGGGGCTGCAAAAGATACGAGAGAGCAAAAAAAAGAGATAGTCCCGCTGTATGACTCATCCTTGGCCTCTAGCAGTGTCGAGGTTCAATACGGAAGCAGGAGGGCAGAAATAGTCAATGTTAATATTTCAGATAGCGATGGGGCTGTAACGAATATTATCCCTGAAGGACATCCCATATTTGTTAGCTATGAGGTTGATTTTAAAGAGCCGGCTGATCGCGTGAATTTCGGAATGATGGTGAAGTCTGTGGATGGAGTATGCGTTTATGCTACCAACGCAAATGCCAATATTGGAAATCCGAAAAGATCTTTCCAATCTGCTGAATCTGCTCGGATTCGGTTCGGGCTACAAGGAAATTTGGTTCCTGGGACTTATTACCTTAATGTGGGAGTGACGAGAGAAGGGCGCGACAAGGAAGAGATGTTGCATCGCAGAGTAGACGTTTTGATATTTCGTGTAATAAGTGCACATGCTTATAGCTCTTATGGCTTTGCGAACCTATTTGGCAATGTTGAGGTGGAAAAAAAGTGATAGTCATCGTGGCGGGGATGCAGAGAAGTGGGTCGACATTTTCCTACAACGTTGTCCGAGAGCTTCTTGATGCAAGAGGCGGTGTTTCTACATCCTCTTCAAACTCGATAAACGACGTTCTTTCTGAATCTGACGGGCCAATCAATGCAATCGTCAAAAGCCATTCGCCTGATGAGCTGATAAATGCACTTCTAAATAAAAGAGGTGTTCCATGTGTTTGCACTGTGCGCAAGCCAGAAGACGCTATTGCGTCATGGATGAATGTTTTTGGTTTTTCTCTGGAAGAGTCCGTTGCTACTTATGAGCAATGGCTTTCATGGCACCAAAAAATGCACAAAAATATGTTGAACATAAAATATGAGGATATTGATCGATATCCTTGGTTTGTGATAAGAAAAATCAGCAAATATCTTTTCGGGAAATGGGGTGCATTTGAGATTCAAAAAATCTGGCTGAACAATAAAAAGAAGGCGGTATTTAAAAAAACTAGTAATATGAATGTGGGCGATAGTGTCGATATAGGTTTTAGTTTTTATAATAAAGTCAACTTTTATCACCGACGCCATGTTTCATCGTTGAGATCCAAAGATGCATCTGAGTTGCTTAGCCAGGATCAGATAAGTTTTATCAGGTCCAATTTGAATCGCTATCTGGATAAAAACGGCACCTACCAGTGGTAGCTGAAAATACAATGATTTCTTATGCCCAGAACTTTGAAGATGTGATGTTGATGCGCGCACTCGCAAACATAGAGCGGGGGCGCTATATCGACGTTGGTGCGGCTTGGCCTGATCAGGATTCAGTCACCAGAGCATTCTATGAAAAGGGCTGGCATGGCATTAATATTGAGCCAAACCCGGATTTTCTAAAGCTTCTACAAAATAAGCGTCCTCGCGATAATAATGTCGGAATGGCGCTTGGTCGTGCACCGGGGACGCTTCCAATTACTATTTTCGAAGGCTCCGGGCTCTCCACTCTTGTGGATTCAATTGCTGAGGAGGGGGTGGTTGCGGGGCGGCCTTATATTCGTCAGCAAGTTTCTGTAACGACCCTTAATGCAATTTGGAATAGTTATTTTCCACGGGGAGAGGAAGTTCATTTTTTGAAAATTGATGTAGAGGGTTTTGAGCAAGCGGTGCTGGAGGGGAATGATTGGACCAAGAATCGCCCCTGGATTGTTCTTGTCGAAGCCACCATTCCAAACTCTCAAATTGAGGTATATGAGGGTTGGGAAAAACTGCTGCTGACCTCGGAGTATTTTTTTGTTTACACGGATGGATTGAATAGATTCTACGTTGCGAAAGAGCACGCCTATTTAATTCCGGCATTTAAATTTCCACCCAATATATTCGATGGCTTTAAATTGCGTGCTCAATTTGAAATCGAGCAAAAACTCTTGCAGTCTGAGGGAATGGTTGAAGCTTTGAAGGCGAAGGCATCAATATTGAAAAGCGAGGCCAGCGAGGCAGACCGGGCGTTTGCCAAAAATGTTGAAAAAATGGAAGCGAGGCTGGTGGCTCTGGAACGCAGGGCGGTGAATGCAGAGCATGAGATCTCGAGATTGCGTCAGAGCATGTCATGGCGCATTACTTTGCCATTGCGTCTCCTTGCAGATCTGGCACTTCATTTCTTCCCTCTGATCCGTCATGGTCTCAATCGGGCAATACATGGTGCAATCAATGCGTGTCGGCGGCCATTATCGTATTTGATCTCCTTCGTTTTGCAAAAGCCAAAAGCCAGTGCCAGAATAAATCAATGGCTTTTGCAAAAATATCCGGCGTTGCACGCGCAATTGCTGGACATTCACTCCCGACCGGGAAGAATCGATAGTTTTATGATGGCTGGATTTAGCCAATCAAAAGAGCTGAGCAGAGAAGATCTTACGCCCAGAGGTCATAAGATATACACAGATCTTCGAGGCGCCTGCAAGAGTAGTCACTGAGTAATGTTTCAATTGACAATAGGCATTGTCCTGATTTGCTTAGAGCTGCTTATTTCCTAGCATTTACATTTATTAATGAAAATTCTGATTGATCTTCAGAGCTGCCAGTCTGGTAGCAGATTTGGTGGAATCGGCCGCTATTCCATGGCTTTGGCGAAAGCAATGATGCGAGTAGGCCATTGCCACGATTTTTATGTCCTTCTGAATAAATCATTGCCCTCAGAGAATGAGGTGCGGGCTGAATTCATTGACTTGATTCCTCAGCATAAAATATTAGCGATCGATATTCCTTCAGATGTTGCAGAAAATAAGACCGCTGCAACTGGTCAAATTGGTTTGACAAGGATGGCGGAGCTTATTCGAGAAAAATTTATCGCAGACCTTTCTCCTGACATCGTGCATGTGACCAGTTTGATAGAAGGTTTGGGCGATGATGTCGTTACTTCGGTTGGCCTGCTTTTTCCCGCATCCAGGACTGCGGTGACACTATATGACTTGATTCCGTTGGTGGAGCGGGAGAAGTACCTTACAAATCATGTGCTCGAAAAGCATTTTTTCAAAAAAATCGATCACATGCGCAATGCCGGAATTCTTCTGGCTATTTCTAACTATTCAAAAATCGAGGGGCATGATGTCGGTGAATTCGCATCAGACCGCATTGTAAATATCTCGTCTGCCGTAGACTCAAAATTCAAGCCACGCCTAATATCGATAGAGCGAGAGCAGGATCTGCGAGATAGATTTAGTATCCGGCAAAAATTTCTCATTTATGTTGCGAGCTTTGATTCTCGTAAAAATCAGGAGGGATTAATAAGGGCTTTTGCACTGACATCGCCTGATATTGTGAACAACTATCAGCTGGTTATTGTCGGAAAAGGCTGGGATGAGATTTATCGTCGCCTTAAAAAAATCGGCAAGGATTCGGGTCTAAGGGATGATGCCGTTCTTTTTTTGGGCCATATTGCTGATGAGGATTTGATTGATTTATATAATCTTTCTTCCTTATTTGTTTTTCCATCTTTCAGGGAAGGCTTTGGATTGCCTGTTCTAGAGGCGATGTCTTGTGGCGTGCCCGCGATCGGCTCTAACACGACAAGTATTCCTGAGGTTTTGGGTCGATCCGATGCGATGTTTGATCCACAAGACACGAGTGCGATTTCGGCTAAGTTGGAGAAAGCATTGCTTGATCAGTCTTTTTATGAGTCTTTGAAAAAGCATTCTCTCGCGCACTCGAAAAATTTTTCCTGGGAGATGTCTGCAAAAAGAGCAATAGAATTCATGGAGACCACTGAGCGTCTTATTGATGACAAAGAGTCTGCTCTGGGCGGCGGCATTATTTATCGAAAATTTCTTTCTAGAGTGGCGGAATGCCCTGATATCAAGAACGTTCCCGATAATTTTTTGCTCAGGTCCTCTTCGGCTGTAGCGGATAATGAAATCTCCGCACTTCTTGCTTTGGGTAAGCTAAAACGGGAGGTGAAAATCGGATGGGTTACTACTTGGAATACGAAGTGTGGAATAGCGTCGTATTCTAAGAACTTGGTAGGTGCTATCAATCAACCATCTGTCATTTTTGCTCCGTTCGAACAAGCCCTGATAGATAATGATGGCGAAAATATCATTCGCTGTTGGAGAAATGGCGGCGGCAATCTCTCGATGCTCAACGCCTCCGTAGACCGTGCTGATGTTGACGTATTATCCATACAATTGAATTTTGGTTTTCACGATTTTTCTGTTCTTTCGGATTTTATAGTTCGCCAAAAAACCAAAGGCCGGGTGGTGACAGTGACGCTCCATTCCACAGTGGATCCTCCGCCTGAAGTGATCAATCGTCGGCTCTCTGAACTTGCCCCAGCTCTTGGTGTGTGTGATGCTGTCTTGATACATTCTCTTAATGATGTGGTGAATCTCAATCGATTGGGCATTCATAAAAACTTGGTATTTTTCCCACAGGGCGTGATTAAGGCATCAGCATCTGAGAGAAAAACCGAGGGAGGTATATTTAAAGTCGCTTCTTATGGTTTCGCGTTGCCTCACAAAGGCTTGGAGCAACTTATTATTGCGGTGGACATATTGTCCCGGCAGGGTGTTGAAATAAGGCTGGATATGGTTAATGCCATATATTCCGATTCAGCGTCGGAAGCGCTGATTAATCGGTGCAAAAAAATTATCAGCGATCGAGGTCTGTCTTCAAGAATTCGAATGATTACTGATTACTTGGAGAATGAGGATTCTTTAAGTCTTTTGTCCTCGGCTGATCTCGTCGTCTTTCCTTATCAAAATACTTCTGAATCGTCAAGTGCTGCCGTAAGAATGGGGTTGGCCTCTGGAGTTTTGGTGGCGGTTACTCCTTTAAGTATTTTTGAAGATGTTCGTAATTTTGTGTATGAATTGCCAGGAACAAATTCAGAGGATTTGGCGCTGGGCATCGGTAAAATCATCCATGCCGTCGGGCAAGATGTAGAGGAAATAGCCAAAATAAGGGAACAGTCTCAGCGGTGGAGGCTGTGTAATGATTTTGAGCAGTTGGGCAGATATTTCTCTGATCTTGTTGTCGGTTTTGTGGAAAAAGTAGCGCGCTGATTAATATAATTCGAAGGAGTTGAGATGTCTTTTGATGGTGATTATGAGATCTATGTCAAAAAAATGAACGCGGCATTTCGTGCTCACGACATATATGTAGAGGATGGGTGTTTCAAATTTTCTGATTCTGCCCTGCTTGCTGCAAGAAATGGCAACTGGTTGGGCGCGGTTGGCGATTTGAAAAATAGTCTAGAGCGTGTGCTTGGGAAAAATTTGAACTCCAGTCACCGGTTTTTGAAGAAACCGTATGTAAGGGACTTCAGATTTGATGGGGGTGACGGGCTATCTGTTGCGATAATTAATGAGCAGTCTTTGGAGTGGTATGGGAGGGATGGCGCAGAGCATGCTTTTGATTTCCTTTTGGAGTCAAAACGTGGGCTATTTGCAAACTCCAAGCGCTATTTGGACCTGGGCGGACATCAGATGATATGGGCATGCTACTATGCGCTGCAATCTGATACGACTGAGGTCATTTCTTATGAGCCATCCATTCTAAATGTCGCTATTGGGACATTTAATTGCTTTATAAATGGCGTCATCGGTAAGGTTGATATTATTCCGTTTGCGGTTCTGGCCTCCAACGCATCTGAAGGGGATGAAAATTCCAAGATGCTAGTGGATTTTATGAATATGCCTTTGCGCGGCTATCGTATTGATCGAATGGATGATTTGAAATTTGACTTCATTAAGACGGATATAGAGGGATATGAGCTCGACCTACTGGCATGCCCCTGTTATGCCAGAATTTTGAAGCATGCTCGGTATTCGCATTTGGAGCTCCATCTTGGGCATCTCCAGGGGCATGGCATTGGGACTGATGTGTGGGTAAACCGGCTCCAAGCCGCCGATTTGAATGGAAAAGAGCTCTATTCTGGGCGCGACATGTTTGAATTCCTGTCGGAGGCCAGTCCAAAAGGATTTTATTCATTTATATTGGAATGATTAATTAATTTCGATCATGAAAAAAGCAATTGTTACTGGGATTACGGGGCAGGATGGTGCATATCTGGCGGAGCTTTTGTTGCTAAAAGGATATGCCGTTTATGGTACTTATCGACGCACGAGCTCGGTCAATTTTTGGCGAATCGAAGAATTGGGGATTGAAAGTAACCCTCATCTTCACTTGCTTGAATACGATCTTACAGATTTGGGTTCGAGTATTTCATTGCTGCAAAAGGTTCAGCCCGACGAAATTTACAATCTGGCTGCTCAGAGTTTTGTGGGGGTGTCGTTTGAACAGCCAACTGCCACGGCTCAAATTACCGGCCTCGGTGCTCTCAATTTATTGGAAGCTATTCGTTTGGTTAATCCGGATATACGCTTTTACCAAGCAAGTACGTCTGAAATGTTTGGTAAAGTCCAGGCCGTGCCTCAAGTGGAAAGCACACCCTTTTATCCGCGCAGTCCATATGGTGTTGCAAAGCTTTATGCGCATTGGATGACTGTAAATTACAGGGAGAGCTATAGCATATTTGGCAGTAGCGGTATCTTATTTAATCATGAGAGCCCATTGCGCGGTCGTGAGTTTGTAACTCGAAAGATTACCGACGGCGTGGCCAGAATCAAGCTGGGGAAACTCGATGTTCTGGAGTTGGGCAATCTGGACGCCAAGCGGGATTGGGGTTTTGCCAAAGAGTATGTAGAGGGTATGTGGCGCATGCTGCAGGCGAATGAACCCGATACATTCGTATTGGCTACCAACCGCACGGAAACTGTGCGTGATTTCGTGCGCATGGCATTCAAGGGGGCCGGTATTGAAGTGGACTTCATCGGCTCGGCTGATCACGAAATGGCTGTCGATGCTGGGACAGGCAGAACGGTCATGCGCGTAAATCCAAAGTTCTATCGTCCGGCAGAGGTGGAGTTGCTCATCGGCGATCCTGCCAAGGCGAGAGCCAAACTGGGGTGGGAGCCGCAGACAACGCTGGAGCAGTTGTGCCAGATGATGGTAGAGGCTGACTTGAGGCGTAATCAGGCTGGTTTCTCGTTCTGAAGGCAAGGGCTTGGATGCCATGACCCAACCGAGAGCGCTGATCACCGGCATGAAGGGATTTACTGGCCGCTATGTGGCTGCAGAGTTGCAGTCGCATGGATGGGACGTCTGGGGTGTCGGAACGCAACCCGATGCGGCCGACCCTCGCTATCGTTGTGCAAATTTACTGGACGCATCTGCATTGCAGCTGGTGGTGGAAGACGTGCAGCCCGATGTGGTGGTTCATTTGGCAGCCATAGCGTTTGTGGGCCATGGAGATGCAGATGCGTTTTATCGTGTGAATCTGTTAGGCACGCGCAACTTGCTGGCGGTGCTTGCCGACGCTCGGCGCAAGCCACAGTGTGTGCTGTTAGCCAGCAGCGCCAATGTGTATGGCAACTCTATAGAAGGTGTGCTGACTGAGGCCGCGCCCCTCAATCCGGCAAACGACTATGCAGTGAGCAAACTTGCCATGGAATTCATGGCGCGGCTGTGGATGGACCAGTTGCCCATTGTGATTGCCAGGCCCTTCAATTACACCGGTGTGGGGCAGTCTGAGGACTTTCTGCTGCCTAAAATGGCGGCGCATTTCCGCAGGCGCGCGGATACCATTCAATTGGGAAATCTGGATGTTTGGCGAGACTTTTCAGATGTGCGCGCTGTTGCACAGGCCTATCGCCGGTTGTTGCAGATATGCCCTGCTGGGGCCACAGTCAATGTGTGCTCTGGTCGCATGCACTCGCTGCGAGAAGTCCTGCACATGATGGGGCGCATTTCCAGCCACAGCCTGGATGTTCAGGTCAATCCAGCATTTGTCCGCGGTAACGAGGTTCGCTCGCTAAGAGGGAATGCGGACAAACTGCTTGGTCTGATTGGTGATTGGGAAGTCCCGCCGTTGGAGGAGACGTTGCGCTGGATGCTTGAAGCTTGAAGTGGCGTAGCCAAGTAGTCTCGGCAACAACTAAAGCGATGTCGTGCATAGTATTCTTTTCGCGTCTGCAAATCGCCAACGCAACGAATATATGCGCTGAATCAGCGCCTCTTCCTAGGCTGCCAAAATCCTTCGTAAATAAATTTCATCAGCCATTCGTGCCGAAGCTGACCATGACGCACGAAGTTGTATTGTATAGGTAGAAAATTTTCTTGTTGTTGGTCTTTGAGAAGAGATATAGCGCCATGAATCTTGAAGCCTGCTCTGGGCGATCAGGGGGGATTCGCAAGTTGGTACAGCTTCCCCCGGGGAACGTCGAAACCCCCGGGGTCGGTAAGCGCCAAAAAGAGAGATTTCCATTGATTCCGGTATATTGTTCAAATCGAAGGTAAACTGGATCTTCCTCGATGTAGAAAGTCTGAGCCTGCGCGGCGTGGACCCAAAGTGCACCAATGGTTGTTGCAAGAATGCAGAAGTATTTTTGGAGTTTCATATATCCTCTTGGCTCGTCTTAATTCAAAAGCAGGAGATTTATAATTGTGCCGATGTCTGGGGGGGCTTGCATTTGATAGCTGGCGGCCAACGTTAATCCGGAAAAAGGCTCATAGCCAGTGAGCATAATGTGGTAAGTGCCTGCTGCCGGTGTGGGGAGTGTACAAGTCTCAATATTACCAATGAGATATGGCCTGCAATCGTAAGACGACAGGGTTGGCACTTGGCCCAGTTTGACGTAGAGATCTGAATCTCCCGTGCCGCCGCTGATCTGAATCACGAGATTGATGGCTCCGGCAGGAACCGCCACGGAAAAGTACTGCGTAGAGCCAGCACTGCCAGATAAATTGCTTTGTAGCAGAGGTGTCGATGTGCTGCCACCGGAACTCAGATTGAACTGGGCATTGACGGTCGTGTTTGCGTTGACCGTGAATGAGCACGAACCCGTGCCGGTGCAAGTATCCCCACTCCATCCCGTGAACGTGCTGCCGTTGGCGGGCGTGGCTGTGAGGGTGACGATCGAGCCAGGGGGCAGCGATTCAGTGCATGTGTTGCCGCAATTGAGGGCGCCTCCGGATCTCACCACAGTGCCGCTGCCGGTTCCTACCTTGGCAATGGAGAGAACCCCTTGTGGTGTGGGTACAAAACTGGCCATGACGTTCTTTGCCACATTCATCGTCATGGAGCATGGCCCGTTCCCCGTGCAGTCACCGCTCCATCCCGAGAAGGTGTAGCCCGTTCCCGCTGTAGCTGACAGCATGACAGTAGTCCCTGCCGCGTAACTTTCATTGCAGTCAATTCCGCAGTTAATGCCCGCGGGAGAACTGGTTACGGTGCCGGTGCCGGAAATGCCCACCGCCAAGGGAAAGGTGCCAGATGTATCAAGCGGTAGCTTTGATTGGGCTTGGCTTGACATGACGGCAGGCACGCGATCTGGATTCACACCGTATGGATGACTGGTTCCAAATGTCCAGGCGATATTGCCCATCGAGCCATTCAAAAGATGGCAATAGCTCATGATGGTGCCGTTGCGTTGGCCAGCCCCTCCCCCTGAAATTGATGAGATACCTGGCAGATACCCAAGGCGTCCAGCCCCTCCGAGTGAGATACCACATTGCCCGGTGGCGTCCCCCGAGAAGCAGCAGTCAATGGCGCCCCCATTGTTTGGTGATGGCGCAATGAATGGATTGTCATAGTCATGCGTGTGTGAGCTTCCAAAGGCGTGCCCAATTTCGTGGGCAACCACTACAGAATCCCAGATGACTTGGGGGTTTGAGGGAGTGAAGTTGCCCGAAAGTCCTGCGCTAACCCCATAGGCAATAGTTGGACTGGCCAAACTGCCCACATAGGCTATGCCACCGCCTATGTTTTTGCCGCTCATGAGGTGCACATGGTGTCTGGAAACCGATGCGTTTGCGCCCGAGTTCCAAAAAGCTTGAAGTTCATCGAGCATCTCACCTGTTGTCGTTTTGCTCCACGGGTCTGCCGAGGTTGTACGGATGAGTATCTGTTTAAGGTTGAAGCGCGTGGCAACTTCCGTTTGGTACCTGCTGCTAATGTAGGTGAGAAGGTTTGTGATGTACGTGAAGGTTGCGGCTTCAGATCCAAGCTTTTGATAGAGCTCGTAGTCGCTGTCAATGATGATGTCGGCGCGGCGCGGGCTATCCGCTTTTTCTGCAAGAATTTGAGAAGAGTTTGCCTTGCTCGTTTTTAAAATCTCATCTAAGCGAATATTGCGTTGAATCGGCTCACTTTGAAGAAAAGTGGGTGTTACACCACAAGAAAATTCTCGATTGACAAAATCCTTGTGATGATCAACCAGCCGCGACGCGACTTTCCCTCCGCTACTGCCGTGCACGGGGAGTAGTTCATTCACTATGACATCATTATCTCGGTGAATGATGGTTCGGATTTCGCCATCTGGGGTTATTGTTGCGAAAGCATAACTTTCGGGCTTTCCCTCTAGGCCGCCAATGAAATGGGCGTTACCGGCAAATGGAAATGCGCGGGCCCCTTTTCCATCTACCACCACATACTGGGTATCGCTGCCAACCACCTCGGAGCGGTGAAGCTCAAGATGAACTACTGAAGGATGCTTGTCATCAACTATCAGATTTTCGATGCGCAATGCCTCACCAGGTTTTGTGTTGAGTGCCGCAGTTGTCGTGCCGGCAAGGGGCGGCTGCCCGGGGACGAGTTGCAATACTTTTTGTGCGCGGACCGTTCCCGGAAAAGCGATGGCCGTAAAAATCGATAGAATAATTATCGATTTCCATATTAATTCGCTTGGTTTTTTTATATTTGTCATTTCATTTGTACTGCATCGCTGGGAAAATACAAATTGGCATTGAATATGGGTGGTCTTCGGGTTGATCGCCGGGAGAAACGCACAACTTTGGATGATCTAGGGCGCCTTCCGCTGGCCAATGTCCCATCGAGCCAAGCAAAGCAATGTTGTTGCAACCATGTATTTGGCCACGCTGATCCACGAGTTGAATATGCGTGATGTCCCCACTGCACGCATATTCATGGACACGGGAACTTCCGAGATCGTAAGACCGGCCCTGCGTACCAATAGCAGGGCCCCGAGGTCTTGGTAGTCCAGCAACGTGGCTTCGCGGGATGCGAGAACCCTCATCGCATGATGGTTGTACAGTCTGAAACCGGAAGTCAAGTCCCGCAAATCAAAACCTGCCAGTTGGCGAAACCATTGCCATGCAAGATGGCGCAAGCGGCTGGCCCGTTCTGGAAAGGCGCCAACGACCAAGTCTGACTGGTTTCTTGCCTGAAGCAGCACGGGGAGTTCATCCACCTCGTGCTGTCCGTCCGCGTCCATGGTGATGACGCCCCGATAGCCTTGCTGCAGGGCATAGCAGATGCCGGCTTGCATGCCGCCCCACGCCCCCATGGGCAGGGCTGGGTTCAACACATGTGCACCTGCGGCGGATGCAATGGCGCCTGTATCGTCGGTACTTTGATCATTGATGACAACGATGTTGTGCCAACCCTCTGCCTTCAGACGCAACAGCAATGCACCTATTGTTGCCGCCTCGTTCCGAGCAGGAATGACGATAAGAATGTCTTTGGGGGGACGGCGGAAATGATCGGCTTCCGGAGCCGCCAGTACGTACTCATCGGCAACAGCCTGCGCGCAAGCATCAATCGAAAAGTATGTTTGCAAGGCAGCTTTCCCTGTTTCACCTTTCAGGGCGCGAAGTGCGGGATCGTTCTGCATCTGCCGAATGGTGGCCTCCCAGTCGGCTACATCTTCAGGACGCGCCTGGAGTCCCGCGCCGGCGGTGGCTACCACCCATGGCATTCCGGAGCCTGGCAGCGCCGACACGATACACGGTCGTGCATAGTGCATCGCCTCAAGCAACACCATGCCAAAGGCTTCGGTACGTTCATGCGAGGCTAGGCAAAACACATCGCAGTCCTGCAGGAGAGCATTCTTCTCTTCGTCGCACACATTGCCCAACAAGCGCACATTCGCTGGCTTGTCAGTGGGCGCAAGCGCGCCAATCAGCGCCTGTAGCTCGTTGCGAAGTTCTCCATCCCCAACGATCAGCAACTCCACGTTCTCCATGCGGGCTGCCGCTTTGATCAGCGTTTTAAAGCCTTTGTAGTACGTGAGCCTTCCAATGGACAGCAAACGAAGCCTATTGGCCTTCCATTGGGAGGGCGTGGGCACCTCGAACGTCAAATTCTCGGTATCCAGGCCCAGGGGAATGACGGAGCATTTGTGGCGCCAAGATTGCAGAGGTTCGCTCGATTCGAGATAAGGTTGCGAAGTAGCGATGACGCGCTTGGCGTGGTCCAGCACAGCCTGCTCGAATGGGCGATATAGCCGGTAGGCAAGTCCTATCGCGCTCTGCATGCGCGAGACCACCACGTCTGAATGCCAGTGCACGACCCACGGTATTCCTCGCGCCGTCCCCAAAGTGAGAACCCAAAGTGCCGAATTGTTTGGCATGTGTAAATGCAGGACATCGGGCTTGTGCTTGGCAATGGACCTTGCCAAGGCCGAACGAAACCCGATTGCTATCGGCGCATAGACAAGTTGTAACTGCACAGGTACTCGTGTAATCCACGGCGGATCGTTTGGCTCGGGAGTTCCGTGCACCAGCGCGGCTGCATCAATTCCTGCGGCGCGCTGTGCCTTGATGAGGTCGGCCAGGAAAACTTCCATGCCCCCCCGATGGGGTGGATAAAACTTGCCGATATGCAGGACACGCAGAGCCACAACGTGTCACGCCTTATTTTTTCTTGGGGGTCGCGAATACTTCCCGCATCTGAGGATATTGCGGATGCTTCGGGTCCAATTTGATGGCTTGGTCCAAGTCGTCCAAGCTTTCCTTTTGATGACCCGCACGGTGGTGTGCTACGGCACGTCCGTAGTATGCGGCCGCGCTGGGGTTGCTTGCAATGAGTTGATTGAACACTTCAATAGCGGCTCCGGTTTCGCCTTTTCCTACCTGCGCCATTCCCAATCCAAGCAGAAGTCGGGGGTCATTGGGCGCGGTTTGAAGTAGAACATGGAAGCCTTTGATAGCTTCATCATAAAGCTCCGCTGCCATGGCGGTCTCGATCTGGCGCACGCGCACCGTGGGCAGGATGCTTGCCTGTTCAGGGTCCTTCTCTGCCATGTCCAGCGCCGTACTGAAGCTCTCAAATGCAGGCGCCAGCTGTCCAAGCGCCGCTTGGGATTCGCCACGATGGTAGTACAGGGATACTTCTGCATACCCCTGGGCTTCGGCGGTGGCGAAAGCACGGAGCGCTTCTGTATGGTTCTTCTTGAGTTGGAGGATCACGCCCGTATTGAACAGCGTGCTATTCCCCAGCTCTCCCTGGTCGCCAAGGGCTTTTGCAACAGACAGATTTCTTTCCGCTGGATCGACCATCTTTTTGCCAAGGTAATACGCTCCCAGATTTAGAAAGGGGCGGCTGCGGCCCACTGCGCTGGGGGGCGCCTTGAGGTTGATTTTCTCCGCGGCATCCGTCCAGGCAGTCACCTCGTCACGCAACGACAGATTGCGCTCCAGCGCCAGTGCAGCAAACAACAAACCGAGTACGGCGCCGAGTGCATAGATGGTACGGGGCCTGAAGCCCGTGAGTGCTATCGCCAGCAATCCAGCAAGCGCCACACCCCAAAGATAGCTGCGATACAGCACAAGTGGATCCTGTACCCAGACGGTGGCGAACTCCGTGGCAAACCACAACAGTGGAAAAAGGAGGAGTAGCGCCGCAAGGCTCAGTGCGCCCGTGCGCCGCAGCAGCAACCAGGCGGAGCCGCAGAGCAGTGCCACATAGCCCAAGGCTCCCACAATATGCCAGGATGAGGCGAAGCCCAACGGAAATGCCGGGCGCAAATCGATGGACATCCATCCAACATAAGGCACCACCCACAGCAGGCCGTAGGCAAAGAAGAGGGCAGCCTGGTTGAGGATGCTCAAGGGGAACATCTGCTGCGAAATTCCAGGCCGCAGCGTCTCAAGCTGCTGGGCGAAGGCCACGGACTGCGCATCAAAGAGCTGGCCTATCAGCTCGCCGCGAAAGCGCAGGAGCGCGGCAGTAGCCAAGGCCAGCAGCAAGAGCGTGGCTCCCATCGCCATGGCGATGTTTTTGAGGCTGGGGCGGCGAACATGGACATACAGTGCCATGCACACGGCGACGGTCATGACCGCATGCTCTTTGGAAAGCAAGGCCAGCAAGTAGCTGGCCAATGCCCCCACATACCAGACCATTCGCTGTGTTTCCAAAGCGCGCACAAACGCCCAGCACGCGAGCACCGAGAACAGCGTTGCCATGAGGATTGATCGCTGTACCAGGTAGCCCACCGCGTAGACGGCTACCGGATTGAGCGCAAACAAAGCGATGCCCACGCGCAATGCGGCGTCTTGGGATGATGCGAAGTGAGCCTGTTCCTCGATGTCCTGCGGGAAGCGGGTATGAGCCATCAGCGACTTGAAGAGCGCGTACATCGCAGCCACCACACCCAGGTGCAACGCCATATTGACCAGCCGCTGCTTCCACCAGCCGCTGCCCACGAGCTGGTCGACCCAGACGAAACTGCCATACGACACCATGCGCTGCTTGATCTCCAGCAGGTTGCCGTACCTGCCGAAGATGGAACCATCCGTGAGCCGCATGTCATCAAACAGCAATTCGTTGTGGAGTCCAGGCACGTAGACGCCCAGCACGGCCAACAACAAAATCAGAGCGTAAAGATAGGGTGCTTTGCCGTGTGCAGCCATGAGGGCGAGTGGGGGATGTGGGCTGCGCGCCTGCAAGAAAACGGTACAGCGAAGGCAGTGTAGCAGACCAAAAATACGCGGCGAACCGTGAAAAAGCCCACAAAACAACTGCCTGCGGCGTTGCATATGCCGCACATACATTCGCTTTCTGTGGTGTTGATTTGTTACATGCGCACCTCGCCCGCGGACCACGGCACCCGTCATTCCCGGCCACTCTGGGCCAGCATCAATTCCAGGTTCTGAACCGCGGCCCCTGAAGCCCCTTTGCCCAGGTTGTCGAACACCGCGGTCAGAAGCACCTGTCCATGGCGGTCGTTGGCGAAGACCCCCAACTGCAGCTGGTTGGTGTCGTTGAGGGCCTGCGGGTCCAGATGCTCGGCCGCCTCGGCCTGGGCAAGGTCAATGACGTCGACATGCGCCGCGCCAGCGAAGTGGCGCGCGAGGCAGGCGTGCAAGTGCCTGCCCGTCGTGCCCGCAGGCAGCTGCCGCAGCAAGAGGGGAATGGTGAGCGCAATGCCCTGGCGAAAAGAGCCATAGGCGGGAAGGAAGAACGGGCGCCCAGACAGGCCTGCGTGCAGGGCGATCTCGGGCGTGTGCTTGTGTTCCAGCCGCAGGCCGTAGATCTGGAAGGCCGGCGCGTTGGCGGTGTGGGCGCCTTCATGCTCCTCCACGCGCGCCCGGCCGCCACCTGAATAGCCAGAGACTGCGTGGATGGTGATGGGGTGGTCCGCAGGCAGCAGGCCCGCCTGTACCAGAGGCCGCAGCAGGGCGACGGCACCGGTGGGATAGCAGCCGGGATTGCTCACGCGCCGGGCGCGGGCGATTCGCGCGGCCTGCTCTTTGTCCATTTCGGGAAATCCGTAGACCCAGCCGGGGGCGGTGCGGTGCGCGGAACTCGCATCGATCACGCGGACCGCGGGGTTGACGACGGCGGCGGCCGCTTCCCGCGCCGGGGCATCCGGCAGGCAGAGGATCGCGACGTCGCAGCTGTTGATGGCCTCGGTCCGCCGGGCCGCGTCCTTGCGCTCGCCCTCGGGCAGCGTCAGCAGGCGCAGGTCTGTGCGATGGCGCAGGCGGTCGTGGATCTGCAGCCCGGTGGTGCCCTGGTCGCCATCGATGAAAACAAGGGGAGCGCTCATGGGGTGTTCCTGGTGTGTGAATGTTGGTACGGAATCTTCAACGGAGGCATAGAATTTGAAAAGTTGAATTTCACAAACATCAGCATTAGTTTTACTGAACATCATGCGCGAACTCAATCTGGACCGCCTGCGCACGCTGGTCACCATCGCCGACCTCGGCTCGTTCGCCGAGGCCGCCCGCGTGTTGCACCTTGCCGCGCCCACGGTCAGCCTGCATGTCGCCGACCTGGAGGCGCAGATAGGCGCGCCCCTGCTCGTGCGCAAGCGTGGCGAAGTGAAACCCTCCGGCGTGGGCGAATCCCTGGTCGAGAGGGCGCGCCGCCTGCTGGCGGATGCCGAGGAGGCGCTGGACGTCGTGCAGCGGCAGGTCCAGGGCCTGTCGGGCCGCGTGCGGCTGGGTGCCTCCACCGGTGTCATTGCGCACCTGCTGCCCCGGGCGCTGGAGGTGGTCGGGCAGCATCACCCCGGCATTGACGTGCAGGTGGCGGTGCTCACGTCGCAGGAGACCATGGCGCGCCTGGCCAACGGCTCGCTGGATGTGGGCCTTGTCGCGCTCCCGCAGGGCGCCGTGCAAGGTGTCAAGGTGCTGCCGTGGCGGCGTGACCCGGTGATGGCGTTTGTTCCGGCCGCATGGCCCGCACCCCGGTGTGCGACGCCGCAGTGGCTGGCGAGCCAGCCGCTGATCCTCAACGACGTGGGCACCAGCCTGTCGCGCCTGGCCAGCGAGTGGCTCGCCCTGGCGGGCAGGCATCCCAAGGCGCGCATCCAGCTCAACTACAACGATGCCATCAAGAGCCTGGTGGCGGCGGGTTATGGGGCCACCCTGTTGCCGCACGAGGCGTCCGCGGCCGTGCCACTGGACCCGCGCATCCGCATGCTGGCGCTGCGTCCCGCACTGTGGCGGCCACTGGGCATCGCGCACCGGGCGGGGGCTGTGGAGCGGGCGACCCAGCATGTGCTGGACGTGCTGTGGCAGCAGCGGCAGGCGTGAAGGCGCAACGAAGGCGTGTGGGCGGCCTGGGGAGCATTGGCGTCGCGGCGCGCCGGCAAGAACCCCTGCCGAGAAGATCTGCCGGTAGCGCCCGCCTCTGCATGGCCTCGTGCTGCGGATTGAGTAGCGGTTTAGGGGCCACGGGGGCGGTCTTCACGCTGCACGCCTTCGGGGCCCTGGCGGCGGGTCAGGCCACGGCATCCGGCGCAAGCGCGCTCAGCACCATGCGCACGATCAACGCTTCGGCGTTTTCATAGTCGCGTTCGGTCAGTGACGGCTTGCCCAGCAACAAGGCGAATTGCGCCTCCTGTTCCGCATAGGCCTGCGTCACGGACCAGATGATGAACATCAGATGGGTGAAGTTCACCTTGGCGATGCGGCCTTCGCGCGCCCAGCGCTCGAAAGTGCGCACCTCGGTCTTGAGCAGCGGGCCGACGCGCTCGCGGATGGCCTTGCCATAGCGTGGTGCACCGGCAATCACCTCTTTGGTGAATACCTTGGCTCCCTGGGGGTGCACGCGCGAGTATTGAAGCTTGGCACGGATGTAGCGGCGCAGGGCCTGCTGGGGATCTTCGCTGTGCGAAAGGTCCTCCATGCCGGCCAGCCACTGGGTGAGCACGTCGTCCAGCACACGCTGGTACAGCGCTTCCTTGCTCGGAAAGTAGTACAGCAGGTTGTGGCGGCTGATGCCGATGGCGGCCGCTATGTTCTCCAGCGAGGCGCCTTCGAAGCCGAATTGCGCGAAGTGGTTCTCGGCCTCCGCCAGGATGCCCTGCTCCTTGAGCAGGCGGGATGCCGTGGGCGCGCGGGTGGCGGCCGTGTCGTCGAGGGCGGGGGATCTCGGTGCCTTGGCCCGCGGGGGCGCGGCGGGATCTGGAGGGGACTGGCGGGCGTCTGTCATCGCACCATTGTGGAACAAGCGAGGCCTCGAAGACTGGCAATTGGCTGGCATGGCGCTTGCTCTAGGGATTTTACCAATTGGTAAATTTTTACGGGTTGGTAAATTGACCCACATCGCAGGGCACCGCGGCAAATAAAGCGGCGGGCACCTGCACCCCACAGCGAGGACCACGATGAAACCTCCGAAGTTCGCGGGCGCAAGCACTCTGGCTTGCGCTGCGTTGGCTGGCACGCGGCATGCCCGCCACAGGTGCCACAAAGCCCCAGGGCGCGGGGCGGCCCGTGCCGCGCATGCCTGGATCTCCACCCCGAACCTTCCGGAGCAAGACTGATGGACACACCCGCAAGCCGTGCCTGCGGCATACATGCCGCGCGCCTGAACCTGGCCGACTACGCCCGCAACTTCAGCGACGCGCACCCGCCGCTCACCCGCCCGCAGGCGCTGATCGAAGCCGAACGCTGCTACTACTGCCACGACGCTCCGTGCGCCACGGCATGCCCCACGGGCATCGACATCCCGTCCTTCATCCATCGCATCGCGCAGGACAACAACCGGGGCGCGGCCCGCGCCATCCTGCAGGCCAACCCCCTGGGCGGCATGTGCGCCCGCGTGTGCCCCACCGAGGTGCTGTGCGAGCAGGCCTGCGTGCGCAACACCAACGAGGACAAGCCGGTGGAGATCGGTTCGCTGCAGCGCTACGCGACCGATGCCTTCTTCGCCAACCCGGGCGCGCCCATGTTCCAGCGCGCCGCGCCCACGGGCCGGCGCGTGGCCGTGGTGGGGGCGGGGCCTGCGGGCCTGGCCTGCGCCCACGGGCTGGCGCTGCGCGGACATGACGTGGTGCTGTTCGAGTCGCGCCCCAAGCTGGGAGGGCTCAACGAATATGGCCTGGCCAGCTACAAGACCACCGACAACTTCGCTCAGAAGGAGGTGCAGTGGCTGCTGTCGGTGGGCGGCATCGAAGTGCGCACCGGCCAGCAACTGGGGCGCGACATCACGCTCGATGGCCTGCTGGCCAGCCATGACGCCGTGTTCCTGGGCCTGGGCCTGCAGGGCGTGAATGCCCTGGGCATTGCCGAGCCTGCGGCGACAGGCCTGCGCAATGCGGTGGACTTCATCGCCGAGCTGCGCCAGAGCGGCGACCTGTCCACCCTGCCCGTGGGCCGCCGCGTGGTGGTGATCGGCGGCGGCATGACGGCGGTGGACGCCGCCGTGCAGTCGCGCAAGCTGGGCGCCGAGGACGTGACCATCGTCTACCGCCGGGGCGCCGACGCGATGTCGGCATCGCCTGTGGAGCAGGAATGGGCACAGACCCACGGCGTGAAGATCCGCCACTGGGCCGCGCCCCAGGAGGTGCTGAGCGAAGGCGGTGTTGTCAAGGGCGTGCGTTTTGCCGCCACGGCGCTGAGTGGCGGCAAGTTGGTGGAAACCGGCGAGACCTTCATGCTGGAGGCCGACATGGTGCTCAAGGCCATCGGCCAGACCTTTGTGGCCGAGCCGGTGGGTGCCTCCATCGCGCTGGAAGCCGGGCGCATTGTGACGGACCTGGAGGGCCGCACCAGTCTGGCGCGCGTCTGGGCCGGAGGCGACTGCCGCGTGGGTGGCCGCGACCTCACGGTGGAGGCGGTGGAGCACGGCAAGGTCGCCGCTGTCTCCATGCATCAAGCGCTGAGCGTGCCCGTGGCACTCGTGGCCTGACGTCGTCAACTGCAACTCACGGGAGCACCCCATGGCAGACATTCGCAGCAATTTTCTGGGCATCCAAAGCCCCAACCCCTTCTGGCTGGCCTCCGCACCGCCCACCGACAAAGAGATCAACGTCACCCGCGCCTTCGAAGCCGGTTGGGGCGGCGTGGTCTGGAAGACGCTGGGCGAAGACCCGGCCGTGGTCAACGTCAACGGCCCGCGCTACTCCACGTTGATGTCGCAAGACCGCCGCGTGATCGGCCTGAACAACATCGAGCTCATCACCGACCGGCCGCTGCACACCAACCTGGAAGAGATCAAGCGCGTCAAACGCAACTGGCCCGACCGCGCCATGATCGTCTCGCTCATGGTGCCTTGCGAGGAGCAGAGCTGGAAGAGCATTTTGCCGCTCGTCGAGGACACCGGCGCCGACGGCATCGAGCTCAACTTCGGCTGCCCGCACGGCATGAGCGAGCGCGGCATGGGCGCCGCCGTGGGCCAGGTGCCCGAGTACATCCAGATGGTCACGGCCTGGTGCAAGCACTACAGCCGCCTGCCCGTCATCGTGAAGCTCACCCCCAACATCACCGACGTGCGGCACCCGGCGCGCGCGGCCAAGGCGGGCGGGGCGGACGCGGTGTCGCTCATCAACACCATCAACTCCGTGATGGGCGTGGACCTGGACCGCATGGTGATGAGCCCCAGCACCGACGGCTGGGGCTCGCACGGGGGCTATTGCGGCCCGGCCGTCAAGCCCATCGCGCTGAACATGGTGGCAGAGATCGCGCGCGACGCGCAGACCGCCGGCCTGCCCATCAGCGGCATCGGCGGCATCACCACCTGGCGCGACGCGGCCGAATACATCGCCCTGGGCTGCGGCACGGTGCAGGTGTGCACGGCGGCCATGGTCTACGGTTTCAAGATCGTGCAGGACATGTGCGACGGGCTGTCGAACTTCATGGATGAGCACGGCTACGCCACGCTCGACGACTTCAAGGGCCAGGCCGTGCCCACCGTCAAGGACTGGAAGAACCTCAACCTCAACCACATCGAGAAAGCTGTCATCAACCAGGATGCCTGCATCCAGTGCGGCCGCTGCCATGTGGTGTGCGAAGACACCTCGCACCAGGCCATCACCTTCACCAAGGACGGTGGCGTGCGCAAGTTCGAGATCAACGAGGCCGAATGCGTGGGCTGCAACCTGTGCGTGTCGATCTGCCCCGTGCCTGAGTGCATCACCATGCGCGCGCTGGAGCCCGGCGAGGTGGATGTGCGCACGGGCAAGACGGTCACCGGTGAATACGCCAACTGGACGACGCACCCCAACAACCCGCAGCGCGTGCCGGCGGCGGCATGACGCTGGAGGCCCCCGATGTGGTGCGCGTTCGCAACGCGTGCTGCGCTGCATCTGGTGCGGTCCTTGCGTGATCTATAGCATCGCTCGCTTCCTTTGGCCCGCATCTGAATGCACCGGGGCGCCGGACCAGACAGCGGGTTGTGTGCAACCCCAATGAGGTCTTTGACAGGAGTACAGGCATGACGAACAGTACCGGTGGCGCTGCCCATGTGGCGGGGCTGATGCCCGGCGCAGCATCCAACACGCTGGCCAACGAAGATTTGCTCCCCACCACCGCCGCGCAGCGGCACTGGACCTGGAAGGACTTTGCCGCGCTCTGGGTGGGCATGGTGGTCTGCGTGCCCACCTACACCATGGCCAGCTCCATGCTGGACCAGGGCTTCTCCTGGCAAATGGCCGTGTGGCTGGTGTTCCTGGCCAACTGCATCGTGCTGGTGCCCATGGTACTCATCGGGCGCGTGGGCCCCAGGTACGGCGTGCCGTTTCCGGTGCTCGCCCGCGCATCGTTCGGCGTGAAGGGCGCCAACCTGCCCGCCGTGCTGCGCGGCCTGGTGGCCTGCGGCTGGTTCTCCATCAACTGCTACTTTGGTGCGCTGGCGCTGCATGGCTTCCTGAACATCGTGGGCATGAACCTCGCGGGGCCGGCCGATGGCCAGACCATCAGCACCTCGCAGTTCATGTGTTTCCTCGCCTTCTGGGCGGTGCACATCTGGTTCATCTGGAGAGGGCCGGAATCCATCCGCAAGCTGGAGGTGATCGCCGCGCCGCTGATGATCGCCGCCTCCATCCTGCTGGTGGTGGTGCTCATGGTGCGGGTGCCCTCGGGCCAGCTCTTCAACCTGCCCGCCAAGGTGGTGGAAGGCGGGCCCAAGACCTGGGCCGCGCTCACCGGGCTGGTGGGCTTCTGGGCCACGCTGGCGCTCAACATTCCGGACTTCACGCGTTTCGCCAGATCGCAGAAGGACCAGGTCCTGGGCCAGGCCATCGGCCTGCCGATTCCCATGGCGCTGTTCTCGATGGTGGGCGTCATCGGCTTTTCCGCGTCGGCCATCCTGTACGGCAAGGCCCAGCTGTTCCCCGACGGCCTGTTGACCCAGATGGGCAGCGTGGCGGCCGGCCTGGGCCTGCTGGTGATCCTGCTGGCCAACCTGACCACCAACGTGGCCGCCAACCTGGTGTCGCCTTCCTATGATTTCAGCCAGTGCGCGCCTACCAGGATCAGCTTTCGCATGGGCGGCATCATCGCCGCGCTGATCGGGCTCGTGTTCATGCCCTGGAAGATCCTGGCCACATCAGGCGGCTACCTCTTCACCTGGCTGGGCGGCTACGGCACGCTGCTGGGCGCGATCGCGGGCATCCTGCTGGTGGACTACTACCTGGTGCGCAAGAGCGAGCTGAAGGTGGACGACCTGTACCGCCGCGGCGGCGAGTACGAATACAGCAACGGCTGGAACCTGCATGCGCTCATGGCCTTCTTCCTGGGCGTGCTGCCGTGCCTGCCGGGCTATCTGGCGGTGTCGGGCGTGGTGGACAAGGCCGGCATGCCCGCCATCTGGCTCACCCTGTTCGATTCGGGCTGGTTCTTCAGCCTGGCCGTGGCCGGCACCTACTACTACCTGACCGCGAAGAAAAAGCAATGACCTCCGGCCCTGCCTGGGCCTGGTGCCAGCGCAGGGCCTCTTTTTGATCTGCATCCCTGAAGGAGATCCCCATGACCCAAGCCCTTGTGATCCGCGGTGGAACCGTGGTCAATGCCGACCGCGAACAGCCGGCCGATGTGCTGTGCGTGGACGGCCGCATCGTGGCCGTGGGCGAGAGCGTGGCGGCGCAGGCCCCCGCGGGCGCACAGACCCTGGACGCCAGCGGCCAGTACGTGCTGCCTGGCGGGATCGACCCGCACACCCACATGCAGCTGCCGTTCATGGGCACCGTCACCATGGACGACTTCTACACTGGCACGGCCGCCGCGCTGGCCGGCGGCACCACGAGCATCATCGACTTCGTGATCCCCGATCCGCAAGAACCCATCCTGGATGCTTATCGCAAGTGGCGCGGCTGGGCGGAGAAATCGGCCGCCGACTATTCCTTCCACGTCGCCATCACCTGGTGGAGCGAGCAGGTGCGCGCCGACATGGGCACGCTGGTGCAGGACGAGGGCGTGAACAGCTTCAAGCACTTCATGGCCTACAAGAACGCCATCATGTGCGACGACGAAACCCTGGTGAACAGCTTCAAGCGCGCACTCGAACTCGGGGCCATGCCCACGGTGCACGCCGAAAACGGCGAGCTGGTCTACCTGCTGCAGCAAGAGGTCGCCAAGATGGGCATCACCGGCCCCGAGGGCCACCCGCTTTCGCGCCCGCCCATGGTGGAGGCTGAGGCCGCCAACCGCGCCATTGCCATTGCCGATGTGCTGGGCGTGCCGATCTACGTGGTCCACGTGAGCTGCATGGAATCGGCCGACGCCATTGCCCGCGCCCGCGCGCGCGGCCAGCGCGTGTACGGCGAGGTGCTGGCCGGCCACCTGCTGGTGGATGACAGCGTCTACCGCGACCCCGACTTCGCCAAGGCCGCCGCCTATGTGATGAGCCCGCCCTTCCGCCCCAAGGGCCACCAGGAGGCGCTGTGGCGCGGCCTGCAGTCGGGGCAGCTGCACACCACGGCAACGGACCACTGCACCTTCTGCGCCGCGCAAAAGGCCATGGGCAAAGAGAACTTCGCCAAGATCCCCAACGGCACGGGTGGCGTGGAAGAGCGCATGGCCGCGCTGTGGGATGGCGGCGTGAACACCGGGCGCCTCACGCCCAGCGAGTTTGTGGCCATCACCTCGGCCAACGCGGCCAAGCTGTTCAACATCTATCCGCGCAAGGGTTTCATCGGCGAAGGTGCCGATGCCGACTTGGTGCTGTGGGACCCGCAAGGCACCAAGACCTTCTCGGCCAAGACGCAGTTCAGCAAGGGCGACTTCAACATCTTTGAAGGCCGCACCGTGCGCGGCATCCCCAGCCACACCGTGAGCCAGGGCCGCGTGGTGTTTGCCAACGGCGACCTGCGGGCCGAGCAGGGCAAAGGCCGCTACATCAAGCGCCCCGCGTTTGGCGCCAACTTCCAGGCCGTGCAAAAGCGCGCGCAAGACCTGGCCCCCTCGGCGGTGGCGCGCTAAGCGCTGCAATGCATCTGGAGAACACCATGGACACCAAAGTCAAACCCGACATCGAAACCCTGCGCATCAACGGCGATCGCCTGTGGGCGTCACTCATGGAGCTGGCGCAGATTGGCGCCACCCCCAAGGGCGGCGTGTGCCGCCTTACCCTCACCGACCTGGACAAGCAGGGCCGCGACCTCGTGACCCGCTGGGCGCGTGAGGCAGGCATGACCGTCACCATCGACAAGATCGGCAACGGCTTCATGCGCCGTCCCGGGCGCAACAACAACCTGCCACCCATCATGACCGGCAGCCACATCGACACCCAGCCCACCGGCGGCAAGTTTGACGGCAACTACGGCGTGCTGGCGGGCATTGAGGTGGTGCGCACCCTCAACGACCACGGCATCGAGACCGAGGCCCCCATCGAAGTCGCGTTCTGGACCAACGAGGAAGGCAGCCGCTTCGTGCCCGTCATGATGGGCTCGGGCGTGTTCGCTAAGGCCTTCACGCTGGAGCACGCCTACGCCGCCACCGACACCGAAGGCAAGACGGTGAAGGGCGAACTCGAGCGCATCGGCTACATCGGCGACCAGGAGCCCGGCGACCACCCCATCGGCGCCTACTTCGAAACCCACATCGAGCAAGGCCCGGTGCTGGAAGACAACGACAAGACCATCGGCGTGGTCAGCGGCGTGCTGGGCATCCGCTGGTTCGACTGCACCGTGACCGGCATGGAAGCCCACGCCGGCCCCACGCCCATGGCGCTGCGCAAGGATGCGATGCTGGCCGCCACGCGCATCATGCAGGACGTGGTGGCGGCAGCCCACCGCCACCCGCCGCACGGACGCGGCACCGTGGGCATGGTGCAGGTGTTCCCGAACAGCCGCAACGTGATTCCCGGGCGGGTCAAGTTCAGCATCGACCTGCGCAACAGCACCGACGAACTCGTGGACCAGATGGCCGCCGAGGTGAAGGCCCTGGCCGGGCAGGTGGCCCAGGAACACGGCGTGCAGGTGCACATCGAGATGGTGTCCAGCTACCCGGCCCAGGCCTTCCACGAGAACTGCGTGGAGGCCGTGGGCCGCGCGGCCGCCAAGCTCGGTTACAGCCACATGCCCGCTGTCTCGGGCGCGGGGCACGATGCCGTGTACATGGCCAAGCTGGCGCCCAGCGGCATGATCTTCATCCCGTGCAAGGACGGGATCAGCCACAACGAGATCGAGGATGCCAAGCCCGAGCACATCACGGCGGGGTGCAACGTGCTGCTGCATGCCATGCTCGAGCGGGCGGGGACTTGATGCTATCTAAATAATAGCTGCCAGCGCTTGATGGACAAGCGCTGGCAGCAGTTCTTGCCCGAAATGCGGCCCTGCGCCGTCAGTGCAGTTCCGTCAGCCCCAGGAAGTGGTCCAGCATGTGGAAGTGGTCTTCAAAGAACTCCTCTTCCAGGCCCGCCAGCTGGCCGATGGGCGTCCACTGCACCAGCATCGCGTCGTCATCGGCCTGCACCACGGGAAACGGCGCGTCCCCCAGATCGAAGTAGTGCGCGTGCGTGAGCGTGCGCCCGCGCTGGCTGCGGTCGGGGTGGTCGAACACGGCCACCGACTGCAGGGCGGCGCGCATGGTGGCCTCGGGCAGGTGGCAGTGGGTTTCTTCCACCAGTTCGCGCAGGCACGACTGCCACACGGTCTCGCGCTGTTCGATGAAACCGCCGGGCACCGCCAGCTGGCCCTTGCCGGGGGCGTGGGCGCGGCGGATCAGCAGCACATGGTCGCGGCAGCGCAGCACGGCGTCCACCGTCACGAACACGGGCGGATAGGGCGCGGCCGCCCAGGCCTGGCGGTAGCCGCGCAGCATCCGCCACTCCTGCTGCAGCGCCAGGTAGTGCGGGGTCTGCGCGAACTGGACCAGCGTGGCCAGGGTGCTGGGGGGCATCTGGTTGGCCAGGGGGGCGAGGGCGGAGGGAACGGTGTCGGGGCTCGCACCAAACCAGGCGTCGCGGATGGCCGTGGCGTCGATGGGGCCCTGGCGCTCCACATGGATGAGCTCCCAGCCGGGGAACGCGCTCAGGTAGCCGCTGGTGGCGTCCTTGAAGTGGCCCACCAGCCCGGTGCGCGCATTCGGTGCGGTCAAACGCGCCACACCCTGGCGCACGGCCTGCACCCACACGGCCTCGTTGTAGTAGTCGCGCATGGGCAGCACCTGCACGCGGCTGCGGTCGGCCTCGGGCAGCGCCATCAGCAGCATGGCTTCGCGCTCCTGCCACGTGAAGGGGTTCTTGGGCGAGCGCGCCTGCCAGGCCGAGCCCACCACCACGATGACCTGCTGCGCGCTGTCGAGCGCGCGCCGCAGCAGCGCGATGTGGCCGTTGTGCACGGGTTCAAAACGCCCGATGTAGATGGCGGTATCGAGCATGTGTCTCCATTGCTGGGTTGGATTTTTGAGATTTTTTGGCCGCTGGCGCTTGTCCATCAAGCACCAGTAGCTATCTTTTTTGTAGTGATTTTATCTGATCGATGGTTCATGCATACCGTGCCGCAATCGGCATCTGCCGCCCGCTGCCAAAGGCCCGGGCCCGCACGCGCACGATGGGCGGGGCCTGGCGGCGTTTGTATTCGTTGCGCGCCACCATCATGCGCACGCGCTGCACCAGCGCCCGGCCGGCTTCTTCCTGCTGCAGCTGCGCCACGAAGGCCTGCGCGGCCGCATGCTCGGCGCTCGACAGGCGGTCGCCCTCGATCAGCAGCTTGAGCACTTCGTCCAGCACCGGGTAGGGTGGCAGGCTGTCCACGTCGCGCTGGCCGGGCGCCAGCTCGGCGGACGGTTCCTTGTCGATGATGGCCTGCGGAATCAGCTCGCGCCCGGCGTGTTCGTTGACATGGCGCGCAAGCGCGAACACCTCGGTCTTGTACAGGTCGCCGATCAGGCCCAGCCCGCCGTTGGTGTCGCCATACAGCGTGCAGTAGCCCACCGAGATTTCCGACTTGTTGCCGGTGGTGAGCAGCAGGTGGCCGAAGGCGTTGGAATACTCCATCAGCACCGTGCCACGGATGCGCGCCTGCAAATTTTCAAGCGGCAGGCCCGCCAGCGGCGGGCCAAAGCTGGCCTCGAACTGCCGCGCGTAGCCCGCCACCAGATCGGCGATCGGGTGCGTGAAGAGCTGCACGCCCAGGTTGCGGCACAGCGCCACCGAGTCATCGACCGAGCCGCTGCTGGAATAGCGCGAGGGCATGGTGATGCCCACCACGTTCCCGGGTCCCAGCGCCTCGGCCGCCAGCGCGAGGGTGAGCGCGCTGTCGATGCCGCCCGAGCTGCCCACCACCACCTGCGTGAAGCCGCAGCGCCGCGCGTAGTCCGAAAGGCCCAGCACGATCTGCTGGCGGTAGAAATCCATCGTGGGCAGGCCCTGCTCCGGCACGGGCGCGGGGCGTGCGCCTTCCGCCGTGAAGAAGCTTCCGCCCTCGAACCGGAGCGTGCGCACGTCCTCCACGAAGCGTGGCGCCTCGAAGACGATGCCGGCCTCGGGCTCGGCGGCGAACGAGGCGCCGTCATACACCACCTGGTCGTGCCCGCCCACCTGGTTCACATACAGGATGGGCAGGCCGTGCCGGCGCGAGGAGCCGCCAAAGATCTGGTGGCGCTGTTCGCGCTTGCCGATGTGGCTGGGGCTGGCATTGATGCTCACCACCAGGTCGGGTGCCGCGTCGCGCATGCGCTCGAAGGGGTTCGTCACGTAGTCGGCGCCGTGGTCGTTCCAGCCGTCCTCGCAGACCAGCAGGCCCACCTGGGCGTTGCCAATGCGCAGCACCTTGGCCACGTCGGGCCCCGGCTCGAAATGGCGGCGCTCGTCAAAGATGTTGTAGGTGGGCAGCAGCTGCTTGGCGTATTGCAGGCGCACGGTGCCGCCCTGCAGCACCAGCAGGCTGTTGTGCAGCCGCTTGCCGGGGCCGCGCGCGGGCATGGGCGCACCCACCACCCAGTGCAGTTGCGGCAGCCCGGCGGAGGCCTGCTGCAGCGCGGCCAGGCCGGCCTCGATGCGCTGCTGGAAGGCGCTTTCCTCCAGCATGTCGCCGGGGTAGTAGCCGCACAGCGACAGTTCGCTGAACACGATGAGGTCGGCCTGTTCGCGCGCCGCCTGCTGCGCGGCGGCCACCATGCGGGCCACGTTGCCCTCGATGTCGCCGACGGTGAAGTTGAGCTGGGCGATGGTGATGCGGAGCATGGTGTCATTCATCCTAAGGTTCGATTTCGTCGGCAGCCGCCGACACGGGCGCAGCCCATGCCAGGGACGCCGAGCAAGGGCCGCCCCGCAGTGAGGGCGTCGTCTCCCCGGAGGAAGGCGCGAAGCGACTCAGGGGGTTTCTTGTGCAATGCTGAAGACCTGGCGCAGGTATGCCAAGTATGTTTCATCGTCGCACAGCGTCTTGCCGGGCGTGTCCGAGAGCTTGGCCACGGGCTGGCCGTTGGCGTGCGTGAGCTTCATCACGATGTTGAGGGGCCTGTGGTCTGCGCCCATGTCGTTGGTGAGGTTCGTGCCAATGCCAAACCCGAGCTGCGTGCGGTCGCCAAAGTGGCGGTACAGCATGAGGGCGCGCTCCAGGTCGAGGCCATCGGAGAACACGAGCCGCTTGGTGTGCGCGTCGATGCGCAGCCTGGCATAGTGCGCCAGCGCCTTTTCGCCCCAGGCCACCGGGTCGCCCGAGTCGTGGCGCAGGCCGTCGAACAGCTTGGCGAAGTACAGGTCGAAGTCGGCCAGGAAGGCGTCCATGCCCACGGTGTCGGTCAGCGCGATGCCCAGGTCGCCCCGGTACTCCTGCACCCAGTCCTCCAGCGCGGCCTTTTGAAAGTCGCGCAGCCGCACGCCCAGCGCCTGGTAGGTTTGCAGGTATTCGTGCGCCATGGTGCCGATGGGCACCAGGTTCAAATCGCGCGCCAGCAGCACGTTGCTGGTGCCCTTGAACCACTGGGGTGTCTGCTCTGCAAATGTCTTGACCACCTCGCGCTGCCAGTCGCCGCTGTAGCGGCGGCGCAGGCCGAAGTCGAACAGCTCGAAGGGGTGGCGCAAGGTGGCTTGCCGGGCCAGGTCCTGCAACCGCTGTACCTTGGCGGCCAGGCGCTCGCGCCCGCTGGCCAGTGCTGCTGCCGCGTCGAAGCGTCGAAAGTACAGTTGGTTCACGATGGCCAGCACGAAGATCTCGAAGCCCATCACATGCACCTGGGGGCCGCGGGCCACGATGGTCAGCGTGTCGCCCTCGGCCCGCGCCTCGATGAAGTTGCGCTGGAACTGGAAGAGGCGCAGGAAGTCGACGAAGTCGCTCTTGATGAAGCGCAGGCTGCCCAGGTAGTCGAGCTCGCCCTTGGTAAAGCGCAGCGAGCACAGGTGGTCCAGCTCGGCGTTCACCTGCGGCAGCAGCTCGGCCAGCGGGTACAGGGGCTGGTTGCGGCACACGAAGCGGTATTCGCTTTGTGTTTGCGGATGGCGGTGCAGCAGGGCCTGCCACATGGTGAACTTGTACAGGTCGGTGTCGAGCAGGCTGGTGATGATGCGGGTCATGATGATGCTCCTGTTTTTATAGTTTGTTGCGCTTGTTCCGCAAGCGCTAGAGGCCGATTTCCGTGCTGGTGGCCAGCTGTACGCCCTGCGCGCGCATGGCGTCGAGGAAGGCCTGGTGCTGCGCCTCGAAGCCGCCCACGGGGCTCATGCAGTCGGTCAGCAGCACGATGTGGCCGGGCCGGGCGCCCGCCGCCTGCAGGCGGGGCAGGTGCTGCACGATGTGTTCGGTGGTGGCGCGCACGCAGTGGCTGCTGGCCTCGCCAGCGATGAGGAGCAGGTCGGCGGTGTCGAGCGCCGCGAGCAGGCGGGTGTTGAGGGCGGTGTCCGGGTCGGTGGCATCGACCACCTCGGCCTGGATCGCGCTGTAGTGCTCGGTCCAGGGGTTGGTGCCCTTGAACACATGGTGCACCGCGCGCTGTCGCTGCAGCTGCCAGTCGCCGCAGGCGGCCAGCACGTCGGCATGCACGCCGTGGCCCCAGCTGCCGATCTCGCAGTGCACCGGCCAGACCATGAGCGTGTAGCGGCCCTGGGCTTCCAGCGCATCCAGGTAGGCCAGCGTGCGCGGCAGTGCGGCGGCGCTGCGGGGGGTGAAGGCGCCGCTGCGCACCTGGGCCGCCGTGATGGGCGTGAAGGGCGCGACGGCCGACCCGTCGGCCTGCTGCCAGAAGCCGGGGTGGGCGATGTCGAAGCGCTGGTGCGAATCGAGCGTCACCGTGATGGCGTCGAGCCGCCCCGCCTGCGCGCGGATGAAGGCGGCCGCGCGCTGCAGGTCGGCGTGGGCGCCAGCCACGGGCAGGCTGGGCATCGTGCGGGTGCCGTCCGGCTGGCGGGGTTGCCAATCGGCCGGCAGGTCGCAGAAGTCGTTTTGCGGGTCGATCACCAGCAGCTGGATATTGCGGGCCATGGGCTTCTCCTTCGGTATGGAGGCAGTGTAGGTTTGTTAGGTTAATAATGCAACTAACTAATGTGAAACCTCATGTTTCCGCTGTGCGCCAGCGGCCAGCACGCAAGCGCTTGGGGTTTGCGCCGCCCGGTGGTAGCCTCGTTCGTATATCTCTGCAATGAACCATGTGCCTTCCCCCATGAACGACGACAGCGCCTGTGCCGTGATCTGCACCGTGGATGTGGTGCTGCTGACCCTGGAAGAGGGGGTGCTGAAGGTGGCCCTGGTGCGCCGGGAGCACGCGCCGTTCGCCCAGGCGCTGGCGCTTCCGGGCGGTTACATCCACGCTCAGGACGATGTGGACGCCCAGGCCGCCGCCGCCCGCGTGCTGCGTGCCAAGGCGGGCCTGGAGAGTCCCTATCTGGAGCAGCTGGCCACCTTCTCGGGCGCGGTGCGGGACCCGCGGGGCTGGTCCCTGGCAGTGGCGTACTGTGCGCTGGTCCCGCCCGGGACGCTGGCCCAGGCGGAGGGCCGTGTGCAGCTGGTGGCCGTGGACGGCGGCCTGCCGCCGTTGCCGTTCGACCACCGCCAGATCGTCGATGCCGCCGTGTTGCGCGTGCGCAGCAAGAGCCAGTATTCGTCCATGCCCGTGCACCTGTGCGCCGAGCCCTTCACGCTGCCGCAGCTGCAGGCGGTCTACGAAGCCGTGCTGGGCGAGGCGATCAACAAGGTGAGCTTTCGCCGCAAGATGGACGAGCTCGCGATGCTGGAGGCACTGCCCGGTGCCCTGCAGACCGGCGGCGCCCACCGGCCCGCGCAGCTGTACCGGGTGCGTCACGCCTACCGGCGCAGCCTGTCGCTGAGCGCACGGGGGCTGTAGCGCCCTGGCGGCGGCGGCGCGCACGCACGCACGAACGAACGAACGAACGAACGAACGAACGAAAAAGTTGGACCGCGCCGGGGAAATCTGGCACAAACGCAAACTTTGTGTCCCACGAAGGGTGGGTGCGCGCCGGCGGGCCGGGAGGGCCGCCGCCGCACCGCCAACAACAACAAGCCGGCCCGACGCTGGCGCCTGAGGGTCATCCATGTCTTTGCGGCTGAAATTCAATCTGGTGCTGGCGGGTGTGCTGCTGCTGGCGGTGGTGGGGGCGGGGCTGTACGTGCACCGATTCCTGCAGCAGTCGGCGATCGAGGAGGTGCAGCACAACTCGCAGATCATGATGCATGCGGCCATGGCGATCCGCGACTACACCACCGAGCTCGTCAAGCCGCATCTGGACGTGACGCTGGCGGAAAAATTCCTCCCCCAGACGGTGCCAGCCTATGCCGCCACGGAGACCCTGCGTCGCCTGCAGAGCCGCTTTCCCGGGTATGAGTACAAGGAGGCGGTGCTCAATCCCACCAATCTGCGCGACCGCGCCACGGAATGGGAGGAGCGCATCATCGGCGACTTCCGCGAAGGCCGCGCGGACCTCAAGAAGGAGGTCTCCGGCGAGGTGGGCGAGGGCATGCACCGCGCCCTGTACGTGGCCCGCCCCATCACCATCAAGCAGGCCCAGTGCATGGCCTGCCACAGCACACCGGCCGTGGCGCCCCCCACCATGCTCAAGGTGTATGGCGACAAGAACGGCTTTGGCTGGGGCATGAACGAAACGGTGGGCATCCAGGTGGTGAAGGTGCCGATGTACTTCCCGCTGGAGAAGGCGCGCCAGACCTTCTATACCGTGATGGGCGCGCTGCTGGGCAGCTTCGTGCTGCTGTTCGTGGTGCTGAACCTGTCGCTGTCCTCGCTGGTGATCGAGCCCATGGCGCGCCTGAACCGCAAGCTCGAGGACCTGGCCACCAAGGACTTCCTGACCGATCTGGTCAACCGCCGCCGCTTCTTCGAACGGCTGGAGACCGAGATGGCCGACACCCGCATCAAGAAGAGCCACCTGTCGGTGGTGATGTTCGACATCGACTTCTTCAAGCGCATCAACGACACCTTCGGGCACGATTCGGGCGACGTGGTGCTCAAGAGCACGGCACTGCGCGTGCGCGAACTGCTGCGCTCGTCCGACTGCGCGGCGCGTTTCGGCGGGGAGGAGTTCATCATCCTGCTCAAGGAAACCCCGGTGGACGCCGCCATGGCCATGGCCGAGGCCGTGCGTGCCCGCATCGCCGGCGCGCCCTTCGATTCGGTGGGCCATGTGAGCGCGAGTTTTGGCGTGGCGACCTGGGACCATCACGAAGACGCCCATGCCCTCATCAAGCGCGCGGACACCGCCCTGTATGTGGCCAAGTCCCGGGGCCGCAACTGCGTGGTGCAGGCCGAGGAAGCGGTGGCCTGAGGCGCTGATCACGTTCCCCCGCGGGGGCGCGACGCGCAATTCACGCACTGTCTTCACATGGGGTGAGAAGGGTGCCGTCGCCGCTCAGGCAGTCGTCGTCTTTGCTTCTTCGTAGGTCGCCAGGTATTCCTTGGCCAGCTGCATCTTCTGCTTTTCGGTCAGCAGCTTGCCGGCCATCTGGAAGAATTTGTGTTCCTCTTCTTCCAGGTGGTGCTCGACCTTCTCGGCCAGTTTTTTGGCCAGCGGCAGCCAGGCGGGCGTTGCGGGGTCGGCATCCTCCAGCGATTCCACCAGTTCATCGAGCTGGTGGTGTTCGGAGATCGCGTGGCGGGATAGATCAACGCCCGCATCGTGCGCCATCAGCGGAATGTAGAAATGCCGCTCCTCGGCCAGCTCGTGCGCCAGCAGTTCTGTCTTGAGCTGCTCGAACAGGTCGTGCCGCTCGGGCGTGTCGCCGCTGGTATCGACCAGCTGCTTGCACAGCGCGCGCTGCCGTTCGTGGCTTTCGCGCAGCGCTTCAAAGATGTTGAGGGCCATGGGATTCCTGATTTCTTTTCTTGTGCGTGGATCGTGGGGGTGCAACCAAGCCGTGGCGGCTACTTCAGCGCCTTGCGCGCGGCGCCCACGCCCACGGCGGCGAGGACCACGAACACCACGGCGATGATCAGGAAGATCACGAACAGCACTTTGGCAATGCCACCGGCGCCGGCAGCCACACCGGTGAAGCCCAGCGCGCCTGCAACCAGGGAAATCAGGGCAAAAATGATGGCGTACTTCAGCATGATGGTCGCTCCTTGCGGGGGTTGAAGAGCAGCCCGGGGCTGCGTGAGGGTGTGCAGGAACGATACCGGTGGGGCGGGTGCGCGGCCGTCAGCCCGGGCGGGTTGCCGCTGTAGGAGAGGGCCCCTGGGCGCGGCTGCCAGACGCAGCGCGAAAAAAAGCCGCAACGCCTGGGCGTTGCGGCTTGGGGCCGGGGAGGGCTTACGGCGCGTGATTCGCGCGGTGGGTTTTACAGCCCTGCTGCTGCGCGCAGTGCCGCCGCCTTGTCCGTCTTTTCCCAGCTGAATTCGGGCTCTTCGCGGCCGAAGTGGCCGTAGGCCGCCGTCTTTTCGTAGATCGGGCGCAGCAGGTCCAGCATCTGGATGATGCCCTTGGGTCGCAGGTCGAACTGCTCCTTCACCAGCGCGGCAATGCGCTCGTCGGAGATCACGCCCGTGCCTTCGGTGTAGACCGTGATGTTCATCGGCTCGGCCACGCCGATGGCGTAGGCCACCTGGATCTGGCACTGGCGCGCCAGGCCGGCGGCCACGATGTTCTTGGCCACGTAGCGGGCGGCGTAGGCGGCCGAGCGGTCCACCTTCGTGGGGTCCTTGCCGCTGAAGGCGCCGCCGCCATGGGGGCAGGCGCCGCCGTAGGTGTCCACGATGATCTTGCGGCCTGTGAGGCCGCAGTCGCCCTGCGGGCCGCCGATGACGAAGCGGCCCGTGGGGTTGATCAGGTAGCGGGTGTCCTGCAGCCATTCCTTGGGCAGCACGGGCTTGATGATCTCTTCGATGATGGCTTCGGTGAACGAGGCCTTCATCTTGGTTTGCGTTTCGCTCTGGTCGGGGTGGTGCTGGGTGGAGAGCACCACGGTGTCGATGCTGTGGGGCTTGCCGTCCACATAGCGCATCGTCACTTGCGACTTGGCGTCGGGACGCAGGAAGGGCAGGCGGCCGTCCTTGCGCAGCTGGGCCTGGCGCTCCACCAGGCGGTGCGCGTAGTAGATGGGCGCGGGCATCAGCTCGGGCGTCTCGTCGCAGGCGTAGCCGAACATCAGGCCCTGGTCGCCGGCGCCGGTGTTCAGGTGGTCGTCGGACGCATGGTCCACGCCCTGGGCGATGTCGTTGGACTGCTTGTCATAGGCCACGAGCACGGCGCAGCCCTTGTAGTCGATGCCGTAGTCGGTGTTGTCGTAGCCGATGCGCTTGATGGTGTCGCGCGCCACCTGGATGTAGTCCACGTGGGCGTTGGTGGTGATCTCGCCGGCCAGCACCACGAGGCCGGTGTTGGTCAGCGTTTCGGCGGCGACACGCGAGCGGGGGTCCTGCTTGAAGATCGCATCGAGAATCGCGTCCGAGATCTGGTCGGCCACCTTGTCGGGGTGGCCTTCGGAGACGGATTCCGAGGTAAAGAGAAAGTCGTTCGCCATTTGAATAAACTCCTGTGTTCCGGCATTTGGGGCGTTGCCCTCACCCCGAAGGAGCTTTGGCGAACGCTTTAGCAGATTTATTTAACGTCGCCCTGCAAGTTGCTCATTTAACTCAGCGACCCATCCATTTTAATGCCAGTCGTCTTCCGATTCTTTTCCGTATTTCCGCTGTGGTTGCTGCACATCATGGGCGCGGCCATGGGCTGGGTGGCGTTCGCCGCCTCGCCCACCTACCGGCGCCGCTTCCTGGCCAATGTGGCGCTGGCGGGTTATCCGTTCGGGGCCGTGCGCGCGGCCGTGGCCCATGCGGGGCGGATGGTGACCGAGCTGCCCCGCCTGTGGCTGGGCGCGCCCATGCCCTGCCGGCTGGAGGGAGAGGCCTGCGTCGAGGCGGCCTACGCGGCCGGGCGCGGCATCGTGTACCTCACGCCCCACCAGGGGTGCTTCGAGCTGTCGGCGCAGGCCGCGGCCCGGCGCTGGAGCGCCGAGCGCGGGCCCATCACCGTGCTGTACCGCCCCGCGCGCCAGGCCTGGCTGGCCAAGGTGATGGAAACCGCGCGCAACCGGCCCGGCATGCTCGCCGTGCCCACCACGCTCGCGGGGGTGCGCCAGATGATCAAGGCCCTGCGCCGGGGCGAGGCCGTGGGCCTGCTGCCCGACCAGGTGCCGCCCGAAGGGCAGGGCCACTGGGCGCCTTTCTTTGGCCGGGACGCCTACACCATGACCCTGGCCGTGCGCCTGGCCCAGCAGACGGGCGCGGCCGTGGTGCTGGCGCGCTGCGAGCGCCTGCCCTGGGGCCGGGGTTTCGTCACCCACTTCGAGCCGCTGGCACAGCCGCTGTCCGACCAGATCGACGTCGCCGTCCTGCAGATCAACCAGGCCATGGAACACCTCATCCGCCAATGCCCCGAACAGTACCTGTGGGGCTACGCCCGCTACAAGCAGCCGCGCGCTGAGTCCGCCGCGGCGCCCGAGGTGGCCGCATGACGGGCCGCCTGGGGGTCTGGTTCATGCGCGTGCTGGCGCGCCTGCCGCTGCCGGTGCTGCGCGGCATGGGCTGGCTGATCGGCCGCATCCTGTTCGTGCTGGCCGGGCCGCGCCGGCGCGTGGCGCTGCGCAATCTGGCGCTGTGTTATCCCGATGCCAGCGAGCAGCAGCGCCGTGCCTGGGCGCAGGAAACTTTCGTGGTGTTCTGCCAGTCGTGGCTGGACCGCAGCTGGCTGTGGTTCGCGCCCCGGGATGTGGTGCTCGAGCGCGTGAAGCTGCGGGGAGCGCTCAACGAGCTGGAGGGCGACACGCCCACCATCATCTTCGCGCCGCATTTCTACGGCATGGATGCGGGCGGCTCGGCGCTCACGCTGCACACGTCGCGCGCGTTCACGTCGATCTTCTCCACCCACCCGGACCCGGCCGTGGATGCCTGGTTCCGCGAGGGGCGCCAGCGCTTTGGCGACGTGCGCATGCTCAACCGCAACGACGGGGTCAAGCCCATCATCGCCAATCTGCGCAAGGGTGGCCTGCTGTACCTGTTGCCCGACATGGACTTCGGCCGCAACGACTCGCTGTTCGTGCCGTTCTACGGCATGCAGGCCGCCACCGTGCCGTCGCTGTCGCGCTTTGCGCGGCTGGGGCGGGCCAAGGTGATCGCGATGGTCACGCGCCTCACGCCCACGGGCTATGTGGCCGAGATCTCGCCTGCCTGGCCCGGCTACCCCACCGACGACGTGCAGGCGGACACCGCCCTCATGAACGCCAATCTGCAGCGCTACATCGATGTGTCGCCCGGCCAGTACTACTGGGTGCACAAGCGCTTCAAGACGCGGCCCGAGGGCGAAGGCTCGGTGTACTGAATGAAGCGAGGCGCAGCCGGCTCCTGCTGGCTGGCCGCTCGCGGGCGCGGACAGGCGGGGCACCCGTTGTCACTGGGTTCAAACAGGCTGCAGCGCTTACGCTTCAAGCGCTGACAGCTATCATTTTTGCTGCAAAAAGTGCCGCAGCTCCATCGCCACGCGCTCGGGGTGTTCGTGCACGACCCAGTGCGAGGCCTGCTCCACGCGGTGCAGCTGCAGTTGGGGAATCCAGCCCGGCAGGCCGTCGAGCAGCCCGGGCAGCAGGGCCGGGTCGTCCATCGCCCAGAGCACCAGGGTCGGCACGGCCACGGTGAGCATGCTGTCCGGCAGGGTGATCGCCTGCACGCTGTCGTCGCCCTCGCGGGGTGGGCGCAGGGGGCTGGCGCGGTAGTAGTTGCAGGCACCGGTCAGGCCCTGCTGCCACAGGGCGCGGTACTGGGCGCGCACGCTCTCGGTGAGCCAGGCGGGGGCGCGGCCGTCCGGTGCGTCGAAAAAGCCGAACAGGCGGCGAAAATCGTTCTCGGCCAGCAGCGCCTCGGCGTCCGGGCGGCAGAGAAAGTGCATGTACTGGCTGGCGGCCTGCTGCGCGGGGCTGTGCTGCAGCTCGCGCAGGAACGTGCCCGGGTGGGGCGAATTGATGATGGCCAGGCGCTTCATCAGCCCCGGCTGCTGGTTGGCCAGGTTCCAGGCCACGGCCCCGCCCCAGTCGTGCGCCACCAGGCATTCGAGCGGGCCGCCCGGGGACTCGGCCGCGATCAGGGCCGCGAGGTCCTGCACCAGGTGTTTGGCGCGGTAGGCCTCGGCCTCGGCCGGGCTGCTGGAGGGCCCGAAGCCCCGCAGGTAGGGTGCGATGCAGCGGTAGCCCCCGTTCTCAGGCCGAGCGAAGTGCAGCAGCAGTTCGTCCCAGATGAAGGCGCCTTCCGGGAAACCGTGCAGCAGCAGCAGCACCGGGCGGCCGGCCACGCCGGTCACGCGGCAGTGCAGGGTGATGCCGTGGGGCAGGGTGACGGAGCGGGTCTGGATCATGATGCTATGAATTGAATAGCTAACAGCGCATGACAGACAAGCGCCACGCCTAATTTTGCTGAGAATCCTCAGGGGCTTCCGGTGCGGCGGTGCCGTCGGGCGCTGCTGCGGGGGCGGCCGGCTGTACCGGGTGTGCCCATTGCCACAGCAGCTGCGCCACCTCGTCCACGCCTTGTTTCTTGAGGGCCGAGAACATCTTCACCTCTCCACCGCCCGCGTTCAGTCGCGTAATCGACAGCACCTTGGCCTGCTCGGCGCGGGTGAGCTTGTCGGCCTTGGTCAGCACGATGAGGAACTTGAGACCCTCTTCGACGCGCGGGCGCACCACTTCCAGCAGGGCCTCGTCCAGCTCGGTCAGGCCCAGGCGCGGGTCGCACAGCAGCACGATGCCCGTGAGCCCGGGGCGGCTGACCAGGTAGTTCACCATCACCTGCTGCCAGCGCACCTTGTCCGAGCGCGACACGGCGGCGTAGCCGTAACCGGGCAGGTCAGCCAGCACCGCGTCCATCACGCCCTGCTTGCCCAGGGAAAACAGGTTGATGTGCTGGGTGCGCCCGGGTTTCTTGGACGCGAACGCGAGCTGCTTTTGCTGGGTGAGCGTGTTGATGCAGGTGGATTTGCCCGCATTGGAGCGGCCCACGAAGGCGATTTCAGGCACGTCGATGGGCGGCAGATGGTGCAGCTGCGCGGCCGTGGTCAGGAACTTGGCCGTGTGCATCCAGCCCATGGCGGTCTTGGCGTCAGGTGCGGGCGGAAGGGAGCCAGCAACTGGCGCGGTAGGAGATGTCGTCATGGGGAATTGGGATGCGAGGGAGCCTCATTGTAGAATCGCGAGGTTTTGCGCACATAAACACAGACCCTCGATATGAAGTTGCTCGCCTCCTTGCTGACGGCTGCCGCACTGGCAGCACCTGTTATTTCGGCCTTTGCGGCGGGCGATGCCCCCAAAGCGGCCAAGCCGGATCTCGTCAAGGGCGAGGCCAGCTACACCGCGGTGTGCGCCGCCTGCCACGGCGCCGATGGCAACTCGGCCATCGCGGCCAACCCCAAGCTGTCGCAGCAGCACCCCGAATACCTGGTCAAGCAGCTGCAGGAATTCAAGTCCGGCAAGCGCAACAACGCCGTCATGAAGGGTTTCGCCAGTGCCCTGTCGGATGACGACATGCGGAACATCGCGTACTGGGTGACCGCCAAGCCCGCGAAGGCCGGCTTCGCGAAGGACAAGGACCTCGTCGCCCTGGGCGAGCGCATCTACCGTGGCGGCATCGCCGACCGCCAGATCGCTGCCTGCGCGGGCTGCCACAGCCCCAACGGTGCCGGCATCCCCGCGCAGTACCCCCGCCTGTCGGGCCAGCACGCTGACTACACCGTGGCACAGCTCAACACCTTCCGCGACGGCTCGCGCGCCAACAGCATCCAGATGACGCAAGTGGCGGCCAAGCTCAACGACAAGGAAATCAAGGCCGTGGCCGACTACATCGCCGGCCTGCGCTGAGCGATTTGATTTTCGTCAATCTTGTGGCCCGAAAGACCGGGCCGCACGGAACCTACCGCCAATAACAATCCCAAAACGGGCGGGCCCATCGCACAGATGGTCCCGCCCTTTTTCTTTCTTTCGCGCCCCGAAGCCCACGTTTCCATCCATGTCCGACAACACCCAAGGCCTTCGCATCCAGTCTGGTTCCCAGGCCTTGCGCGCAGGGATCGAACTGCTGTCCTCGATGCGGTTCGCCATCTCGCTGCTGACGGTGATCTGCATCGCCTCCGTGATCGGCACGGTGCTCAAGCAGCATGAGCCGGCGGTCAACTATGTCAACCAGTTCGGGCCGTTCTGGGCCGAGCTGTTCGGCGCCATCCAGCTCAACGCGGTCTACAGCGCCTGGTGGTTCCTCCTCATCCTGGCGTTCCTGGTGGTCAGCACCTCGCTGTGCATTGCCCGCAACACGCCCAAGATCCTCATCGACCTGAAGGTCTACAAGGAAAACATCCGGGAGCAAAGCCTCAAGGCCTTCCACCACAAGGCCGAGGCAGGGCTGAGCGGGTCCGCCGAGGCCGAGGCGCGCCGCATCGGCACGATGCTGGCGGGCGGCGGCTGGAAAGTGCGCCTGCAGCAGCGCGACACGGCCGCCGGCCCCGGTACCGGCTGGATGGTGGCCGCCAAGGCGGGGGCTGCCAACAAGCTGGGCTACATCGCGGCGCACAGCGCCATCGTGCTGGTGTGCGTGGGTGGCCTGCTGGACGGTGACCTCATCGTGCGCGCCCAGATGCTGCTGGGCGGCAAGACCCCGTACCAGGGCGGCGGGCTGATTGCCGATGTGAAGCCCGAGCACCGCCTGTCGGAGCGCAACCCGACCTTCCGCGGCAACCTGCTCGTGGCGGAGGGCACGCAGTCGAGCACGGCGATCCTGAACCAGTCCGACGGCGTGCTGCTGCAGGACCTGCCGTTCGCCATCGAGCTCAAGAAATTCATCGTCGAGCACTACTCCACCGGCATGCCCAAGCTGTTTGCCAGCGAGATCGTCATCCATGACAAGGCCACGGGCGAGAAGACCCCGGCGCGCGTGGAGGTGAACCACCCGGCCAGCTACCGCGGCATCGAGATCTACCAGTCGAGCTTCGACGACGGTGGTTCGCACCTGAAGCTGCGGGCCGTGCCCATGGTGGCAGGCGCCAAGGCCTTTGATGTCGAGGGCGTGGTGGGCAATTCCACCCAGCTGACCAACAACGGCGGCGGCACTGGCAGCGAGACGCTGACGCTGGAATTCACGGCGCTGCGCACCATCAATGTCGAGAACTTCGGCGGAGCAGGCCCGGGTGGCACCGGTGTCGATGTGCGCAAGGTGGACCTGCGCGAGTCGGTGGAGTCCCGCTTGGGCGCGGCCAACAAGACCGTGACCAAGAAGGAGCTGCGCAACGTGGGCCCCAGCGTGAGCTACAAGCTGCGCGACGCGGCGGGCCAGGCCCGCGAGTTCCACAACTACATGCTGCCCGTGGACACGGGGGACGGCGTGCCGGTGTTCCTGCTGGGGGTGCGCGAGAGCCCGGCGGAACCGTTCCGATACCTTCGCGTGCCGGCCGATGACAAGGGCGGCATGGACGGCTTCATGCGCCTGAAGGCCACGCTGGCCGACCCGGTGGCGCGCGAACAGGCGGTGCGCCGCTATGTGGCGCAGGCCATCGATGCCTCGCGCACGGATCTGGCCGAGCAGCTGCAGCAGTCCGCATCGCGGGCGCTGGCCCTGTTCGCCGGACGCGGCATGGTGGACGGCAAGCCCACCGGTGGCCTGCAGGCGGTCTCGGACTTCATGGAGGCGAATGTGCCGGAGGCCGAGCGCGCGCGCGCCGGTGAAGTGCTGGTGCGCATTCTCAATGGCACGCTGTTTGAGGTGGCCCAGCTGTCGCGCCAGAACGCGGGCCTGCCGCGCCTGCCGCAGGATGAACAGACACGGGGCTTCATGACCCAGGCCGTGCTGTCGCTCAGCGACGCGCAGATATACCCCGCGCCACTGGCGTTCGAGCTCAAGGACTTCACCCAGGTGCAGGCCAGCGTGTTCCAGGTGGCCCGAGCCCCTGGCAAGAACATTGTCTATCTGGGTTGCGCCTTGCTGATCCTCGGTGTTTTTGCCATGCTGTACGTGCGCGAGCGCCGCGTCTGGGTCTGGGTGGCGCCGCAGGGCGGCGGCAGCCACGCCACCATGGCGCTGTCCACGAACCGCAAGACCATGGACGGGGACCAGGAGTTTGTACAGCTCGCACAGAAACTGATCGGGGCCGGCAAGGCCCCGGAAGGCACCGCATGAACACCGCCACCGGCAACACGAATACCGCGATCACCCTGAATGAGGGGTTCTTCGCCCGCCGCAACTGGTTCGACTGGCTGTTCGCGGCCATCGTGGCGGTGGGCGGCCTCTATGCGCTGCAGCGCTACGGCAGCTACATGGATGTGTACGAAAAAGGCATCCTGCTGGGTGCCATTCCCTGCACCATCTGGCTGGGCTGGTTCTGGCGGCCGCTGCGCGTGCTGATGCTGGTGGTGACGGCGGTGGCGCTTTTTGCCATCGGCCTGTACCAGCAGGACGGCGCGGGCAGCCTGGCGCGCGCGGACACGGTGTTCGGCCTCAAGTACTTCCTGTCGAGCCAGTCCGCCATCCTCTGGATGAGCATGCTGTTCTTCATCAGCACCGCGTTCTACTGGATTGGCATGTTCTCGCGCGGCGAAGGCAGGACCATGGGCATGCTCGGCTCGCGCATCGCCTGGGTGGCCGTGGCCATGGCGCTCATCGGCACGCTGGTGCGCTGGTACGAGAGCTACCTCATCGGCCCGGACATCGGCCACATCCCGGTGAGCAACCTGTATGAAGTGTTCGTGCTGTTCTGCTGGATGACGGCGGCGTTCTACCTGTACTACGAGCAGCAGTACGACACCCGCGCGCTGGGCGGCTTCGTGATGCTGGTGGTGAGCGCGGCGGTCGGCTTTCTGCTCTGGTACACCGTGGTGCGCGAGGCGCATGAGATCCAGCCCCTGGTGCCCGCGCTCAAGAGCTGGTGGATGAAGCTGCACGTGCCCGCCAACTTTATCGGATACGGCACGTTCGCGCTGGCTGCCATGGTGGCGTTCGCCTACCTCATCAAGCAGCAGGCCACCGAAACCCGCTGGTACAAGCTGGCCCCCCTGTGGCTGCTGGGCGTGGTGCTGTGCTTCGAGCCCATCGTGTTCCGCCAGGGCGCCACCGAGAACGGCGGCAGCTACTGGATGGTGTACTTCGGCATCTCGGCATTCATCGTGGCGGGCATCCTCTTCGGCCGCAAGCGCATCGCGGCGCGCCTGCCGTCGTTCGAGATCCTGGACGACGTGATGTACAAGTCCATCGCCGTGGGCTTTGCGTTCTTCACCATCGCCACCGTGCTGGGGGCGCTGTGGGCGGCCGAGGCCTGGGGCGGCTACTGGAGCTGGGACCCGAAAGAGACCTGGGCGCTGATCGTCTGGCTCAATTACGCGGCCTGGCTGCACATGCGCCTCATGAAGGGCCTGCGGGGTACTGTCTCGGCCTGGTGGGCGCTGGTCGGCCTGGCGGTGACCACGTTCGCATTCCTGGGCGTGAACATGTTCCTGAGCGGGCTGCACAGCTACGGCACGCTGTAGGCCCGCGGCTGCCCGCACGCGCCTCCCAGGCAAGAGAGGCGCCTGCAACTATTGTGTCTTCGGTGTAACCTGAACGGCCCAGGGAACGAACTAGCAGTGTTCCGCTCTATCGCAGAGTCCGTTTCAACCGAGAACCACCGGAGACACCCATGCTGATTCCATCCCGCGAACCGGGTTTCAACCACCCGCATTCCTCCGAGATCACGCCGCGCTCGGTGTACGAGGAGCGGCGCAGGATGCTCCGGCTGATGGCCGGCGGGGCGGCGGGCGCGGCACTGGCCGCCTGGGCCGGGCGCGAGGCGCTGGCACAGCAGGGCACTGTCGCGCGTCCTGGCAAGCTGGCGGCGCTGGCCAGTGCGAAGTCCACCGTGCCGGGCGCCATCTCGATGGAAAAGCTCACCGACTACAAGGACGCGAGCACCTACAACAACTTCTATGAGTTCGGCACCGACAAGGCCGACCCCGCCCGCAATGCTCACACCCTGAAGACCACGCCATGGACCGTGGAAGTCGAAGGGCTGGTGAAGAAGCCTGGCAAGTACGGCATGGAAGACCTGCTCAAGCTCAGTGCCCAGGAAGAGCGCATCTACCGGCTGCGCTGCGTGGAGGGCTGGTCGATGGTGATTCCATGGGTGGGCTATTCGCTGTCCGAACTGATCAAGCGGGTGGAGCCGCAAGGCAGCGCCAAGTATGTGGAGTTCGTGACGCTGGCCGACAAGGCCACCATGCCGTTTGTCGGCTCGCGCGTGCTTGACTGGCCCTATGTGGAGGGCCTGCGCCTGGACGAGGCCATGCACCCGCTGACGCTGCTGGCGTTCGGCATGTACGGCGAAGTGCTGCCCAACCAGAATGGCGCGCCGGTGCGCCTGGTGGTGCCCTGGAAATATGGATTCAAGAGTGCCAAGAGCATCGTCAAGATCCGTTTTGTCGAGAAGGAGCCAGGCACGGCGTGGAACAAGGCGGCCAAGCAGGAGTACGGCTTCTACTCCAACGTGAACCCCGAGGTGGACCACCCCCGATGGAGCCAGGCCACCGAACGGCGCATTGGCGAAGACGGCCTCTTTGCCAAGAAGCGCAAGACGCTGATGTTCAACGGCTACGAAGCCCAGGTGGGGCAGCTGTACGCGGGCATGGACCTCAAGAAGTTCTACTGACCGCCGCGTCCGCCCGGCTTCGCCGTCACGTCCGGTGGCGAAAGCCCGGCCCGGCCCTTGCCCCCATGCGAAAACTGCTGCTCCATCCTGCCGCCAAGCCCGTGGTGTTCGTGCTGTGCCTGCTTCCGCTGGCCTGGCTGGTGTATGCCGCGGCCGCCAACGAACTGGGGGCCAACCCTGCCGAGGCCCTGATCCGCGCCACGGGCGACTGGACGCTGCGCGCGTTGTGCCTGGTGCTGGCGGTGACACCGCTGCGCGTGCTGGCCTCCACGCCCCAGCTCGCGCGCTTTCGGCGCATGCTGGGGCTGTTCGTGTTCTTCTATGGGTTGCTGCACCTGCTGAGCTACGCCTGGTTCGACATGGGCTTTGATGTGGCCGACATCGTGCGCGACATCGTCAAGCGGCCCTTCATCCTGGTGGGGTCCCTGGCGCTGCTGGTGCTCACGCTGCTCGCCGCCACGTCGTTCAACCGCGCCATCAAGGCGCTGGGTGCAAGGCGCTGGCAGGCCCTGCACCGCAGCGTGTACGCGGTGGCGGGGCTGGCCATCCTGCATTTTTTCTGGATGCGCGCGGGCAAGAACGATTTTGGCGAGGTGGCGGTCTACGCGGTGGTGCTCGCGGCCCTGCTCGGCTGGCGGCTGTGGCACCGGCTGCGCAAGCGGCAGGCGGCGCAGGGGGCGGCGGCTCCCCGCCGGACGGCCGCTGGGGCCCGGTAACGCAATGCGGATGGATGCTAGATCGATTGCTATAAAATATATAGCTACCTGCGCTTGCCAGTAAAGCGCCAGGCCCTGTTTTTATTGAAGATCGAGCAAACGGCCCGTGCTACCGCCCCAGCCCGGGCCGCAGCTGCCGGGTCACCGGATCGATGTAGCTGGTGGGCAATTGGTAGGCCCGGTCGTCGAACAGGTCGATGCCGCACATCAGGTTCTCGATCCAGTCCATGAAGTCGCTGATGGCCTGCTTGCCGATGATCGGCGCGCCGTGCTGCGGAACGAGCATGGAAATATCGAGCTGCCGCGCCATGCGCACCCACAGCCGCAGGATCTTGTTGGAGACCATGTAGCGGCGGTGAAACCCCTCCATGCGCGGGATGTGCGCCTTGAGGTCGGTCACCGGCACGCGTGCCTCGGCACCGGACATCATGGACACCCCCAGATCGCCCGTGAACAGGATGCGGCTGACCGGGTCGTAGAAATGGAAATTGCCTTCGGAATGCATGAAATGCGCAGGCAGCAGCACCAGTTCATGGCGGCCCAGCGGCAGGTGGCCGCCGCTGTCGGGCACCCCGATGACCCGGTTCTCCGTCTTGCCGACCTTGGTGAAGTGCGGGGCGAAACGCTCCCACACGCGCGAGATCACCAGGTCTGCCTTGGTGCTGGTCATCCACCGGTCCAGCGAGGCAATGATGTCCGGGTCCGCGTGCGAGGCGATCAGGTACGACAGCTTGTGTGGCGGGAAATGCTTGGTCATTCCCATGAACAGCTCGTTGAAAGCGAGGTTGCCGCCGGGATCGATGATGGCGCCCGTGTCGTCGTCCACGATCAGGAACTGGTTGGCCTGCACGGCCTGGCCGTCTTCCTCGATGAGGTCGGTGAACATCAGACAAGCGTGATTCTTGTCGCGGTAGAGTTCCAGGGCCATGGCCATCCTGCAGTGCGATAAAGCACGGACTGTACGATTGACCCTTCGAGGTGTCCTTGATGGAAATCAAGCACCTCGGCATTGGTGGTGGCAGCCAGGTGGGCCGCAGGCCCCTGCCGGCGATTCGCCGCGGCTTAACGCGGCTGCGACGCGGCAGCCGCCGGTGCCTGGGCGGGCGTGGTCGTGCCGACGCTGGGTGTCAGGGTCTGCGGAAGGGTTGCGCGCTGTGCAGCCGCGGGGCTGCTGGGAAGATACAGGGGGCCTCGCTGGCCGCAGCCGGCGAGGGCCGCCGTACTGGCGGCAAGGACAAGCGTCCTGACTAGAATTTGGGAAGCTATCAACATGCGCAAATTGTAATGACCGACCTTGAATTCCTGGACCACGCCGAAAAACTGCTTCTGGCCGTCGAGCGCAGTTGTGATCGTATCAACGACGCGACCGAGGCCGATGTGGACGCCCAGCGCTCGGGGGGCATGGTGACGCTGACCTTCCCCAACCGCAGCCAGATCGTGATCAATCTCCAAAAGCCGCTCCACGAGGTCTGGATGGCGGCCCGCTCCGGCGGCTACCACTACCGTTTCGATGGCCAGGCATGGCAAGACACCAAGGGCGCGGGAGAGTTCTTTGACTGCCTGAGCCGTGACGCAGCCCGGCAAGCGGGCCTGCCGCTGCAGTTCTCGGCCTAGGGAAACCGCCTCAGCCTGGCTCAAGCTTGCTGCCCCCCCAGGCTGGGCCTCTGATAGTTCCGGCCCTGTCAGTTGCGGAACAGGTCCAGGATGCGGTTTCGCTCCTCCGCCGGGGGCGGTGCGTGCGGGGCCACCGCCGGTGACGCAGAGCGGTCATCAATGCCCACACTGGAGATGCCGCTGTGGCGGGCGTACTCCTCGTAGAACCACTCTCCGCCGACGTTGACGACGCCAGCCGGCACCGTGGGTTCCATGACCGGCACACCCTTGAGCGCGCGTTCCATGAAATTGATCCATACCGGCAGGCTGAGCCCGCCCCCGGTTTCGCGGCTTCCGAGGTTGCGGGGCGTGTCGTAACCAATCCAGGTCACGGCGGCGATGGTAGGCTGGTAGCCGGCGAACCAGGCGTCGACCGAATCATTGGTGGTGCCGGTCTTTCCGTAAAGGTCCGGGCGCTTGAGCGTGGATTGCGCGCGCGCGGCGGTGCCGGACCGTGTCACCTCCTGAAGGAGGCTGTTCATGATGAAGGCGTTGCGGGCGTCGATGGCGCGGGGCTGCTCGCTGGTCACCGGTGGCGTTGTTTCCGAGATCACGCGGCCCTTGTGGTCCGTGACCTTGGCGATCAGCCAGGGGTTCACACGGTATCCGCCATTGGCGAACACGGAATAGGCGGTCGCCATCTGCAGCGGCGTGACCGAACCCGCGCCCAGGGCCATCGTGAGGTAGGCCGGGTGCTTTTCCGCATCGAAGCCAAAACGCGACACCCATTCCTGGGCCGTCTTGGGGCCCACGGCCTGCAGGATCCGGATCGAGATCATGTTCTTGGACTTGGCCAGGCCGGTGCGCATGCTCATGGGCCCGTCGTACTTTCCGTCGTAGTTCTTGGGCTCCCACGGCTGGCCGCCCGTGACGCCGGCGTCAAAGAACAGCGGGGCGTCATTGATGACCGTAGCGGGCGTGAACCCCTTTTCCAGCGCCGCGGAATAAATGAAGGGCTTGAAGCTCGACCCCGGCTGGCGCCAAGCCTGGGCCGCGTGATTGAACTTGTTCTTGTCAAAGTCAAACCCACCCACCAGGGCCCGGATCGCCCCGCTGCGCGGGTCCAGGGCCACGAACGCGCCCTCGACTTCAGGCAGTTGTGTGATCTCCCAGGCGTTCTTGGGGGTCTTCACGACCCGGATCACCGCACCTCGGCGAATCTTGATGTTCGGCGGTGCCTTGTCGCTGAGGCCCGACTGCGCGGGCTTCAGGCCGTCGCCGGTGATCTCGAGGTTGTCGCCATTGGCCCGGGCCGCAATGATCTTGCGGGGAGAGGCTTCCAGAACGACGGCGGAGAGGACATCCCCGTTGTCCGGGTGATTGGCCAATGCGTCGTCAATGGCATCCTCGACCTCCTGGGCTGCAGTGGGCAAGGCCACGAACTTCTCCGGCCCCCGGTACTGCTGTCGCCGCTCGTAGTCCATGATGCCCCGGCGCAGCGACCCATAGGCAGCTTCCTGCTCTGCCGCGTTGAGGGTCGTGTAGACATTCAATCCCCGTGTGTAGGCCTCGTTGCCATACTGAGTGAAGATCAGCTGGCGCGCCATCTCGGCGACGTACTCCGCATGGATCCGGGTGTTGTCCGGTCCTGACCGGATTTTGAGTTCTTCCTTCTTGGCGTCCGTGGCCTGCTGGGCTGTGATGAATCCGTTCTCCTCCATGCGCTCGATGATGTACAGCTGCCTGGAGCGCGCCCGTTTCGGATTGCTGATCGGGTTGTACGCGGAGGGCGCCTTGGGCAGGCCGGCCAGCATGGCCGCCTCTGCCACCGACACGGCTTTCAATGGCTTGCCAAAATACGCCTCCGAGGCCGCCGCAAATCCATAAGCGCGATTGCCGAGATAAATCTGATTCATGTAAATTTCAAGAATCTGATCCTTGCTCAGTAAATGCTCAAGCTTGAATGTCAGTAAGATTTCGTAAATTTTGCGTGTAAATGTTTTCTCTGAAGAGAGGTAAACATTGCGTGCAACCTGCATCGTGATAGTGGATGCCCCCTGGCTTTTCACGCGGCCCAGATTGGCGAGACCAGCGCGAACCACGCCCTTGTAATCAACGCCGCCGTGTTGAAAGAAGCGGGCATCCTCAATGGCCAATACTGCGTCCTTCATGACCTTGGGGATTTCTCCAATGGGGGTGAGATTGCGGCGCTCTTCCCCAAATTCGCCGAGCAAAGCACCTTCCGCTGAATAGACGCGCAGGGGCAGCTTGGGCCGGTAGTCGGCAAGATCGGAAATGTCCGGCAGGTTCGGGTAGGCGACGGCCAGGGCCACGGCGATGGTCAGCGCCAGCCCGAAAGCGGCTGCAGTTGCCAAGCCTGCGATCCAGAGGATTGCACGCAGGAACCAACGAAGCCAGGTGGGACGGTGGGGAGCGGGGGAGGAGTCCGGCTTGTCGGTGGACTTCGATGGAGAGGACGGCATATCGCTCCGGAGGGGTAGGGCCCCCCATTATAAAAATGTCTGCTCCTGAGCACGGAAAATCGCAGCGCCGTGCGATGAGCAGGTCGCCAAAAGGCGCGCCACCCTCCCCAAACGGTCTTGCAAAGCGCCAAAAATTCGTCTGCTTTTGGCAACGCTCCGCAAGTGTTACGCGGGGAAAAATCTTTGCTGGAGAACTATCTTACTGATAGCATTCATGTGAAGTGTTAAGTTTTGTTGCCTCATTTTGGCAAGTTACAGGGGACCAATCTTGAGCTCAATGGGGTCTTTGTTCAGTCGCCAGTCTGCGCCGCTGCTGGGAATCGACATCAGTTCTTCCAGCGTCAAACTGGTCGAGCTGGGGCGTGATAAGGCGGGCAGTCTGGTGCTGGAGCGCTGTGCGATCGAGCCGCTGGAGCGCGGGTGGATCGCCGATGGCAACATCGAGAAGTTCGATGAGGTCGCTGATGCCCTGCGCCGACTGGTCAAGAAAAGCGGCACGCGCACGAAGAACGTCGCCTTGGCGTTGCCGCCGTCGGCTGTCATCACCAAGAAGATCACGCTGCCAGGCGGGATGACAGAACAGGAACTCGAAGTTCAGGTCGAGTCCGAGGCCAATCAATACATTCCCTTCTCCCTCGACGAAGTGAGTCTGGACTTCTGCGTCATCGGGCCCAGCAAGAACGCTCCTGGCGATGTGGACGTCCTTATTGCCGCGTCGCGCCGCGAGAAGGTACAGGACCGGCAAGGTTTGGCGGAGGCAGCCGGGCTCAAGCCGGTGGTGGTGGACATTGAATCCCACGCGTCCCGTCTGGCTGCAGGCCGCCTGATTGAGGCGTTGCCGAAGAAGGGGGTGGATGCCATGGTCGCACTTTTTGAAGTGGGTGCCCTGACCACGAGCATGCAGGTCATTCGCAACGAGGAAGTTCTTTACGACCGCGACCAAGCATTTGGTGGGGCGCAACTTACACAACTGATTGTTCGCCAGTACGGGTTCTCCATCGAAGAGGCTGAAAGCAAGAAGCGAAATGGTGACCTTCCTGAAGATTATCAATCTGCCGTCCTTCGACCTTTTGTAGACAGCATGGCACAAGAAATTGGCCGGGCATTGCAGTTCTTCTTCACGAGTACACCCCACAACCGCGTTGATCACATCATGTTGGCCGGAGGATCTGCTCCATTGCCAGGCCTGACAGAAGCAGTGACCCAGCAGACCGGATTCGCGTGCAGCGCCGTCAATCCATTTGACGGCATGGAAATTGGAAGTTCCGTTCGTTTGAAAAAAATGGTGCGTGAAGCACCGTCGTATCTGACCTCATGCGGTCTGGCCATGCGGAGGTTCCTGCAGTGATATTGATCAACTTACTTCCTCACCGGGAAGCTGCGCGCAAACGTCGAAAAGAGGCCTTTCAGGCCACGATGTTTGCATCGTTTCTCATCGGCTTGGCTATTGCGGGTGCGATTTACTGGTGGTTTCAGATGATGATCACAGCTCAGCAGGAGCGAAATACATTCTTGCAGGGCGAAATTAAAATTCTTGAAGGGCAGATCAAGGAAATCGCGACGATTGAAGATGAGATTGCTGCTCTGCGGGCAAGACAAAAAGCTGTGGAAGATCTTCAATCTGACCGCAATCTGCCCGTTCATTTGCTCAATGAGCTTGTGCGCCAGATACCGGAGGGTGCGTATGTGACCAGCATCAAGCAAACTGAGCAGGTCATTGCCATGCAAGGTGTCGCTCAATCCAATGAGCGTGTTTCTGAAATGCTCCGAAACCTCACGGATAACACTCCTTGGTTGTCGAAGCCGGAATTGGTAGAGATTGTGGCAAGTAACGTTGCGCTTTCCTCCAAGGATCAGCGCCGGGTCTCATCCTTCAATCTGCGCTTCCGGCTGATGCGCACCGGGGAAGCACAAAAAGTAAAAGACGCTGCCAGCGCCGCGATTGGGAAATAAACATGGCAAAAAAATCAAAGGCAAATATTGATTTCGTTGCTTTGCAGGACGGTCTTTCTAGGCAATTTCGAAACCTGGACCCTAAAGATCCTTCGTTGTGGCCGGTAGTCCCTAAGGTATTGCTTTGCTTCTTTATTGCAGCTGCTGTAGCAACTATCTTATGGTTCGTAAAAATCAATGAGTATGAGGTGGAGCTCACTGCTGAAGTGGCGAAGGAGCAAGCTCTTCGTCAGGACTATCAATCTAAATTGATTAAGGCGGTGAGCTTGGAGGCGTTGAAGCGACAGAGAGAGCAGGTACAGCAATACGTGATTCAGCTTGAAAAACAGTTGCCTAGCAAGGCTGAGATGGCGGCGCTCTTGTCCGATATCAATCAGGCGGGGCTCGGTCGGAGCTTGCAGTTCGACCTGTTTCGACCGGGGCAAGTGGTGGCAAGGGAGTATTACGCCGAGTTACCAATCCAGGTGCGTGTCACGGGGAAGTACCATGATATGGGAGCGTTCGCATCAGATATCGCTCATCTTTCTCGAATCGTCACTCTTAATAATATATCAATAGTTCCTGTGATAAAGGATGGTAACGGAGCCCTGACAATGGAGGCGACGGCGCGTACTTTCAGGTATCTTGATCCAGAAGAAATTCAGGCTCAGAAAAAGGCGATAAGGGCTAGTAAAAAATGACGTCTTATAAACTGACTGGGTTGGTTTTCGTCTCTTTATTATTGGGCGGCTGTGGATCATCGGGCGACGAAGAGTTGCGCCAATGGATGTCTGAATTGCGCGCGACAACCAAGCCTCGCATTACTCCGTTGACCGAACCGAAGCAATTCATTCCTCAGGCCTATTCGATGGATTCGGGCGTGGAGCCTTTTAACGCAGTGAAATTGACGCAGGCGCTACGCCGGGAGTCTACGCAATCTACCTCAAACGCCGCTCTCATCGCGCCAGAGATGGCTAGACGAAAAGAGCCGCTCGAGGCTTATCCGTTGGATGTCATGGCCATGGTCGGTAGCCTAGATAAAAAAGGAATGCCCACTGCACTTTTAAAGGTTGACAAGTTACTTTATCAGGTACGAGTTGGGAATTATCTCGGGCAAAATTACGGGAAAATAATAAAAATTACCGAAAATTCAATTCAACTGCGAGAGATCGTGCAGGACGCCACAGGTGACTGGATTGAGCGCGCAGTTTCGCTGGATCTGCAAGAGGGCAAAAAATGAAATACTCGAAAGCTTACATAGTAAAAATCTGCCGAATTGCGATTGGGTTCTCAATCGCTATTCTGGCCCCTCTTGAGGTTCTTGCAGATACTGTTATTCGTTCTGTTACGGGGAGCGTGCAAAACGGTGTGGATGTCATACGTATTGATTTTGCGGAACCTCTTAAAGAAATCCCAACAGGCTTTGCGATTCAAATGCCTCCGCGCATTGCCCTAGATTTTCCTGGTGCATCGAATGCAATCGGAAAAAACAATATCGAAGTCGGTCAGGGGAATGTAAAATCCGTCAATGTGGTTCAAGCTGGCGATCGGTCTCGGGTTGTTCTTAATTTGAAGCAATCGACATCCTATCAAGCTGAAATCCAAGGAAAATCGTTGTTGATTTCTTTGGCAACAGCTCCTTCAACGTATTCCGCATCTCAGCCTGCTCAGGCGCTAGCGTTTTCGGATCCTACAAATAATGATATTCAAACATTAAAAGACGTGGATTTCAGGCGGGGAAGCGATGGTTCTGGACGGGTCATCGTGATGCTTCCATCCAGCCAAGTTGGGGTTGATATACGCCAGCAGGGCAAGGGGCTGGTCGTCGATTTTCTGAAATCTTCTTTGCCGGAAGGTCTGCGCCGTCGATTGGATGTAGGTGATTTTGGTACGCCTGTGCAAGCCATTACGACCGTGCAGCAAGGTGAAAGAGTGCGGATGACGATCGATCCCGTTGGCGATTGGGAGCACAGTGCATATCAAAGTGATAGCCAGTTTGTAATTGAGATTCGCCAAAAGAAAGTGGATCTGAACAAGCTTACTCAAGGCCCTGGGTTCAGTGGAGAGAAGTTGTCTCTTAACTTCCAGAATATTGAAGTTCGCTCGCTTTTGCAAGTGATAGCTGATTTTACAAATTTCAACATTGTAACCTCGGACACCGTCTCGGGCTCGCTAACTCTGCGCCTCAAAGATGTGCCCTGGGATCAAGCACTCCAAATCATCATGGATGCCAAAGGCCTTGGCATGCGTAAATCAGGAACGGTTTTGTGGATTGCCCCCAAAGATGAAATTGATGATCGGACAAAAAAGGACTATGAAGCCGCGCTGGCGATTCAAAAGCTGGAACCGCTAAGGACTCAGGCATTTCAAATGAACTATGCCAAGGCGGTGGACATGGTCACCCAATTGTCTGCGTCAAGTAGCGGTGGGGGATCCGGAGGAACATCAAATAGATTCCTTTCTGAGAGAGGGAGTGCAATTGCCGAACCCAGAACCAATCAACTGTTTGTAACTGATACTGCGAGCAAATTAGAGGAAGTTCGCCAGTTGCTGTTGACGCTGGATGTCGCTGTTCGGCAAGTGATGATTGAGGCAAGAATTGTCGAGGCTTCCGATACTTTTGGGCGGTCGCTGGGCGTTCGCTTGGGTGGGACAGATCTGCGGGCTAATCGTGGCGGGACAGGCGGATACAACCTTGGCGGTGGGAATAGTGTTGCTTTCGGCACTAGCTACAGCAACGCTGTCGCATCCTCTGGCGCGGGCGGGACTGCAAATACCTTGGGCAACTTTGTTAACCTACCTGCGCAGGCGCAAGGTGGATTCGATCCAGCTAGTTTTGCAATATCTATTTTCAATTCCGCTGCCAATCGATTCTTGAATCTTGAAATATCGGCGATGGAAGCTGATGGGAAAGGCAAGATTGTCTCCAGTCCTCGGGTTGTGACTGCAGATCAGACCAAGGCATCGATAGAGCAGGGTACGGAATTTCCTTATCCAGTGACCGCTCCTAATGGCGGAACCGTCATAGCCTTTAAAAAGGCCGTGTTGAAGTTGGAGGTCCTGCCTCAGATAACTCCTGAAGGAAATATCATTCTTGATCTGGATGTTAATAAAGACAGTCCGGGGGAAATTCTTCAGAATGTTCGGGCAATTAATACCAAGCATATTAAAACCCAGGTACTGGTTGAAAATGGCGGAACGGTTGTGATTGGCGGGATTTTTGAGCTTTTTGAAGATGATGCAGAGGCCAAAGTTCCGTTTCTGGGGGACATCCCAGGTGTTGGAAATTTATTTAAAACAAAAACCAAGCAGGCAAATAAGCAGGAAATGCTCATATTTATTACGCCCAAGGTAATTACTGAGCGTACTGCGGTTCGTTGATGCAAATTTATAGGGAAAGAAAATGCAGAAAAGATTCAAAACTCTCATGATCGCAGCAACCATTGCGCTGTCAGCGTGTGGTGGAGGTGGTGGAAGCCCGGGTGAGACTCAGGAGCACTACACTATTACGTTGCGTGCAGATAAGGCGCAATTGCCGATCAATATCGCCGACACGCTGCCCGGTCTTGGTGCTTACCGACCCTACACGACAACTCTTTATGTTGAGGCCCGCAAGGGAAATTTGCCGATACCTGGTGGGGAAGATATTTTCGCATGTAATGTGGCGGGAGGTTTGGATTCCGGTGCCCTGTATTATCTGGATGGTAAATCGGAGCACGAAACAGAAGTTGATGATGGAAACGGTGGAAAAATAAAAGTCCCCAATGCTTATCGAAATATCACGCTAGGATCAAACGCCGGTGGTAATTCTTTTCATTTCCATGCAGGAGACCAGGCCGGAAATGCCCGTATTACATGTACGGTTCAAGACCCCCTTGATAAGCAGCAAAAGTCAGCCAGCGTGGAGATTTCCGTTGGAGGTGCAACGGGCAAGCCTGCCAGCGTCCGTCTGGCAGCCCAAGTCAATGATATTCTGGGAACCAAGTTCAATGCGAATGGTATTCTGAATCAAATGGCCATTCAGGCGTTTGTCATGGATGACGCGAACCAGCCAACTGGCAGCACGTCGGGTTCGAATGTGCAGGTTCGTATTCTCTCCGGAACCGACGCAGCCGTAGGCGCCCGTTTGGTTGCGGGGAGCCAGAGTGGCAGTGTGCTTCAGTTGCCTTCGATTGGCGGGGTTGCACTCTTTTCACTGCTGAGCGGTACGGAAACCGGCACGATCTTCCTGGAGATGACGGCTGATCGTGCTGACAATAATGTGAGCAATGGCATCTCGGATCCGATGGTTGGCATTCTCCCGATTCAAGTGATGGCGGCACGTACAATTGCGCCTACGATTGATAATAAGGATTTAGGGACTATTACTAAGGGTATCCCATTCACGGCATACTTGGAGGCGAAGAACGGTTTGCCTCCCTTCACTTGGTCGGCTAACGGTCTGCCAACAGGGCTGACCGTGGATGCGAGTACGGGGATTCTGAGTGGCACGGTAAGCCAGGATGCGGCAGAGCGTGAGTACCGCGTTACGGTGACTGCCACTGATAAGAATAAGATATCTGCAACTGCCACGATTACATTCAAGGTGGTCGGCGGCCTGCCAGAAGACTTTGCCATCGGCGATTGCAACTCCACGACAGTTTGCTCGCTGGGATCTGCACCTGTCGGGAAAAACTTCACTTATTCGTTCGTCTCGTCGACAACGGGTGTGACTTGGTCCTTTGCGGGCTTGCCAGGGTGGGTGACTGCCGGAACATCGCCCACGGCTGGTGTTTTGAATGGCGTACCCAAGGTGGCTAATTGTGGTAGCCAACGATTCTTGGTCACGGCGACGAAGGGGGCGACCTCGGTGACTCGCACGTTCAATATTGACGTTGTGACCGGACCAATTCCTCCTGGTGGCGCGCCGGAAGATTACATTTGCCCCTGAGTGGTTAGCCCGCCACCCCTGAGAGAGATGGGGGGCGGCAGGTAATTAATCAGGATTTCTACGAATTCATCCCCGGCGTGTCCGGGGATTTTTTTGTCTCGAGTTTGAGCGAGCGGGTGATTCCGGTTCCTGACTAGCTTCTTCTCCAGATTGGTCTTTGTCAGGCGAGGTGGATGTCTTGCTTAACACTGTTGGCGCACGCATACAACCGTCGGGGCGAATCTCTCTCGCTACAGGCGTATGTGGGCACTCTTGCCGGGATTGATTTGTCCCCGGCATCTCCAGCATGCACAATAGCTTTGGCGACGAAGCATCGCGTCGTCGTAAAAATACCGTTTTTTATGTCCCTTACTGCCCAAGAAGTCGCTATTGACTTAGGTGACCGGAGCTATCGCATTGCGATTGGCGGTGGCCTATTGAGTAGTGCCACCACTTATGATGGCCTGCCGCGCGCCGGTGCCGCATTGATTGTGAGCAATACAACGGTCGCCCCGCTCTACATGGCGGCACTGCGGGCCGCGCTGTGGGAGCACTACCCACAGATTCATGAGGTGCAGTTGCCGGATGGCGAAGCACACAAGGACTGGCAGACCCTGCAGAAGATTTTTGATGTGCTGCTGGAGCGCGGCTGCGACCGCAAGACGGTCCTGTTTGCGCTCGGTGGTGGTGTAGTGGGTGATATGACCGGCTTCGCCGCTGCGAGCTACATGCGTGGTGTGCCATTCGTGCAGGTCCCGACCACGTTACTGGCGCAGGTGGATTCGTCCGTGGGGGGCAAAACGGCGATCAACCATCCGCAGGGCAAGAACATGATCGGCGCGTTTTATCAGCCTCAGCTGGTGGTATGCGATCTGGATGTGCTCGACACGCTGCCTCCGCGCGAACTCAGCGCGGGTCTGGCGGAAGTAATCAAGTATGGACCGATCGCGGACATGGCTTTCATGGAATGGCTTGAAGCCCATATCGATGCCCTGCTGGCGCGCGACCGCGCTGCGCTGGTCCACGCCGTGCGTCGCAGTTGTGAGATAAAGGCATGGGTGGTGGGGCAGGACGAACGTGAATCGGGCTTGCGTGCCATTCTGAATTTTGGCCACACCTTTGGACATGCGATCGAAGCCGGAATGGGATATGGCGCTTGGTTGCATGGTGAAGGTGTGGGAGCCGGTATGGTGATGGCAGCTGAGCTGTCGCATCGCCTGGGTCTTGTGGATGCGGCCTTTGTGCAGCGACTCACGGTGCTGATCGCCCGCGCTGGCCTGCCCACCCAAGGACCAGTGCTTGATTCAAACGACAACGCGGGACGCTACCTGGAGCTGATGCGCGTGGACAAGAAATCGGAAGCAGGCGAAATTCGTTTTGTCGTCATCGATGGTCCCGGCCGAGCTGCCCTGCGTTCAGCGCCCGACCGTCTGGTGCGTGACGTGATCGATGCCTGTTGCAAGTGATACAAACGCGATGCAATTGCGATGCCGATTGCTGCTATTTTTTTGTAGCTAGAAATGCTCGATAAAGACGGAGCGCTGGCCCCCAATTGGGGGCGCAACTCGGATCTCCGCCCCTATGCCTGCGACCCCGCAGTGAGCCGTGGGCGGCGCTATCCTGAGGCAGCTGCGCCTACGCGGACGGAGTACCAGAGGGATCGGGATCGAATTGTTCACTCCACAGCGTTTCGGCGGCTGGTCTATAAGACGCAGGTTTTTCTTAACCACGAAGGCGACCTGTTCCGTACTCGCCTGACCCACTCGCTGGAAGTAGCCCAACTCGGGCGTTCCATAGCACGTTCACTGCGCATCAATGAGGATTTGGTAGAGGCCATCTCGTTGGCCCATGACCTGGGCCACACGCCCTTCGGGCATGCTGGCCAGGACGCGCTGCATGGCTGCATGGCCGAGCACGGGGGCTTCGAGCACAACCTGCAGAGCTTGCGCGTGGTGGACAAGCTGGAGGAGCGCTATCCACAGTATGACGGGCTGAATCTCACGTTCGAAACGCGGGAAGGGATTCTCAAGCATTGTTCCCGGCAGCACGCCCGGCAGCTGGAAGACGAAGAGCCCGATGGCGTCGGTGCGAGGTTCTTGCGCCACGAACAGCCGAGCCTGGAGGCACAGCTGTGCAATCTGGCAGACGAGATCGCCTACAACGCGCACGATATCGACGACGGTGTGCGCTCGGGGCTGATCACGCTGGACCAGTTGCAGGATGTGCCATTGTTCGACGAGTACCGGGCTGCTGCCGAGTCGGAGCATCCGGACCTCGCCCAGCTGCCACGCCAGCGGCGCCTGCTGTACGAGGCCATACGGCGCATGCTCAGCGCGCAGGTCTATGACGTGATCGACACCACTAGGACGGCGCTCGCACGGCATGGCCCGGCCAGCGTCGATGGAGTTCGCCAAGCCCCCGCGCTGGTGATGTTCAGTGATGGCATGCGGGAGCGCTCCCAGGTTCTCAAGCGGTTTCTTTTCAAGAATCTGTACCGCCATCCGCGTGTGATGGAGACCACGGGCCGCGCGCAGGAAGTGGTTCGCGACTTGTTCGCGGCTTACACGGTGTCGCCGCAAGAGATGAAGGCGGCTTTCGCGGAGCAGGCCTCGGCAGACCAGGGCCCGTTGAGGGCACGGGCGGTGGCGGATTTCATTGCGGGCATGACCGACCGATTTGCGGCGCGCGAACATGAGCGCCTTACTGGGCGGCGACTTCTCGACTGAGGGCTGCGCGCGGCTGTGCGCATGTGGGGCGTGTCGTTGCAGGCGGAGGCTGTCGCCGGAGGCAATGGCGCCCGGTAAAATCCGCAGGCACTTCATTGCGCTTCGCGCGCCTCCCCATGACTTCATTCCCTTCCACGGCTACGGTGGGCTCCGAGGAGCCTGCCGCATTGTTCATTCGCGACACGGTCCAGTGGCTCGAGCGGGCGGTGATCGGCCTCAACCTGTGCCCCTTTGCAAAGGGCGTTCACGTGAAGGGGCAGATTCACTACGCGGTAGCGCTGACCGGGGATCTGGCGACGATTCTGGAGGTACTGCGCAGTGAACTTGCCGCCCTGGCGGCTACTCCTTCCGAGGTGCGAGACACCACGCTGCTGATCCTTCCCCATTGCCTCCATGATTTCCTGGATTTCAACGACTTCCTGGAAGAGGCAGAGGCCGTGCTGGAAGAAGTGGGCATGGAAGGCACGCTGCAGATCGCCAGCTTTCACCCGCAGTTCCAGTTTGCGGGTACGCGGGAGGACGATGTGACCAACTGCACCAACCGCTCACCCTATCCCACGTTGCACCTGCTGCGCGAAGAGAGCATCGACCGCGCTGTCGAGGTGTTCCCCGAGGCGGAAACGATCTTCGAGCGGAACATCGAGGTTTTGCAAGAACTAGGCATGTCGGGTTGGGCCGCCCTGAGCGTAGGGCCTGGGGTCTCCCTGCCGGCACCGCCAGCGGTAAAAGATACGGAGCGATGACCATGGCAATGACGAAAGCCGCGAAAGAGAAAGCTGCCCGCACCCATTCCCAGGCGCCGGGCTCCTCGGGTAGTGGTGCTGGCGCTAAGGCCAAGGCTGCCCCGACCGGGGAACTGTCCGAGCTGCGGCCAGGCCAATCCGTGGAATTGCTCAAGGAGTTGCACATCCTCACGCGCGATGGGCGCCTCAATCAGGACTCGCGGCGCAAGCTCAAGCAGGTGTACCACCTGTTCAACTTCATCGAACCACTGCTCGCAGAGCTGTCCACCACCAGCCAGGGGCCCACGCTCGCAGACCATGGCGCGGGCAAGTCCTACCTGGGCTTCATCCTGTATGACCTGTATTTCAAGGCGCTCGGGCGTGGCCATATCTACGGCGTGGAGACGCGCGCCGAGCTGGTGGAAAAGTCGCGTGTGCTGGCGCACAAGCTGGGCTTTCAGCGCATGTCGTTCCTGAATGTGTCCGTGGCGGAATCCACTGGCGCAGATGAATTGCCAGCCCACATCGACGTGGTCACCGCCCTGCATGCCTGTGACACGGCCACCGACGATGCCATCGCCTTCGGCCTGCAGAAAAACGCCCGGGCCATGGTGCTGGTGCCTTGCTGCCAGGCCGAAATGGCCGCCTGCCTGCGCCAGGGCAAGGCCCTGCAGCTGGCGCGCACGCCACTGGCCGAGCTCTGGCGCCATCCGCTGCACACCCGCGAGCTGGGAAGCCAGGTCACCAATGTGCTGCGCTGCCTCTACCTGGAGGCCAGTGGCTACCAGGTCACGGTGACGGAGTTGGTGGGCTGGGAGCACAGCATGAAGAACGAGCTCATCATTGCCCGGTACACAGGCCAGAAAAAGCGCAGCGCCTCGGATCGGCTGCGCGCCATTCTGGAAGAGTTCGGGCTCGACAGGGCGCTGGGGGCGCGTTTTGGATTGAAGCCGCAGGCTGGCGATACGCCAGTGGCTGCGGACGCAGTGCCACACTAGCCTCGCACCGTAGGCAGGGCTTTGCCTGGACGGGATAATCGGGGACGGATTTATGATCGCCCCCATCCTTGCTCCCATCGACATCCATGGCCCGCCTGCCACGCCTGACCTTGCCCGGTCATCTGCACCACGTCATCCAGCGTGGAAACAACCGCCAAAGCATCTTCATCGACCACGAAGACTTCGAGAGCATGCTATTGCTGCTGGCGGACAACGCTCAGAAATACGGGGTGGCTGTGCATGCTTATGTGCTGATGGACAACCACTTCCATCTGCTGGCAACTCCCACCACCGTCGATGGCTTGCCGCAGATGATGCAGGCGGTGGGGCGGCGCTATGTGCAGTATTTCAACCGTCGCCATGCCCGCACCGGTACGTTGTGGGAGGGGCGCTACCGCTCCACGGTGCTGCAGCCCGAGCGGTACCTGCTTCCGTGCATGGTCTACCTCGATCTGAACCCCGTGCGCACGGGGCAGGTGGTGCAGGCCTGCGACTACGCGTGGTCCAGCCACGCCCATTGGCTGGGCCTGCGCCACGACCGCCTGCTCACGCCCCATGCCCTGTACTGGGCGCTGGGCAACACGCCGTTTGCGCGCGAGGCGGCGTACGCCGCACTGGTTCAGGCGGGCATCGGATCGCAAGAGCAGGCCGCGCTGACGTCATCCGTGCTCAGCGGCTGGGCGCTGGGCGACCCCGGCTTTGTGCAAGAGTTGCAAAAACACACTCCACGTCGGGTGACCCGGGGACAGGCGGGACGGCCGGCGCTTCACAAAAAATCTGAATGATTCGTGGCCATGCATAAGGCCGCATCGGGTCTATGGCTACCAAAAATGATGTGTCCCCAATAAAAATGATGAGCTGATCTGTAGCTATTGATTAAGAATCTGACCCTAATTAATGTGCTTGCCAAAAGATGTTGCAATGCACTAATCTTCCACTCCCTGCGAAAAATATGAGGAGTGCGCCATGACCACGGCTGCCGAGATCCAGCATCTGCAACAACACGGTTTGTATTCATCGGGTAACGAACACGACGCCTGCGGGCTCGGCTTCGTGGCCCACATCAAGGGTGAAAAGCGCCACGACATCGTGACGCAGGCCCTGAAGATCCTGGAGAACATCGACCACCGTGGGGCGGTGGGCGCCGACAAGCTCATGGGTGACGGTGCCGGCATCCTGATCCAGATTCCCGACGCGCTGTACCGCGAGGAAATGGCGAAGCTGGGCGTCACGCTGCCCGCCGCCGGTGAATACGGCGTGGGCATGATCTTCCTGCCCAAGGAGCATGCCTCGCGCCTGGCTTGCGAGCAGGAGATGGAGCGCGCCATCAGGGCCGAAGGCCAGGTGCTGCTCGGCTGGCGCGATGTGCCGGTGAACCGCGACATGCCCATGTCGCCCACCGTGCGCAAGAAGGAGCCCATCCTGCGCCAGGTGTTCATCGGCCGTGGCAACGATGTGATCGTGCAGGACGCGCTGGAGCGCAAGCTGTACGTGATCCGCAAGACCGCCAGCGCCAACATCCAGGCGCTGAAGCTCAAGCACAGCAAAGAGTACTACGTGCCGAGCATGTCCAGCCGCACCGTGGTCTACAAGGGCCTGCTGCTGGCCGACCAGGTGGGCACCTACTACCTGGACCTGCAGGACGAGCGCTGCATCTCGGCCGTGGGCCTGGTGCACCAGCGTTTTTCCACCAACACATTCCCCGAGTGGCCCCTGGCCCACCCGTACCGCTACGTGGCGCACAACGGTGAAATCAACACCGTCAAGGGCAACTACAACTGGATGAAGGCGCGCGAAGGCGTGATGGCCTCGCCCGTGCTCGCGGCCGACCTGCAAAAGCTCTATCCCATCAGCTTCGCTGACCAGTCCGACACCGCCACGTTCGACAACTGCCTCGAACTGCTGACCATGGCCGGCTACCCCATCAGCCAGGCCGTGATGATGATGATCCCAGAGCCCTGGGAGCAGCACACCACCATGGACGAGCGCCGCCGCGCCTTCTATGAATACCACGCCGCCATGCTCGAGCCCTGGGACGGCCCGGCGTCCATCGTGTTCACCGACGGCCGCCAGATCGGCGCCACGCTGGACCGCAACGGCCTGCGCCCTTCGCGCTACTGCATCACCGATGACGATCTGGTCATCATGGGCTCGGAATCCGGCGTGCTGCCCATCCCCGAGAACAAGATCGTGCGCAAATGGCGCCTGCAGCCCGGCAAGATGTTCCTGATCGACCTGGAACAGGGCCGCATGATCGACGACGACGAGCTGAAAGCCAACATCGTCAACACCAAGCCCTACAAGCAGTGGATCGAGAACCTGCGCATCAAGCTCGACAGCGTGGGCACCGACACCGCGTCCACCCCTGAGGCCGCACCCTTGCCGCTGCTCGACCGCCAGCAGGCCTTCGGCTACACGCAGGAAGACATCAAGTTCCTGATGGCCCCTATGGCCAGGAACGGCGAAGAAGGCATCGGCTCCATGGGCAACGACAGCCCGCTGGCCGTGCTCTCGGGCAAGAACAAGCCGCTGTACAACTACTTCAAGCAGCTGTTCGCGCAGGTGACGAACCCGCCGATCGACCCGATCCGCGAGGCCATCGTGATGTCGCTCAACAGCTTCATCGGCCCCAAGCCGAACCTGCTGGACATCAACCAGGTCAACCCACCGATGCGGCTCGAAGTGAGCCAGCCCGTGCTGGATTTCGCCGACATGGCCAAGCTGCGCAACATCGAGAAGTACACGCAGGGCAAGTTCAAGAGCGCCACCATCGACATCACCTACCCGCTGGACTGGGGCCGTGAGGGCGTGGAAGCCAAGCTCGCCTCGCTGTGCGCGCAGGCCGTGGACGCCATCAAGGGCGGCGCCAACATCCTGATCGTCAGCGACCGTGCCGTGAGCGCCACCCAGGTGGCCATCCCCGCGCTGCTGGCCCTGTCGGCCATCCACCAGCATCTGGTGGGCGCAGGCCTGCGCACCACGGCCGGCCTGGTGGTCGAGACCGGCACCGCGCGCGAAGTGCACCACTTCGCCGTGCTGGGCGGCTACGGCGCCGAGGCCGTGCACCCCTACCTGGCCATGGAAACCCTGGCCGACATGCACAAGGACCTCGCGGGCGACCTGTCGGCCGACAAGGCCATCTACAACTACGTCAAGGCCATCGGCAAGGGCCTGTCCAAGATCATGTCCAAGATGGGCGTGAGTACGTACATGAGCTACTGCGGTGCCCAGCTGTTCGAGGCCATCGGCCTGAACACGGAAACCGTGGGCAAGTACTTCACCGGCACCGCCAGCCGAGTGGAAGGCATCGGCGTCTTCGAGATCGCCGAGGAAGCCATCCGCATGCACAAGGCCGCCTTCGGTGACGACCCGGTGCTCGAGACCATGCTGGACGCCGGCGGCGAATATGCCTGGCGCGCCCGTGGCGAAGAGCACATGTGGAGCCCCGATGCGATCGCCAAGCTGCAGCACAGCACGCGCGCCAACAACTGGAACACGTACAAGGAATACGCCCAGATCATCAACGACCAGAGCAAGCGCCACATGACGCTGCGCGGCCTGTTCGAGTTCAAGATCGACCCTGCCAAGGCCATCCCCGTGGACGAGGTCGAGCCCGCCAAGGAGATCGTCAAGCGCTTCGCCACGGGAGCCATGTCCCTGGGCTCCATCTCCACCGAGGCGCATGCCACGCTGGCCGTGGCCATGAACCGCATCGGCGGCAAGAGCAACACCGGCGAGGGCGGCGAGGACGCCGCGCGCTACCGCAACGAACTCAAGGGCATCCCGATCAAGCAGGGCGATACGCTCAAGAGCGTGATCGGCGCCGAGAACGTCGAAGTCGACCTGCCCCTGCAGGATGGCGACTCCCTGCGCAGCCGCATCAAGCAGGTGGCTTCGGGCCGCTTCGGGGTCACGGCCGAATACCTGTCGTCGGCCGACCAGATCCAGATCAAGATGGCCCAGGGTGCCAAGCCCGGCGAAGGCGGCCAGCTGCCTGGCGGCAAGGTCTCCAACTACATCGGCAAGCTGCGCCACAGCGTGCCCGGCGTGGGCCTGATCTCGCCCCCGCCGCACCATGACATCTACTCCATCGAAGATCTGGCCCAGCTCATCCACGACCTGAAGAACGTGGCGCCGCACGCCAGCATCAGCACCAAGCTGGTGTCCGAAGTCGGCGTGGGCACCATCGCCGCGGGTGTGACCAAGTGCAAGAGTGACCACCTCGTGATCGCCGGCCATGACGGCGGCACGGGCGCATCGCCCTGGTCGTCCATCAAGCATGCGGGCGGCCCCTGGGAAATCGGCCTGGCCGAAACCCAGCAGACCCTGGTGCTTAACCGCCTGCGCGGCCGCGTGCGCGTGCAGGCCGACGGCCAGATGAAGACCGGCCGCGACGTCGCCATCGGCGCGCTGCTCGGTGCCGACGAGTTCGGTTTCGCCACGGCACCCCTGGTGGTCGAGGGCTGCATCATGATGCGCAAGTGCCACCTGAACACCTGCCCGGTGGGCGTGGCCACGCAGGACCCCGCGCTGCGCGCCAAGTTCTCGGGCAAGCCCGAGCACGTGGTCAACTACTTCTTCTTCATCGCCGAAGAAGTGCGCCAGATCATGGCCCAGCTGGGCATTCGCAAGTTCGACGACCTGATCGGCCGCACCGATCTGCTCGACATGCGCCAGGGACTGGAACACTGGAAGGCACGTGGCCTGGACTTCAGCCGCCTGTTCGCCCAGCCCAACGTGCCCGCCGATGTGCCGCGCTTCCACGTGGATGTGCAGGACCACAACATCGAGCACACGCTGGACCGCAAGCTCATCGAGCGCAGCAAGCCCGCCATTGAAAAGGGCGAGCGCGTGCAGTTCATCGAGGTGGCGCGCAACGTGAACCGCTCCGTGGGCGCCATGCTGTCCGGCGCGGTCACCCGCGTGCACCCCGAAGGCCTGCCCGACGACACCATCCGCATCCAGCTCGAAGGCACGGGCGGGCAGTCGTTCGGTGCGTTCCTCACGCGCGGCATCACGCTGTACCTGATCGGCGACGCCAACGACTACACGGGCAAGGGCCTGTCGGGCGGCCGCGTGATCGTGCGCCCCAGTATCGACTTCCGCGGCGACGCGGTGCGCAACACCATCGTGGGGAACACCGTGATGTACGGTGCCACCACGGGTGAAGCCTTTTTCAGCGGCGTGGCGGGCGAGCGCTTCGCGGTGCGCCTGTCGGGTGCCACGGCGGTGGTCGAAGGCACGGGCGACCACGGTTGCGAGTACATGACCGGCGGCACGGTGGTGGTGCTGGGCAAGACGGGCCGCAACTTCGCCGCGGGCATGAGCGGCGGTGTGGCCTATGTCTATGACGAGGACGGCCAGTTCGACACGCGCTGCAACATGGCCATGGTCAGTCTGGAGCGCATCCTTCCGGCTGAAGAGCAGAAGGCCAGCGTGCCCCGCGCCATCTGGCACAACGGCCAGACCGACGAGGCGCAGCTCAAGAAGCTGCTGGAGGACCACAACCGCTGGACGGGCAGCAAGCGTGCGCGCGAGCTCCTGGACAACTGGGCGGCGTCGCGCAGCAAGTTCGTCAAGGTCTTCCCGACCGAGTACAAGCGTGCGTTGGCTGAAATTTATGAACGAAAAGTGCTGGAGGAGTCCGCTACGCCAGCGGTAGCTGCTACCAAAAAAGAAGCGGTCCCCGCCAAGTAAGGCGATGCCGCAGAGACCAGCACAGCATTCATAGACAAGGACATCGTCATGGGAAAAACTACCGGCTTCATGGAATACGAGCGCATCGAAGAGGGCTACAAGCCCGTGCCCGAGCGCTTGAAGCACTACAAGGAATTCGTCATCGGCCTCGACGAGAGCCAGGCCAAGGTGCAGGGCGCGCGCTGCATGGACTGCGGCACGCCGTTCTGCAACAACGGCTGCCCGGTCAACAACATCATTCCGGACTTCAACGACCTGGTGTACCACCAGGACTGGAAGAGCGCGATCGAGGTGCTGCACAGCACCAACAACTTCCCCGAGTTCACCGGTCGCATCTGCCCGGCGCCTTGCGAGGCGGCCTGCGTGCTCAACGTGAACGACGACGCCGTGGGCATCAAATCCATCGAGCACGCCATCATCGACCGGGCCTGGGACGAAGGCTGGGTGCAGGCGCGTCCTGCCAAGCACCAGACCGGCAAGAAGGTGGCCGTGGTGGGCTCGGGTCCAGCCGGCATGGCGGCCGCGCAGCAACTGGCGCGCGCCGGACACAGCGTCACGCTGTTCGAGAAGAATGACCGCGTGGGCGGCCTGCTGCGCTACGGCATCCCGGACTTCAAGATGGAGAAGTCGCACATCGACCGCCGCGTCAAGCAGCTCGAAGCCGAAGGCGTGGTCATTCGCACCAGCGTGTTTGTGGGCGCGCCCAAGGACGGCCTGGGCAAGGGCTCCAAGGTCACCAACTGGGCCAAGGAAACCGTCACGCCCGAGCAGCTCCACAAGGAGTTCGACGCCGTGCTGCTGACCGGCGGCGCCGAGCAGTCGCGCGACCTGCCCGTGCCCGGCCGTGATCTGGACGGCATCCACTTCGCCATGGAATTCCTGCCCCAGCAGAACAAGGTCAACGCGGGCGACAAGCTCAAGGGACAGCTGCGCGCCGACGGCAAGCACGTCATCGTGATCGGCGGCGGCGACACCGGCAGCGACTGCGTGGGCACGAGCAACCGCCACGGTGCGGCGAGCGTCACGCAGTTCGAGCTGATGCCCCAGCCCCCCGAAGAAGAAAACCGCCCCATGACCTGGCCCTACTGGCCGATCAAGCTGCGCACCAGCTCCAGCCATGAAGAGGGCTGCGAGCGCGAGTTCGCGATCTCCACCAAGGAGTTCATCGGCGACGGGAAAGACGGAAAGTCCGGCAAGGTCACCGGACTCAAGACCGTGCGCGTCGAGTGGAAGGACGGCAAGATGGTCGAGGTGGCCGGCTCCGAGCAGATCCTCAAGGCGGACCTCGTGCTGCTGGCCATGGGCTTCGTGAGCCCCGTGGCCGCCGTGCTGGAGGCGTTTGGCGTGGACAAGGATGCCCGCGGCAACGCCCGCGCCACCACGGACTTCGATGGCGGCTACGCGACCAACGCGCCCAAGGTGTTTGCCGCCGGCGACATCCGCCGGGGCCAGTCGCTGGTGGTGTGGGCCATTCGTGAAGGCCGCCAGGCCGCCCGTGCCGTGGATGAGTTCCTGATGGGATATTCCGACCTGCCGCGCTGAGACAGTGTCGCACTGCAACAACGGCGCCCTGGGGCGCCGTTTTTTTTCGCCCGGGGGAGCGGCAGCGCCACCGGCGCGGCCAGGACGCCCGTCGGTCAGGGCCTTGGAGCAGAGCGCAGCGGATGGCGGCCTTTATTGGCACAATCGGTGCCTGTCAATCCGGGGTTGCCGCACGCGGGATAGCTCCCGTGGCCCCGCCGGCGGCGGTGTTGAAACGCAAACATACATGGATGTATGTTTCTTCAGCTACCATCGCCGCTGTGTGAGCGCAGCATGTTCCCATGCGTCGCGGCCGCCCGTTCTCCGGATTTCCGAACCCCTTCCATTGCATGCCTGAGTCTTCCTGCCTTGCCGAATTGCGCAATGTCACGTTCTCCTACGGTGACCGCGTCATCCTGCGCGACGTGACATTGGCGGTGCCCAGGGGCAAGGTGACGGCGCTGATGGGTGCCTCCGGAGGGGGCAAGACCACGGTGCTGCGCCTGATCGGCGGCCAGCAGCGCGCGCAGGCTGGCCAGGTGCTCCTGAATGGCGACGACGTGGGGCGCATGGACACCCACCAGCTCTATGCAGCGCGCCGCCGCATGGGCATGCTGTTCCAGTTCGGGGCGCTGTTCACGGATCTGAGCGTGTTCGAGAACGTGGCGTTCCCGCTGCGCGAGCACACCGACCTGTCCGAGGCGCTGATCCGGGACGTGGTGCTGATGAAGCTCCATGCCGTGGGCCTGCGCGGCGCGCGCGACCTGATGCCCAGCCAGATTTCCGGGGGCATGGCGCGGCGCGTGGCGCTGGCGCGTGCCATTGCGCTGGACCCCGAACTGGTGATGTATGACGAGCCGTTTGCGGGGCTGGACCCCATTTCCCTGGGGACGGCGGCGCAGCTGATCCGTCAGCTCAACGATGCCCTGGGCCTCACGAGCATCGTGGTCTCGCACGACCTGGAAGAGACCTTCCGGCTTGCGGACCATGTGATCATTCTGGGCGCGGGCGTGGTGGCCGCGCAGGGCACGCCCGACGAGGTGCGGGCGAGCGCCGACCCGCTGGTCCACCAGTTCGTGAACGCGCTGCCGACCGGGCCCGTGCCGTTTCACTACGCGGGCCCGACCGTGGAGCAGGACTTCGGTCCGTTCGGGGGGCGGGTGCTATGAGCTGGTACAAGCCGTCCGACGTGGGCTTCGCCGTGCGCCAGAAACTGTCCGATATCGGCATGGCCGCCCGTCTGTTCGCGCGGCTGCTGCAGCTGGCGGGCGCGGCCTTCATGCGGCCGTCGCTGGTGCGCGACCAGATCCATTTTCTGGGCAACTACTCGCTGGCCATCATCGCGGTGTCGGGCCTGTTCGTGGGTTTTGTCCTGGGCCTGCAGGGCTACTACACGCTGCAGCGGTACGGGGCTTCCGAAGCCCTGGGGATGCTGGTGGCGCTGTCGCTGGTGCGTGAGCTCGGGCCCGTGGTGACGGCCCTGCTGTTCGCCGGCCGCGCGGGCACCTCGCTCACGGCCGAGATCGGCCTCATGCGCGCGGGTGAGCAGCTTTCCGCCATGGAGATGATGGCCGTGGACCCGGTGCGCCGCATCCTCGCGCCGCGGTTCTGGGCCGGTGTGATCACCATGCCCCTGCTGGCGGCGGTGTTCAGCGCCGTGGGGGTGGCTGGCGGGTGGATCGTGGGCGTGCTCATGATCGGCGTCGACCACGGGGCGTTCTGGAGCCAGATGCAGGGCGGCGTGGACGTCTGGCGCGATCTGGGCAACGGCGTGATCAAGAGCGTGGTCTTCGGCTTCACCGTCACGTTCGTGGCGCTGCTGCAGGGGTATGCCGCCAAGCCCACGCCCGAAGGCGTGGCGCGCGCCACTACCCGCACGGTGGTCATGGCGTCCCTGGCCGTGCTGGCGCTGGACTTCGTGCTCACGGCCCTGATGTTCAGTATCTGAGGCGGGCCCGAAAAGCCGCCGGAGTGGAGAAATCAAACAATGCAACCATCCAAAAACGATCTCTGGGTAGGGCTGTTCGTCATGCTCGGCACGGTGGCGCTGGTCTTCCTGGCGCTGCAGTCGGCCAACCTGCTGAGCCTGAACTTCCAGCCCGGCTACCGCATCACCGCGCGCTTTGACAACATTGGCGGCCTCAAGCCCCAGGCCGCGGTGCGCGGTGCCGGCGTGGTGGTGGGCCGTGTGGAGTCCATCACGTTCGACGACAAGACCTACCAGGCGCGGGTGACGCTGGCGATGGAAAACCGCTACGCTTTCCCCAAGGACAGCTCCCTCAAGATCCTCACCAGCGGCCTGCTGGGTGAACAGTACATCGGCATCGAGGCCGGTGCCGACGAGAAGAACCTGGTGGCGGGCGACATGGTCACCGCCACGCAGTCGGCCGTGGTCCTCGAGAACCTGATCGGACAATTCCTCTACAACAAGGCCGAAGACGGCAGCAACAGCAAGCCCGCAGGGGCAGGTGACAAGAAATGACGACGATGACCAAGCTTTCCCAACCCGCCGCCCGCGCCGCCGCGTGGCTGGCCTTTCTGCTGGGAGCGGCACTGCTCACGGGCTGCGCCACGGTGGCCAACCCGGACCCGCGCGACCCGCTGGAGTCCTACAACCGCAGCATGACCAACTTCAACGAGCAGGTCGATGCGATGGTGCTCAAGCCGGTGGCGATTGCCTACAAGGAAGCCACGCCCGCACCGGTGCGCACGGGCGTCAGCAACTTCTTCGCCAACGTGGGAGATGTGTGGTCGTTCGTGAACAACGTGCTGCAATTGCGGGCGGAAGCCGCCGCGTCCACCTTCATGCGCGTCAACGTGAACACCTTCATGGGCCTGGGCGGCGTGCTCGATATCGCCAGCGAACTGGGCATCGACCGCTACAAGCAGGATTTCGGCCTCACGCTGGGGTACTGGGGCATGGGCACGGGCCCGTACCTGGTGCTGCCGATCCTGGGCCCCTCCACCGTGCGCGACACGCTGGCCCTGCCCGTCGACTGGAAGGGCAACGCGGTGAGCTATGTGGACCCGGTATCGGCCCGCAATGCGCTGTATGCACTGCGTGCCGTGGACGTGCGCGCCAACCTGCTGCGCGCGGGGTCCGTGCTCGACAGCGCCGCCCTGGACAAGTACAGCTTCACCCGCGACGTGTTCCTGCAGGTGCGCAGCCAGCAGCAGGCGGGCACGGCGCAAAATGGCGACGACAAGGACGAGCGCAACGCCAATGATGGCGTGTTGCCCGAAGAGCCTCCGCGCTGAGGCGGTGGCGCAATCCGTGGCGGGCCATGTCCGGGGCAGGCGTGTTGCACTTGCTTGCAATCCGCAACCCGCGCGACGCACGGGGCCTGCGCTGGCCGCCCACAATGAATGAACGCCGGGTGCCACCGGCGCCCGCAGCTCCCGAGAAAGTAGAAGACATCATGACGATGAACCGACGTACCCTGGGCCACATGGCCCTGTGCCTGACGGCCGTGGCCGCGCTGGGCGCCGCGCCCCTGGCCGCCCTGGCCGCGGATGAAGCTCCCGATGCGCTGATCAAGCGCCTGTCGGCCGATGTGCTCAGCACCGTGAAGGCGGACAAGGCCATCCAGAGCGGCGACCTGGCAAAGATCATCGCGCTGGTGGACAAGACCGTGATGCCCAACGTGAACTTCCGCCGCATGACCGCCGCGGCGGTGGGCCCCGGCTGGCGCCAGGCCACCCCCGAGCAGCAAAAGCGCCTGCAGGACGAGTTCAAGGTCCTGCTGGTGCGCACCTACGCGGGGGCGCTGGCGCAGGTGAACGACCAGACCATCCAGGTCAAGCCCCTGCGGGCCGCCCCGGAGGACAAGGACGTGCTGGTGCGCACCGAAATCGTCGGCCGTGGCGATCCGATCCAGCTGGACTACCGGCTGGAAAAAACCCCCGGCGACGGTGCGGGCTGGAAAATCTACAACCTGAACGTGCTGGGCGTGTGGCTGGTGGAAACCTACCGCGGCCAGTTCGCGCAGGAGATCAACGCCAAGGGCATCGACGGCCTGATCGAGACCCTGGTGGCCCGCAACAAGAGCAATGCCGGCGCCAAGGGCTGAAATGGCACACCGGTTTCATGCGCCGCGGCCGGCGCGCGGCACCATGGGGCACTGACATGCTGGTATTGCCCGCCGAACTGACCCACCGCCAGGCCACGGTGTGCCTGCACATGCTGCTGCAGGGCCTGAAGGCGCACCGCGAGCCCTGCGTCATGGTGGATGCCCATGCGCTGGCGGTGTTTGACACGTCGGCGCTGGCGGTGCTGCTCGAATGCCGGCGCGAAGCGATCGACGATGGCAAGACCTTTGCCGTCCAAGGCCTGCCCGCCGCCCTGCGCAGCCTGGCGGGGCTGTATGGCGTGGGCACGCTGCTCGCGCCAGCGTCCTGACAGCGGCGGCAGGCCGGGCCGGCGACGGCCCAGGGGCCGTGCCAGACCCCGGTCGGCGCTCTTTGGTGCAAGGCCGTAAAATCAGGGGCTTCATGCCCGCAGTCTCATTCCAAGCCATCTCCAAGACCTTTGCCACGCCCAAAGGCCCTTTCCAGGCACTGAACCAGGTCAGCCTGGACATCGAGGAGGGCGAGTTCTTCGGGCTCCTGGGCCCCAACGGTGCCGGCAAGACCACCCTCATCAGCATTCTCGCGGGCCTGGCCCGTGCCAGCAGCGGCCGTGTGCTGGTGCAGGGCAGCGACGTGCAGGCCGACTTTGCCCAGGCGCGCCGCAAGCTGGGCGTGGTGCCGCAGGAGCTGGTGTTCGACCCTTTCTTCAACGTGCGCGAGTCGCTGCGCATCCAGTCCGGCTACTTCGGCGTGAAGAACAACGAAGCCTGGATCGACGAACTGCTGGAAAACCTGGGCCTGGCCGACAAGGCCACGGCCAACATGCGCCAGCTGTCGGGCGGCATGAAGCGCCGCGTGCTCGTGGCACAGGCGCTGGTGCACAAGCCACCCATCATCGTGCTCGACGAGCCCACTGCGGGCGTGGACGTGGAGTTGCGCCAGACGCTCTGGCATTTCGTGGCGCGCCTGAACAAGGAAGGCCACACCGTGCTGCTGACCACGCACTATCTGGAAGAAGCCGAGGCCCTGTGTGGCCGCATCGCCATGCTCAAGTCGGGCCGCATCGTGGCCCTGAACCGCACGAGCGAGCTGCTGCAGGCGGCCTCCGGCAGCATCCTGCAGTTCAAGACCGATGCGGTCCTGCCGCCTTCGCTCAACGCGCTCGCCCGCGTCACGGGCCGCATCGTGCAGTTGCCCGCGCACGACGCGGCCGAGATCGAAAGCCATCTGGCCGCGCTGCGGGTGGCGGGCGTGGACGTGCATGACATGGAGATCCGCCGGCCCGACCTGGAAGACGTTTTCCTGCAGGTGATGTCGGGCACCTCGGCATCCAATATTCCTCTGGCGGGGGTGGAGGCTGCCGCAGCGCCGGGCCGCCCCAGGCAGGGCGCAGTCCCCTTGGGGGGCGGCGCGGAGACCGCAGTGCCGAGCGTGGGAGCACAACGATGACCGGCTGGCAGACCCTGTTCTACAAGGAGGTGCTGCGCTTCTGGAAGGTGAGCTTCCAGACCGTGGCCGCGCCCGTGCTCACGGCCGTGCTGTACCTGCTGATCTTCGGCCACGTGCTCGAAGACCATGTGAAGGTCTACGACCGCATCAGCTACACCGCCTTCCTGGTGCCGGGCCTCGTGATGATGAGCGTGCTGCAGAACGCCTTCGCCAACAGCTCGTCGAGCCTGATCCAGAGCAAGATCATGGGCAGCCTGGTGTTCGTGCTGCTCACGCCGCTGTCGCACTGGGCCTGGTTCCTGGCCTATGTGGGCTCGTCCATCGTGCGCGGGCTGGTGGTGGGGCTGGGGGTGTTCATCGTCACGCTGGCGTTCGCCCGGCCCGAGTTCGCCGCGCCGCTGTGGATTCTTGCGTTCGCCTTCCTGGGGGCGGCCTTGCTGGCCACGCTGGGGCTGATTGCCGGGCTGTGGGCCGACAAGTTCGACCAGCTCGCGGCGTTCCAGAACTTCGTGGTGGTGCCGATGACGTTCCTCTCGGGAGTGTTCTATTCCATCCAGTCGCTGCCGCCCTTCTGGCAGACCGTGAGCCACCTCAACCCGTTCTTCTACATGATCGACGGTTTCCGCTACGGCTTCTTTGGCCAGAGCGATACCTCGCCGTGGCTCAGCCTCTCCATCGTGGGCGTGGCCTGGCTGGCCGTGAGCGCCCTGGCGGTCCACCTGCTGCGCACCGGCTACAAAATTCGGAATTGACATGACCGCAGACCAACTCAAAGACATCATCGCCGCCGGCCTGGCCTGCGAGCACATCGCGCTCGAGGGTGACGGCCGCCACTGGTACGCCACCATCGTCTCGGCCGAGTTCGAGGGCCGGCGCGCCATCCAGCGGCACCAGCGCGTGTACGCCACGCTGGGCGCCAAAATGCACACCGACGAGGTGCATGCGCTGTCGATGAAGACCTTCACGCCCGCTGAATGGGCCGCGCAGCCCCGGTGATTGCTGGAATGCTCCTTTTTTAATAGCTGTCTGCGCTTGATGGAAAAGCGCTGGCGGCACTTTTTATTCATATTTCTGGTTTCGAGATGGACAAACTCCTGATCCGCGGCGGCCGCCGCCTGCATGGCGAGGTGCTGGTATCCGGCGCCAAGAACGCCGCCCTGCCGGAGTTGTGCGCCGCGCTGCTCACGGCCGAGCCGGTCACGCTGCTGAACGTGCCGCAGCTGCAGGACGTGAGCACCATGCTCACGCTGATCCGCAACATGGGCGTGGCGGCCGCGCGTGCCGACGATGGCACGGTGCGCATCGATGCCAGCGGCCTGAACACGCCCGAGGCGCCGTACGAGCTGGTCAAGACCATGCGCGCCTCGGTGCTCGCGCTGGGCCCGCTGCTGGCGCGCTTCGGCGAGGCCACGGTGTCGCTGCCCGGCGGCTGCGCCATCGGCTCGCGCCCGGTGGACCAGCATATCAAGGGCCTGGCCGCCATGGGCGCAGACATCGTGGTCGAGCACGGCTACATGATCGCCAAGCTGCCCGCAGGCTGGACGCGACTGAAGGGCGCGCGCATCACCACCGACATGGTCACGGTGACGGGCACCGAGAACTTCCTCATGGCCGCCGCGCTGGCCGAGGGCGAGACCGTGCTGGAGAACGCCGCGCAGGAGCCCGAGATCTCCGACCTGGCCGAGATGCTGATCGCCATGGGCGCGAAGATCGAAGGCCACGGCACCAGCCGCATCCGCATCCAGGGCGTCGAGAAGCTGCACGGCTGCACCCACCGCGTGGTGGCCGACCGCATCGAGGCCGGCACCTTCCTGTGCGCCGTGGCCGCCACGGGCGGCGACGTGGTGCTGCGCCATGGGCGCGCCGACCACCTGGACGCCGTGATCGAGAAGCTGCGCGAGGCCGGTGTGCAGGTGCAGGCCGTCGACGGCGGCATCCGCGTGCAGAGCGCGGGCGGCGCCACGCTCAAGGCACAGGGCTTTCGCACCACCGAGTACCCCGGCTTTCCCACCGACATGCAGGCGCAGTTCATGGCGCTCGACTGCATCGCGCAGGGCACGGCCACGGTGACCGAGACGATTTTTGAAAACCGCTTCATGCACGTCGACGAGCTGGTGCGCCTGGGCGCCAAGATCCAGACCGACGGCAAGGTCGCCATCATCGAGGGCGTACCCCGCCTGTCGGGCGCCACCGTGATGGCCACCGACCTGCGCGCCTCGGCCAGCCTGGTCATCGCGGGCCTGGTGGCCGACGGCGAAACCATGGTGGACCGCATCTACCACCTGGACCGCGGCTACGACTGCATGGAAGCGAAATTGCGCGGCATCGGCGCGGACATTGAACGGATCACAGCATGAGCAGCAGCATGATTACCCTGGCGCTTTCCAAAGGCCGCATCTTCGACGAAACCCTGCCTTTGCTCGCCGCCGCCGGCATCGAGGTGCTGGAAGACCCCGAAAAGTCGCGCAAGCTGATCCTGCCCACCAACCAGCCCAACGTGCGCGTGGTGCTGGTGCGCGCGACCGATGTGCCCACTTACGTGCAGTACGGCGGCGCCGACATCGGCGTGACCGGCAAGGACACGCTCATCGAACACGGCGGCCAGGGCCTGTACCAGCCGCTGGACCTGCAGATCGCCAAGTGCCGCGTGAGCGTGGCCGTGCGCAACGATTTCGACTACGCCCGTGCCGTCAAGCAGGGTTCGCGCCTGAAGGTCGCCACCAAGTACACCAGCATCGCGCGCGACTTCTTCGCGACCAAGGGCGTGCACGTGGACATGATCAAGCTCTACGGCAGCATGGAACTCGCACCGCTCACCGGGCTGGCCGATGCCATCGTGGACCTGGTCTCCACCGGCAACACGCTCAAGGCCAACCACCTGGTGGAGGTCGAGCGCATCATGGACATCAGCTCGCACCTCGTGGTCAACCAGGCCGCGCTCAAGCTCAAGCAGGCGCCGCTGCGCCGCATCATCGATGCGTTCGCCTCGGCCATTCCTGCGGAAAAGAATTGACCCCCACCCACTGACTGACACTATGACTCTGGTAGCTGCTCCCGCCCGTCTGTCCACCGCTGCGGCCACTTTCGAGGCTGATTTCGCAGCCCGCCTGCACTGGTCGGCCGACACCGACGCGGCCATCGAGCAGCGCGTGGCCGACATCCTCGCCGACGTGCAAAAGCGCGGTGACGCCGCGGTGCTGGAGTACACCGCCCGTTTCGATGGCCTCTCGGCCCCCGATATGGCGGCGCTCGAGCTGACCCAGGCCGACTTCAAGGCCGCGTTCAACGCCATTCCAGAGGCCCAGCGCGACGCGCTGCAGGCTGCCGCCAAACGCGTGCGCAGCTACCACGAGGCGCAGAAAAAAGCCTCGGGCGAGAGCTGGAGCTACCGCGACGAGGACGGCACGCTGCTGGGCCAGAAGGTCACGCCGCTGGACCGCGTGGGCATCTACGTGCCCGGCGGCAAGGCCGCGTACCCGTCCAGCCTGCTGATGAACGCCATCCCGGCCCACGTGGCGGGGGTGCAGGAAATCATCATGGTCGTGCCCACGCCGGTGCGCGGCAGCGTGGCCACCGGTGGAACGGGCGAGGGCACTTCGACGAAGGGCGAGCGCAACGAACTGGTGCTGGCCGCCGCCTACGTGGCGGGCGTCACGCGCGCCTTCACCATCGGCGGCGCGCAGGCCGTGGCCGCGCTGGCGTACGGCACCGAAACCGTGCCCAAGGTGGACAAGATCACCGGCCCCGGCAACGCCTATGTGGCCAGCGCCAAGAAGCGCGTGTTCGGCACGGTTGGCATCGACATGATCGCGGGCCCCAGCGAAATCCTGGTGCTGGCCGACGGCAGCACGCCGCCCGACTGGGTGGCGATGGACCTGTTTTCACAGGCCGAACACGACGAGCTGGCCCAGAGCATCCTGCTGTGCCCCGACGCCGCCTACCTCGACGCCGTGCAGCGCGAGATCGACCGCCTGCTGCCCACCATGCCGCGCGCCGAGATCATCGCCAAGAGCCTCACCGGCCGGGGCGCGCTGATCCTCACCAAGGACATGGAAGAAGCCTGCGCCATCAGCAACCGCATCGCACCGGAACACCTGGAAGTGAGCAGCACCGACCCGCACCGCTGGGAGCCGCTGCTGCGCCACGCCGGCGCGATCTTCCTGGGGGCCTATACCTCCGAGAGCCTGGGCGACTACTGCGCGGGCCCCAACCACGTGCTGCCCACCAGCGGCACCGCACGCTTCTCGTCCCCACTGGGCGTGTACGACTTCCAGAAGCGCAGCAGCCTCATCGAGGTGAGCGAGGCCGGTGCCCAGGTGCTGGGCACCATCGCGGCCGAGCTGGCCTACGGCGAGGGCCTGCAGGCCCACGCGCAGGCGGCAGAGATGCGGCTGACGACGCCCCTCAAGCCGCGCTGATCGCACCCCGTGGCAGGGTGCCTGGCGCGGGTGCCGTCGCCTTGGGCTGAGAGGCTGCAGCGGGGGCGGGCGGGCAGGCGGCCCCCGCCACGGACCGGTGCTTCGCCCAGTTCAGGCGGGCGGGCCGGTGGCCTTCGGCGCTCACGCGCAGCCGCACGGGCCCGGTGAACGACAGGCGCTGGCCGGCCTCCAGGAAATAGTCTTCCAGCAGGCCGTCGCAGGTCACCCACACGCGGCCTTGTTCCACTTCGAGCAGGGCCATGTCGCCCGCACGGAAGTCCAGCACCTGGACGGCCTGCAGCGGCGGCAGCGGCTGGCGCTTCCATTGCAGGGTGAGCGGGACCGCTGGCGGGGTCGGCAGAGCGGGCGACGGGAGGGTGGGGGTGTGCAGCGAGTTCATGCCTTCACTGTGCGGCCACCCGCCGTGCGCCGCCAGCCACAGGCATGGACCATCTGGGCCAGTACAGAACCATGTACCAGCCCATCTGTACTGGTTGTACTGGCCCGCCTCTGTACTGTCTTCCGGCCAGGGTGCCAGTACAGAATGCAGCATGGCCACCGATGACGCACCCCCGCTGTACCTGCAGATCGCCGAGCAGCTCGCGCAGCTGATCCGCAATGGCACCCTGGCGCGCGGCGAAAAGCTGCCGTCGGTGCGCGAGCTGGCGCGCCAGCATGCCGTGGCGCAGACCACGGTGGTGCAGGCCTACCACTGGCTGGAGGATGCGCGCCTGATCACCGCGCGCCCGCGCTCGGGCTTCTTCGTCGCGGCGCGACCGGTGAGCCTGCCCGAGCCCAGCACGCCGCGCCCCCTGCGCCGTCCGCGCGAGGTGTCGGTGGACTGGCTGGGCCAGCGCATCCTGGGCCGCAACCAGCCGGTGGACATGATCTCGTACAGCAGCGGCACGCCCGGCCCCGAGCTGTTCAACCCCGACCGCGTGCGCCGCGCCGTGGTGCGCGCCGCGCAGCGCCACCGCAACCTGTTGTGCACCTACCCCAGCTCCTCGGGCCACGAAGACGCCCGCCGCGCCATCGCGCGCTACGCCGTGGGCCTGGGCTGCAGCCTCGACCCCGAGAACATTGTGGTCACCGGCGGCTGCATGGACTCCATTGCGCTGTGCCTGCGCGCCGTCACCCAGCCGGGCGACGTGGTGGCGCTGGAGTCGCCCACGCATTTCTCCTTTCTGGAGGTGCTGCAGGGCCTGCACCTCAAGGCGCTGGAGATTCCCACCCACCCGCGCAACGGCCTGTCGCTGGATGCGCTGCAGCTGGCGCTGGAAACCCAGCCGGTCAAGGCCGTGATGATCGTCCCCACGCTCAGCAACCCGCTGGGCAGCTGCATGCCGCAGGCCGAACGCAAGCGCCTGGCGCAGATGGCGGCGCGCCATGGCATGGCGGTGATCGAGGACGCGATCTACAACGACCTCGTGGAGGTGGACGAGATGCGCCGCACCGTCAAGTCGTACGACACCACGGGCCACGTGATGCTGTGCGATTCGTTTTCCAAGACGCTGGCGCCGGGCCTGCGCCTGGGCTGGCTGGAGGCCGGGCGCTGGGCCGACAAGCTGCGCGCCATCAAGGACCTGCAGGCGGGCGGGCAGTCGGCCGTGCTGGAGCTGGCGCTGGCCGACCTCATCACCCAGGCCGGCCATGCCGCCGCGATGCGCCAGCTGCGCGCGGCCGTGGCCGCGCGCATGGACGAGGTGCGCCGCATCATCGCCGCGCACTTTCCGCAGGGCACCCGGGTGAGCGACCCGCCCGGCGGGCTGCTGCTGTGGCTGGAGCTGCCGCGCGCGCTCGATTCGGTGCAGCTGCACGAGGCCTGCCTGGCGCAGCAGATCCTGATCGCGCCCGGCACGGTGTTCAGCGCCAGCGGGCGGTTTCGCAACTGCCTGCGCATTGGCGTGGGCGGTGACTGGTCGCCTGCCCATCTGGCGGCCCTGCGCACCGTGGGCGACATGGCGTGCCAGATGCTGCGGGCAGGGACACAGCTCAAGGCCGCGTAACCGCCCAGAAAACAACACGAAGTTCGTGATGCACGAAGTTCGTGTAATATTTCAGCCATGAAAAACATCACCGTGACCATGGACGACACCGTCGCCGAATGGGTGCGCGTGGAAGCCGCCAGGCGCGGCAGCAGCGTCTCGCGCCTGCTGGGGGAATGGCTGGCCGAAAAGATGCGCCAGGAAGACGCTTACGCCCAGGCCATGCGCGAGGCGCTGGGGTTTGAATCCTGGGGCGCGTCCAGCGGCCCGTATGTGCCCCGCGAAACCCTGTTTCTGCGCTGAGCGGTGCAATACCCATGAGCACCGTCCCCATCTTTGTCGATACCGAAATCCTGCTGGCCAGCGTGGACGACCGCGACGCCGAACGCCAGGCGCGGGCCCGCGAATGGATCGGCTTTTGCTGGCAGACGCGCAGCGGCCGCATCAGCTCGCAGGTGCTCAACGAGCTGTACAACCAGGCGATCCAGCGCTTTGACGGCCCGCAGGTGCTGCAGCAGGTGCGCGCCCAGGTGCGCCGCCTGCGCGTGTGGCTGCCGCCGCACCTGGACTCCTACACCGTGGACGGCGCCTGGGACCTGCAGGACCGCTACCGCCTGGGCTACTGGGATGCGCTCATCCTCTCGTCCGCCCACCAGCAGGGCTGCCGCTACCTGTTGACCGAAGCCCTGCCGCACGGCGAGCCCCTGGACGCCGTGCGCCCCATCAACCCGTTTCTCATCACCCCCAACGAACTGGACACCACCGAATGACTACTCCCGCGTCGTCTCCCCTCCAGGCCCTGGCCCGCATCCGCCCCGACGTGCGCGCCATGCACGCCTACGGCGTGCAGCCTTCCGCCGGCATGCTCAAGATGGACGCGATGGAGAACCCGTTCCGCCTGCCCGCGCACCTGCAGGCCGCGCTGGGCCAGCGCCTGGGCGCGGTCGCGCTCAACCGCTACCCCGGCGACCGCCTGCTGGACCTGAAGGCCGCGCTGGCCCAATACGCCGGCCTGCCCGAGGGCTACGGCATCGTGCTGGGCAACGGCTCGGACGAGCTCATCACCCTGCTGGCCCTGGCCTGCGCGCAACCCATGGACAAGGATGGAAGGGGCCAGCGCGCCACCATGCTGGCGCCCATGCCGGGCTTCGTGATGTACCCGCTGTCCGCGCAACTGCAGGGCCTGGATTTTGTCGGCGTGCCGCTCACGCCCGATTTCGAGCTGGATGAGCCCGCCATGCTGGCCGCCATCGCGCAGCACAACCCCGCCATCACCTACATCGCCTACCCGAACAACCCCACGGCCACGCTGTGGGACGAGGGCGCGGTGCAGCGCATCGTCGACGCCGCGGGCGCGCAGGGCGGCATCGTGGTCATGGACGAGGCCTACCAGCCCTTTGCCAGCCGCACCTTCATCGACCGCATGCGGGCCGAGCCCGCGCGCAACGCCCACGTGCTGCTCATGCGCACGCTCAGCAAGTTCGGCCTGGCGGGCGTGCGCCTGGGCTACCTCATCGGCCCCGCCGCGTTCGTGAGCGAGATCGACAAGGTGCGCCCGCCCTACAACGTGAGCGTGCTCAACTGCGAGGCCGCGCTGTTCGCGCTGGAGCACGCCGACGTGTTCGCCGGGCAGGCCGCCGAGATCCGCGCCGAGCGCACGAAGCTCCTGGCGGCCCTGCGGCAGATGCCCGGCATCGAAAAATGCTGGGACAGCGAGGCCAACATGATCCTCGTCCGTGTGGCGGATTCCGCCCGGGCGTACGAGGGCATGAAAAACCGCAAGGTCCTGGTCAAGAACGTTTCTACAATGCACCCATTGCTGGCCAACTGCCTGCGCCTCACGGTGGGCGCCGCCTCCGACAACGCGCAGATGCTCGCCGCCCTGCAAGCCTCCCTATGACTTCCTCCGCACTCGTCACTTCCGCAACGCCCGATCCCCTGGCCGACCGCATCGCCGAGGTCAGCCGCAACACCGCCGAGACGCGCATCCGCGTGCGCATCAACCTCGACGGCACGGGCCAGGCCAAGCTTTCCACCGGCATCGGCTTCTTCGACCACATGCTCGACCAGATCGCCCGCCACGGCCTGATCGACCTCGACATCGACTGCGAAGGCGACCTGCACATCGATGGCCACCACACGGTCGAAGATGTGGGCATTACGCTGGGCCAGGCCTTTGCGCGCGCCGTGGGCGACAAGAAGGGCATCCGCCGCTACGGCCACGCCTACGTGCCGCTGGACGAAGCGCTGTCGCGCGTGGTGGTCGATTTTTCGGGCCGCCCGGGGCTGCACATCGACGTGAAGTTCACGGCCGGCAGCATCGGCCAGCTCGATACGCAGCTGGTGTACGAGTTCTTCCAGGGCTTCGTGAACCACGCGGGCGTCACGCTGCACATCGACAACCTCAAGGGCATCAATGCCCACCACCAGTGCGAAACCATCTTCAAGGCCTTCGGGCGCACGCTGCGCGCGGCGCTGGAGCGCGATCCGCGCTCGGTGGGCGTCATTCCGTCCACCAAGGGCTCCTTGTGAAATTTTTGAGCCAGATCAAGCGCTAACGCTTGATGAATAAGCGCCAATAGCTATGAATATGGAAGCAAAAACCGTTGCGGTCGTGGACTACGGCATGGGCAACCTGCGCTCGGTGTCGCAGGCCGTGCAGGCCGCCGCAGAGGGCACCGGCTGGACCGTGGTCGTCACGCAGCGTCCCGAGGACGTGCGCGCGGCGCAGCGCATCGTGCTGCCGGGGCAGGGCGCCATGCCCGACTGCATGCGCGAGCTGCGCGAATCCGGCCTGCAGGAATCCGTGCTCGAAGCGGCTGCCGCCAAGCCGATGTTCGGCGTGTGCGTGGGCATGCAGATGCTGCTGGACCACAGTGCCGAGGGCCCCCATGGAGGAACGCCCGGCCTGTCGCTGATCCACGGCGATGTGCGCAAGTTCGACCTGGCGGGCCGCACCCAGCCCGATGGCAGCCGCTACAAGGTGCCCCAGATGGGCTGGAACCAGGTGCGCCAGGTGCCGCACGCGGGCAAGGTGCACCCGGTATGGGCCGGCGTGCCCGACCACAGCTACTTCTACTTCGTGCACAGTTTCTATGCGGTGCCGCGAGACGCGGCCCACTGCGCGGGGCAGGCGGACTACGGCGGTGTGTTCGCCGCCGCCGTTGCGCGCGATAATATTTTCGCCACGCAATTTCACCCTGAAAAGAGCGCGGAGCACGGCCTGGCCCTGTACCGCAATTTTCTGCACTGGAATCCCTAATCCAACCCGTTCGGGCCGAGCCCTGCCTCGCCCTTTTCCTCCCGAACTTCACCACCATGCTGCTCATCCCCGCCATCGACCTCAAGGACGGCCACTGCGTACGCCTCAAGCAAGGCGATATGGACCAATCCACCACCTTCGGAGAAGACCCTGCCGCCATGGCGCGCAAGTGGGTGGATGCCGGTGCGCGCCGCCTGCACCTGGTGGACCTGAACGGCGCCTTCGCGGGCGTGCCCAAGAACTACACCGCCATCAAGTCCATCCTCCAGGAGGTGGGCGACGACATCCCGGTGCAGCTCGGCGGCGGCATCCGTGACCTGGACACCATCGAGAAATACATCGACGGCGGCCTGCGCTACGTGATCATCGGTACGGCGGCGGTCAAGAACCCCGGCTTCCTGAAGGACGCGTGCAGCGCCTTTGGCGGCCACATCATCGTCGGCCTGGATGCCAAGGACGGCAAGGTGGCCACCGACGGCTGGAGCAAGCTCACGGGCCACGAGGTCGTGGACCTGGCCAGGAAGTTCGAGGACTGGGGCGTCGAGTCCATCATCTACACCGACATTGGCCGCGACGGCATGCTCTCGGGCATCAACATCGACGCGACGGTGAAGCTCGCGCAGTCGCTCTCCATCCCGGTGATCGCCTCGGGCGGCCTGTCCAACATGGCCGACATCGAACAGCTGTGCGCCGTCGAGGAAGAGGGGGTCGAAGGCGTGATCTGCGGCCGCGCCATCTACAGCGGCGACCTTGATTTCGCGGCAGCGCAGGCGCGCGCCGACGAGTTGAATGGATAACCCCCCTGAGCGGCTGCGCCGCTTCCCCCAAGGGGGACGACGCCAGTGGCCTGGCGAAGCCAGTTCCACGGCGTCCGCTGGCCTCGGCAACGCCCCATCCACGAATCGCTGACTGACATGCTTGCCAAACGCATCATCCCCTGCCTCGACGTCACCGGAGGCCGCGTGGTCAAGGGCGTCAACTTCGTCGAACTGCGCGATGCGGGCGACCCCGTCGAGATCGCCGCGCGCTACAACGCGCAGGGCGCCGACGAACTCACCTTCCTGGACATCACCGCCACCAGCGATGGCCGCGACCTGATCCTGCCCATCATCGAGGCCGTGGCCAGCCAGGTGTTCATCCCGCTCACCGTGGGCGGCGGCGTGCGCACGGTCGAGGACGTGCGCCGCCTGCTCAACGCGGGCGCTGACAAGACCAGCTTCAACTCGGCCGCCATCGCCAACCCCGAGGTGATCGACGCCGTCTCGGCCAAGTACGGCGCGCAGTGCATCGTGGTGGCCATCGACGCCAAGCGCCGCTCGCCAGAAGACGCCCAGCGCACCGGCGCCAACGGCCGGGCCGTGGGAGAGGGCTGGGACGTGTACAGCCACGGCGGGCGCAGGAACACGGGCCTGGATGCCGTGGCCTGGGCCGCCGAGATGGCGCGCCGGGGCGCCGGCGAGATCCTGCTCACCAGCATGGACCGCGATGGCACCAAGTCCGGCTTCGACCTCGCCCTCACGCGTGCCGTGAGCGACGCCGTGGGCGTGCCCGTGATCGCCTCGGGCGGCGTGGGCAACCTCGACCACCTGGCCGACGGCATCCAGACCGGTGGAGCCGACGCGGTGCTGGCGGCCAGCATCTTCCATTACGGCGAATACACCGTCGGCCAGGCCAAGGCGCGCATGGCCGAACGCGGCATTCCCGTGCGGCTGTGAAGCAATTGCTATTAAAAGAATAGCTATCGGCGCTTGATGGAAAAGCGCCAGATGCCCAAAAGACTGAGTAAATCCGGGGGCACGCACGTTCCCGGCGATCCAAATCGCCGACAATCCCGCCCATGAACTGGCTCAACGAAGTGAAATGGGATGCGCAGGGCCTGGTGCCCGTGATCGCGCAAGAGCAGGGCACGGGCGACGTGCTGATGTTTGCGTGGATGAACCGCGAGGCGCTGGAGAAAACCGCGGAACTCGGCCGCGCCGTGTATTTCAGCCGCTCGCGCGGCAAGCTGTGGTTCAAGGGCGAGGAGTCCGGCCACGTGCAGACGGTGCATGAAATCCGCCTGGACTGCGACAACGACGTGGTGCTGCTCAAGGTGACCCAGCTGGGCCACGAGCCCGGCATCGCCTGCCACACGGGCCGCCACAGCTGCTTTTTCAGCGTGCTCAAGGATGGCGCCTGGCAGGCGGTCGATCCGGTCTTGAAAGACCCTGAATCCATCTACAAGTAAGAGCCATGAGTTCCAACGATTCCCTCGCACGCCTGGCCGATGTGATTGAAAGCCGCAAGCCGGCCAACGGCGGCGATCCCGAGAAGAGCTACGTCTCGCGCCTGCTGCACAAGGGGCCGGACGCGTTCCTGAAGAAGATCGGCGAGGAAGCCACCGAGGTCGTCATGGCCGCCAAGGACGTGGACCACGGCGCCGACAAGTCCAAGCTCGTCTACGAGGTGGCGGACCTGTGGTTCCACTCCCTGGTGGCGCTGGCCCACTATGGCCTCACGCCCGCCGACGTGCTGGCCGAGCTGGAGCGCCGCGAGGGCACCAGCGGCATCGAGGAAAAAGCCTTGCGCAAGGCCGTTGCGCGCGCCACCCAGGAGGGTTCCCCATGAACGATATCGTCGACGTGCAGACCACCAGCCAGAAGGCGCAGGGCCTCAAGAACATCGGCTGGGTCAGCTATGTGCTGCACCTGATCGTGGCGGTGGGCGCCGTCCTTCCGGGGGCGCAGGGCAGCCTTGTGCTGCTCTTGATTGCGCTGGTGCTGGATCTGGTCAAGCGCGGAGATGCCGAAGGCACCTGGCAGGCCAACCATTTTTCCTGGCGCATCCGGTCCGTGCTGTGGGCCGGCGTGCTGTACGCGGTCACGTCGCCGCTGTGGCTGCTGCTGATCGCGCCGGGCTGGATCGCCTGGGGCGTCATTTCGCTGTGGTTCCTGTACCGCATCGTGCGCGGCATGCTGGCCATGAGCAAGAACCAGGCCGTGGATGCCTGAGCCTGGCGCGCCGCTCCCCCGCCTGAACCTGGCCCTGCAGGGCGGCGGCTCGCACGGCGCGCTGACCTGGGGCGTGCTGGATGCGCTGCTCGAGGACGGGCAGTGGCACTTCGAGGGCGTGAGTGGCACCAGCGCCGGAGCCATGAACGCCGTGGCCCTGGCACACGGCTTTGCCAAGGCCGCACACGAACACAAGGACCCGCACGAAGCCCACCTGGCGGGCTGCCAGCAGGCGCGCGAGACGCTCACCCGCCTGTGGGAAGGCGTGGGCACGCTGGGCAGCCTGATGTGGGGCTCGCCGCTGTCGGCCGCCAACCCCATGATGGGGCTGATGCGGCAGTGGCTGTCGCCCTACCAGACCAACCCGCTGGACATCAACCCGCTGCGCCGCCTGCTGGAGCGCGAGGTGGATTTCGACCTGCTGTGCACCGCGCGGCGCGCCAGCAGCGCGGCGGGCGGGCCCAAGGTGTTCGTCTGCGCCACCAACGTGCGCACGGGGCGGGGCGAGATCTTCTCGGGCTCCAGGCTCAGCGCCGATGCCGTGATGGCCTCGGCCTGCCTGCCGCTGATGTTCAAGGCCGTGGAGATCGACGGCCAGCACTACTGGGATGGCGGCTACTCGGGCAACCCCGCGCTGCACCCGCTGATCTATCAGACCGAGGCCTCGGACATCCTGCTCGTGCAGATCAACCCCATCGAGCACCTGGAGCTGCCGCATTCCGGCGCCGAGATCATGGAACGCATGAACGAGGTCACCTTCAACGCCAGCCTGCTGGCCGAGATGCGCGCCATCGAGTTCGTGCGCCGCCTGCTCGCCGAGGGCAAGCTCGACCCGCGCCGCTACAAGAGCGTGCGCATGCACCGCATCGACGGCGGCTCGGTGCTGGCCCCGTTCGGCGCCGACAGCAAGATGCGCGCGGACCTGGCCTTCGTGCGCAAGCTGTTCGCCCTGGGCCGCACGGCCGGACAGGAATGGCTGCATGCGCACCGCAAGGATGTGGGCGTGCGCCCGACCATCAAGATCGCTGACAATGCGTGAAGCCTCCTGTGTCGCCTGTGGCGCCTTCCCCCTCAGGGGGACGCCACCCGTGGCCTGGCGGAGCCAGTTCCACGGTGGCGCTGGCCTGGGGCGCGCCGGTGGCAATGGCTTGGGGTTGAGCAGCGCCCGGTGAACTGTTAACTTCGTACCGACATTTTTCTCATGCACGATCCGAACTGCCTTTTCTGCAAGATCATCGCGGGCCAGATTCCTTCGAGGAAGGTCTATGAGGACGAGGAGATCTTCGCCTTCCACGACATCCACCCCTGGGCGCCGGTGCACTTTCTGATGGTGCCCAAGCGGCATGTCCCTTCGATGGCGCAGGTCACCGCAGACGATGCGGGAGTTCTGGGGCGCATGATGGCGCTGGCGCCCCGGCTGGCCCTGGAGCAGGGCTGCAACCCGTACCCCGAGGGTGGCTTTCGCGTCGTGGTAAACACGGGGCTTGAAGGCGGGCAGGAAATCCACCACCTGCATGTTCACGTGATGGGCGGCCCCCGCCCGTGGCTCAAAGGCTGAACCAGGCTGACGGCGCGTGCCGATAGTTTCCCGCTGGCGGGCAAGGGCGTCGGACTTCGGTCGCGGCCCCCGTCTAAAATGACTGCAATTCGTTAGGAGATATTCCATGGGCTCTTTTTCCATCTGGCACTGGCTGATCGTGCTGCTGATCGTCGTCATGGTGTTCGGCACCAAGAAGCTCAAGAACATGGGCTCCGACCTCGGGGGCGCCGTCAAGGGCTTCAAGGACGGCATGAAGGACGGTTCGGCCGATGCCCCCGCCACCCCTCCCGCAGGCCAGGTTGCCAACAACCCGGCGGCCGACAAGACCACCATCGATGTCGAAGCCAAGCAAAAGAGCTGAGCGCGCCGTCCGCACCGGCCCCCGCATGCCTTTTCGCCTGACCCATGATTGATATTGGCCTGTCCAAGATGGCGCTGATCGGCGCGGTGGCACTCATCGTCATCGGGCCGGAGAAGCTCCCGCGCGTGGCCCGCACGGTGGGTACGCTGCTGGGCAAGGCCCAGCGCTACGTGTCCGACGTCAAGGCCGAGGTGAACCGGTCCATGGAGCTCGATGAGCTCAAGAAAATGAAGGACACGGTGGAGACCGCCGCACGCGACGTGCACAACTCCATCCAGACCAGCGCCAGCGAGTTCGAGAAGGACTGGGCCTCGGCCACGGAGACCAGCAACGCCGACCTGCACGAGCCGCAGGCGCCCGTGGTGCCGGCCTACAAGCACCCTGGCAAGAACTGGCGCCTCAAGCGGGGCGCGGTGCCCCAGTGGTACAAGTCCCGCAGTGGCGTGCGCACGAAGGCGCAGTCCGGCGCGGCGCGCGTCGCGCGCTACCGCCCCCAGAAATTCCATTGATGACGACGATGCGGCGCGGCGTGCCGTGCGCGCTGCATGGGCGGCCTCCACGCCCCTGAAAACCCAATATGTCCGAAACCCCCTCCAAAGAAGACGAGCTGGCCGGTACCGAGCAGCCCTTCGTGCAGCACCTGATGGAGCTGCGCGACCGGCTGGTCAAGGCGCTCATTGCCATCGCCATCGCGGCGGCGATCCTGTTCTTCTTTCCCGGCCCTGGCGCGCTGTACGACTTCCTGGCGGCGCCGCTGGTGGCCCACCTGCCCAAGGGCGCCACGCTGATCGCCACCTCGGTGATCTCGCCGTTCATGGTGCCGCTCAAGATTTTGCTGATGTCGGCCTTCCTGCTGGCATTGCCCTTCGTGCTGTGGCAGGTGTGGGCCTTCGTGGCGCCGGGCCTGTACTCGCACGAGAAGAAGCTGGTGCTGCCGCTGGTGGTCTCCAGCACGCTGCTGTTCTTCATCGGGGTGGCGTTCTGCTACTACCTCGTGTTCGGGCAGGTGTTTGCGTTCATCCAGAGCTTCGCGCCCAAGAGCATCACGGCCGCGCCAGACATCGAGGCCTACCTGAGCTTCGTGCTGTCGATGTTCCTCGCGTTCGGCCTGGCGTTCGAGGTGCCCATCGCCGTGGTGGTGCTGGCCCGCATGGGCATCGTGAGCGTGCAGAAGCTGCGCGAGTTCCGCGGCTACTTCATCGTGCTGGCGTTCGTGATCGCCGCCGTCGTCACGCCGCCGGACGTGGTCTCGCAGCTGTCGCTGGCCGTGCCCATGTGCCTGCTGTACGAAGTGGGCATCTGGGCCGCGCAGATCTTCATCAAGCACACCAAGGCGCCTGAGGACACCGAGGAATCCGCCTCCGCGTCGTCCTGATCGATCGGCGCGCCGCCGTGGCGCGCTGGAAGGCGGGGTTGCACCGGGAGCCCCGGGCCTCCTGCTCCGCAAGGAATATCCAGATAAAAATAGCTGCCAGCGCTTGTCCGTCAAGCGTTGGGAGCTATTTTTTTGATAGTGCGCCGCAGCGCGGCCGCAGCTGCGTGGCCATCGGTGGGAACTGGCGCGCAGCCAGCCCGGGGCCATGGAACGCGGGTTTCGCCGGGCCGTCCGCGGCGCCCCCGTTGAGGGCGCCGCGCGGCGGCGCGGGGCTTGTTACCTCTTTCTCGGCTTTGGGCGCACGCCAGGGTTGATGCTCAGCTCCACCAGCTTGTCGCCGCGCTGCACGTTGAACGGGGCCACGGTTCCAGGCTTGAGCCCCGCCACGGCGGTCAGCAGTTCGGACACATTGCCCACGTTTTTTCCATCCACGCGCACGATCACGTCGCCGGGCCGCATGCCGGCCTGGGCCGCAGGGCCGTCCTGCAGCACGCCGGTGATGATCACGCCTTCGGTGGCCTTCACGCCGAAGGTCTCGGCCAGCTCGGGGGAGAGCTCGTTGGGCTCCACGCCGATCCAGCCGCGCGTGACCTGGCCGTCCTTCACGATGCCGTCCAGCACCAGCCGCGCGGTGGACACGGGGATCGCAAAGCCGATGCCCATGCTGCCGCCCGAGCGCGAGTAGATGGCGGTGTTGATGCCCATGAGGTTGCCGTTCACATCCACCAGCGCGCCGCCCGAGTTGCCAGGGTTGATGGCCGCATCGGTCTGGATGAAGTTCTCGAAGGTGTTGATCCCCAACTGCGTGCGGCCCAGTGCGCTCACGATGCCGCTGGTCACCGTCTGGCCCACGCCAAACGGGTTGCCGATGGCCAGTACCTGGTCGCCCACGGCGAGCACATCCGAGTTGCCCAGCACGATGACGGGAAGCTTGTCGAGCTCGATCTTGAGGATGGCCAGATCGGTGTCTGGGTCGGTGCCGATCACGCGGGCGCGGGCGCGGCGGCTGTCGGTCAGCGTCACTTCGATTTCGTCGGCGCCTTCCACCACATGGTTATTGGTCAGGATGTAGCCATCGGGGCTCACGATCACGCCGCTGCCCAGCCCGGCCTGCGCCTGCGCGCCCTGGTCGCCAAAGAAGAACTGGAACCAGGGGTCGTTGCTGCGCGGATGGCGCACGGCCTTGCTGGTATTGATGCTGACCACTGCGGGCGCGGCCTGGCGCGCGGCAGCGCTGAAGCTTCCCGCCGCTGGCTGCGGGCTGGCGGTGGTCGCGGGAGCCTCCAGCAGCGCGATGCCCGCGCCCGAGCGCGTGGTGGCGCCCCGGCCCAGCCAGCTCGGCTGCAGCGTGGCGACGACGAAATAGGCGGCAACGAACACCGTCACGGCCTGGGAAAACAGCAACCAGATGCGCTTCATGAAATTCTTCTGTACCGATGAGGATGGGGCGGAAGGGGGTGTGGGGCTAGGGCTTTCGGCCTGCACGGCAGGCCCTGGCCGCCTCTGCGGGCACATTGTCCCCCAACTGGGACCGCCGGCGCGCGCGACAATAGCCGCATGAGCATTTCACGCACCCACCTTCTGCAGGCCTTCGACAGCCTGCTGCAGCCCGAGCGTTTCAAGGACTACGGTCCCAACGGCCTGCAGGTCGAGGGCAAGGCTGAAGTCCGCCGCATCGTGAGTGGCGTGACGGCCAGCCGCGCCCTGATCGAGGCGGCCATCCGCGAGCGGGCCGATGCCATCTTCGTGCACCATGGCCTGTTCTGGCGTGGCCAGGACGGCCGGGTGACGGGCTGGATGAAGCAGCGGCTGCAGCTGCTGCTGGCGCACGACATCAACCTGTTCGCGTACCACCTGCCGCTGGATGCGCACGCGGAACTGGGCAACAACGCCCAGCTGGGGCGCGTGCTGGGCCTTGCCGCCGATGCGCGGTTCGGGGAGCAGGACCTGGGATTCTCCGCGCCGGCGGCCTTCGCCGACGGCCAGGCGCTGGCCGACCACGTGGCCCGGGCACTGGGACGGGCCGTGACCCTCGTGCAGCCCGAGGCGGCGGGCGCGCAGCGGCAGCAGCCTCTGGGCCGCGTGGCCTGGTGCACGGGCGGCGCCCAGGGCTACTTCGAATCAGCGATTGCCGCGGGGGCGGATGCCTTCATCACCGGGGAGATTTCGGAGCCCCAGGCCCATCTGGCACGCGAGATGGGCGTGTGCTTCATCGCGGCGGGGCACCACGCCACCGAGCGCTATGGAGCGCCGGCCGTCGCCGCGCACGTGTCCGGGCTGCTGGGCCTGGAGCATGTGTTCATCGAAATCCCCAACCCGGCCTGAGGGCCGCGAAGCCTTTTGGTGATATTGCTATTTAATCAATAGCATTTGGCGCTTTTCCCTCCGGCGCTGGACGCTGATTCCATTTCCATTCCATCCCCATGACACCACTGGCCATCACCCAAGGCGATCCCGCAGGCATCGGCCCCGAGATCGTCGCCAAGGCCTTCCGCGATGCGCCCCAGGACCTGCAGGGCTGTTTCGTGGTGGGCGACGTCGCCACGCTGCGCCGTGCGGCGCAGGCCATCGTGCGCCCCGGCGTTCCGGCCGTGCCGGTGGCGCAGATCGCGGCGGCGGCGCAGGCCCTGGCGATGCCTCCCCGCTGCATTCCGGTGCTGGCCCTGCCCGGCATCCCGGGGCCGCAGCCCTGGGGGCGGATCAGCGCCGAGGCGGGGCGGGCGGCGGCCGACAGCGTGGTCTGGGCCGCGCGGGCAGCGCTCCGGGGCGAGGTGGCGGGCCTGGTGACGGCGCCGCTGCACAAGGAGGCGCTGTCGGCCGCCGGCGTCGCTTTCCCGGGCCATACGGAGCTGCTGCAGGCCGAGGCCGCTGCGCACCAGGGCGTGGCGCTGGCGCAGATGCCCGTGCGCATGATGCTCGCCAGCGACGAGCTGCGCACGGTGCTGGTCAGCATCCACGTGTCGCTGCGCGACGCGATCGACGCGGTCACGCCAGGCAATGTGCTGCAGACCCTGCAGATCACGCACGCCGCATTGGCGCGCAGCCTGGGCCGCGTGCCGCGCATGGCGGTGGCGGGGCTCAATCCCCACGCGGGCGAGGGCGGGCTGTTCGGGCGCGAGGAAGTGGAGGTGATTGCACCGGCCATTGCCGCGGCGCGGGCACAGGGCCTGGACGTGCACGGCCCGTTCGCGCCGGACACGGTGTTCATGCGTGCGCGCAGCACACCCGCGCGCGCTGGCGAGTTCGACGTGGTTGTCGCGATGTACCACGACCAGGGCCTCATCCCGGTGAAGTACCTGGGCGTGGACAAGGGCGTGAACGTGACCCTGGGCCTGCCGCTGGTGCGTACCAGCCCCGACCATGGCACGGCGTTCGACATCGCGGGGCAGGGCGTGGCCGACGCCGCGAGCCTCATCGAGGCGGTGCGCATGGCGCGGGCGCTGTGTGAGTGAATTGCACGCTGGCGCTTGATGGTAAAGCGCTGAATGCTACTTTTTATATAGCAATCGAGAGAGTGGCACCAAACCAGCGCCACCCGCGAAACCGGCGCACCTCACGACAGCGCACCCGTGGAGCCGGCTTTGCCAGGCCACCGGGCGCGTCCCCCGTGGGGAGGCGCGCAGCGCCTCAGGGGGCTATCTCTTCAGGCTGTCCCGGATCTCGCGCAGCAGCACGATGTCTTCCGGTGGCGCGGCCGGGGCTTCGGGGGCAGCGGGGGCTTCGCGCTTGAGGCGGTTGATCTGCTTGATCATCATGAAGATGATGAACGCCAGAATGATGAAATTGACGGCAACGGTCAGGAAGTTGCCGTAGGCAAACACCGGCACGCCTGCCTTCTTGAGGGCGTCCAGCGTCATGGCGGTGCCCGGCGGCACCGTGCCCAGCACCACGAACAGGTTGGAAAAATCGAGCTTGCCGAACACCAGCCCGACCACCGGCATGATCAGGTCCGACACGACCGAGTCCACGATCTTGCCGAAGGCCCCCCCAATGATGACGCCCACGGCGAGGTCAATCACATTGCCCTTGACCGCGAACTCCCTGAACTCCTGCATCATCCCCATGTTGTGCTCCTTGTGTGAATGGCGATCCCGGAGTATTGCCCGGAGCGGTGGCCTGTCAAGACAGTCCCTCACTTTGAAATAACCATTTTCACTCCGCTACAATTCGCGGTTGACCCCAATCTAGCGATGTTCATCGAGGATCCCCATGAGTGACACTCCAATCGACTCCAGCAAACGGACGTGGCTGATCGCGTCCGGCTGTGCTGGTGCGGTGGGCGGCGTGGCAACCGCCGTACCTTTCGTGAGTACTTTTCAGCCCTCCGAGCGCGCCAAAGCCGCCGGTGCTGCCGTCGAGGTGGATATTTCCGCCCTCAAGCCCGGAGAAAAAGTCACTGTGGAGTGGCGCGGCAAGCCCGTCTGGATCATCAAGCGCACGCCCGAGCAGCTCGCCGAGCTGCCCAAGCTCGATGGCCAGCTCGCGGATCCCAAGTCTGAACGCAAGCCTTCCGAACTCACGCCCGAGTACGCGCGCAACGAAGCCCGCTCCATCAAGCCGGAAATCTTCGTGGGCGTGGGCATCTGCTCGCACCTGGGCTGCTCGCCCTCCGACAAGTTCCAGCCCGGCGCCCAGCCGTCGCTGCCCGACGACTGGAAGGGCGGTTTCCTGTGCCCCTGCCACGGCTCCACGTTCGACATGGCCGGCCGCGTCTTCAAGAACAAGCCCGCACCCGACAACCTCGAAGTGCCCCCCCACATGTACCTTACCGAGACGCGCCTGCTGATCGGTGAAGACAAGAAGGCTTGAAGGAGCACGACGACATGGCTGAATTCAAGGAAATCTCTCCCAACGCCTCGGCGGGCGCCAAGGTCACGAACTGGTTCGAGAACCGCTTCCCGACCGCTTTCGACGCCTACAAGGTGCACATGTCGGAGTACTACGCTCCGAAGAACTTCAACTTCTGGTACATCTTCGGCTCGCTGGCGCTGGTCGTGCTGGTGATCCAGATCGTGACCGGCATCTTCCTGGTCATGCACTACAAGCCCGATGCCAGCCTGGCGTTCGCGTCGGTCGAGTACATCATGCGCGATGTGCCCTGGGGCTGGCTGATCCGCTACATGCACTCCACGGGCGCGTCGGCGTTCTTCGTGGTGGTGTACCTGCACATGTTCCGTGGCCTCATCTACGGCAGCTACCGCAAGCCGCGCGAGCTGGTCTGGATCTTCGGCTGCGCCATCTTCCTGTGCCTGATGGCGGAAGCCTTCATGGGCTACCTGCTGCCCTGGGGCCAGATGTCGTACTGGGGCGCCCAGGTGATCGTGAACCTGTTCGCGGCCATCCCTTTCATCGGTCCTGACCTCGCGCTGCTGATCCGTGGCGACTACGTGGTGGGCGACGCCACGCTGAACCGCTTCTTCAGCTTTCACGTCATCGCCGTGCCGCTGGTGCTGCTCGGCCTGGTGGTGGCGCACTTGCTGGCGCTGCACGATGTGGGTTCCAACAATCCCGACGGCGTGGAAATCAAGGGCCCCAAGGCGCCCAAGGATGCCAATGGCAAGCCGCTCGACGGCGTGCCTTTCCATCCCTACTACACGGTGCATGACATCTTTGCCTTGTCCATGTTCCTGATGGCCTTCACGGCGGTGGTGTTCTTCGCGCCCGAGTTCGGCGGCTACTTCCTCGAGTACAACAACTTCATCCCCGCGGATCCGCTCAAGACGCCCGCGCACATCGCGCCGGTCTGGTACTTCACGCCGTTCTATTCGATGCTGCGTGCCATCACCACCGAAATGATGTACGTGCTGGTCCTGTGCGTGGTGGCCGGTGCGGGCTTTGGCGTGCTCAAGGCGAAGCTGCCCAGCTTCATCAAGGTGGGCATCGCGGGTGCGGCTGTGGTCGTGATCGCGATGATGCTGTCCATCGACGCCAAGTTCTGGGGCGTGGTGGTGATGGGCGGTGCCGTGGTCATCCTGTTCTTCCTGCCCTGGCTGGACCACAGCCCGGTCAAGTCGATCCGCTACCGTCCGGACTGGCACAAGTACCTGTATGGCGTCTTCGTGATCATCTTCCTGATCCTGGGCTACCTGGGCGTGCAGCCCCCGTCTCCCATCGGCGAACGCGTATCGCAAGTGGGCACGCTGTTCTACTTCGGCTTCTTCCTGCTGATGCCCTGGTGGAGCCGCATTGGCGAGGCCAAGGCAGTGCCCGACCGCGTGACCTTTGTGGCGCACTGAGCCTGGAGACAACAACAATGAAGAAACTCATCCTCACGCTGATCGCCGCGGTGGGCCTGGCGGCCGGTGCCGCCCACGCCTCGGGTGGTGACACCATCGCCTGGGACAAGGCGCCCAACAAGACCAACGACCTGGCCTCCCTGCAAAACGGCGCCAAGGTATTCGTCAACTACTGCCTGAGCTGCCATTCGGCTGCCTTCATGCGCTTCAACCGCCTGCGCGACATCGGCCTGACCGAGCAGCAGATCAAGGACAACCTGCTGTTCACGACCGACAAGGTCGGCGAGACCATGAAGGCGTCCATCGATCCCAAGCAGGCCAAGGAATGGTTCGGCGCCAACCCGCCGGACCTGACCGTGATCGCGCGTTCGCGCGCCGGCCACGGCGGCACGGGTGCCGACTACCTCTACACCTTCCTGCGCACGTTCTACCGCGACGACACCAAGGCCACCGGCTGGAACAACCTGGCTTTCCCGAGCGTGGGCATGCCCCATGTGCTGTGGGAAATGCAGGGCGACCGCCGCCCCGTGTTCGAAGAGCACGAGAGCCATGGCCACAAGACCCAGGTGTTCAAGGGCTGGGAGCAGGTCAAGCCAGGCACGATGACCCCGCTGCAGTTCGACCAGACCGTGGGCGACCTCGTGAACTACCTGCAGTGGATGGGTGAGCCCGCCCAGAACACCCGCGTGCGCGTGGGGGTGTGGGTGCTGATCTTCCTCGGCTTCTTCACCATCATCGCCTGGAGGCTGAACGCAGCCTTCTGGAAGGATGTGAAGTAAGCAGCACGAGCCGTAGACCCATGAGAAGGCGCCCTTCGGGGTGCCGCCGGATTGTTTGCAGAGTGGGCGCTTTTGGCGTCCCACTCTTTTGATTTTTAGGAGCCTCCCACCATGATGGTGCTTTATTCGGGTACGACCTGTCCCTTCTCCCACCGCTGCCGCTTCGTCCTGTTCGAAAAAGGCATGGACTTTGAAATCCGCGATGTGGACCTGTACAACAAGCCCGAAGACATCAGCGTGATGAACCCGTACGGCCAGGTGCCCATCCTGGTCGAGCGCGACCTGATCCTGTACGAGTCGAACATCATCAATGAGTACATCGACGAGCGCTTCCCGCACCCCCAGCTGATGCCCGGCGACCCGGTCGACCGCGCCCGCGTGCGCCTGTTCCTGCTCAACTTCGAGAAGGAACTGTTCGTGCACGTGAACATCCTGGAGTCGCGCGCCACCAAGGGCAACGAAAAGGCGCTGGAAAAGGCGCGCGCCCACATCCGCGACCGTCTCACGCAGCTGGCCCCCGTGTTCCTCAAGAACAAGTACATGCTGGGCGACAACTTCTCCATGCTGGACGTGGCGATTGCCCCGTTGCTGTGGCGCCTGGACTACTACGGCATCGACCTGTCCAAGAACGCGGCGCCGCTGCTCAAGTACGCCGAGCGCATCTTCTCGCGCCCTGCCTACATCGAAGCGCTGACGCCGTCCGAAAAGGTCATGCGCAAGTAATCTGCGGCCTGCCCAATTTCTCTTCATCTACCGCAGCAGCCACCCATCTTCATGACCGCACAGGAATCCACCTCCACGCGCCCGTACCTCATTCGTGCCCTGTACGAGTGGTGCACCGACAACGGGCTCACGCCCTATGTGGCCGTGCGCGTGGACGATTCCGTGCAAGTGCCGCGCGAGTACGTGAAGGATGGCGAGATCGTCCTGAACATCAGCTTTGACGCGACGAGCGCCTTGCAGCTGGGCAACGATTTCATCGAGTTCAAGGCCCGCTTCGGCGGCAAGCCGCGCGAGATCCTGGTGCCCGTGGGCCGGGTCATCGCCATCTATGCCCGTGAAAACGGCCAGGGCATGGCGTTTCCTCCCCCGGTGGATGTGCTCGCTGGCAGCAGCGGTGCGGGCCCGGAGGCTCCAGCGCTGCCGCAGGCATTGCCATCGGCGCAGGATGTGGTGGCGGCCGGCGCTGTGCCTGCTCCCGAGGACCGCGTGGTCCAACTGGTGCCCTCCGACGATGGCAAGAAGGACGGCGACGGCGGCGACGCGCCGCGGCCTCCCCCGGCAGCGGGTGGTGCCCGGCCTTCTCTCAAGCGGGTCAAATAACGGCCCCAGCATTTTTTTGAGGCTGCTTTTTCCACTATAAAATGCAGCCTTCGCCGGTTTAGCTCAGTTGGTAGAGCACCCGCCTTGTAAGCGGTAGGTCGTCAGTTCGATTCCGACAACCGGCACCATGTCCCTGGTGTCTCCCACGCATTCCCCGACCCCGACCCTGGCGCAGGCCGTCAGGTTTGAACTTTCAGGCGAATCGCGTTAACCTCCCACCCCCGGCTGCGCAAATGCGCCTGCAGAGCAGGCAGCAGCTGGCGTATTTTTGCCGCTGCGGCATTGCTCTTGACGAGCAGGCACCAGGAGTCCCCATCGATGGGCCCCGCCTGGACCGTGGGACGCAGCGCCGCAGGAATCAGCATTTCAATGGCCTTGAGCCGATCACTGGAATCGCGTGTCAACGCTGTGAGCTTGGCCAGCGTGGGAGAGTCCTCGCTGGCCTGCTGCAGGCTGACGGCGTAGTGGCGGCGGTTCATGGTGTGCGTCTTCGGGCGTGGAGAATTCGTAGTGCATCTGATTATCACGGACGCCAGGCTGGCGCGCAGCCGGGCCATTCACCTGTCGGGCACGCGCCTGCTGCTGGCCGGGCTGGCGCTGTCGCTGTGCCTCATGCTGGTGGCTGCGACGCTCTACCACTGGGTTTTCCTCAAGGGCGCGCGCGAAGGCTGGCCGATCGTGGGCTCGCTGGTCCGGCTGGTCGTGAAGGACGAGTTTGCCGAGCGGGACCGGTTCATGCGCGCCAACCTGGATGCGATGGCCCGCCGTGTCGGCGAGATGCAGGCCCGCATGGTGCAGCTGGAATCGCTGGGCGACCGCGTGCTGGGCCTGGCGGGCATGGCGCCCTCCGATATCCAGAAATCGGATGCCCGGGGGGGCGTGCTCGTGAGCGCGCGCAATCTGTCGATGGAGGAGCTGCAGTCCACGCTCGATGAGCTGGAGCGCCTGACCAACCAGCGGGTGGACCTGATGACGGTGCTCGAATCGCGCCTATTCGACCAGCACATCCGAAAGAAGATGATTCCCACCCATGCGCCGGTGACCGGCCGCGTGCCCGGCTCGTCCTTTGGCTGGCGGGTGGACCCGATCACGGGCCAGTCGGCGCTGCACACGGGGCTCGACTTCCAGGCCGATACGGGTACGCCCATCCTGGCCGCTGCCGGTGGCGTGGTGGTGACCCAGGAATACCACCCCGCCTACGGCAACATGATCGAGGTGGACCACGGCAACCAGCTGGTCACACGCTACGCCCACGCATCGCGCACCCTGGTCAAGCAGGGGGACATCGTGCGCCGTGGCCAGAAGATTGCGGAGGTGGGGACCACGGGGCGTTCCACGGGCCCCCATCTGCATTTCGAGGTGCTGGTGCAGGGTGTTTTCCAGGACCCGCAGAAGTTTCTGAGCGCGGGCGGCGCGGGCCCCGCAGCGCAGGTTGCGGCGGTCCAGCCCCGCGCATCGCCCGGCCAGCCGGCCGTGCCCGCAGCGGGCAGGTAAAATCGCGGGTCCGGTGTTCAGGCCCGGGATTGCAAGCAGCTTGCAATCCATGGCGATGGACCCACCTGAACTCAATTCATCTTAGGGATTTCGGTCGCTTGGCGCGCTGATTGCAGCGGGCAAGCGGTCCTGTTCGCATGGCCACCAACTTCCTCACCAAACTATTCGGCAGCCGCAATGATCGGCTCCTCAAGCAGTACCGCAAGACGGTGACCCGCATCAATGCGATGGAGCCCGACTACGAAAAGCTGTCGGACGAGCAGCTTCGCGCCAAGACGCAGGAGTTCAAGGACCGTGTAGCCAAGGGCGAGTCGCTGGACGATATCCTCCCGGAGGCTTTCGCGGTGGTCCGCGAGGGCTCCAAGCGCATCATGAAGATGCGCCACTTCGATGTGCAATTGCTGGGCGGCATGGCGCTGCACTTTGGCAAGATTTCCGAAATGCGCACGGGTGAGGGCAAGACCCTCACCGCGACCTTGCCGGTGTACCTCAATGCCTTGTCGGGCAAGGGCGTGCATGTGGTGACCGTGAACGACTACCTGGCCAACCGCGACGCGCAATGGATGGGCCGGCTGTACAACTTCCTGGGCCTCACGGTGGGCATCAACCTGCCCAACATGCCGCGCGAGCAAAAGCAGGAAGCCTACCGCGCCGACATCACCTATGGCACGAACAACGAATACGGCTTCGACTACCTGCGCGACAACATGGTCTATGAAGCACAGGACCGCGTGCAGCAGGGCCTGAACTTCGCCATCGTCGACGAGGTGGACTCGATCCTGATCGACGAGGCGCGCACGCCCCTGATCATCAGTGGCCAGGCCGAAGACCACACGGCCATGTATATCGCCATGAACAAGGTGGTGCCGCTGCTGGTGCGCCAGGAAGGCGAAGCCGATCCGCGCACGGGCGAGGGCGTGACCAAGCCGGGCGACTTCACGCTGGACGAAAAGACCCACCAGGTGTTCCTGACCGAGCAGGGTCACGAGAGCGCTGAGCGCATCCTGGCCAGCCACGGCCTGATCGCCGAGGGCGCCTCGGTGTACGACCCGGCCAACATCACGCTGATGCACCACCTGTACGCGGCGCTCCGGGCCAACCACCTGTACCACCGCGACCAGCACTACGTGGTGCAGAACGGCGAGATCGTGATCGTGGATGAGTTCACCGGCCGCCTGATGTCGGGCCGCCGCTGGAGCGAAGGCCTGCACCAGGCCGTCGAGGCCAAGGAAGGCGTGAACATCCAGGCCGAGAACCAGACGCTGGCCTCCATCACGTTCCAGAACTACTTCCGCCTGTACAACAAGCTCGCGGGCATGACCGGCACGGCCGACACCGAGGCCTACGAGTTCCAGGAGATCTACGGCCTGGAAACGACCGTGATCCCTCCGAACCGCCCGAGCCGCCGGGACGACCAGCTCGACCGCGTGTACAAGACCACGCGCGAGAAGTACGAAGCGGCCATCAAGGACATCCGCGAATGCCATGAGCGCGGCCAGCCGGTGCTGGTGGGCACCACGTCGATCGAGAACTCCGAGATCATCGACCAGCTCCTGAACAAGGAAGGCCTGCCGCACCAGGTGCTCAACGCCAAGCAGCACGCCCGAGAGGCGGACATCGTGGCCCAGGCCGGTCGCGAGGGCATGATCACCATTGCCACCAACATGGCGGGCCGTGGTACCGACATCGTGCTGGGCGGCAACATCGAAAAGGACGTGGCGGCCATCGAAGCCGATGAAAGCCTGTCCGAAGCCGACCGCGCCGCCAAGGTCAGCGCCTTGCGCGAGCAGTGGAAGATCGACCACGAGAAGGTCAAGGCACTGGGCGGCCTGCGCATCATCGCCACCGAGCGCCACGAATCACGCCGCATCGACAACCAGCTGCGTGGCCGCTCGGGCCGCCAGGGCGACCCTGGTTCCTCGCGCTTTTACCTGAGCCTGGACGATTCGCTGATGCGCATCTTCGCGGGCGACCGCGTCAAGGCGATCATGGACCGTCTGAAGATGCCCGATGGCGAGGCCATCGAGGCCGGCATCGTGACGCGCAGCATCGAATCGGCCCAGCGCAAGGTCGAGGCCCGCAACTTCGACATCCGCAAGCAATTGCTGGAATACGACGACGTGGCCAATGACCAGCGCAAGGTGATCTACCAGCAGCGCAACGACATCCTGGACGCATCCGACCTGTCGGACGTGATCGCCGCGATGCGCGAAGACTGCATGACCGACCTGGTGCGCCAGTACGTGCCGGCCGAGTCGGTGGAAGAACAATGGGACCTCGCGGCGCTGGAGAAGGCGCTGGTGGACGAATGGCAGGTGTCCATTGCCCTGCAGCAGCAGGTGCAGGGTGCCAGCGCCATCACCGACGACGAGATCCTGGACAAGGTTCTGGCGGCCGCCCATGCCTCCTTTGACGGCAAGGTGGAGCAGGTCGGGCGCGAGAACTTCACCCAGTTCGAGCGCATGGTGCTGCTGCAGAGCTTTGACTCCAACTGGCGCGACCATCTGAGCGCGCTGGACTACCTGCGCCAGGGCATCCACCTGCGCGGGTACGCGCAAAAGCAGCCCAAGCAGGAGTACAAGCGGGAGGCGTTCGAGCTGTTCCGCCAGCTGATCGACCAGGTCAAGAACGAGGTCACCAAGATCCTCATGACCGTGCAGGTGCAGTCGCAGGCCCAGCTCGACCAGGCTGCGCAGGACATGGAAAGCCGCGGCGAGAGCATTGCCAACGTGACCTATACCGCCCCCACCGAAACGGGGGAGGTGGAGACCACCGCGGGCGCGCAGCCCGGCGACGGCCTGAACCTGCCCGAAGGCATGCGCGTGGGCCGCAACGACCCCTGCCCTTGTGGCAGCGGCAAGAAGTACAAGCAGTGCCACGGCAAGCTGGCCTGAGGCCCCGGGGCACCGCCCCCGCGTGCAGGCGTTGAAACCACGCCTGTGGATTTACATGACACGGGCTTCGGCCCGTGTTTTCATTGGCAGGCCACGGTTTTCCGGATAATCGGCCGCAGTTTTTATCAGAAAGGCCCTGTCTCCCATGCCTGTCAATCTTGTCGCCCCCGTGGCCGCCGATCTGCACCCGATCGCCGGCGTCCGCATTGGTGTTGCCGAAGCCGGTGTCCGCAAGGCCCATCGCAAGGACCTCACCGTGTTCCTGCTGGACGAGGGCGCCAGCGTGGCGGGCGTGTTCACGCAGAACCGTTTTTGCGCCGCACCGGTGCAGATCAGCCGCGACCACCTTGCCGCCGGCCAGGCGATCCGTGCGATGGTGGTCAACACCGGCAATGCCAATGCGGGCACGGGGGCCGATGGCCTGGCGCGTGCGCGGGCCACCTGCGGCGCGCTCGCGCGCCAGCTCGGCGTGGCGCCCGAGCAGATCCTGCCGTTCTCCACCGGCGTGATCATGGAACCCCTGCCCAGCGACCGCATCGAGGCCGGCCTGCCCGCCGCGATTGCTGACGCGCAGTCCGGCCATTGGGCCCGTGCGGCGGAAGGCATCATGACCACCGACACGCTGGCCAAGGCGTTCTCCGCGCAGGTGCAGATTGGCGGCGCCACGGTGTCCATCACCGGCATCAGCAAGGGCGCCGGCATGATCCGGCCCAATATGGCCACCATGCTCGGCTTCATGGCCACGGACGCCTGTGTGGCCCCGGCCGTGATGCAGCAGCTGGCCCGCGAACTGGCCGATGGCTCTTTCAACCGGGTCACGATCGACGGCGACACATCGACCAACGACTCGTTCGTGGTGGTGGCCACCAACAAGGCCGCGCATGCGCCCATCGCTTCCCTGGCCAGCGCCGAGGGCCAGGCCCTGAAGGCAGCCATGCTGGCGGTGTCGCAAAAGCTCGCCCAGGCCATCGTGCGCGACGGCGAGGGAGCCACCAAGTTCATCACCGTCCGGGTGGAAGGTGGCAAGACGGGGGACGAATGCCGCAAGGTGGCGTACGCCATCGCCCACTCGCCCCTGGTCAAGACAGCCTTCTATGCCAGCGACCCGAACCTGGGCCGTATCCTCGCGGCCGTGGGGTATGCCGGCATCGATGATCTGGACCAGACCGGCATCGACCTGTACCTGGACGATGTGCATGTGGCGGTCAAGGGCGGCCGCAATCCGGCCTACCGCGAGGAGGATGGGCAGCGCGTGATGAAGCAAAGCGAGATCACCGTGCGTGTCCTGCTGGGCCGGGGCAGCGTGTCCGACACGGTCTGGACCTGCGATTTCAGCCACGAATACGTGACCATCAATGCGGACTATCGTTCGTGAGTAACTCCTGATTTGATAGCTGCTAGCGCTTTATCCACAAGCGCTGAAGGCGAAAATGAACGAAAAATTTGAACACCTGATCGAGCGGGCCGAGCAACTGATCGCCCGCATTGAATCCGTGCTGCCCCAGCCGCTGGGCGCGCCCGACTGGTCGGGCTCGATTGCCTGGCGCTACCGCAAGCGCAGCAGTGGCCACGGCACCCTGGAACCCGTGCGCCATGTTGCCGGCATGCAGCTGTCGGACCTCAAGGAAATCGAGGGGCAGAAGGAGAAGATCGCGCGCAACACGGAGCAGTTCGTGCAGGGCAAGCCCGCCAACAACGTGCTGCTGACCGGCGCCCGCGGCACCGGCAAGTCCTCGCTCATCAAGGCCTGCCTCAATGCCTATGCGGGGCGGGGCCTGCGCCTGATCGAAGTGGACAAGGCCGACCTTGTCGACCTGCCCGACATCGTGGACGTGGTGTCCGACCGGCCAGAGAAATTCGTCGTGTTCTGCGACGACCTGAGCTTTGAGGAGGGCGAGCCGGGCTACAAGGCCCTGAAGTCGATCCTCGACGGTTCGGTGGCGGCGGCCACGCCGAATGTGCTGATCTACGCGACGAGCAACCGGCGCCACCTGCTGCCTGAGTACATGGCGGAAAACCTCACCTACACCCACACCGAGGATGGCGAAGTGCACCCCGGCGAAGTGGTGGAAGAGAAGATTTCGCTGTCGGAGCGGTTCGGCCTGTGGGTGAGCTTCTACCCCTTCAGCCAGGAGGAGTACCTGACCATCGTGGCCCAATGGCTGTCCTCCCTGGGGGTGTCCGGGGCCGCGATCACGGCCGCGCGGCCCGAGGCACTCGTCTGGGCGCTGGAGCGCGGCTCGCGCAGCGGCCGCGTGGCCTACCAGTTCGCGCGCGACTATGCGGGACGGCGCAGTGGTTGATTCCGCAACCACGCCCCTGGCTCCCGCCCCGCAAGCCAGCCGAAAGCACACGGAGGTCGCGGTGGGCATCCTGCTGCGCGCCGATGGCGCCATGCTGTTGTCCACCCGCCCGCCGGGCAAGCCCTATGCCGGGTACTGGGAGTTCCCGGGCGGCAAGCTGGAGGCGGGCGAAACCGTGGAGCAGGCACTGCGCCGCGAATTGATCGAGGAGCTGGGCGTGACCATTGGGGCGGCCAGCGTATGGAAAGTCACGGAGCACGACTACCCGCATGCCCTGGTGCGCCTGCACTGGTGCAAGGTGTGGGAATGGTCGGGACAGTTCGAGATGCGCGAAGGGCAGGCCATGCAATGGCAGCAAATTCCGCTGACGGTATCGCCTGTCTTGCCAGGTGCCTACCCGGTTCTGCAGTGGCTTGCGCAGGAGCGGGGCGTGGAGTTTTCGCCGCCACCTCCGTAGACTGCTATTGAATTAATAGCTATTTGCGCTTGCAGATAGGGCGCTGGGCGGCGATTTCCCTGAAGATGCGGGCTGGCTTGCCAGCCGGGGTCAGTGTTGCAGGCGTGGATCGCCGTACTGCGCATCGGTGGGCGGGGCCTCTGCGGGCATCCGGAAATCCTCGCTTGCCCAGGCACCGAGGTCGACCTGCTTGCAGCGCTCGCTGCAGAACGGGCGGTAGGCATTGGCAGGGCTGTAGACGCTGTCTCCACCGCAGGTGGGGCAGGTCACGGTGCGGGCGGCGGTTGCCGCATCGGGGCGGGGGGCGGGAGCGGCCATGTCTCGTCGTCGTCCTCAAATCACGACCCAGCGCCGAGCCTCAGGCGCACAGGGTCAGTTCAAACGCAGCGTCCTCGCTGCAGGCGTGCAGGCGTCCATCGCCCTCCAGCCGCATGAGCCGCACCGAGACGATGAGGCGGTTGCCGCTGATTTCGGGAATCAGGTCCAGGGCAGGATCGATGCGCAGGCGCAGCAACTGGAATGTGCGCCCCTGCGGCAGATTCTGCTGGAACTGGCCTCGCTCGGCAGCCACCTTCTGGGGCACGCCGGAATCGCGCAGCAGCTTGAGCAGCACGTAGATGGATTCAGCGAGGGGGGCCAGTGTGGACGCCCATTCCTCGAGCGCCTGCTGCCGCACGGCGGGCGCATGGTGCTGCCATGCGTAGTAGGCGGGCAGGTCAAAGCCGCAGGTACCCCCTGGAATGCCGACCCGGCTGCGGATGCTCATCAGCCAGTCGTTTTCCGTGAGCGAGTGGCCCGACTTGCCGGACTGGGTATTGAGCGCGGTGAAACAGCGGTCCAGCTGGGCGATGATCGCATCCAGCGCCGCTTCGGAGATCGAGGGGTTGCCCCGGTAGCTGTCGAGCTGGTGCTTGTGCTTCTCGATGTCCTTGAGCACGTCCGACTTCAGGTCGGCCCGCGCTGCGACGTCCATGATCTCGAAGATCGTGACCAGCGCGAAGTGATGATCGAGCGCGTGGGAGCGGGGTATCAATTCCCCCAACCGGCGAAACAACTGCTCAAGCCGCAGATAGGTTCTGAGACGCTCGTTAAAGGGATATTCGTAAAGGATCACGCTGGCGGGTTCCTGGGGGCTCAGGGGGTATTCTGACGCCGGTGGCGCACGGCATGGAGTGAAAGCACAAACGGTTTCGTTCGCATCATAGCCCGAACAGCGCCGCTGCCTGCCGGGTTTGCGCGTGCAGGTTCTCCAGCGTGCAATCCCTGCCGTTGGCAATCACGGCATCTGCGACGGCCCGCCGGGCCGGGCGGCTGGCTTGCGACGCAATGATGCCCAGCACCACCTCCCGTGTCAGGCCGTTGCGCTGCATGACGCGTTCGATCTGCGTTTCAGCAGAGCAATCGACCACCAGCACCGCGTCCAGCCTGCGGGCCCAACGACCGGATTCCGCCAGCAGCGGAATATCGAACACGATCAGCGCATGGCCCTCGTGCGCCGCCTGCTCGGCCTTCAAATTGCCGTGAAGGGTGACGAGCGGGTGCACGATCCCTTCGAGCTGGGCCCGTGCCTCCGGCCGGCTGAAGGCCAGCGCACGCATGCGGCCCCGGTCCAGCGCCCCGCTGGCATCCACGAAGCCGCTGCCGAAAGTCGCGCGGATGGCCTCCATGGCCGCTCCGTGCGGGCCTGTGACCTCGCGGGCGATCTGGTCCGCGTCGATCAGGCTGGCGCCCAGGGAGGCCAGCACATGGCCCACCGTGCTCTTGCCGCTGCCAATGCCACCGGTCAGGCCCAGACGCAAGGGATGCTTGCGTGGATTCATCGTTCAAAGGCCCAGGAGTTTCAGCACCGTGTCCAGAATGGCTTGGGGCCCGAACACCATCGCCGTGAATCCCGCCCCCACAAGAAAGGGGCCGAAGGGGATGTAGCCGCCTTCACGCAGGCTGCTGAAGATTTTCATCGCGATGCCGATGACGGCGCCGATCACCGAGGACATCAGAATGATGGGTACGAGGGCCTGCCAGCCGAACCAGGCCCCCAGCGCGGCAAAGAGCTTGAAATCCCCATACCCCATGCCTTCCTTGCCGGTGGCGAGCTTGAACCCCCAGTAGACCAGCCAAAGCGAAAGATAGCCCGCCACGGCGCCGAACACCGAGGCGTGCAGCGGTACTGCGATCCACTGCAGGGCAGACGACAAAAGGCCGGCCCACAGGAGCGGCAGGGTGATGTCGTCGGGCAGAAGGGTGGTGTCCCAGTCGATGAATGCCAGTGCCACCAGGGCCGCCGAGAAACCACACCATGCAATCCCCGTGGCCGTGACACCCCAGCGCTGGATGCAAAAGAAGAACAGGGCACCGGTCGCCATCTCGATCAGAGGGTATCGGAGCGAGATCCGCGCCTTGCAGGCCGAGCAGCGGCCCCGCAGAAAAAGATAGCTGACGACAGGAATGTTCTCGTACCACTGCACCAAGTGCCCGCAGGACGGGCAGCGAGAGCGGGGGACCATGAGATTGAACCGCTCTGGCTCGGGATGCGCCGGGCTGGTATCAGCTTGTGCGGCCGGCGCCTGCATCGCCTGAACCTCTTCTGCCCACCTGCGCTCCATCATCTTGGGCAGCCGGTAAATGACCACATTGAGAAAACTGCCGATCAGAAGCCCCAATACCGCGCCCCAACTCGCATTCCACCAAGTCTCCATCTCCATCACACGACTTGGCCAAGCTTGAAGATGGGGAGGTACATCGAGACCACGATCCCGCCAATCAGCGTTCCCAGGAAGACGATGATGATGGGTTCCATGAGGCTCGACAGACCTGCCACCATTTCATCCACTTCTGCCTCGTAAAAATCGGCAGCCTTGCCCAGCATGTGGTCGATGGAGCCGGATTCCTCGCCAATGGCACACATCTGAAGCACCATGGACGGGAAAATATTGGCATTGCCCATGGCTGCGGTAAGGCTCGTGCCGGTGGAGACTTCCTGCTGGATCTTTTCGGTCGCCATCGAATATACGGAATTGCCAGAGGCACCACCCACCGAGTCGAGAGCTTCGACCAGAGGCACGCCAGCTGCAAACATAGTTGATAGTGTCCGAGTCCAGCGTGCCACACAGGACTTCTCAACCAATGCGCCAAAGATTGGGACCTTCAATAGAATTCGGTCCATAAACATTTGCATTTTTTCATTTCTTCTCCATGCTTGCATGAAAAAGAAAACACCACCACCAATAATACCAAATATCAACCACCACCACTTTACAAATACTTCGCTAATCCCCATTACAAACAATGTAGGGGCGGGAAGGTCTGCTCCAAATGAAGTAAAGACTTCCTTGAATGCGGGAATGACAAAAATCATGATCACAGTGACGACGACAAAAGCGACAATGACCACAGAGATGGGATACATCAACGCCGATTTGATTTTTGACTTGATGGCCTCTGTTTTCTCCATGTAAGTGGCCAATCGGTCTAGCAGGGCCTCTAGAATACCTGCAGCTTCCCCGGCCTCAACCAGATTGCAGTAGAGACTGTCGAAATACATCGGATGTTTGCGGAATGCCGCATTCAGCGACGTACCTGTTTCCACATCAGAGCGGATGTCATTCAGCAGCTTGGTAACGCTTGCATTGGTATTGCCTCGCCCCACAATGTCAAATGATTGGAGGAGAGGTACCCCAGCTTTCATCATGGTTGCAAGCTGCCGAGTGAACAGAGCAATGTCCTTGGGCTTGATCTTCTTGCCCGACCGCATGCGCCTTTTCTTGATCTTCGTCGGGAAAACACCCTGGCGGCGCAGGGTGGCTTGCACTTGGTTTTCCCCGGAAGCGCGCACCTCGCCGCGCACGATTTTCCCGTGCCGGTCCTTGCCTTCCCACTCGAAAACAAATTCCTTGATATCCCGTGATGATGCAGCAGTTGCCATGCTGGTCCCTCTAACTCGTTATTCGTTGGTGACGGCAAGCACTTCTTCCAGCGAAGTGAAACCTAATCTTGCTTTGTGCAGGCCGGATTCGCGCAGTGAGCGAACACCTTCCGCTCGTGCCTGCTCGGCGATCTCAAGCGCGCTTCCATCTCGCAATATGATGCGCTGGATGTCTTCCGAGATCGGCATCACCTGATATATCCCGACCCGGCCCTTGTAGCCATTGTTGCAGGCCGAGCAGCCTACAGGACGGTAGGTCACCCAGCTTCCGTCGATGTCCTCATCCTTGTAACCCGCTTCGAGAAGGGATTCGTGCGGTATATCAGCCGGCACCTTGCACACGGGGCACAGCCTGCGCGCAAGGCGTTGCGCGGTAATAAGAATCACGCTGGACGCGATATTGAATGGGGCAATCCCCATATTGCGCATCCGGGTCAGGGTCGTGGGGGCATCGTTGGTGTGCAGGGTCGACAAAACCAGGTGACCCGTCTGCGCTGCCTTGATGGAAATATCTGCGGTCTCCAGATCGCGAATTTCACCGACCATGATGATGTCGGGATCCTGCCGCAGAAAAGATTTCAGGGCCACGGCAAAAGTCAACCCCGCTTTTTCATTGACGTTGACCTGATTGACCCCGGGCAGGTTGATTTCCGACGGGTCTTCCGCGGTGGCAATGTTCACGCCCGGCTTGTTCAGCAGGTTCAGGCAGGTATATAGCGACACGGTCTTGCCGGAACCCGTCGGGCCCGTGACCAGAATCATTCCATAGGGGCGCCCTATGGCCTCCAGCAGCCGCTCTTTTTCCTGGGGTTCGTAGCCCAACGCATCAATCCCAAGCTTGGCGCTGCTCGGGTCCAGGATACGAATAACGATTTTTTCCCCAAACAGGGTGGGGAGGGTGCTCACACGGAAGTCGATCACCCTGTCCGGGCCCACTTTCAATTTCATGCGTCCGTCTTGCGGGACTCTCTTTTCTGAAATATCCAGGCGGGAGATCACCTTGATGCGGGATGCGAGCTTGTCCTTGATCGCGATGGGCGGGGACGCGATTTCCCGGAGTTCTCCATCGATCCGGAATCTCACCCGGTACTGGTGTTCGTAGGGTTCAAAATGCAGGTCCGAGGCCCGCATATTGAATGCGTCGAGCAGCATCTTGTGCAGGAACTTGACGATGGGCGCATCTTCCACATCGCCGGCACCGGCGTCGTTGTTGTCGGGTGCTTCTTCTACGGCTACATCGTCGAAATCAAAGTCGCCTCCACCGCTCACCAGGGTGTCCATCGACTCACTGGCGGATTTCGTGGTGGATTCTACCAGCCGGCTGAGCTTGTCATATTCAGCGATAATCCAATCCACCCCCATCTGGGTCGTGAATTTGATTTTCTCGGCAGCTTCCTGGTCGGTGGGGTCGGCGGTCGCGACGATCAGACGATTATTGCGTTTGCTGAGGACAACGACCCGGTACGCCTGGCATATTTTGGGATCGAGAAGCTCTTTGGGCAGTCGAAGCGGATCAATCGCTTCCAGATCCAGCAAGGGCGCACCAAACACGGCTGAAACGGTGTGCGCCAAATCGGCAGCCGACACGGCACCAGATCCCGTCAATTCCGCAATAAAACTGGTTCGACTGATTTGTGATTTTTTGTAAATATCCTCTGCCGACTTTTGGGTCAACTTGCCGGCGGACATCAACGCCCTGCCCAATCCGGGAAGGGCCACTGCAGAGGCTTCTTTGGGGGCAGTATCAACAGCGGCCATGTAACCGGTAATGTGTTAGGTGTGGAAAAGAATCCATCCTATCATCACCGATCAGCCACAAGCTGTACAGCCGTCGATATTGGCAACAGCACCACAGAACCGGCGCTTTTGTTGAAAATGCGGTCTTGTGGTCGGGGTGAGAGGATTCGAACCTCCGGCCTCTACGTCCCGAACGTAGCGCTCTACCAGGCTAAGCTACACCCCGTTGTGTGCGATTGCACTCGAAAGTGGATGCAATGGGGCATCTCAGTTGCGTCGTGCAAGCAATTGTGCGGCCAATTCTAGCAAACCTGCTGAATAGGCATTGGCGGGTAATTGCTCGGCCGCGGCCATGGCGCGCCGGGCCTCGCCGAAGGCCGCTGCCCGGGTGATGTCCAGTGCGCCGGTGTCGCGGACAATCTGCACAATCTCGGCCAGTTGGTCGGTAGAGCCCTGTTCAATGGCGTGGCGCACGGTCTGCTCCTGGCTCTGCGTTCCGCGTTCCATGGCGGCGATCAGGGGCAGGGTGGACTTGCCTTCCCGAAGATCGTCTCCCAGATTCTTACCCATTTCCACTGCGTCGCCGTCGTAGTCGAGAACGTCGTCAATGATCTGGAAGGCGGTTCCCAGTGCCTGCCCGTAGGTTGCGCAGGCCTCTTCGACATCGGGCGGGCTGCCCGCCAGCACCGCGCCAAGGCGGGCACTGGCTTCAAACAGCTTGGCGGTCTTGGACCGGATGACACGCAGGTAGCCCGCTTCGTCCAGCGATGCGTCGTGCATGTTCATGAGCTGCAGCACTTCCCCCTCGGCGATCACATTGGTGGCTTCCGAGAGTATTTCCATGATGCGCATGCTGCCCGCCTCGACCATCATCTGGAAGGAGCGGGTGTGCAGGAAATCGCCGACGAGCACGCTGGCAGGATTGCCAAAAGTTTCGTTGGCAGTGGGGCGGCCGCGGCGCAGGGTGGAGGCATCCACGACATCGTCGTGCAGCAGGGTGGCGGTGTGGATCAGCTCCACGACGGCCGCGAGACTGTGGCGCTGCGCGCCTCGGTAGTCCAAGGCTCCGCACACCATGAGCAGCAGCGCGGGCCGCAGGCGCTTGCCGCCGGCGGCAATGATGTATTGGGATATCTGCGCGACCAGGGGAACGCTGGAAGTCAGGCGCTGACCGATGACCTTGTCGACCTCGTGCATGTCTTGTGCAACGAGCAGGAGGGGCGATGCGGCGGGGGCGGTGTGGTCAGTCAAGATGGTGGTCGCAGAAAGAGACCGGATTATAGGAAGCCCTGAAGGCGCCCCGGCGCGTTGCGCGAGGCTGCCGCTCGGCCGGCATGCGGGGGCTGGCGCTGCTCGGAGCGATGCGCTATACTCTTGGGCTCTGCGGAAATTCGTCTGCAGAACTCATATCAAGAGGTCAACATGTACGCGGTCATAAAAACCGGCGGCAAGCAGTATCGCGTTGCTTCCGGCGAAAAAATTAAAGTAGAACAGATTGCTGCGGACGTAGGCCAGGAAATTGTGATCGATCAGGTTTTGGCAGTCGGCAACGGCGCTGAACTCAAGATCGGTACGCCCCTGGTGTCCGGCGCAACCGTGAAAGCCACTGTCGTGGCCCACGGCAAGCACGACAAGGTGCACATCTTCAAGATGCGCCGTCGCAAGCACTATCAAAAACGCCAAGGCCATCGCCAGCAGTTCACTGAGCTGCAAATCGGTGCGATTGCTGCTTAATCGAAGGAGCTAGTCATGGCACAGAAAAAAGGCGGCGGCTCTACGCGAAACGGGCGCGACTCCAAGCCAAAGATGCTGGGTGTCAAGGCGTTCGGTGGTGAACTGATCAGCGCTGGCTCGATCATCGTGCGCCAACGCGGCACGCGTTTCCACCCCGGCAACAATGTCGGCGTGGGCAAGGATCACACCTTGTTCGCCCTGGTGGACGGCCACGTGTCGTTCGGCACCAAGGGTGCGTTGTCCAAGTCCACGGTCAATGTGACTCCTGCCTGAGGTTCATTCCTCCGGTAGCCATCGAAGCCCCGCTTTGCCGGGGCTTTGTTGTTTGGTCTGTACGATGGCGCGTTCAAGCCATTCGCAGACAGCGCCTCCGAGGCGTTCCGCTGCTCCGACCTGCCGGGTAACCTGCCGTCGGTGCCGCGCCCTTTTGTAAACTGGATCTCCCATGAAGTTCGTCGATGAAGCCTTTATTGACATTGCCGCAGGCGATGGTGGCAATGGCTGCGTGTCTTTCCGGCATGAAAAGTACAAGGAGTTCGGCGGTCCCAACGGGGGCGACGGTGGGCGCGGCGGGCATGTGTTCGCGGTGGCGGATCCGAATCTGAACACCCTGGTGGATTTTCGCTACTCTCGGCGCCACGAGGCCAAGCGCGGGGAGCATGGCATGGGATCGGACATGTTCGGTGCCGCTGGCACCGACATCACCCTCAAGATGCCCGTGGGCACCATCATCACCGACGCTGAAACAGGCGAAGTGCTGTACGAGCTGCTCAACCCGGGCGAGGTCATCACCATCGCCAAGGGCGGGGATGGTGGTTTTGGCAACATGCGCTTCAAGAGCGCCATCAACCGCGCGCCCCGCCAGAAGACGCCGGGTTGGCCCGGCGAGAAGAAGAACCTGAAACTGGAGCTGAAGGTGCTGGCCGACGTGGGCCTGCTGGGCATGCCCAATGCGGGCAAATCGACCTTCATCACGGCGGTGTCCAACGCCCGCCCCAAGATCGCGGACTACCCGTTCACCACGCTGCACCCCAACCTGGGCGTCGTGCGCGTGGGCCCTGAGCAGAGTTTTGTGGTGGCCGATATTCCCGGGCTGATCGAAGGCGCTTCGGAAGGTGCGGGCCTCGGGCACCAGTTCCTGCGCCACCTGCAGCGCACCCGCCTGCTGCTGCACATTGTCGATCTGGCGCCCTTCGATGATGCGGTGGATCCGGTGGCCCAGGCCAAGGCCATCGTGAACGAGCTCAAGAAATACGACCAGCAGCTGTACAACAAGCCGCGCTGGCTGGTGTTGAACAAGCTGGACATGGTGCCCACCGAAGAGCGGGAAACGCGGGTGAAGGACTTCGTCAAGCGCTTCAAGTGGAAAGGGCCCGTCTTCGAGATTTCTGCCCTCACGCGCGAAGGCTGCGAGCCGCTGATCCATGCCATCTTCCGCCACGTGCAGTCCGAGCAGCGGGTGGAGAACGAGCCGGTGGAGGTGGATCCCCGCTTTGCCGGAGATGCTCCGGCCTGATCCGCCGCAAAGCCTTTCTGGTTTGAGTGCTATATTTTTAATAGCTATCGGCGCTTGACGGACAGGCGCTAGTGGCCAAAAACACTAAAAAAATGGTTTCCAGCGTATTGCGTGATGCCCGCCGCATCGTGGTCAAGGTGGGCTCCAGTCTTGTGACCAATGAGGGGCGTGGCCTCGACGAAACCGCCATTGGTGAATGGAGCCGCCAGCTGGCGGCCCTGGTGCGTGGCGACGGCGGCGTACCCCGCGAGGTCGTGATGGTGTCCAGTGGTGCCATTGCCGAAGGCATGAAGCGCCTGGGCTGGACCACGCGGCCGCACGAAGTCCACGAGTTGCAGGCCGCTGCCGCCGTCGGACAGATGGGACTGGCGCAGATGTACGAAACCAAGCTGCGCGAGCAGGGCATGGGCAGCGCGCAGGTGTTGCTCACCCATGCGGACCTGGCCGACCGCGAGCGCTACCTGAACGCCCGTTCGACACTGCTCACGCTGCTGCGCCTGGGCGTGGTGCCGGTGATCAATGAGAACGACACCGTCGTCAACGACGAGATCAAGTTCGGCGACAACGACACGCTGGGTGCCCTGGTGGCCAATTTGGTGGAGGCCGATGCGCTGATCATCCTGACCGACCAGAAGGGGCTGTACACGGCCGATCCGCGCCGCGATGCGTCCGCGCAGTTCGTCCACGAAGCCAAGGCGGGCGACCCGGCACTGGAGGCCATGGCCGGCGGCGCGGGTTCCAGCATCGGCAAGGGCGGCATGATCACCAAGATCCTGGCGGCCAAACGGGCTGCCGGCTCGGGGGCGTCCACCGTGATTGCCTGGGGGCGTGAATCCGACGTACTGGTCCGCCTCGTGCGGGGCGAGGCGCTGGGCACCTTGCTCGTGGCCCAGACGCAGAAGAAGCAGGCCCGCAAGCAGTGGATGGCCGACCACCTGCAACTGCGGGGTTCGGTGGTGGTGGACGCCGGGGCGGCCGCCAAGGTGCGGGATGAAGGCAAGAGCCTGCTTCCCATCGGGATGACGGCGGTGGAGGGCGACTTCTCCCGTGGTGACGTGATTGCCGTGCGCGACGCCTCCGGCGCTGAAATTGCCCGCGGCCTGGCCAACTATGCGGCGGCCGAGGCGCGGATGCTGTGCCGCAAGCCCTCGACGGAGTTCGAAAGGCTGCTGGGGTATGTTGCGGAGCCGGAGATGGTGCACCGCGACAATCTGGTGCTGGCTGCCACCAGCTGATGGCCAAGCTCCAGGCCACTCGCACACAGTCAAACGCCTGCTCTGCGCAGGCGTTTTTCATGGTGGCTGGCCACTGAAGGGCTAGCGCGGCGTGGTGACCGTGGGCAGGCCGTCCAGCTCCCCTGGCACACTGTTCTGCGGGTCGGGATCGAAGCTGGCGCCCGGAGGGAGCTCCATTCCCGGATTGATCAGCATGGACCCGGTCCGGAACATCGTGCCCGCGTGCTCCCCTTCGCGCGTGCGCATGCCGCTGCGCAGGTAGCGGTTGCGCTGCTCGTGGCGGGGCAGGTAGCGCGCCAGTTCCGTGAGGGCCATCTCATAGACGCCGCGCTTGAATTCGACCACCACGTCCAGCGGAACCCAGTAGTCGTTCCAGCGCCAGGCGTCGAATTCCGGGTGGTTGGTGGCACGGAGGTTCAGGTCCCAGTCGTGGCCCACCAGTTGAAGCAGATACCAGATTTGTTTCTGGCCTTTGTAGTGTCCGCGTGCATCGCGGCGGATGTACCGGTCAGGCACCTCATAGCGCAACCAGTCCCGGGTGCGGGCCACCACGCGCACGTGGTTGGGCAATAATCCCACTTCTTCATGCAGTTCACGGAACATGGCCTGTTCGGGGGTTTCACCCCGGTCAATGCCGCCTTGCGGGAACTGCCAGCTGTGGGTGCGTATGCGCTTGCCCCAGAACACCTGGTTTTTCTGGTTGAGCAGGATGATGCCGACGTTCGGCCGAAAGCCGTCCCGGTCAAGCATAATCAAACCCCAAATTTTTAAACTATGTCCATTATGCACGGCGCCTAGCGTGCAGCAAGTGGGCTGCCCCGTTCTGCCCGAAATCGATTCCGATGAAAGCCTCCCAATTCTTTATTTCCACCCTCAAGGAAGCTCCGGCGGATGCCGAAGTGGTCAGCCATAAACTCATGACGCGGGCGGGGCTGATCAAGAAGCTGGGCGCTGGCATCTACAACTACATGCCCATGGGGCTGCGGGTGATCCGTAAGGTCGAGGCCATCGTGCGCGAGGAGATGAACCGCGCGGGGGCCGTGGAGCTGACCATGCCCGTGGTGCAGCCGGCCGAGCTGTGGCAGGAAACGGGCCGTTTCGACAAGATGGGCCCCGAGTTGCTGCGCATCCAGGACCGCCATGGCCGCGATTTCGTGGTGCAGCCCACCAGCGAGGAAGTGATCACTGACATCGCGCGCCAGGAGCTCAAGAGCTACAAGCAGCTGCCCAAGAACTTCTACCAGATCCAGACCAAGTTCCGCGATGAGCGCCGCCCACGCTTTGGCCTGATGCGTGGCCGCGAGTTCATCATGAAGGACGCCTACAGCTTTGACCGCGACCAGGCGGCGGCCAAGGCCAGCTACCAGGTCATGGCACAGGCCTATCGCCGCATCTTCGACCGCTTTGGCCTGACCTACCGCGCCGTGGCGGCCGACAGCGGCGCCATCGGTGGCGACCTTTCCGAAGAGTTCCAGGTGATCGCCGCCACGGGCGAGGACGCCATCGTCTATTGCCCGGCGAGCGACTACGCCGCCAACATGGAAAAGGCCGAAGCGCTGGCCCCCGCCGGTCCACGCGGCGCTGCCACGCGGGCGCTGACCAAGACGGCCACGCCGGGCAAGAGCACCTGCGCCGACGTGGCGGAGCTGCTTGGCGTGCCACTGGCGACCACCGTGAAGTCGCTGGTCCTGGCCACGGACGAAACCAATGAGGCGGGCGAGATCGTCAAGACCCAGGTCTGGCTGCTGCTGCTGCGCGGCGATCACGACATGAACGAGATCAAGGTGGCCAAGGTGCCGGGCATGGCGGGTTTCCGCTTTGCCACGCTCTCCGAAATCGAGGACCACTTTGGCTGCAAGCCCGGCTACCTGGGCCCCATCGGCCTGAAGAAGCCCCTCAAGATCGTGGTGGACCGCGAGGTGGCCGTCATGGCCGACTGGATCTGCGGCGCCAACGAGCCCGATTTCCACATCACCGGCGTCAACTGGGGCCGCGACCTGCCCGAGCCCGATGCCGTGACCGACCTGCGCAACGTGGTGGCGGGCGACCGCTCGCCCGACGGCAAGGGCGAACTGGCCATCGAACGCGGCATCGAGGTGGGCCACGTGTTCTATCTGGGCACCAAGTACAGCAAGGACATGAACGCCACCTTCCTGGGTGACGACGGCAAGCCTGCCTTCTTCGAGATGGGCTGCTATGGCATCGGCGTCACGCGCCTGCCCGCCGCCGCCATCGAGCAGAACCATGACGAGCGCGGCATCATCTGGCCCGACGCCATCGCTCCGTTCACCGTGGTCGTGTGCCCCGTCGGCATGGACCGCAGCGAGGCCGTCAAGGCCACGGCCGAATCGCTGTATGCGGACCTGCTGGCCGCGGGCGTGGACGTGATCCTGGACGACCGTGGCGAGCGCCCTGGCGCCATGTTCGCCGATTGGGAGCTGATCGGCGTGCCGCACCGCGTGACCATCGGCGACAAGAGCCTCAAGGAGGGCGTGGTCGAATACCAGCATCGCCGTGACACGGCGGCCACCAAGGTGCCCACGGCAGACATCCTGGCCCACGTGAAGGGCCGCATGGCGGTATGAGCGAGGCGCGGCTGGCTTTGGCGGCAGGGGGGACGCCCGAGGGCGGCGGCCTGTCACGCCGTGCATGTCTGGCCGCCCTGTCCGCCCCCGCGGCGTGGCTGGCGGCCCCTGCAGCGGCGCATGCGGGCGGCCAGCTCGAAGAGCCTCTGATGGACTCCGTGCGCACGGCGCTGAGCTCGGCCATTGCCAACCAGGCCCCGCCCGAACCCGAGTTCTTCACCACCGAGGCCCGCATCCACTACCTGCGCTGGCTGGGCACCATGAGTGACCGGCTGCGCCGCCGCAAACCCGAGTGGGAGATCCGGCGCGACTTCCTGCAGACCGCCTGGTACGAATCCAAGCGCGCCGGGCTCGATGTCTCCCTGGTCCTGGGGCTGATCCAGGTCGAAAGCGCCTTCCGCAAGTTTGCCGTCTCCAGCGTGGGCGCTCGCGGCTACATGCAGGTCATGCCGTTCTGGACGCGCGTGATCGGCGACGGCGATGCGGGCAAGCTGTTCCATCTGCAGACCAATCTGCGCTTTGGCTGCGTGATCCTTCGCCACTACATCGACCGGGAACGGGGCGACCTGTTCATGGCGCTGGGCCGCTACAACGGCAGCCGTGGGCGCTCGCCCTACCCGGATGCGGTGTTTGGCGCCCAGCGCAACTGGCTGTTTGGCGAGAAGCCTCAGCTGCCCGCAGCCTGAAGCGGCCCCCTGCGGCGCCCGGCCTTGGTGCCGACGCAGCCGGGCGCCGGAGGACGGAACCGTGGAATCCGCGCAGCGGCCACTGATACGGATACGGGTGCTCCTATTTTTATAGCTTCTGGCGCTTATGCTGAGGGCGTTGGAGCCCGATTTTCCCCATGGTTTGGCAGGCCGCTGTGGCAGGCGCCGTGCCGCACCGGGCCCGATGGGCATGGCCGCGAAGGCATCCCTACTTCACAGGCGCTGCGGTGCTGTCCGCCGGAGGGGGCGCGGCAGGGCTTTCCGCCTGGGGCGCACCCAGGCGGGACACCATCACCTGGTCGATGCGGTAGCTGTCCACGTCCAGCACCTCGAACTTGTAGCCGCCCCAGCTCAGGCTGTCCGTGCGGCGCGGTACGCGGCGCAGCATCACCATCAGGAAGCCGGCCAGCGTCTCGTATTCTTCCGCGTGGGGCAATTCGTCGAGCGACAGCGCATGCAGCACGTCTTCGATCGGCGTGACTCCGTCGATGAGCCATGAATTCTCGTCGCGCCGCACGATCTGCTCTTCGTCCGCCGGGCCCACCAGGTCGCCCATCACCGTGCTCATCACGTCGTTCAGGGTCACCACGCCCACCACCAGGCTGTACTCGTTGACGATGACGGCAAAGTCCTCGTGCACCTGGCGGAACTGTTCCAGCACCTCCGAGAGGGTGAGCCGGTCGGGCACGATCAGCACCTTGCGCACCAGGCTGTCGTCCGCCAGCGAGATGGGCTGGTTGTTCAGCACGCGCTGGAAGAGATCCTTCGCGTCCACGTAACCCACCACGTGGTCGATATCGCCCTCGCAGACGGGGTAGGTCGAAAATGGCTCGGCCGCGATGCGCAGGCGGATGACGGAGTCGGGCTCGTCGCGCAGGAAGAAGGCGATCCGGTCGCGGGGCGACATGGCGCTGGACACCGTGCGCGTATCCAGCTCGAACACGTTGGTGATGACCTGCTGCTCGCGGGCCGCCAGCACCCCGGCGCGCGCGCCCGCCTCCATCATCGCCAGGATGTCGTCCGAGGTGATGCGGTCATCGCGCAGGGACGACATGCCCAGCACCCGGAACAGCGCATCGGCCCCCCGGCTGTAGAACCACACCACGGGGCGCAGCAGCGTCATGCACCAGGCCATGGGCTGCGCCAGCCGCACCACCAGGCGCTCCGGCTCGGCCATGCCCAGGCGCTTGGGAAACAGGTCGGCAAACAGGATGAACAGCGAGGTGATGACCAGGAACGACGCGAGGAAGCCGGCGGTCTGCGCGGTCGGCTCCGAAAACCACAGTCCGAACAATGCGCTGAAATGGGGGCTCAGCGCTCCCTCGCCCACGATACCTCCGAGGATGGCCACGGCGTTCTGGCCCACCTGCACCACCGTGAAGTAGTCGCCGGGCTGCTCCTGCATGCGCAGCACCCGGTCCGCGCGCGCGTCCCCCTCATCGGCCATCTGGCGCAAACGCAGGCGGCGCGCCGCCGCGAGCGAAATCTCGGCCATCGAAAAAAAGGCGCTGGCCGCGATGAGCAGGCCGATGATGAAAAGGCTTTGGGACAGGGTCATGGGACGGGCTACGGCGAAGGCGGGCAGGGCGCTGGGCAAGCCCCTTGGACAAGTGTAGCGGCCAGCCTGCCTGCCGCCCCAGTGCGCGCCCACGCTGCCGAGGCTGGAGGAGGCCCGCGCCGCGCGGGCGCCTTGGCCGCCTCCAGCCGGCGTGCCCTGGCTACTGCATGAAACCCATGCGCCCCTTGGCGCTGGCGGCGCGCGGCAGGTCCGACACCTCCACGGTGCTGCGCTGCGCGAGCCGCGCGTTGCCGAAGCCGGTCATGAGCGCGCGGCGCATCTCGCGCGGCGGCATCTGGGCCAACTGGTCCAGCACGTCCGGCGTGGGGTCGGGGTCGAGGCGCCGCCCCCAGTCGTGCCCCGCGCGGATGCCGTGGTAGAGGTTCAGGGCGATGGCGCGGGCCTGTTCCTGGTTGGGCGGCTGCACCTGGTACACATTCATGCGGTTGAGGATGGGGTCGGGAATGCCCCGTTCATCATTGGCCGTGGTGATCCAGATGACCTGGCTCGCGTCGATGGGGATCTCGGCGAACTCGTCGGTGAAGCTCTGCGCCGTGTCGTGCTCCAGCAGGCTGTACAGCGCGCCCATGGGGTCGTACTGCGCATCGGTGCTGGCCTTGTCGATTTCGTCGACGACGATGACGGGATTGGCGTATTCGCCCTCCACCAGGGCCTCGAACACCTTGCCCGGGCGCGCTCCCTTCCATTGCGCCGACGAGCCCGACAGCAGCCAGCCCGCGGTCATGGAGCTCATGGGCAGCAGGTTCATGCCGGTGCCCAGCAACTCGGCCAGATGGCGCGCGAAGTGGGTCTTGCCGATGCCGGGTGGGCCCAGCAGCAGCATGGGCGTGACCTCCAGGCCGTCGCTGCTGTCCTGCGCCAATGCCACGTGGCGCTTCACGTCGTCCAGCACCTCGGTGAAGTTGGGCAACTGCCCGTACAGGCTGGCCATGTCGGGGATGCCCGAGGGCTTGACCTGAAAGCGCTCCGGGCCACGCTCCAGCATGCGTTCGTACACGGTGCGCAGGGTTTCGTATTCGCGCTGGTTGCCGGACTCCTGCAGCCGTGCGAGCTTGCGCTCGACATCGCCGGGGTGGAACACGCTGCGCATCTGGGCCACCGGCAGGCGCAGGGCGGGTGGCTGGGGAACAAGGCTATGGCTGGTCATTGCATGCTCCTTCGTGATGTGAGGTCACGCAACCATTCAAGCACACAACGTGCCGGCCGGATGATAGGGGTTCAATGGATTGGACGAAAGTCCATTGAATCTCTCGAAGTGTTACAAAGCCTCTCGAAGCTCTACGGGCCCAACCAGTTGGCTATTGCACCTTCTGGAAGGGGATGCCCTCCGACATGCTGGCGCCCAATTCGGATGGCCGATTGAAGAAATACATGGTTGCGCCAACCCGGTGCATCGCCACATTGATCTCCTGAATGTGGGAGCTTGGGCGCAGGTAACACTGCCGACCTCCGATGGGAACCGGCAAGCAAGAGTAGACGCCAAACTGGATGAACTCATGGACCTCGGGACCAACGAGTGTCCAGCCAACCGTGCCAGTAGAAACAAAATCGTCGAACTCGGCGGTGATGTTGATTTCAGGATAGTGCGCAGAATTCCACGTGCGTGCAGTACGCGTGGTTTGCCCGGCGTGTGAAAGAACGCGGGGCGTTTGTGTTAGTTCAGCTCTGGCGTCCCCCGTACAACCTGGGCCGGTGTAATAGGTGCCTTTTGCCACCAGGCCCAAGCTGCCATTCTCGTTCAGAGTGATGGAGTAAGTCGTTTTGAGGAATGCAGATGAGCAGGCTTCCCAGGTGCCCACATATTTCGCGAGCCCGGAGGGCACAGTTGGCGGGTCGGTCGGGACTGGATTGCCGGGCGGTGGCTCGGACGCAACGGGTGGACTCGGGTCGTCTGAACCACCGCATGCCGCGAGAAGGGCCGTAAGAAAAAAGGCCGCGACAACGCGCGATACACGTCTGCCAAAAGTGCTTTTGGGATTCATGGGTGTCTTGGGGGAGAGCCTGAGCAGACGGCGGTTTTACCATGAAGTCAAACATTCTCGGTTGCCCCTCCATGGGGTAGTTTCCCCATTTCCATATCGCCCTGGAGCGAAAGCAAAAGCCGCCCGCAGGCGGCTGTGTGGGTGCGAACCGATATGGGCTCAGCCTTCGGTGCCCAGCACCTGCTTGAGTTCGCCCGATTCGTACATCTCCATCATGATGTCCGAGCCGCCGATGAACTCGCCCTTCACGTAGAGCTGGGGAATCGTGGGCCAGTTGCTGTAGTCCTTGATGCCCTGGCGGATTTCGTCGTCCTCGAGCACGTTGACGGTGACCACGGCTTTGGGGTCCACGCCGCAGGCCTTCAGGATCTGGATGGCGCGGCCCGAGAAGCCGCACATGGGGAAGCTGGCGCTGCCCTTCATGAACAGCAGGATGTCGCTGGATTTGACGAGGGCGTCGATGCGTTGCTGGGTGTCGCTCATGGGGATACTCCTTGAAAGAGGCGGGCGAGCCTCACCGGCCCGCGATGGGGGGATTATTTCACTGTCGGCCACTGTCCGCCCGAGCAGCGCGCGATGCCGGCCAGATCGTTGCGGCTTTGCACCTGGATGAAATCGGTGGCGGCGAGCAGGGCCCGCACGGCGGGGGCCTGGTCGTGCCCGTGCTCCAGCAGCAGCCAGCCGCCGGGCCGCAGGTGCGCGGGGGCGTGGGCCACGATGGCGCGGATGTCGTCGAGCCCGTCGGCGCCGCTGGCCAATGCCTGCAGGGGCTCGTGCCTGAGCGCGGCCAGGTGCGGGTCGGCGCTGGCGATGTAGGGGGGGTTGGAGACGATGGCATCGAACAGGCCCGGCACGCCCGCCAGCCAGTTCGCTGGCTGGAACTGCACGGCCAGGTCCAGGCGCCGGGCGTTGGCCTGCGCCACGGCCAGCGCATCGGCGCTCGCGTCCACCGCCAGCACCTGGGCTGTGGGGCGCTGGTGCTGCAGCGCCAGCGCGATGGCGCCGCTGCCGGTGCCCAGGTCCACGACGCGGGGGGCGGGCAACGGGGCCATCACCTCCAGCGCCCAGTCCACCAGCGTTTCGGTGTCGGGGCGCGGGTCCAGCACGCGCGCATCCACCTCCAGGGGCAGGCCGTAGAACTCCTTGCGGCCGGTGAGGTAGGCCACGGGCTCGCCCGACACGCGGCGCTGGCACAGGGCGATGAACCGGGCGTGCGCTGCCTCGTCCAGCGCGTCCGTGTCGTGCGCCAGCAGCCAGGCGCGGCCGGCGTCGGGCCGGGCCAGGGCGTGCAGCAGCAGCAGTTGCGCATCGATGCGTTCCAGGCCCAGGGTGCGGGCCTGGGCCAAAGCCTGGGCCAGGGTGGGGGAGGTGTTGTTCACTACTATTTTGATAGCTACTGGCGCATGTCCATCAAGCGCCAGAGGCCAGTTTGATTCAAATTCTGGATGGAGATCAGCCCGTGGTGCCCATCTCCAGCTCTTCCAGCTGCTCGGCCTCGCGTGCGTGGGCCAGGGCCTGCAGCACGTCGGCCAGGTCGCCTTCCATCACGTACAGCAGCTTGTACAGCGTGAGGTTGATGCGGTGGTCCGTCAGGCGCCCCTGCGGGAAGTTGTAGGTGCGGATGCGGTCGCTGCGGTCGCCGCTGCCGATCAGGCCCTTGCGCAGCGCGGCCTCCTTGGCGGCACGCTCGCTGCGTTCTTTTTCTTGAATGCGCGCCTGCAGCACCTGCAGGGCCTTGGCCTTGTTGGCGTGCTGGCTGCGGCCGTCCTGGCATTCGGCCACGATGCCGGTGGGCAAGTGCACCACGCGCACGGCGGAGTCGGTCTTGTTGATGTGCTGGCCGCCCGCGCCGGATGCGCGGAAGGTGTCGATGCGCAGGTCGGCCGGGTTGAGCTTGATGGCCTCATGCTCGTCGGGCTCGGGCATCACGGCCACGGTGCAGGCGCTGGTGTGGATGCGGCCCTGTGTTTCGGTGGCGGGCACGCGCTGCACGCGGTGGCCGCCGGACTCGAACTTGAGGGTGCCGTAGACACCGCTACCGGAGGGGCCCGTTCCGGGCTGGCCTTCGATGCGCAGCACGATTTCCTTGTAGCCCCCCAGTTCGGCCGCGTTCTCGCTCACGATCTCCACCTTCCAGCCCACGCGGTCGGCGTAGCGGGTGTACATGCGCGTGAGGTCGCCCGCGAACAGGGCCGATTCGTCGCCGCCCGTGCCGGCGCGGATTTCGACGAACGCATTGCGCGCGTCGTCGGGGTCCTTCGGCAACAGCAGGCGCTGCAATTCGTCTTCCAGCTGCAGCAGTTCGGCTTCGGCACTGGTGATTTCTGCCTGCGCCATCTCGGCCATGTCGGGGTCGGCCAGCATCTCGCGCGCGCCGGCCAGGTCGGCCTCGCGCTGCTGGTAGCGGGCGTAGCGGCCCGCCACCTGCGTGACCTCGGCATGCTCGCGCGAGATGGTGCGGTACTGCGCCATGTCGCTCATGATGTCCTCGCGCGAGAGCAGGAAGTCGAGTTCGCCCAGGCGCTGCGCGTAGCGCTCCAGCTGGCTTCGGAGAAAGGGTTTCATGGAATCCTGGAGAAATGGGTTGCTACGTATTTTGTAGCTGTTAGCGCTTGTGTATCAAGCGCTGAGGGCCGATCTGGCTTGAAATCGGAACGGGCTGGGGTGCGGGCGGGCGCCGCTACAGGCCGTTGTGGGGGGTCTTGCTTTGCGAGCGCAGGAACAGGCGCGAGACGGTCTGGGCCGTCTGGGCGCGCATCTCGGCGTCGCCCGCGCGCAGCTCGGCCAGGGTGCCGTGCAGCATTTTCTGTGTGAGGCCACGCGAGAGGGCTTCGAGCACGGCGTCCACATCCTCGCCCTTGGCGAGCAGCTTCTTGGCGCGCGCGATCTCCAGGGCGCGCCACTCGTCGGTCTGGGCGTTGAGCTGCTGGATCAGCGGCACCACGCCGCCGGTCTCGCCGGCCGGGCTGCGCAGCTCCATCCAGTGCATGAAGCTCTGCACGCCCGCGTCGATGATGGCCTCGGCCTGCGCCACTGCGGCCTGGCGGTTGGCCTGGGCCGTCTGCACCACGGTGGCCAGGTCGTCCACGGTGTACAGGTATACGTCGCCCAGGGCCTTGACCTCGGGTTCGATGTCGCGTGGCACGGCCAGGTCGACCATGAAGATGGGGCGGTGGCGGCGCTTTTTCAGCGCGCGCTCCACGGCGCCCAGGCCGATGATGGGCAGGCTGCTGGCGGTGCAGCTGATGACGGCGTCGAACTCGTGCAGGCGCTCGGGCAGGTCGGCCAGGCGCATCACCTCGCCGCCAAAGCGGGTGGCGAGCTTTTCGCCGCGCTCGAGGGTGCGGTTGGCAATCGCGATCTGCTTGGGGTTCTTGGCCGCGAAGTGCGTGGCGCACAGCTCGATCATCTCGCCCGCGCCGACGAACAGCACGCGGATCTTGCCGAGGTCTTCGAACAGCTGGCTGGCCAGGCGCACGGCGGCGGCGGCCATGCTGATGCTGTGCGCGCCGATCTCGGTGCTGGTGCGCACCTCCTTGGCCACGGCGAAGCTGCGCTGGAAGAGCTGGTTGAGCGTGGTGCCCAGGGCGCCAGCGGTCTCGGCGGCGCGCACGGCATCCTTCATCTGGCCCAGGATCTGGGCCTCGCCCAGCACCATCGAGTCGAGCCCGCTGGCCACGCGGAAGGCGTGGCGCGCGACGAGGCTGTCCTCGAGCGTGTAGGAGTGCGAGCGCAGCAGCGCGGGGCTCACGCCGCCGCTCTGGGCCAGCCAGCCCAGCGTGTGGTCCATGGCGGGCTGCTCGCCCGCGCAGTAGATTTCGGTGCGGTTGCAGGTGGAGATGATGGCCGTTTCCACCCCGGGGTGGCGGCTGGAGGTGCCCAGCGACTGGCGCAAACCGTGCAATGTGGGGGCGATCTGGTCGAGCGCGAACGCGAACCGGCCGCGCAGATCGAGCGGCGCGGTGGTGTGGTTGATGCCGAGGGCCCAGACTGCCATAGTTCCCGATTATAAAATTGTTGGCCCGAACAGGCGGTCTTGCCTGTTCAAGCCTTGATGTGGGTCAATTCCATGGGTCCTCTGGACGTTTTCAATCACCTGCTCAACTTCGTGGCACCCGCCGCGGCCGTGGCCCTGCTGCTTGCCTTGTCGGGGCGCTTCATCGGCTCCAGAACACCCTTGCCGCTGTCTGGCGGGTCTCGCCTTGCGATCGTCTTCACCGTGGGCGTGGCAACCCTGGCCGCCGGACTGGTGGTGTGGGGGCGCGACGGCCGTATGCTGACCTATGCCGCGCTGGTGGTGGCCTGCGCCACCTGTCAGTGGGTGCTGGTGCGCGGCTGGAAGGCCTGACCGGCCGCACACCCGCGCGCAATGCCGTGCCATGCCCCGCACCCGCCGCCGGGGCGGGGCGGGTGCACACTCCCCGATCCTCAACAACACAAAAACCTGGAGATAGAACACGATGACGCTCAAGCATTCCTGGCCCGTACTGGCCGCGGGGCTCGCCCTGTCGGTGGCCGCGCAGGCCCAGCAGGCCTTCCCTTCCAAGCCCGTGCGCATCGTCATCGGCTTTCCGGCCGGCGGCCCGCTGGACCAGCATGCACGCTTGCTCACCGACAAGCTGCAGGCCGTGCTGGGCCAGCCCGTGGTGGTGGACTACAAGGCCGGCGCGGGTGGCACCGTGGGCGCGCAGGACGTGATGAAAGCGCCGCCCGACGGCCACACCATCATGCTGGCCAACACGGGCGTGATGGTGATCAACCCCGGGCTCTACAGCCGCCTGCCGTATTCCACGCTCAAGGATTTTGTGCCCATCGCGCGCACCGCCATGCAGCCGCTGGCCCTTTTGGTGAACCCCGGCGTGCCCGCCAAGAACCTGCAGGAGTTCATGGCCTACGCCAAGTCGCGGCCGGGCCAGGTCAACTTCGGCTCGGCGGGCAATGGCGGCATCAGCCACCTGGTGCCCGAGATGTTCAAGACGGCCACCGGCCTGTTCATGGTGCACATCCCCTACCGGGGCAGCGCACCCGCGTTCACCGACCTCATGGGCGGCCAGGTGCAGTTCATGGCCGAAAGCATTCCGCAGGCCGCCAGCTACCACAAGCAGGGCAAGGTGCGCGCCCTGGCCGTGACCAGCAAGGAGCGCAACCCCGCGCTGCCTGACGTGCCCACGGTGATCGAGAGCGGCATCAAGGGTTTCGAGGTGGTGGGCTTCTACGGCTTCCTGGCTCCGGCCGGGACACCCAAGGATGTTGTCAACAAGCTCAGCGATGCCTTCGGCCAGGTGCTGCAGATGCCCGAGGTGCGCAACCGCATGGTGACCCAGGGGGCGGACCCAGCCTTCCTGGGGTCGGACGACTTCGCGAAATTCCTGGCTGCAGAGATGCCGCGCTGGGCCGACGCGGTGAAGAAGTCGGGCGCTAAATTGGACTGACCCCCTGAGGCGCTGCGCGCCTTCCCCCTGGAAGGGGGACGCCACCGGTGGCCCGGCAAAGCCGGTTCCACGGCGGCGCTGGCCTTGGGACGGGGTTGGGGTGACGGCACGCCCTGGGGCGTGGCGGGCAAAAAAAGTCCGCGCGGAGAGGGACGCCAATGGAGGCCCGGCAAAGCCGGTTCCACGGTGGCGCGGGCCTTGGGGCGGGGTTGGGGCGACGGCAGGCCCTAGGGCGTGGCGGGCGAAAAAAAGTCCACGCGGTCGGTGATGATGCCGTCGGTTTCCAGGTGGAGGAGCCGCTGCGCGGCCCAGTCGTCGTTCACCGTGTAGCTCAGCGCACGCAGGCCCGCGCCGTGGACCTGCGCGACCAGCGCCGCATCCCACAGTGCGTGGTTGCACACGATGGCCACGCAGCCTAGCTGGCGGGCCAGGTCCAGCCAGCCGTCGCGCAACGTGTCCAGCAGCAGCGCGCGCGGGATGTGGGGGGCCGTGGCCCGGGCGCCCGCCAGCGCGTCGGGCTGGAAGGATGAGAACAGGGGCTGCACGGCCTGGCCCTGCCACAGACGCGCCGCATGTTCCCCTACCACCCGGCCCGTTTTTTCCTCGACCCCGGGCGTTGGCTTGATCTCGATGTTCAGGAAGAAGCCGTTGGCGATGCAATAGCGCGCCGTGTTCTCCAGGGTGGGCAACGGCTCGCCCGCGTGGGTGCGCGAATGCCAGCTGCCCGCGTCCAGCTGGGCCAATGCGCTCCAGGGGTGATCGCCCCCGGTGCGGCTGGCGGTGGTGCCCAGCGCCTGCGCCGCGTTGGTGGTGCGGTCCAGCGTGGCGTCGTGCATCAGGAACGGCACGCCGTCGGCACTCAGCTTGGCGTCGCACTCGAACATGCGGTAGCCATGCCGGGCGCCCAGCCGGAACGCGGCCAGGGTGTTTTCAGGGGCCAGCTTGCCGGCGCCACGGTGGGCGATCCAGCGGGGGTAGGGCCAGGGAGTAGACATGGTCATCTTGCCTCGTGGTTTGCGTGCCACGCCGCGGTGGCCACTGGCACGGCACCGCGCGCGGACGCCGAGCAAGGGCCGCCCCGCAGCGACGGCGTCGTCCCCCTTTCCGGCGCAGCCGGGAGAAGGGGAAGGCGGCGAAGCCGCTCAGGGGTGGGTCACTTTCTTTTTCCGGTGGTGGCGTCGAACGCATGCAGGCGGTCTGGGCGCGGCACCACGTGGATCACCGAGTCAGGCGCGGGCGCATGGGTGCCTTCTTCCACGCGCACAATGATCTGTTCGCCATGGATGCGGCCGTAGATGAGGCGCTCGGCGCCCAGCAGTTCCACCGTCTCGACCTTGACTTCCCAGCCTTCGCTGCGCACGTCCAGGTGCTCGGGGCGGATGCCCAGGATGGTGCCGGGCGCGGCGCTGGGGGCGTTCTTGAGCAGGTTCATGGGCGGCGAGCCGATGAAGCTGGCCACGAAGGTGGTGGCGGGCGTGTGGTAGACCTCTTCGGGCGTGCCGAACTGCTCCATGTTGCCGGCGTTCATCACGATCATGCGCTGCGCCAGCGTCATGGCCTCGACCTGGTCATGCGTCACGAACAGGCTGGTGATGCCCAGTTCGCGGTGCAGCTTCTGGATCTCGAGGCGGGTCTGGGCGCGCAGCTTGGCGTCCAGGTTGGACAGCGGCTCGTCGAACAGGAACACCTGGGGCTGGCGCACGATGGCACGGCCCATGGCCACCCGCTGGCGCTGGCCGCCCGACAGCTCGCGCGGCTTGCGTTCGAGCAGATGGCCCAGTTCGAGGATCTTGGCGGCCTTGTCCACGCGCGCCCTGATTTCCTCCTTGGGCACCTTGGCGATCTTCAGGCCATAGGCCATGTTGTCGAAGTTCGTCATGTGCGGGTACAGCGCGTAGTTCTGGAACACCATCGCGATGTCACGCTGGGCGGGTTCCAGGTTGTTCACCACGCGGTCGCCGATGCGAAGCTCGCCGCCGGAGATTTCCTCCAGGCCCGCGACCATGCGCAGCAGGGTGGACTTGCCGCAGCCCGAGGGGCCCACGATGACGATGAACTCGCCGTCCTGGACCTCGGCGTTCACGCCGTGGATCACCTGGTTGGCCTTGGGGCCATGGCCGTAGCGCTTGATGATGTTGCGAAGGGAGATGGATGCCATGATGCAATGAATTTGATAGCTACAAGTGCTGAATGGATAAGCGCTGGCAGGGGTTTTGTCTTATTTCTCGGTGTCCACCAGGCCCTTGACGAACCAGCGCTGCATGACCACCACCACGAAGGCCGGAGGCAGCATGGCCAGGAGGGCCGTGGCCATCACGATGTTCCATTCGTTGCCCGCGTCGCCGCCTGCCAGCATGCGCTTGATGCCGATCACCACGGGGTACATGTCTTCCGAGGTGGTCACCAGCAGCGGCCACAGGTACTGGTTCCAGCCGTAGATGAACTGGATCACGAACAGCGCGGCGATCGAGGTGCGCGACAGCGGCACCAGGATGTCCTTGAAGAAGCGCATGGGGCCCGCGCCGTCCACGCGGGCGGCTTCCACCAGTTCGTCGGGCACCGTGAGGAAGAACTGCCGGAACAGGAACGTGGCGGTGGCCGACGCGATCAGCGGCACCGTGAGGCCCGCATAGGTGTTGAGCATGCCGAGGTCCGACACCACCTGGTAGGTGGGGCCGATGCGCACTTCCACCGGCAGCATCAGCGTGATGAAGATCAGCCAGAAGCAGATGCCCTTGAAGGGGAAGCGGAAGTACACGATGGCGAACGCCGACAGCAGCGAGATGGCGATCTTGCCCAGCGTGATGACGATGGCGGTGACGAAGCTCACCCACATCATGCGCGCCACCGGCGCGGTGGAGCCCGCGCCCGTGCCGCCGCCGAACAGGGCGTCGTGGTAGGTCTGCCAGAAGTTGCCGCCGGGCACCATGGGCATGGGCACCTGCACGATGTCCTGCGCGGTGTGGGTCGAGGCCACGAAGGCCAGGTACAGCGGAAAGCCGACGATGATCACGCCCAGCACCATGATGAGGTGCGAGAACGCGGTGAGATAAGGACTGCGCTCTACCATGCGAGGGCTCCAGGAGAGAGGGGCGATGAAGAAGACATGCGTGAATTAAGGAGTGCCAATGCGCGTGCCACCGCGGAACCGGCTTTGCCGGGCCGCTGGAGGCGCCCCCACGAGGGGGCGGCGCCACAGGCGCTTCGGGGGGGAGTCATCTAGTACTGCACTTTCTTCTCGACGTAGCGGAACTGGATCACGGTGAGCACCACCACGATCACCATCAGCACCACCGACTGCGCGGCCGATCCGCCCATGTCCATGGCCTTGAACCCATCGTGGTACACCTTGTAGACCAGGATGGCGGTATCGCGGCCCGGGCCGCCCTGCGTGGTGGCGTCCACGATGGCGAAGGTGTCGAAGAAGGCATACACCACGTTGATCACGAGCAGGAAGAACGTGGTGGGCGAGAGCAGCGGAAACTGGATGCTCCAGAACCTGCGCCAGGGGCCCGCGCCATCAATGGCTGCGGCTTCGATGAGCGACTTGGGGATGGACTGCAGGCCCGCCAGGAAGAACAGGAAGTTGTACGAGATCTGCTTCCACACCGCGGCGATCACGATCAGCGCCATGGCGTGGTCGGAGTTGAGCATGTGGTTCCAGTCGAAGCCCGACTGGCGCAGCATGTAGGCCACCACCCCGAGCGACGGCGAGAACATGAACATCCACAGCACGCCCGCCACGGCGGGTGCCACGGCATAGGGCAGCAGCAGCGCGGTCTTGTAGACCATCGCGCCCTTGATGATGCGGTCGGCGAAGATCGCCAGGATCAGCGACAGGCTGATGCCGCTGACCGCCACCAGGATCGAGAAGAAGGCGGTGGTCTTGAACGACGCCAGATAGCCGGGGTCCTGGAACAGGTCCCGGAAGTTGTCGAAACCGACCCATTCCCTCGAGAAGCCGAAGGAATCCTGCATCTGGAACGACTGCACCAGGGCCTGGCCTGCGGGCCAGAAGAAGAAGACGCTGATGATGGCCAGCTGGGGTGCCAGAAGCACCCACGGCAGCCACGCAGAGCGAAAGAGAACGCGTTTTTCCATGTCCAGACTCTCAAAAAATGCCCCCGTGCTGGCTGTTGCGCAGGGGCGCTGCCCCTCCGGGGGGCCGCTTTTTGCCCCGGGGCAGCCCGGCGGCAAAAAAAGACAACCCGCCGCCCAGTGAACCGCAGGGGTTTACAGGGGCGGCGGGCTTTCGATGTCCCCAGGCCGCAAGGGCCCGGTCGCATCCATAGGCGCTCGTCAGAACTTACTTGTTGGCGCGCGCGAACCGGGCCAGCTGTTCGTTGCCGCGGGTCACGGCCGTGTCCAGCGCCTCCTTGGGGGTCTTCTTGCCCGACCAGATCTGTTCGGTTTCCTCGTCGATGATGGAACGGATCTGCACGAAGTTGCCCAGGCGGATGCCGCGCGACTTGTCGGTGGCCTTGCGGATCATCTGCGTGACGGCGACGTCGGTGCCGGGGTTCTTTTCATAGAAGCCCGAGGCTTCGGTGAGCTTGTAGGCGGCCGTGGTCACGGGCAGGTAGCCCGTGCGCTGGTGGCTGGCCGCCTGCACCTTGGTGTCGTTCAGGAAGTTCAGGAAGTCGGCCACGCCCTTGTACTCTTCGGACTTCTTGCCGGCCATCACCCAGAGGCTGGCGCCGCCGATGGCGGTGTTCTGGGGCGCGCCCTTCACGTCGGCGTAGTAGGGCAGGGCCGAGATGCCATAGGCGAACTTGGCTTCCTTGGCCACGCGGGCGTACAGGCCCGACGAGCCCGTGATCATGGCGCACTCGCCCGAGGGGAAGGAGGCGTCCGGCACATTGCCGCGGCCCTTGTAGACGAAGCTGCCGTCCTTGGAGGCCTTGGCCAGGTTCTCGAAGTGGCGCACGTGCAGCGGCGTGTTGATCTGCAGCTGGGCGTCGTTGCCGTCAAAGCCGTTGTTCTTGGACGCGAACAGCGTGTTGTGCCACAGCGAGAAGCTCTCCAACTGCGTCCAGCTGATCCAGCTCGTGGTGAACGGGCAGCTGTGGCCGCTGGCCTTGAGCTTGGACGCGGCGGCGAACACCTCGGGCCATGTCTTGGGCGGGGTGTTGGGGTCCAGGCCCGCCTTCTTGAAGGCGTCCTTGTTGTAATAGAAGATGGTGGTGGAGCTGTTGAGCGGGTAGCTCAGCATCTGGCCGTTGGGCGCGGTGTAGTAGCCGGCCACGGCCGACACGTACTGGGTGGGGTCGAACTTGAAGCCGCCGTCATTGAGCACCTTGGCCGCGGGCACGATGGCACCCTTGCTGGCCATCATGGTGGCGGTGCCTACTTCGAACACCTGGAGGATGTGGGGTGCATTGCCCGCACGGAACGCGGCGATGGCGCCCGTCATCGATTCGTCATACGTGCCCTTGTAGGTGGGCACGACCTTGTACTTGGTCTGGCTCGCGTTGTACTGTTTTGCCAGGTCGTTGACCCAATCGCCGAGCGCTGCGCTCATCGAATGCCACCACTGAATCTCGACCGGCGCCTGAGCCTGGGCTTGTGCAGGCAGGCACGCCGACATGGCGATGGCAGCGCAGACCGCCAGATGCTTCGTTTGCATGAATATTTCCTCCGAGGATGACAAAAAGCACAAGGGCCGGATGCTATGCAGCCGATGTGACATTGATATGTCGTTGTCGCATGAGCCTGTCGCTTGCAACAACCGGGGAAACCCCTTGGGGTCCCCATGAGGGAAGCGATTGTGACTCTTTTGTGACAAGGTGTGGCGCATTTGCCGAGGCTTGCAAGGTTTTGTGCAATGCACCATGCTGTCGGTCGCGCGCAGGCCTCTGCCGCGCCGGTTCGTTCGCGTCGTCGCGCGCCGGTTTCTTTTCCCCTCTCCTCCTTCTTCCTTATTGCCATGGCCATCAATTCGCTGGACAAGAACAAGATCAAATTCCTGTTGCTCGAGGGCATCCACCCTTCCGCGGTGGATGTGATCCGCGGTGCCGGCTACACCCAGATCGAGACGGTGTCCGGCGCGCTGCCCGACGACGAACTCAAGCGCAAGATTGCCGACGTGCACTTCGTGGGCATCCGTTCGCGCACGCAGCTCACCGAGGAGGTGTTTGCGCAGGCGCACAAGCTGGTGGCCGTGGGCTGTTTTTGCATCGGCACCAACCAGGTGGACCTGAACGCGGCGCGCGAGCGCGGCATTGCCGTTTTCAATGCCCCGTATTCCAACACCCGTTCGGTGGCCGAGCTGGTGCTGGCCGAGGCCATCCTGCTGCTGCGCGGCATTCCGGAGAAAAACGCGGTGGCCCACCGTGGGGGCTGGCTCAAGTCGGCCGACAACGCCTATGAGATCCGGGGCAAGACGCTGGGCATCGTGGGCTACGGCTCCATCGGCACGCAGCTGTCGGTGCTGGCCGAGGCCATGGGCATGCAGGTGGCCTTCTTCGACGTGGTGAGCAAGCTGCCCCTGGGCAACGCGCGCCAGGTGCAGCATCTGCACGACCTGCTGGGCCAGAGCGACATCGTGAGCCTGCACGTGCCCGAGCTGCCGTCCACCGAGGGAATGATCGGCGCGGCCGAGATCGCCGCCATGAAGCCCGGCGGCATCCTCATCAACGCCGCGCGCGGCACGGTGGTGGATATCGAGGCCCTGGCCGGGGCCCTCAAGGCCAAGAAACTGCTGGGCGCCGCCATCGATGTGTTCCCGGTGGAGCCGCGCACCAACAAGGACGAGTTCCAGTCGCCCCTGCGCGGGCTGGACAACGTGATCCTCACGCCCCATGTCGGCGGCTCCACCATGGAGGCGCAGGCCAACATCGGCCTTGAAGTGGCGGAAAAGCTCGTGAAGTACAGCGACAACGGCACCAGCACCTCGTCGGTCAATTTCCCCGAGGTCGCGCTGCCCGCGCACCCTGGCAAGCATCGCCTGCTGCACATCCACCGCAACGTGCCGGGCGTGCTGTCGGAGATCAACCGCATCTTCTCGGACAACCAGATCAACATCTCGGCCCAGTACCTGCAGACCAACGAGAAGATCGGCTACGTGGTCATCGACATCGACGCGGCCTCGTCCGACCTGGCGCTGGACAAGCTGGCGAAGGTCGGCGGCACGCTGCGCAGCCGGGTGCTGTTCTGAACGGGGGGGTGCCTGGGCGGGGCGGGCGTCTGCAAGGGAAGGCACGGTGGCATAAAATCACGCCCCCACCCCAGGTAGACCCCCATGAATGTTCCGATTGCGTTGGCTGCCTTGCAGATGCAGGCTGCCGAGCCCGTGCGTCTGCGCGAGATTCCCTATAACTACACCTCGTTCTCCGACCGGGAGATCGTGATCCGCCTGCTGGGGTCCCCGGCCTGGGACGTGCTGGACCAATTGCGCAAGGAGCGCCGCACCGGGCGCTCCGCCCGCATGCTGTACGAAGTGCTGGGCGATATCTGGGTGGTGCAGCGCAACCCCTACCTGCAGGACGACCTGCTGGACAACCCCAACCGCCGCAAGCTGCTGGTCGATGCCCTGCAGCACCGCCTGGCCGAGATCGACAAGCGCCGCACCCCCGACGACGACGCCGGGCGCGACCGTCTGGTGGGTGAACTGGTGGTGGCTGCGCGCCGCGCCGTGGCCGAGTTCAACGCCACCTTCGAGCAGGCCGCGCAGCTGCGCCGCCAGATCCAGAAGACCCTGGGCCGCCTGACGGCCAAGGACAACATCAAGTTTGACGGCCTCTCGCGCGTGAGCCATGTGACCGACGCGACCGATTGGCGCGTTGAATACCCGTTTGTGGTGCTCACGCCGGATACGGAAACCGAGATGGCAGGCCTGGTCAAGGGCTGCATCGAGCTGGGCCTGACCATCATTCCACGCGGAGGCGGCACCGGCTACACCGGCGGCGCGATTCCGCTGACGTGGAAGAGCGTGGTCATCAACACCGAAAAGCTCGAAGCCATGACCGAGGTGGAGATGCGCCGCCTGCCGGGCATGGACCGCGAAGTGGGCACGGTGTGGACCGAGGCTGGCGTGGTCACCCAGCGCGTGGCCGATGCGGCCGAGCGTGCGGGTTTTGTGTTCGCCGTGGACCCGACCAGCGCCGAGGCCAGCTGCATCGGCGGCAACATCGCCATGAACGCGGGCGGCAAGAAGGCAGTGCTCTGGGGCACGGCGCTGGACAACCTGGCCAGCTGGCGCATGGTGACGCCCGACGCCCAGTGGCTCGAAGTGACCCGCCTGGACCACAACATGGGCAAGATCCATGACGCGGAGACGGCCACCTTCGATCTGCAGTATTTCGAGGCCGACGGCAAGACGCCCGTGCGCACCGAGCGCCTGGCCATCCCCGGTCGCACCTTCCGCAAGGAAGGCCTGGGAAAGGACGTGACGGACAAGTTTCTGTCGGGCCTGCCCGGTATCCAGAAAGAAGGTTGCGATGGCCTCATTACCAGCGCGCGCTGGGTGGTGCACCGCATGCCCGAGCACACGCGCACCGTGTGCATGGAGTTCTTCGGCAACGCCAAGGACGCCGTGCCTTCCATCGTCGAGATCAAGGACTTCATGTTCGCCGAGCAAAAGCGCAGTGGCGTGCTGCTGGCGGGGCTGGAGCATCTGGACGACCGCTACCTGAAGGCCGTGGGCTACGCCACCAAGAGCAAGAAGGGCAACGGTGGCCTGCCCAAGATGGTGCTGATCGGAGACATCGCGGGCGACAACGCCGACGACGTGGCCCGCGTGACCAGCGAGGTCGTGCGCCTGGCCAACACCCGCAGTGGCGAAGGTTTTGTGGCCATCACGGCCGAAGCGCGCAAGAAGTTCTGGGCCGACCGCAAGAAGACGGCCGCCATCAGCCGCCACACCAACGCCTTCAAGATCAACGAAGACGTGGTGATCCCGCTGCCGCGCATGGCCGAGTACACCGACGGCATCGAGCGCATCAACATCGAGCTCTCCCTGCGCAACAAGATCAAGCTGTGCGACGCGCTGACCGAGTTCTTCGAGCGGGGCAACCTGCCCTTGGGCAAACACGACGCCGATGACGAGGTGCCCTCGCCGGAGCTGCTGCAGGAGCGCGTGGCCCAGGCCATCGGCCTGGTGGAGGAGGTCCGCGCGCTGTGGCAAGGCTGGCTGCACGGTGTGGAAACCCTGTTTCCCCAACTGCAGGACCACACGCTGCGCGCGAGCTGGAAGACCCAGCTGCGTGGGCCGCTGCAAGGCATCTTCACCGGCGCCGCGTTCAAGCCCATCCTGGACGAGGCGGTGGCCATCCACAAGCGCGTGCTCAAGGGCCGCGTGTGGGTTGCGCTGCACATGCACGCCGGCGACGGCAATGTGCACACCAATCTGCCCGTCAACAGCGACGACTATGAAATGTTGCAGACGGCGCACGAGGCGGTGGCACGCATCATGGTGCTGGCGCGCAGCCTGGACGGCGTGATTTCGGGCGAACACGGCATTGGCATCACCAAGCTGGAGTTCTTGACCGACGAAGAGCTGCTGCCGTTTGCGCAGTACAAGCAGCGGGTGGACCCCGAGGGCCGCTTCAATAAGGGTAAGTTGCTCCGGAATCAGGAGCTACCAGCGGTTGATGGACAAGCGCTGGAGGCCAATTTGGCTTCAAATTCGGCGTCGAAGCCCGCCTTGCAGGCCGACCTGACGAATGCCTACACCCCCAGTTTCGGCCTCATGGGGCACGAGTCGCTGATCATGCAGCAGAGCGACATCGGCGCGATTGCCGATTCGGTCAAGGACTGCCTGCGCTGCGGCAAGTGCAAGCCCGTGTGCTCCACGCACGTGCCGCGCGCCAATTTGCTCTACAGCCCGCGCAACAAGATCCTGGCGACCTCGCTGCTGGTCGAAGCGTTCTTGTACGAAGAACAGACCCGCCGGGGCGTGAGCATCAAGCACTGGCAGGAGTTCGAGGACGTGGCGGACCACTGCACGGTGTGCCACAAGTGCGAGAGCCCCTGCCCGGTGAAGATCGACTTCGGCGACGTCACCATGAACATGCGTAACCTGCTGCGCAAGATGGGCAAGAAGACGTTCCGGCCGGGCAACGCGCTGGCGATGACCATGCTCAACGCCACCAACCCGGACACCATCAAGTTCATGCGTTCGGCCATGGTGGACGTGGGCTTTAAGGCCCAGCGCCTCGCCGTGGACCTGCTGCGCAAGGTGGGCCGCAAGCAGACGGCCAAGCCGCCGGCGACGGTGGGCACGGCTCCGATCAAGGAGCAGGTGATCCACTTCATCAACAAGAAGCTGCCGGGGGGACTGCCCAAGAAGACGGCGCGCGCGCTGCTCGATATCGAGGACAAGGACTACGTGCCCATCATCCGTAACCCGGCCACCACCACGGCCGAGACGGAAGCGGTGTTCTATTTCCCGGGGTGTGGCTCGGAGCGCCTGTTCAGCCAGGTCGGCCTGGCCACGCAGGCCATGCTGTGGCACACCGGGGTGCAAACCGTGCTGCCCCCGGGCTACCTGTGCTGCGGCTACCCCCAGCGCGGCTCGGGCCAGTTCGACAAGGCCGAGAAGATGATCACCGACAACCGGGTGCTCTTCCACCGCGTGGCCAACACGCTCAACTACCTTGACATCAAGACCGTGGTGGTGAGCTGTGGCACCTGCTACGACCAGCTGCAGGGCTACGAGTTCGGCAAGATCTTCCCGGGCAGCCGGATCATCGACATCCACGAGTACCTGCTGGAGAAGGGTGTCAGCCTGCAGGGCAAGGGGGCGTACCTGTACCACGAGCCTTGCCACAACCCGATGAAGCTTCAGGACTCGATGAAGACCGTGAAGGCGCTGGTGGGCGAGCAGGTCTTGAAGAGCGAGCGCTGCTGCGGCGAGTCGGGCACGCTGGGCGTGACGCGCCCGGATGTGTCCACGCAGGTGCGCTTCCGCAAGGAAGAAGAAATCAAGAAGGGCGAGGCCCAACTGCGTGCCAGCGGCGCAGTGGGCGCGCAGGACAACGTGAAGATCCTCACCAGCTGCCCCAGTTGCCTGCAGGGCCTGAACCGCTACGAAGGCGACCTGAACAACGGCCTGCTCGAAGCCGACTACATCGTGGTCGAGATGGCGCGCGAAATCCTGGGCGAGAACTGGATGCCGGACTATGTGCAGCGCGCCAACAACGGCGGCATCGAGCGGGTGCTGGTGTGACGGCCTGCCCGTTGTGCGCTGAAGATGGTGGCGCACTGGTCTGGCGCGGTGAGCGACTGCGTGTCATCCGTGCGCAGGAGGCGGGGTTTCCTGCCTTCTACCGCGTGGTCTGGAATGCGCATGTGGCCGAGTTCTCTGACCTGGCTGCTGCCGAACGTGCCCACTGCATGGAGGCCGTGACGGTGGTGGAGCAGGCCCTGCGCCAGCACCTGTCGCCCACCAAGGTCAACATCGCGGCGCTGGGCAACATGGTGCCGCACCTGCACTGGCATGTGATTGCGCGGTTTGACTGGGACAGTCACTTTCCCTCACCCGTGTGGGCGGCTGCGCAGCGCCCCAGCCCTGTGGCGCAAGAGGCTTCCGTGCAGGCGCTGCTGCCAGCGCTGGAAAGCGCCTTGCGCCAGCAACTGGCGACCCTGGCTACTGCGTGACTGGCGCTCTGTCAGGAGTCGGTGCGTCTGCCGGCCCTCTGGGCGGTGGGGTCTGCGGCGGGTGGGACAATCACAACCGCCTTTTCTGACAACAGTTTTCTCACAGGTGAATCCATGGCAGGTTTGAAAGCGGGCGCGCCCACGCCGCAGGCAATCACGGTGCACGAAGCATCACGGGTGCTCGAAGTGGGGTTCTCCGATGACGCCACGTTCCGCATTCCGTTTGAGCTGATGCGGGTGTATTCACCGTCGGCCGAAGTGCAGGGTCATGGCCCGGGCCAGGAAGTGCTGCAGACGGGCAAGCGGGAGGTCACGCTGGTCAACCTGGAGCCCGTGGGCAACTACGCGGTCAAGCCCACGTTCTCGGACGGCCACGACAGCGGCATCTTCACCTGGGACTACCTCTACGAACTGGGCCAGAAGCAGGACGCGCTGTGGACGCAGTACACCGAGCGCCTGGCCGCGGCGGGCGTGGACCGCGACGCGCCGATGGCGCCCAAGGGTGGTGCAGGCGGGCATGCCTGTGGCGGTCACTGAAGGGCAGCCCCTAAGCCCTTGTTGACCAATGTGCTATTGAAAGAAGAGCTGCCAGCGCAATATAGGCAAGCGGTAGCGGCTGTTTTCTCTTTGATGGCGTTGTCCTAATTGCGACACAAGCCCCATTTCAGTGCGGGGTTGTCGCTGTACCTCTGGCGCTTGCGCGCCTAGCATGATTCTTATGAGCACCACACATTTTGGTTTTCAGTCGGTCGACGAGCAGGAAAAGGCGCGCCGCGTGCGTGGCGTGTTCGATTCGGTCGCCTCCAAATACGATGTGATGAACGACCTCATGTCGGCCGGCCTGCACCGCGCCTGGAAGGCCTACACCGTGATGGTGGCCAACCTCGGCGAGGGCAGCCAGGTGCTGGACATCGCGGGCGGCACGGGCGATCTCGCGCTGGCATTTTCGAAGAAGGTGGGCGCCACGGGCCGCGTGGTGCATACCGACATCAACGAAGCCATGCTGCGCGTGGGCCGCGACCGTCTCATCGATGCGGGCGTGGTGCTGCCCACGCTGGTCTGCGATGCCGAAAAGCTGCCGTTCCCGGAGGCGCATTTCGACGTGGTGAGCGTGGCCTTCGGCCTGCGCAACATGACGCACAAGGACCAGGCCATCGCCGAGATGTGCCGCGTGCTCAAGCCCGGCGGCAAGCTGCTGGTGCTCGAATTCTCGAAGGTGGCCAAGCCGCTGGAAAAAGTGTACGACTGGTATTCGTTCAAGGTGCTGCCCCAGCTGGGCAAGCTGGTGGCGGGCGACGATGCCAGCTACCGCTACCTGGCGGAGTCCATCCGCATGCACCCGGGACAGGAAGAACTCAAAAGCCTCATGCAGAAAAATGGCTTTGGGCATGTGGACTATCACAACATGACGGGGGGAATCGTGGCCCTGCATGTTGGAATCAAGTGCTGAGTGAGCGTTTCGCTCGGTCATTAACGGAGACGGAGAAGTCATGATGAAACTGTGGTCTGTGGTGTTGGTCGCGATGCTGGCGTTTGCACACGCCGATGCCGACGCCCGGCGACTGGCTGGCGGCAAATCGGTGGGCAAGCAGTCCAGCAATGTGACGCAGCGCGAGTCGGCAACGCCGCCCGCAACGCCGGGGGCTCCGGCACAGAACGCGACCAATGCGGCAGGCGCCAAGCCGGCCACGGCGGGCGCGGCACCCGCCGCCGCGGCTGCGAAGAAGCCCTGGGGCGCGATGCTGGGTGGCCTGGCCGCGGGCCTGGGCCTGGCCTGGCTGGCCAGTTCGCTGGGCCTGGGCGCAGGGTTCGGCAATATTTTGATGATCGCGCTGCTGGCGCTGGCCGCGTTCGCCATCTTCAAGATGGTGATGCGCGCGCGCAGTGGCGCCAGCCAGGGCGGTGGTGCCGCTGGAGGCGCGCCGTTCGCCTTCCAGGGGGCAGGGGCCGCCTCGCCGGCGGCTGCGCAGGTGCCTCCGCAGTACAGCCCCAACAACGTGGGCAACGACGCCTCGGCGCGCCCCTGGGAGCGCAGCAGCATGGCGTTCGATGCCTCGCGCGCAGCGCAGGGCGGGGCCGGCACGGGTGTGGTCATCGGTTCGGGTCTGTCGGGCTCGCAGAACTGGGGCGTTCCGGCCGATTTCGACGCCGAAGGGTTCCTGTCCGCCGCCAAGCGCAACTTCGTCACGCTGCAGGCCGCCTGGGACCGCTCGGACATCACCACGCTGCGTTCCATGATGACGGACAGCATGCTGGACGAGATCCGCACCCAGCTGACCGAGCGCGAAGCGCACCGCGGCGTGCAGCCCAACCACACGGACGTGGTCATGATCGAGGCCCAGTTGCTGGGCATCGAGGACCTGGGCGACGGCTACATGGCCAGCGTCGAGTTCTCCGGCATGATCCGCGAGGAACCCTCCGCGGGCCCGAGCCCGTTCCGCGAGGTCTGGAACATGACCAAGCCCAAGGCGGGCAGCAGCGGCTGGCTGGTGGCAGGGGTGCAGGCCCTGCAGTAATAAAGGAGATACCCCCATTTGGGGCTATCCCAGTTCAGGGAATAATCGGGGACTATGGCAACACCACAGTCCCCTTTTTCGTTTCTGGACGGCCTCTTCGAGCGTGTGGCCGCCGGCCCCCAACCTCCGCAGTGGCTGGTGCACGAGATGCAGCAGCGCATGGTGCTGTTCCTCAACCATGTCCTGATGCAGGAAAAGGAGGCCACCGACCGCCTGGTGCGCCAGAAGGGGCGCATCGCCCGCGTGCAGTGGCGCGCCTATTCGATGGCGCTTGTCATCACGCCCGCAGGCCTGTTCAACCTGGCGCCCGAGACCGCGGCGCCCGACCTGCGCCTTGAAGTGACCGAGAGCTCGCCGCTCACGCTTGCCCAGGCGGCCCTGCGGGGGGACAAGCCCTCCATCCGCATCGAAGGCGATGTGCAGCTGGCCGCCGAGATCAACTGGCTGGTCGACCATGTGCGCTGGGATGTCGAGGAAGACCTCGCACGCGTGATCGGCGATGCCCCGGCGCACACGGTGGCGCAGGTTGCGCGCCGCGCCGCGCAGGCGCTGCGCCAGTTCGTGGGCGCGCGCGTGGCGCCGTCGTCCTTTGCGGCCGTGCCCGTGCCCCCCATGCCGGCAGCGCCGGCCAGCGGCTCCGACCGGGCCGGCGCATGAAGCAATTCCTGCGGGGCGCCGCCATCCTCTGGGTGGGGTTCCGGTACGGCCTGGACGGCCTGGTGCTCGACAGCTTCCAGAAGCCCTGGCTGCGGCCGGTGTCGCGCATCCTGTCGTTCGGGCGCAACCTGGACGCCCCCCGGGGCCAGCGGCTTCGCCTGGCGCTGGAGCGGCTGGGGCCCATCTTCGTCAAGTTCGGCCAGGTGCTCTCGACCCGGCGCGACCTGCTGCCGCCCGACGTGGCCGACGAGCTCGCCCGGCTGCAGGACCGCGTGCCCCCGTTCGATCCCGAGGTGGCGATCGCCACCATCGAGCGGGCGTTCCGCAGGCCCGTGGATGAGGTCTTCACGTCCTTCGATCGCGTGCCGGTGGCCAGCGCCTCGATCGCGCAGGTGCACTTCGCCACGCTGCGCGACCGCCACGGCATCGAGCGCGAGGTGGCGGTCAAGGTGCTTCGCCCCGGCATGCTGCCGGTGATCGAGAAAGACCTGGGCCTCATGCGCATGATGGCCGGCTGGGTGGAGAACCTGTCGGCGGACGGCAAGCGCCTGAAGCCCCGCGAGGTGGTGGCCGAGTTCGACAACTACCTGCACGATGAGCTGGACCTGGTGCGCGAGGCCGCCAACGCCGCGCAGCTGCGCCGCAACATGCAGGGGCTGGACCTGGTGCTGATCCCCGAAATGTTCTGGGACTTCTGCCACCCCGAGGTCATGGTGATGCAGCGCATGAACGGCGTGCCCATCAGCCAGACGGAGCGCCTGCGTGATGCCGGGGTGGACATCCCCAAGCTGGCGCGCGACGGCGTCACGATCTTCTTCACCCAGGTGTTCCGCGACGGCTTCTTCCACGCCGACATGCACCCGGGCAACATCCAGGTGAGCCTGGACCCGGCGACCTTCGGGCGCTACATCTCGCTCGACTTCGGCATCGTGGGCACCCTCACCGAATCGGACAAGGAGTACCTCGCGCAGAACTTCGTGGCGTTCTTTCGCCGCGACTACAAGCGCGTGGCCGAACTGCACATCGAAAGCGGCTGGGTGCCGCCCGAAACGCGGGTCAACGATCTGGAATCGGCGATCCGCGCGGTGTGCGAGCCGTACTTCGACCGGCCGCTCAAGGAAATCTCGCTGGGCATGGTGCTGATGCGGCTCTTCCAGACCTCGCGCCGGTTCCATGTGGAAATCCAGCCCCAGCTCGTGCTCCTGCAAAAGACACTGCTCAACATCGAAGGCCTGGGCCGCGAGCTCGACCCTGAGCTGGACCTGTGGAGCACGGCCAAGCCCTTCCTGGAGAAGTGGATGCTCGAGCAGATGGGACCGCAGCGCGTGCTGCGCGAGCTGCGCGCCGAGGCGCCGCACTACGCCAAGCTGATTCCCGAGCTGCCCCGGCTGCTGTACGACTACCTGCGCCACAAGCCGCAGGACCATCGGCGCGAGCTGCTGGAACTGCTGGCCGCGCAAAAGCGCACCAACCGCCTGCTGCAGGGCATCATCTACGTGGGCGCGGGCTTCGTGCTGGGCCTGCTGTCGCTGATGCTGGTACAGCAGTTGCAAGTGCTTCTGCGTTTCCGGATTTTCTAGGTTTCCCTTCCCCACCCCTTCGCGACATCGAGGAGCATGCCGTGCTGTTGACCCTGGTCATTGTCTATCTGTTGATCACCATCGCCATCGGCCTGCTGGCAGCCCGGCGAGTCAAGAATGCCGCGGATTTCGCCATTGCAGGGCGCCATCTGCCGCTGTACATGATCATCACCACCACGTTTGCAACGTGGTTCGGCTCGGAAACGGTGCTGGGCATCCCGGCCAAATTCATCGAGGGCGGGCTGGGCAACGTGGTCGAAGACCCCTTCGGCGCCGGCTTCTGCCTGATCCTGGTGGGCCTGTTCTTCGCGGGCAAGCTCTACCGCATGACGCTGCTCACCATCAGCGACTACTACCGCGAGCGCTATGGCCGCACGGTGGAGATCGTCTGCTCCCTCATCATCATGCTCAGCTACCTGGGCTGGGTGTCTGCCCAGGTCACGGCGCTGGGGCTGGTGTTCAACCTGCTGTCGGCCGGCGCCATCAGCATCCCCGTGGGCATGACCATCGGCGTGGTCTCCATCCTGGCCTACACGCTGTTTGGCGGCATGTGGTCGGTGGCGGTGACCGACTTCATCCAGATGATCATCCTGGTGGTGGGGCTGGCCGTGATCGCGGTGTTCGCGGGCAACATGGCGGGCGGTGCCGGCAAGGTCATCGAGTTCGCCTCCAGCCGCGAGCTGTTCCGCTTCCTGCCCGAGCCCAAGTTCCATGACGTGGTGTTCTTCATCGCGGCGGGCGTCACCATGATGTTCGGCTCGATTCCGCAGCAGGACGTGTTCCAGCGCGTGATGTCGGCCAACAACATCCAGGCCGCCACGCGCGGCCCGGTGATCGGGGGCATCTGCTACATCCTGTTCGCCTTCGTGCCCATGTTCCTCGTGGCCAGCGCGCTGATCATCATGCCCGCCGAGACGGCCGAGCTGCTCAAGGACGACCCGCAGAAGGTGCTGCCCACGCTGGTGCTGTCCAAGATGCCCTTCGTGATGCAGGTGCTGTTCTTCGGCGCGCTGCTGTCGGCCCTCAAATCCACCGCGTCGGCCACGCTGCTGGCGCCCAGCGTCACGTTCACCGAGAACATCTGGCGCCAGTTCCGCCCGCACAGCTCGGACAGGCAGCACCTGCGCACCATGCGCGTCACCACGCTGGTGTTCAGTGCGCTCGTGCTGGCGTATGCCATCTACATGCAGGGCACGTCGATCTATGAGCTGGTGTCCGGCGCCTATCAGGTGCCGCTGGTGGGGGCCTTCGTGCCCCTGGTGTTTGGCCTGTACTGGAAGCGCGCCACGACGCAGGGCGCCATCTTCGCGATCGTGCTGGGCTTGCTGACCTGGCTGCTGTTCCTGGCCACGCCCGCGGGCGCGGTCTTCCCCGCCCAGCTGGCAGGGCTGCTGGCCGCGCTGGCGGGCATGCTGATCGGCTCGCTGGGCCCGCAGGCCATCCGCAACAGCCATGCGGCGCACCACAGGCTCGTCGGCACGGAGTGACACGGTGGCCGGGGGCATGCCGCCTATAATTGAGGGTTTTGCACTTTCCCTCAACACTCTGACATGCCTATCTACGCCTACAAATGCGGCTCCTGCGGCCATGCCAAGGATGTGCTGCAAAAAATCTCCGACGCGCCCCTGACGGTCTGCCCCGCCTGCGGCGCGCAGGCCTTTTCCAAGCAGGTGACCGCGGCGGGTTTCCAGCTCAAGGGCTCCGGCTGGTATGTGACGGATTTCCGCGGCGGCAACGGCGGGAATTCCGCCCCCGCCACCGCCACCGAGGCCAAGCCGGAGTCGAAGTCCGACGCGCCCGCTCCCGCCAGCACCGGAGATGCTCCTAAAAAAGAAGCATCCAGCGCAGCTGCACCAAGCGCTGGCGGCGGTTCAACCTCCACAACCCCTTCGTCGAACTGAGTACCTTCATGGCTGCCTTGCGCAAATGGCTGTTGACCGGCCTTCTGGTGATCGTGCCAGGGGTCATCACGGCGTGGGTGCTCAACTGGATCGTGAGCACGCTCGACCAGACCCTGCAGATCCTGCCGGGCGCATGGCACCCCGACAAGCTGCTGGGAATCCACATTCCCGGCTTCGGCGTGGTCCTCACGCTGCTCATCCTGCTGGTGGTGGGCGCCATCGCCAGCAACTTCGCGGGCCGCAAGCTCGTGCAGTGGGGCGATGCCCTGGTGCACCGCATCCCGGTCGTGCGCTCCATCTACTCCAGCGTCAAGCAGGTGTCGGACACGCTGTTCTCCGAAAGCGGCAACGCGTTTCGCAAGGCCGTGCTGGTGCAGTGGCCGCGCGAGGGTGTCTGGACCGTGGCCTTCGTCACCGGGGCGCCCAACGGCGAGGTGGCGGCCTACCTGCGCGACGAATTCGTGAGCGTGTACGTGCCCACCACGCCCAACCCCACGGGCGGGTATTTCGTGATGCTGCGCAAGAGCGACTGCGTCGAGCTCGACATGAGCGTGGACGCCGCCCTCAAATACATTGTTTCGATGGGCGTGGTCGCTCCGGCGGACCCGACGCTCGTTTCATCCAAGTAAGTAATCCCCTTAACGCGCCCCCTGGGCGCCGGAAGTTTCTGCCATGGCCATGCGTTCCCACTATTGCGGTCTTGTGACCGAAGCCCTGATGGGCCAAACCGTCACCCTGTCGGGCTGGGTGAACCGTCGCCGCGACCATGGCGGCGTGATCTTCATCGACCTGCGCGACCGCGAAGGCTACGTGCAGGTGGTGTGCGACCCGGACCGTGCCGACATGTTCAAGACCGCCGAAGATGTGCGCAACGAGTTCTGCGTGCAGGTCAAGGGGCTGGTGCGCCCCCGTCCCGACGGCACCACCAACGACAAGCTCAAGAGCGGCCAGATCGAAGTGCTGTGCCACGAGCTGAACGTGCTCAACCCCTCGGTCACGCCTCCGTTCCAGATGGACGACGAGAACCTGTCGGAGACCACCCGCCTCACGCACCGCGTGATGGACCTGCGCCGCCCGCACATGCAGCGCAACATGATGCTGCGCTACAAGACGGCCATCCAGGTGCGCAACTTCCTGGACAAGGAAGGCTTCATCGACATCGAGACGCCCATGCTGGGCAAGAGCACGCCCGAAGGCGCGCGCGATTACCTGGTCCCGAGCCGCGTGCACGATGGCCAGTTCTTCGCGCTGCCCCAGTCGCCCCAGCTGTACAAGCAGATGCTGATGGTGGCCGGCTATGACCGCTACTACCAGATCACCAAGTGCTTCCGCGACGAAGACCTGCGCGCCGACCGCCAGCCCGAGTTCACGCAGATCGACTGCGAGACCTCGTTCCTGGGCGAGGAAGAGATCCGCGCGATCTTCCAGCGCATGATCGCCGAGGTGTTCCAGACCCAGCTGGGCGTGGACCTGGGCGAGTTCCCCATCATGACCTACCAGGAGGCGGCTTTCCGCTTCGGCTCCGACAAGCCCGACCTGCGCGTGAAGCTCGAATTCACCGAGCTGACCGAAGTGATGAAGGACGTGGACTTCAAGGTGTTCTCCGCGCCCGCCACCACCAAGGGCGGCCGCGTGGTGGCCCTGCGCGTGCCGGGCGGCGCGCAGATCTCGCGCGGCGAGATCGACGCCTACACCGAGTTCGTGAAGATCTACGGCGCCAAGGGCCTGGCCTGGATCAAGGTCAACGAGGTGGCCAACGGCCGCGAAGGCCTGCAGTCCCCCATCGTCAAGAACCTGCACGACGCAGCCATCGCCGAGATCTTGAAGCGCACCGGCGCCCAGGATGGCGACCTGCTGTTCTTCGGTGCCGACAAGGAAAAGATCGTCAACGACTCCATCGGCGCACTGCGCCTGAAGGTCGGCCACAGCGACTTCGGCAAGAAGAACGGCCTGTTCGAAAGCCGTTGGGCACCGCTGTGGGTGGTGGACTTTCCGATGTTCGAGCATGACGAAGAGAACGACCGCTGGGCCGCCGTGCACCACCCCTTCACGTCGCCCAAGGATGGCCATGAGGACCTGATGGACACGGACCCTGGCAAGTGCATCGCCAAGGCCTACGACATGGTGCTCAACGGCTGGGAGCTGGGTGGCGGCTCGGTGCGTATCCACCGCGCCGATGTGCAAAAGAAGGTGTTCGATGCCCTCAAGATCACGCCCGAAGACGCACAGGCCAAGTTCGGCTACCTGCTGGACGCGCTGCAGTACGGCGCGCCTCCGCATGGTGGCCTCGCCTTCGGCCTGGACCGCCTGATCACGCTGATGACCGGCGCAGAGTCGATCCGCGACGTGATCGCCTTCCCCAAGACCCAGCGTGCGCAGGACCTGCTGACGCAGGCGCCTTCGCCGGTGGACGAAAAGCAGCTGCGCGAGCTGCACATCCGCCTGCGCAACCCCGACGCCATCAAGGCGGCCTGATCCGGGGCATCCGCCAGATCGATCTCGCAGATGCACTCCGGCGGCATCGCACCACAAAGCGGCAGGGGCCTCGGCCCCATGCCGCTTTTTTCTTGGCTGGTTCCCCAGCGTTGAAAGGAAGCCTTCCATGCGTTCCATGACGATCCCGGCCCTGCTGGCAGGGGTGTTGCTGCTGGCCCTGGCGGGCTGCGGCGAAAAGAAGACCGAACTGGGCCAGGGCGGCTCGGTGGTCACCGGTTCGGCCGGGCCCCAGGGCGCGCAGAACGCCGCCCGCGAGCTGGTCCGCTGCGAAGCACCCGTGGCCACGCTGGCGCTGGCCGAGAACCCCAACGGCTACACCGTGGGTTCGGGCTACCACCTGCCGGCATCCCCCGTGCCCCTGGTCAAGCTGCTGGCGCAGCAAAGCGGCTGCTTTCGGGTGGTGGACCGCTCGGCCGGCCTGCGCGGCACCATCCAGGAGCAGGACCTGAAGGACTCCGGCATCCTGCGCAAGAACAACTCCACCGTGGCCAAGGGCAAGGGCTATGAGGCGCAGTACACGCTCACCCCCAGCCTGACCTTCAGCGAGCAGGATGCGGGGCGCGGCCTGGCCGGGGTGATCGCGATGATTCCGGTGCTGCGCGACATTGCCGGCCTGGCCGGTCTGGTGGAGCAGGTCAAGTTCAAGGAGGCGCAGACGGCCCTGCTGCTGTCCGACAACGAAACCACCGAGCAGGTGGCCGCGGCCACCGGGGCGGCACGCACCACCGACCTGGGGGTGGGCGGGCTCGTGTTCGGCAAGCTCGGTGGCGCGGCGGGGGCGGGCTGGAGCAATACCAACGAGGGCAAGGTCATCGCCGCGGCGTTCCTGGATGCGCACAACCAGCTGGTGGTGCAGGTGCGTGCGCTGCAGGCCAAGGAATTGCCCCCGCCCGTGCCCACCACCGCCGCCGCCACGCGCTCCAGGGGCGGGTGAGGAGGGCGCCATGGTGGCAGCGCAGCGGCCCTGCAAGCTCCCGGAGTCGGTGCTGGTGGTGATCCACACCCCGGCGCTGGAGGTGCTGCTGATTCGCCGCGTGGGCGGCGAGGGGCACTGGCAGTCCGTCACCGGCAGCAAGGACCGCCTGGAGGAGCCTTTTGAGGAGACGGCCCGCCGCGAGGTGGCGGAGGAAACCGGCATCGATGCGCGGTCGCCCGGCTGCGTGCTGACCGATTGGGCGCTGGAGAACGTCTACGACATCTGGCCGCAGTGGCTGTACCGCTACGCGCCCGGCGTGGTGCGCAACCGGGAGCGGGTGTTCGGGCTGCGCGTGCCTTCAGGCACCCCGGTCGTGCTCAGCCCGCGCGAGCACGATGCGTTCCGGTGGCTACCCTGGCAGGCCGCCGCGGACGCCTGTTTTTCCGCGTCGAACGCCGAAGCCTGCCTGCTGTTGCCCCGGTTCGCCGGGCAGGCCTGAGGCTTGGAGGGCGCCAGGCGCGTCGCCGATGGCACCAGAGGGGCGCCCGTCCAGCGGCGTTCCCGGGATTTTCAGACCGGCCGCAGGCGCAGCGCGGCCGCGGGGTCGGGAGGCTCGGCGGGGTCGGGGGCCAGGCTGTCCTGGGGCGGCGACGGGATGCGGGTGGGCTCATCGCCGCCGCCGCGCACGCGCAGCACCACGCCGCCGGGCCGGCGTTCGCTGTCCTGCCCCAGGATCGCCCGCGTGGGCGCGGTGCCCACACGCGTGCGCAGCGCGTCGATGGCGTCCTGCAGAGTTTCGGGCGAGGCCATGCGCGCGCGGTGGCGCAGCAGCACCTGCTGGGACATGTCCACCAGCTTGGAGTTGAGCGTGTGCCCGGCCTGCTGCAGCAGGTGGTTCACGGCGCCCGCCGGGTCGCCGGCCAGGCTTTGTGCCATGGCGGCCTCGGCGGTCTTGTTGATCTGCACGAGGCAGTCGCGCACCATCTCCCCGTAAGGTGCGTGCAGGCCGCAGGCGTTGGCCAGCAGCTCGGTCAGGCCCCGTGTGTTGGCGTAGCGCATGCCCAGCGCGCGCACCCAGCCCTCGCCCTCGGACAGGTCGATCGAGGTGACCGCGAGCACGGCCAGCAGGCTGCCCAGGTTGCACGCGGCCTCGAAGTCGAAGCCGCTGGAGGTGATCTCGCCGGCCATGCCGCGCACGGATTCCACGGCCTGCGAGAACTGGCGCTGCTGGATGAGCTGCAGCGTGCGCGCCACCGCCGCGAAACGCCGGATGCGGGCGCTGGACTCGTGCCGCTCCAGGATGCGGCCAAAGTCGGCCATGCAGCGCTCGATGCCCTTGCGGTCGTTGTCGGCGAAGTACGAGAACGTGAGCAGCACCAGCGACTGGAAGTCGAACAGCTTGGAGTCGATGCCCAGCACGGCCGCCCGTGCCAGCACCTTGGTGGCGGTTTCGCGGTCGCCCATGTAGTACGACATCATCCCCAGCTTCTGCAGCCGCACCACCGAATCCGGCGTGAGGCCGCTGGCCGTGCGGTAGGTCTCGATGGCCTGCGAGAAGTTGCCCAGTTCCACCTGCGCGCGGCCCAGCACGTCGTAGGCGTCGGCGAAGGAGGCGTCCTCGCCGATCAGCTCCTGCAGCGTGGTGATGGCCCGCGCCGCCTGCCCGGATTCGATCTGCGCGCGTGCCACCCCGAGCTTGGCCCAGGGCAGGGCGCGGGCGGCGATCACGGCCTCGAACAGCGTGCGGGCCTCGTCGTGGCGGGACAGGCGCAGCAGCAGTTCGGAGCCGATGCGCGCGGCATACAGCCAGTAGGGCTGGCGCGATTCGAAGCGCTCCACGCACAGCTGCGCGGCACGCTCGAAATCCTCGGCCTCGATGGCGTCGAAGATCGGGCGCAGATGGATCTTGCGCAGGCGCGCCAGGCTCAGGCGCTCGAAGAGCGCGCTGGGCGTGAAGGGCTTGAGCAGATAGCCGTCGAGCGCGGACTCGGCGGCCTCGGCCACGGCGGCGTACGAGGCCTCTGACGTGACCATGAAGAACACGGTGGAGAAGGGCAACAGCTGCGCGCGCCGCAGGTCGTCCAGCAGGGTCTGGCCCGAATAGCCCGATTCGCCGAAATACTGCTCGCACAGTACGTAGTCGAACACCGTGTGCTCCAGCCGGCTGCGCGCATCCTGCACCCGGGTGCACTGCACGATGCGGGTCACGCCGTACTCGCGCAACTGGCCCACGAGGATGCTGCGGGAAGTGGCATTGCTGTCGACGATCAGCGCCAGCACCGCAGGCGCGGCGGATGGGTCGTTCTCGGTAGCCATCAGGGTGTGTGCCGGCCCGCCACGGCGGGGGAGTGGAGTGCAACCAAGTGTAAGCCGCCGCCGCGGCTTTCAGCGTCGGGCAAACCCGCAGCCAGCGCGGCTTGCGACACAATCAGGACATGGAACACGACGATATTCTGCGGGTGGCCACCTACAACATTCACAAGGGCGTGCAGGGCATCGGGCCCGCGCGCCGCCTGGAGATCCACAACCTGGGCCTGGCGGTGGAGCAGCTCGACGCCGACATCGTCTGCCTGCAGGAGGTGCGCAAGCTCCACCGGCGCGAGGCGACCTATTTTCAGCGCTGGCCCGAACTGCCCCAGGCCGAGTTCCTCGCGCCCGAGGGCTACGAGGCCGTGTACCGCACCAACGCCACCACCAAACACGGAGAACATGGCAACGCCCTGCTGTCGCGCTGGCCCGTGATCGGGCACCAGCACGAAGACATCTCGGACCACCGCTTCGAGCAGCGCGGGCTCTTGCATGTCGAGGTGGATGCCCACGGGCGGCGCATCCACGTGATCGTGGTGCATCTGGGGCTCATTCCCGGCAGCCGCATCCGCCAGATCGAACGCCTGCAGCGCTTCATCGAGCGCGAGGTGCCGTCCGGCGCGCCCGTCGTGGTGGCCGGGGATTTCAATGACTGGGGCCAGCAGGTCAAGCGCATGCTGGCCGGCTTTGCGCTGCACGAGTTCGACGCGCCGCGCACTTTCACCTACCCGGCGCGGCTGCCGCTGGCGCAGCTGGACCATGTGTACGTGCGCGGCCTCACGCCGCTGTCGCTGCATGTGCCGCGCGGCCGCATCTGGTGGCGCATGTCCGACCACCTCCCGCTGATCGCCGAGTTCAGGCTATGACCCCCGTTGTGCCGCTCGCGGCGCCTTCCTCCCAGGAAGGGGCGACGCCCCCGCCGGGCGACGGGCTTCCGAAATGAGAAGAAAGCCTTTCGCGCGGGCCCATGGGGCAGGATTTTCCGACGACCACCAGGTGCGCCTGCTGCAAGGGGCCGAGGAGCTTTTTCCCGCGCTGATCCAGGCCATGGACGCCGCCCTGTCGGACATCCAGTTCGAGACCTACATCTTCGACTTCACCGGCGCGGGCGCCGCCGTGGCCGAGGCCCTGATGCGCGCGGCGCAGCGCGGCGTGCGCACGCAGCTGGTGGTGGATGGCGTGGGCACGGGCGCCTTGCCCCACGGCTGGGCGCAGCGCCTGCAGGCGGCCGGCGTGCAGTACCGCGTGTATTCGCCGCTCGGCCCTCTGGGCCTGCTGCTGCCACACCGGTGGCGGCGGCTGCACCGCAAGCTGTGCGTGGTGGACGGCTGCATGCTGTTTTGCGGCGGCATCAACGTGCTGGACGACTTCCACGACCCCAACCACGGCGCGCTGGAGGCGCCGCGCTTTGACTTTGCGGTGCAGGCCACGGGCAGCCTGGTGGCATCGGCCAGCGAGACCATGGACCAGCTGTGGTGGCGCATGCAGGCGGTGCGCGACGCGCGCCAGCGCCGCCTGCCCGAGGCCCTGCAGGCCTTGCGCGCCGCCAGCGCGGCCAAGCATGCGCTGCAGGCCGCCGAGGCCGGCCCGCCCATGCGCGCCGCGCTGGTGCTGCGCGACAACGTGCGCAACCGCAGCCGCATCGAAAAGGCCTACCGCCGCGCCATCGGCGCCGCGCGGCACGAAGTCATCATCGCCAACGCCTATTTCATGCCCGGCGGCAAGCTGCGCCGCGCGCTGGTGATGGCGGCGCGCCGGGGCGTGCGGGTGCGCCTGCTGCTGCAGGGGCGCTACGAGTACTTCATGCAGTACCACGCGGCACGGCCCGTGTATGGCGCGCTGCTGGAGGCGGGGGTGGAGATCCACGAATACGCGCCCAGCTTCCTGCACGCCAAGGTGGCCGTGATCGACGCGATGGGCGACAGGCCCTGGGCCACGGTGGGCTCGTCCAACCTCGACCCCTTGAGCCTGCTGCTGGCGCGCGAGGCCAACGTGGTGGTGGAGGACGCCGCCTTTGCCACCGACCTGCGCCAGCGCCTGGTGCATGCGATGCAGCATGCCGGCCGGCGCATGGACCCGGCGCGCTACGCGGGCCGCCCGCTGCGCCAGCGCGTGCTGGACCGCATTGCCTTCGGCCTCATGCGGCTGGCGCTGTGGATCACCGGAAAAAGCTATTGAGCCCCCTGAGCGGCTGCGCCGCTTTCCCCCGGGGGACGCCACCCGTGGCCCGGCAAAGCCGCTTCCACGGTGGCACTGGCGTGGGGCGGCGCCCTTGGTAAGTATTGCTATGAATAGCATAGCTGCTGGCGCTTTGCCATCAAGCGGTGGAGGCCAAAAACCTTTGAAATCTGCGGTGTGTCAATCGCTGTTACGATTCTGACCATGTCCAGCCAACCCGCCGCCGATATGACGTCCACCCCGCCGGATGATGAAGGCACGCCTGTCTCCGTCAAGATCCGAGAGCGCCTTGCCGCTGCCCGCAAGCGTTTTCATGCCAATGACAACATCGCCGAGTTCATCGAGCCCGGCGAGCTGGAGAAGCTGCTCGACGAGGTCGAGGTCAAGATGCAGGGCGTGCTCGACAGCATGGTGATCAACACCGAAGGCGACCACAACACCAACAACACCGCGCGCCGCGTGGCCAAGATGTACCTCAACGAGGTGTTCAAGGGCCGCTACGTGGCGCAGCCGGCCATCACGGAATTCCCGAACGCCGAGCACCTGAACGAGCTCATGATCGTGGGCCCCATCACCGTGCGCAGCGCCTGCAGCCACCATTTCTGCCCGGTGATCGGCAAGATCTGGATCGGCGTGATGCCCAACGAACACACCAACGTGATCGGCCTGTCCAAGTACGCGCGCCTGGTGGACTGGGTCATGGGCCGCCCGCAGATCCAGGAAGAGGCCGTGGTGCAGCTGGCCGACCTCATCATGGAAAAGACCCAGCCCGACGGCCTGGCCATCGTGATGGAGGCCAGCCACTTCTGCATGTCCTGGCGCGGCGTGCGCGAGATGGACAGCAAGATGATCAACTCCGTGATGCGTGGCGTGTTCCTCAAAGATTCGGCGCTGCGCCGCGAATTTCTGTCCCTCATCCCTGGAAGGAACTGACCATGCTCGTACGCCTGCTCTATGCCAGCCGCGCGGTGGACACTTCGCCCGCCGCCATCGAAGCCATCCTGACGCAGTCGCGCCAGCACAACCCGGGCTGCGGCATCACCGGGGTGCTGTGCTACGGCGGCGGCGTGTTCCTTCAGGCCATCGAAGGCGGGCGCTCCGCGGTGAGCGACCTGTACGGCCACATCCAGAAGGACCCGCGCCACAAGAACGTGGAGCTGCTGCACTACGAAGAAATCGCCGAACGCCGCTTCGGTGGCTGGACCATGGGGCAGGTGAACCTGTCCAAGATCAACCACTCCATCCTGCTCAAGTACTCGGAGAAGCCCGAGCTGGACCCCTATGCCGTGTCGGGCAAGGTGTCGTTCGCGCTGCTCGAAGAACTGATGGCCACGGCCTCCATCATCGGCAGAGCCTGAAAGGCGGGGTGTTTTGCTGCTGCGCGGCCACACCCCGGGCCTGCGGTACTCGCCGCACGGGACTGCGGCTGCGTTCCTCCACCCAGGCTGAGACCGCTCGCTACACAAGTCACCCCACTTTTCGCTGATGCTCTGGCCTCGTTGTTTCGGCCGCAGCCCACCCGGTTCTGCGGCTTTTTGCATTCAGGCCGCTCTTCTTCTCATCCGTGACCCTTACCGCCTTCGCCCTCATCATCCTTGCCGGCCTCATCCACGCGTGCTGGAACATCGTGGCCAAGAAGGCCGGGGGCGATTCGCGGTTCGCGTTCTTCACCTCGGTGATCATGATGGTCATCTGGGCGCCGTTGGGCTGGTACCTGGGGCGCGATGCCGTGCCGCTGTGGGGGGCCACGGAGTGGGCCTTCGTCGCGGCCAGCGGGCTGCTGCACGTGGGCTACTTCGTCATCCTGCTGCGCGGCTACAGCAAGGCCGATCTCACCGTCGTCTACCCGCTGGCGCGCGGTTCCGGGCCGCTGCTGTCGTCGCTGGTGGCGGTGACGGTCCTTGGCGAGCGCATCTCGGCGCTGGGCGTGGCCGGCATCGCCGGCGTGGTGGGCGGGGTGTTCCTGATCGCGGGCGGCCCGGGCCTGCTGCGCGCCGCGCACGACCCTGCCGCCCGGGCGCGCGTGCACAAGGGCATGCTCTACGGCCTGCTCACGGGCGCCTTCATCGCCAGCTACACCGTGGTGGATGGCTATGCGGTCAAGATCCTGCTGATGTCCCCCATCCTGGTGGACTACATGGGCAACTTCGTGCGCGTGGGCTTGCTCGCGCCCGTGGTGCTGCGCGACCTGCCCACGGCCCGTGCGCTGTGGCTGGCGCAGTGGCGCTTCGCGCTGCTGGTGGCGGCGGTGAGCCCCGTGGCCTACGTGCTGGTGCTGTACGCGATGCGCGAGGCGCCCATGTCCCACGTGGCGCCCGCGCGCGAGGTGTCCATGCTGTTCGCGGCGCTCATCGGCGGCCACCTGCTGGGCGAGGGCGACCGTGTGGCGCGCATTTTTGGCGCGCTGTGCATTGCCGCGGGTGTCACCGCCCTGGCGCTGGGGTAGGCCGTCATGGCGGAGCCCATCCGTCCCCTGCTGCTGGGCTGCGATTTCTCCAGCAGCCCCACGCGGCGCAAGCCCGTCGTGCTGGCGCTGGGCCAGCGCCAGGGCGCGCGGGTGCAGCTCGCCGCGCTGGAGCGCTTTGACACGCTGGCCGCGCTGGGCGAGTGGCTCGCCCGGCCGGGCGATTGGGTGGGCGGCTTCGACCTGCCCTTCGGCCTGCCGCGCGAGCTGGTGCGGGCGCTGGGCTGGCCGGTGCAGTGGCGCGCCTGCATGCAGCACTACCGCGGCCTCAGCCGCGCGCAGATCCGCGACCAGTTCGCCGCGTTCTGCGACGCACGCCCCGAGGGCGGCAAGTTCGCGCACCGCGCCACCGACGGGCCCGCGGGCTCCAGCCCGTCGATGAAATGGGTGAACCCGCCCGTGGCCTACATGCTGCACGCGGGCCTGCCGCTGCTGCTGGACGCCGGTGTCCACCTGCCGGGCCTGCACGGCGGAGACCCGCACCGCGTGGCGCTGGAAGCCTACCCGGGGCTGCTGGCGCGCGAAGTGCTGCAGCGGCGCAGCTACAAGAGCGACGACCGCGCCAAGCACACGCCCGACCGGCTCATTGCCCGCAAGGACCTTGTGAATGCGCTGGAGATGGGCCAGACCCGGCTGGGCCTGCGCCTGAAGCTCAGCCACGCGCAGCGCGATGTGCTGGTGGACGACGCGAGCGGCGACAGCCCGGACGCCGTGCTGTGCCTGCTGCAGGCCGCCTGGGCCCAGCAGCGCCATGCAGAGGGCGACGCGCTCTACGGCCTGCCGCCCGGGCTGGACCCGCTCGAAGGCTGGATCGTGACCGCCGATGCCGCCGATATTGCCGCTTTTCCGGGCATCGGTCCGGCGCACGGTGCGTAGCATGGGCGGAACCCACGCCTGATATCTTCACCACCCCCATGCCGGTTGTCGCCCGCTCCCTGCTTGCCCTCGCCCTGCTGGCACTGCTGATGCCGCCCGCACAGGCCGCCCCCGCGCCCTGGTACTACTGGCGCAGCATGGTGGATGGCGCACGCGTCTGCGCGCAAGCCTCGCCGGGCCATGGCTGGCAGCGCGACAGCGCCGCCTACGAAGGCCCTGGCTGCCAGCCGCGCCGCAAAGTGCTCATCGTGCCCATGCGGTGACGTGCCGCACGGTGGGTGGTGGACAGGCTGCTGTTATAAAAAACATAGCTATCAGCGCTTGTTGCATAAGCGCTAGCAGTCAAAAGTGCTTGCAATCATGTGCATGCATTCGATAATGGCATGCATGACTGAATTGATTCTGATCCGCCACGGCGAGACCGACTGGAACCGCGAACTGCGCTTCCAGGGCCACGTGGATGTGCCCCTCAACGCCACCGGCCACGAACAGGCCCGCCGCCTCGCCGAACGCCTGGCCGCGGAACAGATCGTGGTGGACCACCTGGTCTGCAGCGACCTCATCCGCACGCAGCAGACCGCCACGCCCAGCCTGCAGGTGCTGTTCCCGGAACTGCGCATCGACACCCTCACCGACAGCAGCCTGCGCGAGCAGAGCTTCGGCGTGGTGGACGGCAAGCGCGTGGACGACATCAAGATCGAACACGCCGATGCCTGGACCCAGTGGCTGCGCTTCGAAGCCGACTACGGCATGCCCGGCGGCGAGACCACGCGCCAGTTCCACACCCGCGTGATGGACGCCGTGCGCCGCATCGCGCTGCGGCACACGGGGAAAAAAGTCATGGTGGTCACCCACGGCGGCGTGCTCGACATGATCTGGCGCACCGCCCGCGGCACGGGCCTGGACGGCCCGCGCCAGAGCGACATCCCCAACGCCGGCCTGAACCGCGTGCGGGTGGATGCCGATGTGGTGGAGGTGCTGGACTGGGCCGATGTGCGGCACCTGGCGGACCTGCCGGCGCAGCCGGTGTATGACCAGACGAAGCTGCTGGTGAGATAGCCTGGCGGCAGGCACAGGGGAGGGCGGGCCGCGCCCGCGCCTGCTTCTATCGCCGGGCTCCGCTATCCCTGGTGTGGCAGCAGCAGCCCCAGGGCGCCATTGACCACCCCCACCTGCCGCGCGAGCCGCACCGACTCCGGCTGCGCATTGGCCATCGGCTGCAGCAGGTTCTGCACCGCCGCCCACTGCCCGTTGCGCTGCAGCGCATCCAGCCAGATCTGGTGGAACAAATCCCGCTGCGCGTGGCTGCCGCCGATCTCCAGCAGCCGTGGCAATGCCAGGCCCAGCTGCTCCGCCGCCGTGGCCCAGTCGCCTTGCGCATGCGCCAGCAGGCCGCGCGCGGCGGGCTCGCACACCTGCTTCCACACGGTGCGTTCATGTGCCTCGGTGCGCGTGGCGGCGTGGGCCTCGATGTTGCGCAGCAGCGTGCGTGCCGCCTCCGTGCGGCCCGCGCGGGCCAGGCCGTAAAGATACTGCAGGTCCAGGAACGGCAGCACATGGTCGGCCAGGCGCAGTGCCAGGTGGCCGGCCACGTCGGCCCAGCGGTGGCCCACATCCACGCCCGCCAGTTCCAGCCGCGCCAGCAGCGAGACGGCGTTGATCTGGTCCTGCGTGTATTCCTTGACCACGCCCCACACCTGGCTGTCGTACAGCGCCAGCACCTCGGCGTGCCGGTCCTGCTCCAGCAGGAAGAGTGCCTGGTGCCACCAGTTGTGCGTGACCATGAAGGAGTTGAGCCCCGTCCAGGTGTCGCTCACGCCGGCCATGAAGTCCGCGCCTTCGCCGATGCGCCCCTGTGTCAGCATCACGTGTGCGAGGGCATGGTGGGCCCAGGGTTCCTTGCGGCACAGGCGCACCGCATGGCGCGCGGCGGCTTCCGCTTCGGTGAGCCGGTGGCACTGCTCCCAGCCAAAGGCCAGCATGCCGTGCAGGTAGGGCACGTCGGCGGCCGCGGGCAGGGCCTGCAGCGCCAGGCGCAGCATGCCGGGGGAGTCGCCGCGGTTGAACAGATGGTATTGGCCGAGCTTGAGGGAGGCCAGGTCGCGCGGAAACAGGCGGGCCTGCTCCTCGTGCAGCGCGACGGCGCGCGGCAGGTCGCCATGAACCCAGGCGGCGACGGCGGCCACGAAGCGCTGTTCGCGCTCGCTCGCCGCAGGGGCATGGGCGAGCGCCCGGTCGATGAAGGGGCGTGCGTTGCCCGGCGCCTGCGCCGATTCGGCGAACATGTGCAGTGCCGCGCAGCAGGCCTGCACGATGGCGCTGGGGTCGCCGGCGGCCTGCAGCACGTTCACCGCGCGGGCCTCGCAGGCGATGAAGCCTTCCACGAAGTCATTCAACGCCGCCGCGCTGCCTGGCTCGCGCAGGGTGGCGGTGTTGCCCAGGCTGTCGGTCAGTGCGTGCGTGGCGGTGGATGGCATGGGGGCATTGTTGGGCGGCAGGGCTCAGCCGCCCTTGATCAGCGTCAGATAGGCCTTGCGTGTCTCGGCCGATACGGAGGCCACCAGCTGCTCATGCGGCGTCTGGTGGCGCGCCAGCATGCGGGCCGTGGCAACGGTCTTGGACTTGCAGAACCAGTGGCAGGTGTGCTGCATCAGGAACAGCTCCGCCGTCATCATGTAGGCCCGGTCCTTGGGCGACAGGTGGCTGGTGTTCTGCACCACATGGGTGATGCCGCGTGCATGGATCGCCAGGGCCCGCCGCATGTCGAAGGTGAACGCCGGCAGGATCTTCTCGGCGAAGGGGATGGCCATCGCGAGGCGGCTGACCCGCGCGTCGGCGTCGCTCACCTTGGCGAAGTCCGCGGCGAAGCGGCTGAACTGCTCGCTCAGCTGCTGTTCGGTGGTGCTCAGCAGGCTCCAGATCTGGCTGCGGCGCTCGTCGGTGCTTTCACCCAGGGCCCGCAGGTAGCCGTCTGTGAGCGCTTCCATCAGCTTTTCGATCTGGTAGTGCGCCAGATGGTTGCCCAGCAGCACGATGCGCTTGCGCTGCTCCTTGGCGTTGAGCATGAAGGTGCCGGTGGCGATGAGGATCGCCAGGATGAGGATGTCCATGCGGTGATTCGTTGAAGTGGTGCGTGTCGTGGTGGCCCGGGGCGCAGGCCAGCCCGGAGGGGGCGCCGCACGCGGGGCGTGCGTGTTGCCAACCCCTAGGTTACCAACATCCACCCCGCCGGGCCCTCGGGGTTAAGCCGCAGGCGGCAGCGGCCAGGCCTTTTGCGGCTCGCGGATCAGCTCGAACGCATGGGCCACCTGCAGCACGCCCAGGTCGTCGAAGCGCGCGCCGGCGATCTGCAGGCCGATGGGCAGGCCGCTGGCGGTGTAGCCGCAGTTGACCGAGGCCGCCGGCTGTTCGGACATGTTGAACGGCACGGTGAAGCCGATGTGCTCGAGCGGGCGCAGCGGGTCGTTGGTGGGCGAGGGCAGTTCGGCCTGGAAGGCGGGCATCGGCGCCACGGGCGAGATCACGTAGTCGAACGCGCTGCAGGCCTTCACCGTATTCACGCGCGTGAGGTGGAACTGGTGGCTGGCGTTGAAGACCTCGGTGCCGCTCATGCTGGCGGCGCTGTCGGCCCAGGTGCGGATATAGGGCAGCACCTTGTCGCGCTGCTGCGCGGGCAGGGCCTTCAGGTCGATGTGGGAGCGCATGCGCCAGAAGTGGTCCATGCCGTCGAGCATGGCCTGGGTCATGAAGGGCAGCATGGGCACGATGGTGGCACCAGCGGCCTCCATCAGGCGGGCTGCGCGTTCCACGGCGGCCTTCACTTCGGGTTCCACCGGCAGGCCGCAGCCCGCGTCCAGCAGCAGGCCGATGCGCAGGCCGCGCAGGCGCTCCACGCCCTTGTTGAACTGGCTCCAGGCGATGTCCTGCGCTGGCAGGCTCATGCTGTCGCGCGCGTCCGGCTGGCTGAGTACCTGCATCATCAGCGCAGCGTCGGCCACCGTGCGGGTCATGGGGCCGGCGGCACGGCCGGTGTAGGGCGGGTCGATCGGGATGCGGCCCAGGCTGGGCTTCAGGCTGAAGATGCCGCACCAGCTGGCGGGCAGGCGCAGCGAGCCGCCGATGTCGGTGCCGATGTGCAGCGGCCCGTAGCCCGCCGCAGCGGCGGCACCGCCGCCGGCGCTGGAGCCGCCCGGGCCCTTGCTCACGTCCCAGGGGTTGCGCGACAGTGGGTGGAAGGTCGACAGGCCCGAGGACAGCATGCCGTAGTCGGGCATGGTGGTCTTGGCCACGATGACGGCACCGGCCTCGCGCATGCGGGCGGCGGGCGGCGCATCGGCGGCGGCGGGCACGAGTTCGACAGCGGCGGTGCCCAGGGGGGTCGGGTCGCCTTGCGTCGAGATGTTTTCCTTGATGGTGCTGGGCACGCCGTCGAGCGCGCCCTTGGGCTCGCCACGCAGCCAGCGCGCTTCCGATTCGCGGGCCTGCGCCAGGGCGGCCTCGGGCCGCAGCAGGTAGGTCGCCTTTATGTGGGGCTCCCAGCGCCCGATGTGGGCCAGCACGGCCTGCGTGACCTCGACGGGCGAGAGGCGGCGCGCGCGGTAGGCGGCCAGGAGGTCGTGGGCGGGCAGGTCGTGCAGGGCGGTCATGGTAGAGGGATTTTTGGTAAAAAAGGCTGATAACGCCTATGGATAAAGCGCTGGCAGCTATTGTTTCAGGAGCTATCTGCTCCCGAGCGTTTCAGCTATTCATTGCTCGGCGCGCCACCCACAGCCTCTGAAAAGGGCACGGCCCAGGCGCGGGCAGCCGAGCAAGGGCCGCCCCGCAGCGAGGGCTGCGTCCCCCTGCCCACATCGCGCAGCGATGTGAGAGCGGGGGGAAGGCCCGCAGGGCCTCAGGGGGGTGTCTCATCAACTCCAGGACAGCGTGGAGATGTCGTTCACGAACACGGGCATGTCTTTCCACAGGCCCTTGAGGTTCTTGTTGGCCACCGTGATCCACTGGTTGGAGTACAGGAACGCGTGCACCGCATCGTTGGCCAGCAGGCGCTGCGCGTCGCCCAGCAGGCGTGCGCGGTCAGCGGGGCGCGCGGCGTTCTTGATCTGGTTGAACAGCTCGTTGAACTTGGGCGAGTTGTAGGCCCAGTAGTAGTCGGGCTTGGCGAAGTTGCCCAGGTCGAACGGTTCCACGTGCGAGATGATGGTCAGGTCGTAGTTCTTGCTGCCGTAGGTGCCGGACAGCCACTGCGCCCATTCCACGTTCTGGATCTTGGCGATGATGCCGACCTTGGCCAGCTGGGCGGCGACCACCTCGCCGCCCTGGCGGGCGTAGGGCGTGGGCGGCAGCGTCAGGGTCAGCTCCAGCGGTGTCTTGATGCCGGCCTCGGCCAGCAGCTTCTTGGCCTTCTCGGGGTCGTAGGGGTTCACGCCCGTGGTGTCCACGTAGCCGAACGCGCCGGGCACGTAGTGGCTGCCGATGGGCGCGCCATAGCCGTCGCCCGCACCTTCGATCACGGCCTTGCGGTCCACGGCGGCGGCGATGGCGCGGCGCACGCGCACGTCGTCCAGCGGCTTCTTGCCGTTGTTGATCGCCAGGATGGTCTTGGCGCGCGAGCCGCTCACCACCACCTGGAACTTGGGGTTGCCCTTGAACTGCGGCACGCTGCGGGGCGTGACGCGGGGGAACGCATCCACGTCGCCGGCCAGCAGGGCGGCCACCTGGGCGGCGGGGTCGGAGATGAAGCGGAACGTGGCGCGCTTGATCTTGAGCGCCTTGGCATCGCGAAAGCCCTCCCAGGCCGTCAGCACCACGGAGGAGCCCTTGTTCCAGGCCTGCAGCTGGTAGGGGCCGGTGCCCACGGGCTTGTTGGCGTTGGTGTCGGCGCTCTTGGGCTCCACGATGATGGAGGTGGCCTGGCCCAGCACGAACAGCAGGTCGGGGTCGATGTCCTTGTTGAGCAGCACGACGGTGTAGTCGTCCACCACCTGCGTGGTGAGGTTGGCGAAGGTGCGCTTGTCCTTGTTGGTGCTCTTTTCGCCGCCGGCGCGGTCGTACGAGAACTTCACCACGGCCGCGTTGAAGGGCTCGCCGTTCTGGAACTTCACGCCCCGGCGCAGCTTGAAGGTGTAGGTCTTGAGGTCGGGCGAGACCTCCCAGCTCTCGGCCAGCAGCGGCGACACGCTGCCGTCGGCGTTGATCTTGGTGAGCGTCTCGAAGATGTTGTACTGCACGATCTCGGCGATGGCCGATGCGGCGCCGGCCGTGGGGTCCAGGCCCGGGGGTTCGAGCGTCATGGCCAGCACCACGGCGTCTTTGCGGCCCTGCGCCAGGGCGCCGAGCGAGGTGGACAGGGGCACGGCGGCGATGGCGCCAGTGGCTAGGACGGTACGGCGGTTCAGCATGTTCGGACTCTCCAGACAAAAAAACCAGACGAAAGCCCCGGTGTCATTTCAATTTGTTACCGGGGAGCACAAAAGCTTTTTACACCATCGCGTGCGCATTTGGTTATGCGGTTTTTGCGGTGGCCGTGGCAGCGGCCGCCGCGGCGCGGCGTGCGCGCGCCCGGCCGGGCTGCACCTGCGGCACGGCGCCCACCAGCGACTGGGTGTAGGGGTGCTGCGCGTTGCGGAACAGTTCAGCTGGCGAGCCGCGTTCGACGATGCGGCCCTGGTACAGCACCACGACTTCATCGCACAGATGGTTGACCACCGCCAGGTCGTGGCTGATGAGCATGTACGTGATGCCGAACTCCTGCTGCAGGTCCTGCATGAGGTTCAGCACCTGGGCCTGCACGGACACGTCGAGCGCGCTCACGGGCTCGTCGGCGACGATGAGGCGCGGGCGCGTGATGAGCGCGCGCGCGATGGCGATGCGCTGGCGCTGCCCGCCCGAGAATTCATGCGGGTACTTGGAGAGGTCGTTGGTGCGCAGGCCCACCTGGGCCAGCACCTGGCCGGCCTGCTCGCGCTGGGCGGCGCGGCTGGTTTCACCCTGGGCCTGCAGGGGCTCGGTCACGATGCGCTCCACCGTCTGGCGCGGATCGAGCGAGCCGTAGGGGTCCTGGAAGACCATCTGGAAGTCGCGCCGCGCGTGGCGCAGCTGCTCTGCGGGCAACTGGTGCAGGTTGCGGCCCTGCAGCTCGACGGTGCCGGAGGTCGGCGTGTCCAGCGCCATCACCAGGCGGGCCAGGGTGGATTTGCCCGAGCCCGATTCGCCGACGATGCCCAGGCTGCGGCCTGCAGCCACCGAAAAGCTCACGCCGTTGAGTGCATGCACCTTGCCCGGGGGCTGGAACAGATGTTCCCGCGGCAGCGTGTATTCACGCACCAGGTCTTTCACCTGCAGCAGGGGGGCGTTGGAAAGGGACGCCAGGGAGGTCATGCGGTCACCTCGACAATGTTCACCGCCTGGGCACTCTGGGCCTCGGCGATGGCTTCGCGGCGCAGGCAGCGCACCGCGTGGTCGCCATCGGCATCGGTGGCCACCAGCGTGGCTTCGGGCCGATCGTGGTGGCAGGCATCCACGGTGTAGCTGCAGCGCCCGGCGAAAGGGCAGCCGGCCGGCAGGTCCACGAGTTCCGGCACGGTGCCGGGGATGGTGGACAGGCGCGGGCGCTGGCCGGGTGCATGCACGGCGCCCAGATGGGGCCGTGCCGCGAACAGTCCGCGTGTGTAGGGGTGGGCCATGGCGGAGAAGACGGAAGCGGTGGAGCCGCTCTCGACCACGCTGCCGCCATACATCACCATCATTCGGTCCACGTTCTGCGAGATCACGCCGAGGTCGTGCGAGATGAGGATCAGCGCCATGTTGCGCTCGGCCACGAGGTCGCTGATGAGGTCCAGGATCTGTTGCTGGATGGTCACGTCCAGCGCGGTGGTGGGCTCGTCGGCGATCAGCAGGTCGGGCCCGCAGGCCAAGGCCATCGCAATGGTGATGCGCTGGCGCTGGCCGCCCGAGAACTGGTGGGGGTAGGCATCGAAGCGCTGCGCGGCGTGGGGGATGCCCACGCGGTCGAGCAGCGCCAGGGCCTCCGCGCGCGCGGCCGAAGCGCTCATGCCACGGTGCAGACGCAAGGGCTCGGCCACCTGGCGGCCAATGGTGTGCACGGGGTTCAGGGCTGTCATGGGCTCCTGGAACACCATGCCGATGCGGTTGCCGCGCATCTTGCACATCTGCGCATCGGTGCGGCCCACCAGCTCCTGGCCATCAAAGCGGATGCTGCCCGTGACCTGCGCGCTGTCGGGCAGCAGGCCCATGAGCGACATGGCGGTGATGGACTTGCCGCAGCCCGACTCGCCGATCAGGCCCAGGGTTTCTCCGCGCGCCAGCGAAAAGCTTACGCCGCGCACGGCGTCGGCGGGGCCTCGGTGGGTCTGCAGGCGGATGCGGAGGTTGGAGACTTCTAACAGAGACATCGTGGGATTCTGGTGGTCTGCTTGGCGGGATCAGCGCTTGCGCGAAAGGCGGGGGTCCAGCAGGTCGCGCAGGCCGTCGCCCAGCAGGTTCAGGCCCAGCACGGCCAGCGCGATGGCAACGCCGGGCCACACGGCCAGCAGCGGCGCCTGGAACATCAGGGTCTGTGCCTCGCTGAGCATGCGGCCCCACGAAGGCTGGGGTGGCTGCGTGCCCAGGCCCAGGTAGGAGAGGGCGGCTTCCGCCAGGATGGCGATGGCGAACTGGATGGTGGCCTGCACGATGAGCACCGACAGGATGTTGGGCAGCACATGCTCGAGGGTGATGCGCCAGCCGCCCTTGCCGCAGGCGCGCGAGGCCATGATGTACTCGCGCGACCACACGGCGTTGGCCGAGGCGCGCGTGACGCGCGCGAAGGTGGGGATGTTGAAGATGCCGATGGCGATGATGGAATTGACGATGCCCGCCCCGAACACCGCCGTCATCATGATGGCCGAGAGGATGGCGGGGAACGCGAACGTGAAGTCCGCCAGCCGCATGATCAGTTCTTCCACCCAGCCGCGCTTGGCGGCGGCCAGCAGGCCCAGGGCCGTGCCGATGGTCAGGCCGATGCCCACGGCGATCACGCCCACCAGGATGGAGTTGCGCGCGCCCACCAGCAGCAGCGACGCGACATCGCGCCCGAAGGCATCGGTGCCCAGCCAGTGGGTGCCGGATGGACTCGCCAGCTTGTTGGCCAAGTCCATCTCGTAGGGCGACCAGGGCGTCCAGACGAAGGAGAGCAGCGCAGCAAGGATCAGCAGCGCTGACAACACAGCACCAATGACAAAACTGCGGTGGCGCAGGGCGCGGTGCAGCCAGCCGGGGGCGGAGGGCGTGGAAGAGGAGGGGGTGGACACGGCGGCGCTCATGGGAATCAGATGTCGGAAGCCTTCACGCGGGGGTCGATCACGGCGTAGAGGATGTCCACCACGAAGTTCACGATCACCACCATGGCCGCGAGCAGCATCACGCAGTTGCGCACCACGATCAGGTCGCGGTTGGAAATCGACTGGAAGATCAGGCGCCCCAGGCCTGGCAGGTAGAACACGTTCTCCACCACGATGGTGCCGGCCAGCAGGTTGGCGAACTGCAGGCCCATGACGGTGACCACGGGGATCATGGCGTTGCGCAGCACGTGGCCCCAGAGCGCGGCGCGCTGCGACAGGCCCTTGGCGCGCGCGGTGCGCACGAAGTCTTCGCGCAGCACCTCCAGCACGGCCGAGCGCGTGATGCGTGCGAGGATGGCCGCCTGCACCACGGCCAGCGCGATGGCCGGCAGCAGCAGCGCCTTGAGAGCTTCCAGCGGGCCGCCGCCGGCGTCCTCCGTCCAGCCGGGGAAGCCGCCGGCGGAAAACCATTGCAGCTTCACCGAGAACAGCAGGATCAGCAGGATGGCGAACCAGAAGTTGGGAATGGCGATGCCGATCTGCGCCAGCCCCATCACGCCCACGTCGCCGAGCTTGTTATGGCGCGCGGCGGCGTAGACACCCGCCGCGAGCGCCAGCACCGTGGTGATGACCATGGCCATGAGGGCCAGCGGCACGGTCAGGGCCAGGCGCTCCAGCACCAGATCAAGAACCGGGGAGCTGTAGGCATAGCTGTCGCCCATGTTGCCCACCACCAGGCCGCTGACCCAGTTCCAGTAGCGCAGGCCGGCGGGCTGATCCAGCCCCAGCTTGGCCGCCAGCGCGGCCACGGCATCGGGAGAGGCGTCGGGGCCCATCAGGATCTGGGCGGCGTTGCCCGGCAGGATCTCTAGCACCAGGAACACCACGACCGAAGCACCGATCAGCGTGGCCAGGAGGGTGATGAATCGCTTGAGGAAAAACAGGCCCATGGGAGGGTGGCGTCAGGAAAAAGGAGGAAGGCGCGAGTGCGTCAAATTAATGTGTATACACAGCATAACGGTAAAAACATCCCCGTCGGCGGTGGTGGGTTGCAGTGTCGCATGCAAGGCACATGCCACCATCGCGGGATAATACGGAGCATGAACTGCGCTGCGTACCTTCTGGCCCCTGCTTCCGGCTCCATGCCCAGGGAGGCCGCATGGCGCTGATGATCACCGACGAGTGCATCAACTGCGATGTCTGCGAGCCCGAATGCCCCAACCAGGCGATCTACCTGGGGCAGGAGATCTACGAGATCGACCCGAGCAAATGCACCGAATGCGTGGGGCACTTCGATGAGCCCCAGTGTGTGCAGGTCTGCCCCGTCGCGTGCATCCCCGTGAACCCGCAGCACGTGGAGAACCGGGAAACCCTGTGGCAGAAATTCCAGCGGCTGCAGGCTGCGCCGCCGGCCTGATTTCAAGCCTTGGAGGCGGTAAGCGCTTGTGTATCAGGCGTAGATTGCTATGAAATAAATAGCAATGACTGCCATGCCCTGTGGGCAGGGCCACGCCGCCAGGGGGTCAGTCTTCCGCGGGGCGGGGTGGCTTGGGGCGTGGCGGCTTGGTGGTGTGGATGAGCAAGGTGGCCTTGTCCATCTCCCCCGCCAGCATGGCCGGGTAGGCCTTCAGGGAATGGGCGATGCTGTCCTCGATCAGCGTACGCTGGTCGGGCGAGGGTTTTTTGAGCACCCAGTTGGCGACTTCACTTTTCACGCCCGGATGGCCGATGCCCACGCGCAGGCGCCAGTAGTCGGGCGAGCCCAGCTGGCCGTGGATGTCGCGCAGCCCGTTGTGCCCGGCATGGCTTCCGCCGCGCTTGAGCTTGACCTGGCCGGGCGGAATGTCCAGTTCGTCATGCACCACCAGGATTTCTTCGGGCTGGATCTTGAAGAAGCGCGCCAGCGAAGCGACGGACTTGCCCGAGAGGTTCATGAAGGTCTGCGGCTCCAGCAGCCACACGCTCTGTCCATGCACCGTGGTGCGCGCGACCAGCCCGTGGTAGCTGCGCTCGGGCACCAGCGTGGCCTTGAGCTCCCGCGCCAGGGCATCGATCCACCAGAAACCGGCGTTGTGGCGGGTGGCCTCGTAGTCTGGCCCGGGGTTTCCAAGGCCTACAAACAGCTTGATCATGGGCGGGATTATCCGTGTGCGGCGGTGGTGCGAACTGCAAGGGGTGCGGAGCGGCTCCGCCGGGGAAGGGGGGCTCGCCCGGCGGCGGGACGGGGTCCGCCAGGCCGCGTCTTCCAATGAAAACGGCCCACGCAGGGTGGGCCGTTTCGGTGGCCAGCGTCGCCGGAGCGCGCTGGCCTTGGGGAAGAAGCAAAGGGTCGTCCGTGAAGGACGGCTGATTACTTCTTGCCCTTGCCCTTGCCCTTGGCGTCGGCCGCGGGGGCTGCTTCGGCAGGGGTCTCGACGACCACGACCGGAGGCACCACGGACACCAGAACGGGGTTGTTGTTCTGGCCACCACGGACCTTGGCCACCACGCCCTTGGGCAGCTTGATGTCCTTCAGGTGCAGGGATGCGCCCTTTTCCAGCTTGGACAGGTCCACAGCGATGAACTCTGGCAGGTCCGAAGGCATGCAGGTCACGTCCAGTTCGTTCACGATCGGGTTGACCATGCACTTGTCGACCTTGACGGCGTTGGACTCTTCAGCGCCGCTGTAGTGCAGTGGCACCTTCATGTGCAGCTTGGTCTTTTCGTCCACGCGCTGGAAGTCGATGTGCAGGACGAGCTGCTTGTAGGGGTGGTATTGCACGTCGCGCAGCAGGACCTTGGAGGTCGTGCCGGCCACTTCCATGTCCAGCACGCTGGAGTGGAAAGCTTCCTTCTTGAGGGCGTGCCACAGTGCGTTGTGGTCCACCTCGATGAGTTGGGGTTCAGTGGTGCCACCGTAGACGATGCCAGGCGTCTTGCCCGAATTGCGCAGACGGCGGCTCGCACCCGTACCTTGCTTGGCGCGCTCAAAAGCGACGAAGTTCATAACTAGCTCCTGAAAAGGACAGACCGCGACCAGTCTTGCCCTGTTGAAAAAAGCCTGCGGTGCCATTCCTGGCGGCAGGCCCATGCAATGCCCTCGAACAGGCAAGCCTCCCGAAGGAGGCCTGCACGCAATCCGGTCCGCAACGCTCCCGTGGGAAGCGCGTCAGAACAGGTTGTCCTGGTCCGAGAACAGACTCATCACCGACTCACCCTTGGCAATGCGCTGTATCGTCTCTGCGATCAGCGGTGCCACGGAGAGCTGGCGAATCTTGGTGCATCCCCGGGCGTTGTCGCTCAAGGGGATGGTGTTGGTCACCACCACTTCGTCGAGGGCGGAACCCTTGGCGATGCGTTCGATGGCAGGACCCGAAAAAATGGGGTGCGTGCAGTAGGCGTACACCTTCTTGGCGCCACGCTCCTTGAGCACTTCGGCCGCCTTCACCAGCGTGCCGGCGGTATCGATCATGTCGTCCATGATCACGCAGTTGCGGCCTTCGATCTCGCCGATCACGTGCATGACTTCCGACACGTTGGCCTTGGGGCGGCGCTTGTCGATGATGGCCAGGTCGCAGTTGAGCTGCTTGGCGAGCGCACGCGCCCGCACGACGCCACCCACGTCGGGCGAAACCACGATCAGGTCTTCGTAGTTCTTCTGGCGCAGGTCACCCAGCAGCACGGGCGACGCGTAGATGTTGTCCACGGGGATATCGAAGAAACCCTGGATCTGGTCGGCATGCAGGTCCATGGTCAGGACCCGGGCAACGCCCACGGCCTGCAGCATGTTGGCCACCACCTTGGCGGTGATCGGCACGCGCGTGGAACGCGGGCGGCGATCCTGGCGGGCATAGCCGAAGTAGGGGATCACGGCGCTGATCCGCTCTGCCGACGCGCGCTTGAGCGCATCGACCATGATCAGCAGTTCCATCAGGTTTTCGTTGGTCGGCGCGCAGGTGGACTGCACCACGAAAACATCCCGTGCACGCACGTTCTGTTTGATTTCTACGGTGACTTCGCCGTCGGAGAAGCGACCCACGTCGGCTGCACCGAGGGTGGTGCCGAGGTGTTGGGCGATTTCAGCTGCCATGCCAGGATTGGCATTGCCGGTGAAAACCATGAAGTCGGGGTGGTTGGCTTGCATGAGCGTCCCAGCAGTCTGAAAAAAAAGCCCGTACGCGAAAAGAAATTTGGCAGGGGAAGAAGGATTCGAACCTTCGCATGCCGGAATCAAAATCCGGTGCCTTAACCAGCTTGGCGACTCCCCTACACAGGTCAACTGCCGAAGGCAGCGAACCTTAATTCTCGTCTGATGCCCAGCCTGCCAGAGGATGGATCATCAGATTTTCACATGCCTTGACCTGCCAGCCCTCGGGGGCGCGGTCCAAATCAACTGCGTGTGACATTTGTGCAAACACCGCACTGCCTGAGCCTGTCATCCGGCCTTGCAACCCTCGCGACCTGAGCCATTCAATGGCTTCGGTGACTTCGGGGCAGAGCGCCTGGGCAACGGGCTGCAAGTCGTTTCGACCGAAGTCAAAGTGTGCTGCAGCAAAGCCTAAGATTGTAGCACTATCTGAATCGCGTTTCAAACTTGGTGACGAAAAAATTGATTTTGTCTCCAAGCCTGCTGCGGGCTTCACGATGGCAAAGCGCGCTGGCGGCAGTTGGTGTGCTTTCTCAAGCGGCGTGATTGTCTCACCAATTCCTTCGACCCAGGCGTTGTGGCCGCGTAAAAAAAATGGAATGTCGGCACCCAGCGTCAATCCGATCTTTTCGAGTGCCGTGCGCGGCAGGTCCAGGCCCCACAGCCGATTGAGAGCCAGCAAGGTGGTTGCGGCATCCGACGAGCCGCCGCCCATGCCCGCTTGCGAAGGCACGCTCTTCAAGACGCCGATGCGCACGCCCTGGCGGCAGCCCGTGGCCTGCTGCAGGGCACGCGCCGCCTTGATGGTGAGGTCTATCTCCGGCAATGCGGGGCCGATGTCTTCACGCGTGATCTCGCCTGACGCGCAGCGCTCGAAATGAAGCGTGTCGCACCAGTCGACCAGCATGAAGACCGACTGCAGCAGGTGGTACCCGTCCGGGCGTCGGCCTGTGATGTGCAGAAAAAGGTTGAGCTTGGCCGGGGCAGGCACGTCATAAAGGGCTTGCATGGCAACAAACGGTGCGCGAGGAGGGGATGCGGGCTAGCGGGTCAGGGCGATGCGCAAGGTGGCCTGTGGCACGGGGTCGTCCCGGTGGGCGACCAGCCGCCCCTGCTCCAGGGCGGAGAGGTCCGCTCTCCAGCCTGGCACCGTGGCTTGCACGCCCTTGAGCCAGCCAAACAGGGCCGCGACGGGGATGCGCGTGCCGGTCACATCCTGCAGCAGTGCATCCAGCGAATCGGAGGTGCGGGTCTCCTGCGCGCTGACGAGCTGCGCGTGCCCATCCTTCCAGTCCAGCTGCGCGATGCGGCTGCCCAGGGGGCTTATCAATGCAAGCCCCCCGCTCTGGGCATTGCCGCGCAGCTCGAACATGGCGGAAAACGACTGCGATGCCTGCCCATCGACTTGCAGGGCCAGGCGACCGCTCCATGCGTCTTCTTCAGGAGCGGTTTTTTGCATCGGCTGCGCACAACCGGCCAGCCACAACGCGCAGGCAAGCCATGCGAGCAACACGGCGAAACGCCGCAGACCTGCAAGGCCGACCATGGGGTGCAGCGGTGTCGTTTGCCAGCCCCGCATCAAAGGCTGACTCCGAGGCGCGCCAGTGTTTCCTTGAGGGTCTCATTGTCGGGGCTCGCGCGCTGGCCTTCCTTCCAGACCCTGACGGCCGCTTCCCTGTCTCCCAGGCTCCAGAGCACCTCGCCAAGGTGCGCGGCGATTTCCACGTCCGGACGCGCCTTGTACGCGGTTTCCAGGTGCCGCCGCGCTTCCGCCTTGTTCCCCATCCGGAATTCCACCCAGCCCAGGCTGTCCGTGATGAAGGGGTCCGACGGAGCGAACTCCATGGCCTTGAGAATCAGCTGCTTGGCTTCGTCCAGGCGCAAGCCTCGCTCCGCCAGGGAGTAGCCGAGCGCGTTGTACGCATGATGGTATTGGGGCTTTTGCGTGATGACCTGTCTCAGCAGCCGTTCCATCGTCTCGGGTTGGCCCGCTTTCTCCGCCAGCATGGCCTGGTCGTAGACCAGCTCCGCGTCATCGGGCGCCAGCGCCACGAGATCGCTCTGGACCGCGTAGGCCTCCCGGTACAGTCGCAGGTCGCGCAGCAATTGCACTTCGGCCAGCAGCTTCATCCGCTTGTCTTCGGCCGACGTACCGGGCAGGTTGCGCAGCAGCGCGCGCGCCTGGGCCACCTTGCCCTGACGCGCCAGCAGGGATGCGCGGCGGCTTTGCGCGCTGAAGACTTCATCGACGTTGTCGATGCGTCCCAGCCATGCCTCGGCGGCCGCGAAATCCTGCTTCTTCTCTGCGATTTGCGCGTACAGCAAGTAGGCTTGCGTCAACCCCTTCTGGCGCACGTCCGCATCCGGAGAGGCCGACACAAGTTCCATGAAGCGCTGCAGCGAACTCTCCGACGCGGGCAGGCGGTTGTCCTGGAATTGCAAGGTGGCGAGCACCAGCCATGCTTCCACCAGTTCGGGCTTGTCCCTGGTGACAAATTCCAGCTGATGGCTGGCGTCCGGATAGCGCTGCAAGCCCAGAAGCACCCGGGCATACGCCATCCTGAGCTCGGGGACCGGCTGCTTGGCGAGTGCCTGTGTCACCAAGGGCTCGGCCTCGGGGGTGTTCTCTTCCATCAGCTCGAGCGCCAGCACGGCAGCAGCCTCGTTGGCGTTGTCCAGGGCCTGCGCCCTGCGCGCAGCATCCAGCGCTCCCGGCTTGTCGCCAGCCGCCATGCGCAGGCGCCCCAGGGACACCCAGGCCACCGGTCCGGTGGCGGGGTGCGCGAGTTCGTCGACAAGGGCCGCTTCCACCACCTTGGCCGCCAGTGCCTTGTCACTCGCGCGTCCGTACATCTGGGGCAGTGCGGAAAGCGTGGACGCCTTGGCGCGGGGCGGGGACTGGGCAAGCTCCTGGCGCAGCAGATCGGGGGTTTCGCCAATCCGGTTCAGCGCAACCAGAATCTGGAGTACATAGCGGTTGGCTTCCCGTGACTGCGGCAGTGCTTCCTTCCACGCCTTGGCGGCTGCCAGCGCGTATTCGCCCGAGCGCGACTGCAGTGCGATGTCCGCTGCCCTCTGGTAAAGCTGTCCATCCGCGCTGCGGCGTGCCGCCTCGAGCATGAACGCGTAGCCGGCACCCGGGTCACCGGTCCGAGCACTGATCTCGCCCAGAAAAATCTCGTAAAACAATTCCGCATCCAGCGCCGGATTGGATGCCACGGGGGCTTCGCCGGTGGCGGGAGGGGCGTCGCCCCCCGGCTGTTGCGCCCATGCTGAGTGGGCAGCTACCGCTATAACGGTAGTCAATGCGGCGATCCGAAAACTGTGAAATGGCACCATCGGGTCATAATAATCCATGCCTGTTAACCCATTGCCGGGGTCTTCGTATGCCTGAGTTGCCCGAGGTGGAAGTGACGCGCCGCAGTTTGGCCGATGCCATCACTGGCGCCCGCATCGAGGCCGTCACACTGGGAAAACCCCTGCGCTGGCCCCTGGGTTGCCCCCCTCAGACCCTGATAGGCCAGCACGTGGTGGACCTGCGCCGTCGCGGCAAGTACCTGCTGGCCGATACCAGCAGCGGGGTCCTGCTCCTGCACCTCGGGATGTCCGGAAGCCTTCGGTTCACCCGAGGGTTGCCTGCGGCGGGCGTCCATGATCACTTCGACATGGTGACCAGCCAGGGAACGCTGCGGCTGCATGACCCCCGCCGGTTCGGTGCGGTGGTTTACGCCACGGGGGAGGAGGACCCGGTCGCTGCCAAGTTGCTCGGGGGATTGGGCATGGAGCCGCTGTCCGATGCGTTTTCTCTCGCGGCCTTCCAGTCGGGGCTGAAAAAGAGCCAGATGCCCATCAAGCAGTTGCTCCTGGCCGGCCGGCTTGTGGTGGGGGTCGGCAACATCTATGCCTCGGAAGTGCTTTTCCTGGCCGGCATCCGGCCGACCACGAGTGCTTCGCGCATTGGGCCCGCACGGGTGCGGAAACTGCATGAAGCCATTCGCGTGGTGCTTGCGCGGGCGGTGGAGCTGGGGGGCAGTACATTGCGCGACTTTTCCAATGCGGATGGCACCGCAGGGCACTTTCAGACCCAGGCAAATGTCTATGGGCGCGATGGAGCGCCGTGCCACGTGTGCGCCACTCCGATACGCGTTCTGCGCCAAGGACAGCGGAGCAGCTATTTTTGCCCGGCATGCCAGCGGCCCTGAGGCGAGCGGGGGCGCGGCCTGGCCCAAATGACAGCCCGTGGGCCGTCGATGCTATATTTTGTGTATATGCCTGCCTTGTAGGCCATACATAGATCTCTGGGAGCACAGTGGGACCTTCATTCAACGAGCAGTTCGACCAGCACGGCGTCTGGCGGCGTGAGTTCGCCCAGCAACTCAAGCGGCTGGCCGAGTGGATGTCTTCGCACGAGCTCATGGACGCTGCCGTGCAGGAACGGCTGCACCGTCTGGAGGAGCAGGTTCGCAGCGACAAGGTCATGGTGGCGTTCGTTGCCGAGTTCTCGCGCGGCAAATCCGAGTTGATCAACGCGATCTTCTTTGCCGACTATGGACGCCGCATCATGCCTGCGAGTGCGGGGCGCACCACCATGTGCCCCACGGAACTCGGCTACGACGCCAGCGTGGCGCCCAGCCTTCGGTTGCTGCCGATTGAAACCCGCCTGCAGATGCAGAGCCTGGCCGAGTGGAGGGTCAAAACGGATCGCTGGCAGGAGATTCCTCTGGACGTCGGCAACGCAGACCAGATTGCCAAGGCGCTCGAGAAAGTCGCCGAAGTGCGCAAGGTCAGCCTGGACAACGCGCGCGCACTGGGCTTCTGGCACGATGACCTGACCGATGAGAACCCCGTGCCCGACGCCCAGGGGCTCGTGGAAGTGCCCATGTGGCGCCACGCCATCATCAATATTCCGCACCCCTTGCTCAAGCAGGGGCTGGTGATCCTCGATACCCCAGGGCTGAACGCCGTGGGCGCGGAGCCCGAACTCACGGTCAATCTCATCCCGCAGGCACATGCGGTCGTTTTCATCCTGAGTGCCGACACCGGCGTGACCCGTTCCGACCTGTCCATCTGGCGCGAGCATCTGGCCATTTCAGCGGACAGCATGGATGCCCGGCTGGTGGTGTTGAACAAGATCGATACGCTGTGGGACACGCTCAACTCGGCCGAACAGGTGCAGGCGCAGATGGAGCGCCAGTGCAGCACTTCCGCGGAAATGCTGGGGGTTCCCCTGGAGAGGGTGGTCCCGGTGTCCGCGCAGAAAGGCCTGGTCGCCAAGATCACCGCCGACGATCTGCTGCTGGAAACCAGCGGACTGCCGGTGTTGGAAGAGGCTCTGGCCAAGGGCATCATGGGCCGGCGTCAGTCGATTTTGCGGGCGGCGGTGGCCAATGGCGTCGCCAGCCTGCGCACTGAAACCTCCCGCGTCATCAATATCCGGCGCCGCGATCTCGACGACCAGATGGCCGAGTTGCGCAGCCTCCGTGGCAAGAACGCATCGGTGATCGAATCGATGCGCCACCGCGTCGAGCAGGAGCAGCGCGAATTCGACCTGAGCACGACCAAGATACAGGCGGTGCGCGCTGTTCACCTCAAGCTTCTCCGTGACGTGTTCCAGCAACTGGGCGCCAAGGCGCTCAAGGCGGAACTCTCTGAACTGGCGCAGACGCTGCAACAGAAGGGGCTCAAGCTGGGGGTCAAGAAAATTTATGTCCAGACCTTCGACAAACTGCGCGGCACGCTGGACAAGGCACAGGCATCGGGCACCGAGATCCAGGCCATGCTGGGTGGAACGTTCAGGCAACTCAATGCCGAGTTCGGTTTTTCCCTTCAAGTGCCTTCAGCCCCCCAGCTGGAGCATTTCACGCACGATCTGAACCAGATCGAACAAAGCCATCTGCAGTACCTCGGCATGGGCAATGCGCTGAAGCTGGCACAGCCCGAGTTCGCGGAACGCCTGGTGCGGGCCTTGGCCATGCGGCTGCGTACCGTGTACGAGTCCGCAGCGAACGATCTGGAACTGTGGAGCAAATCCGCCACCGCCCAGCTGGATGCCCAATTGCGTGAACGTCGCCGCAGTTTTGCGCGCCGCATCGAAGCCGTCGATCGCATACAGCATGCGGCCAGTGGCTTGGTGGAGCGCATCGCGGAAATAGAGTCGAGCGAGGACGAGCTGGTTCAGCTGGAGCACAGGCTGCAGGAACTGACCGCGAAGCTCATTGCCCTGCCGGGACTGGAATCCGCGACCACCGACAGCAGCCATCCTGTCTCGGCATGAGCGCCACAGAGCACGGGAGCGTGGCGGAGCGCGTGGTCGCGTGGCAGTCGACGCACGGGCGCAACCATCTGCCCTGGCAGCAAACACGTGATCCGTATAGGGTCTGGCTGTCGGAAATCATGCTGCAGCAAACCCAGGTTGCCACGGTTCTCGACTACTACGCGCGCTTTCTTGCGCGTTTCCCCGATGTGAGGGCGCTGGCGCAGGCCGGGCAGGACGAAGTGATGGGGCTGTGGAGCGGGCTGGGCTACTACACCCGTGCCCGCAACCTGCATCGCTGCGCCCAGCAGGTGGTCGCCGAACATGGGGGCGTATTTCCCGACACTGCCGCGGTGCTGGCGACTTTGCCGGGGATTGGCCGGTCCACGGCGGGAGCGATCGCAGCCTTCTGTTTTTCTGAGCGAGTCCCCATTCTGGATGCCAATGTCCGCAGGGTGCTCACGCGCCTGCTGGGGTTCGACAAGGACCTGGCGTCGGCAGGAAATGAACGTCTGTTGTGGGAGGAGGCGCAGGCACTGCTCCCCAGGAAAAATCTGCATGCTGCCATGCCCCGCTACACGCAGGGGCTCATGGATCTGGGCGCCTCGGTCTGTACTCCAAAAATGCCGCGCTGCGGGCAGTGCCCCCTGGCAAGCGGCTGCGCAGCGTCCAGGGCCGGCGACGCGGAGCGTTATCCCGTCAAGACGCGCAGGCTGGTGCGCCGTTCAGAATCCTGGCAACTGCTCGTGCTTCGAAATCCCGGGGGCCGGGTTTGGTTGCAGCGTCGTCCGGCGGCTGGCATCTGGGCGGGAATGCACTGCGTTCCGGTATTTGCCGACGGTGCCTCTCTCATGGGCTGTGTCGCGTCTTTGGGCGATGCGTCCCGCATTTCCTGCAATGAGCTGCAGCCGTTTCTTCACGTGCTGACGCACAGGGATCTGCATCTTCATCCCGTTCTGGTCGCGGGGGACATTGCAGAGCGTCCCACGGAAGACGGCGGGTGGTTTGGTGCCGACGAATGGCACTCCATCGGCCTGCCGGCGCCTATCCGCAAGCTGCTTGATTCGACGCAGGCGCAGCTTTGGTGATGGGGGTGGGGGTGTGCGCGGTACCGCGCCTTACCGCCCATCCAGTTCCCGGTGCCTCTTCAGTGCGGTCCAGCGGCTGTTCAGAACCTCGGCGAGGCGCTCCACCAGATAGACCGAGCGGTGCTGGCCACCGGTGCAGCCTATGGCCACGGTAACGTAGCTGCGGTGGTTGCGGTCAAGCATTTCCAGCCAGTGCGCAAGGAACTGCTCGATGTGCGCCTGCATCAACGAGACGTCGGGCTGCTGGCGCAGGAAGTGGGCAACAGGCTCGTCCAGCCCGGTCAGATCACGCAATGAGGGCTCATAGTGCGGATTGGGCAGCATCCGAACATCGAAGACGTAGTCCGCGTCCATCGGTATGCCGCGCTTGAACGCAAAGGATTGAAACACCAGGGTCATCTGCCCCCGGGCCGTGACGATCAAGCTCTTGACGTAGCTTTGCAGTTGCGAGGCCCGTATCGTGCTCGTGTCGATCACATGCGACTGCTCTCGTAGCTCGGCCAGCAGCTCGCGCTCCAGTTCGATGATCTGCACCAGCGCCTTGCGCCCCTGCTGGAGGTCGTCGTGCGACAGTGGGTGGCGTCGCCGTGTTTCCGAAAAGCGCCGCACCAGGGTGTCGATCGTTGCATCCAGAAAAATGGATTGCACCAGCACACCCTGGCTCCTGAGCCTATGGAGCTCCTGCGGCACCTGGTGCAAGGATGTGGCGCTGCGGACGTCCATTGCGATGGCAACGCGGTTCCCGTGGTGGCGGTGCTCCAGTGCCACGAAGGCCGGCAACAGTTCGGGCGGCAGGTTGTCCACGCAGTAGTACCCAGCGTCTTCCAGGGCATGCAGCGCCACGGATTTTCCGGAGCCCGACATGCCGGTGATGAGGACGATTTCGAGCGCCATCAGCCGTTTCCTTCCGAAGTTGCGGCAGCGATATCCAGCATTTCTCGTGCGTGGGCGAGTGTCGTGCCCGTGGAGCGTTCCCCTCCCAGCATGCGGGCGATCTCCGCGACACGTTGCTCCTCCTGAACCGCCAGGACTGTGCTGGTGGTGCCTTGTGGGCTCTTGCGCTTGGAAACCTTCAGGTGATGGTGGGCGCAGGCTGCCACCTGGGGCAGATGGGTGACTGCGAGCACCTGCCGGTTGCTGCCCAGCTGCTGCATGAGGCGTCCCACGGTTTCGGCCACCGCACCGCCGACACCGGAGTCCACTTCGTCAAAGATGAGCGTGGGCGCCATGCCCAATTCGCTGGTCGTCACCGAGATGGCAAGGGAGATGCGCGACAGCTCGCCCCCCGACGCCACTTTGCCGATGGGTTTGGGGGTCATGCCGGGATGGCCGGCCACGAGGAAGACGACGTCGTCGATGCCATGGGCTGAAGGCTCCTGCGCTTTGGTGACGGACACCTCGAATTTCCCTCCTTCCATGCCAAGGCCCTGCATGGCCAGCGTGATGGCCTGGGACAGCCGGGGAGCTGCCTTTGCGCGGCCCAGTGACAGAGACCGCGCCGATGCCTGGTAGGCCTTGGCGCTGGAGGCTTCCGCGGCCTGCAACTGCTCCAGATCGGTGGCCGCATCCAGGCGGCGCATGTCTTCCTTCCAGCCTGCGAGCAGGGCAGGCAGCTCTGCGGGAGTGCGCTTGTACCTGCGCGCCAGAGTCATCCAGAGCGATATGCGCGCGTCGAGTTCTGCCAGGCGCTGTGGGTCGATCTCCGCATGCCTCAGGTACAGCTGCAGCGAGTGCACGACATCGCTCGCCTGCGCGAGGCTGGAGGAGAGGATGTCCGCAAGATTGGCGAACTCGGGCTCAATATGTTCCTGGCTTTGCAGGAGGGCGTGCGCGCGCGAGAGCCCGGCGAGCGCCCCGACCTCGTCGTCCTGCAGGGTCTGGATCGCGCCCTCCGCGCCTTCCAACAGGGCCTGCGCGTGCGAGAGGCGCTTGTGCTGGGCGTCGAGCTCTTCCCATTCGCCATTGGCGGGGGCCAGCTTGTCCACCTCGCTGATCTGCCACTGCAGGCGCTCACGTTCCTGCTGCAGCGTGGCCTGCGCCTGGCGCGCCTGTTGCAGGGCCTTCTGGTCCGCACGCCATTGGGCCCAGCGTGCGGTGGTGTCTGCGGTGCGCACTCCTGCAAATGCGTCGAGCAGCCCGCGCACGGAGTCAGGCCGCGTGAGGCTCTGCCACGCATGCTGGCCATGAATGTCCAGGAGGCTGTTGCCCAGCATCCGCAGTTGCGCCGCAGTGGCGGGCGTTCCATTGATCCATGCCCGGCTTTTACCCTGCGCGTCCACGGTGCGGCGCAAGAGCAGCAGGTCATCGATGTCGAAGCCCGCTTCCTCCAGCCAGGGGTGAACATGGGCCGGGCAGTCGAATTCCGCACACAGGTCGGCCTTGTTTGCGCCCTCGCGAACCACGCCCGCATCCGAACGGGAGCCCAGCACCAATTGCAGGGCATCAATCAGGATCGACTTGCCGGCGCCGGTTTCTCCGGTCAGCACGGTGAAGCCGGAGCCCAGTTCAAGCTCCAGCGCCTGAACGATCACAAAATCACGCAGGGTGATCCGCCTGAGCGCCATGGTCAGGAACCTCCTTCGTTCCAACGTAGTTTCTTGCGCAGCGTGGCAAAGTAGTTCCAGCCCAGGGGGTGAAGGAACCGCACGCAATGCTCCGACCGTTTGACCAGGATGCGGTCCCCGTGCAGCAGAGAGGCCAGGGACTGCATGTCGAAATTGGCGCTGACATCCCTTCCGCTGACCACCTCGACCGCCACTTCGGTGGCATCCGACAGGACGATGGGGCGGTTGGACAGCGTGTGGGGGGCAATGGGCACGAGCACCCATCCTGGAATGGAGGGGTGCAGCATCGGCCCTCCGGCGGAAAGCGAGTAGGCCGTGGACCCCGTCGGCGAAGCAATGATGAGGCCGTCTGCGCGCTGGTTCGCCACCAGGCGGCCGCCCACCTCGACACGCAGCTCCACCATGCCCGACGTGGCGCCCCGGTTCACCACCACATCGTTCATCGCGAGGGCCTCAAAGACAATCCGCTCATCCCGCACCACCGTGGCGTGCATGAGCGGCCGCAGGTCTTCCTCGTACTCGCCCTGCAGCATGGGCAGCAGGGTGGCTTGGTACGTGTCAAACGGAATGTCCGTGATGAAGCCCAGGCGCCCCTGGTTGATGCCGATCAGGGGGGTGCCAAACCGGGCAAGCCTGCGGCCTATGCCGAGCATGGTGCCATCGCCTCCGACCACGAGGCCCAGGTCGCACTGGCAGCCTATCTGGTCTACATTCAAGGCTGGGTAGTGTGTCAGCCCGGTGTTGCTGGCGGTTTCAGCCTCCAGCATCACTTCACAGCCTTGGCGCTCCAGAAAATGGGCGATGTCTTCCAAGGCTTGGCGAGAGCTGTCGCCCATGGAGCCTGCCGATGAAGCCTGGTACTTGCCGATGAGCGCAACATGGCGGAAATTGGACGTCATCGCGAAATTACATCATTAAAATCATTCCATGCTCGATGACCGTGCCAAGTTGTTGCTCAAAGCGCTGGTCGAGCGCTATATCGCCGATGGCCAGCCCGTTGGATCGAGGACCTTGTCGCGCGCGTCCGGGCTCGATCTCTCGCCAGCCACCATCCGCAATGTCATGGCGGATCTGGAGGAACTGGGGCTGATTGCAAGCCCCCACACTTCGGCAGGCCGCATTCCCACGGCACGTGGCTACCGGCTCTTTGTAGACACCATGCTGACGGTGCAAAGGGATCCGCTGACACCTCCACAGCTTGCGCCGGAGCAGCCCCAGAAGGTGATTGCGAACGCGGCGCAGTTGTTGTCAAACCTCTCGCAGTTCGTCGGGGTGGTCATGGCGCCACGGCGCACTTCGGTATTTCGCCACATCGAATTCCTGCGGCTTTCCGAGCGCCGGTTTCTGGTCATCATCGTTTCTCCCGAGGGGGACGTTCAGAACCGCGTCATCTTCACCGAGGCGGACTACTCGCAATCGCAGCTCATTGAAGCCTCCAACTTCCTCAACGCGCACTACGCGGGGCTCGCGATGGAGCAGGTGCGCGAGCGCCTGAAGTCCGAAGTGGATGTGCTGCGCGGCGAGATCGCCTCCCTCATGCAGGCGGCCGTCAACGTGGGTTCCGAGGCCCTGTCGGAGGCGCAGGACGAGGTTGTTATTTCGGGCGAGCGCAACCTGCTGGCTGTCAGCGATTTTTCCAGCGACATGGGAAACCTGCGACGGGCCTTCGATCTGTTCGAGCAAAAGACCCAGATACTGCGGTTGCTGGATATCTCCAGCCAGGCAGAAGGTGTGCGCATCTACATCGGCGGCGAAAGCCATGTGGTGCCCTTTGAAGAGCTGTCCATTGTCAGTTCGCCGTACGAAGTGGACGGCAAGGTCGTGGGCACGCTGGGGGTGATCGGCCCTACGCGCATGCCCTATGACCGGATGATCCAGATCGTGGACATCACGTCCAAGCTCGTGTCCAACGCACTCAGCCATCGCAAGTAAAGCCCCTACAATACGGCGCTTGCCCCGTTGTATGGCGCTGGAGCATGGCTTGGGGCGTTAGCTCAGTTGGTTAGAGCAGAGGACTCATAATCCTTTGGTCGTTGGTTCAAGTCCAACACGCCCTACCACCCATCGCTTGCACGGGCGATCATCGCGATTGCAGCCATTTTTCTTGTCGCAGTGCACTCCTTTTCTCTTTGGAGTCTCTGGAGTGCATTACAATCCTGGCTTGCGTTGAGTTGAGTGTCTGATTGAGTTTGCCTTCAAGGCAGGAACAAGCAGAAAAATATGATTTCAAGGGTCGCCAAGAAATCATGCTATAATTCAAAGCTTAGCGGCTGTAGCTCAGCTGGATAGAGTACTTGGCTACGAACCAAGGGGTCGTGGGTTCGATTCCTGCCAGCCGCACCAATGTTTAAAGCCTGCAATCGAAAGATTGCAGGCTTTTTCATTTGTCCAGAGCGCTTTGCGCTGATCGGGAGATGTGGCTATGAGCAAGGCTTTTACCAAAGAAACCGACGGTGGCGACGAAGATGAATTGGCGCTGCCTCCGCTGCCTGCGGGTGGCAAGAACTACATCACTCCCGCTGGCTATGCCCGCCTGCGGGATGAGCTGCTTGACCTGATCGACAACGAGCGTCCCAAGATCGTGGACGTCGTGCATTGGGCCGCCAGCAACGGCGATCGCTCCGAAAACGGCGACTACCTGTATGGCAAGAAGCGTCTGCGCGAAATCGACCGGCGCATCCGGTTCCTGACCCAGCGGCTGGAAATTGCTGAAGTGGTGGACCCCAGCCTTCACGCTGGAAGTGACCAGGTGTTTTTCGGGGCCACGGTGACCTATGTGGATGATGAGGCCGTGGAGCGCACCATCACCATCATGGGCATCGATGAGGCGGACAGCCACGAGTCGCAGGTGAGCTGGATTTCTCCGGTCGCCCGCGCATTGCTCAAGGCCCGTGTCGGTGACGAGGTGCAACTGCCCACGCCGGGCGGTGTCCGCAATCTGGAGGTGGTGGAGGTGAGATACCCGCCGCGAGCCGGGTAGCAGCCAACCGCGCAGCAACTCAGCCGAAGCCGAGTGGCTGGTGGGGCCTCCAGGCCAGCTGGATTTCCTACGCCTGTGGCGTGATCCTGGCGGCGCGAATGACTGCCTGGGTGCGGCGCAGGTTTTTCAGCGCCAGTTCCAGGTGTGCCTGGTCGCGCACGGCAACGATAAACCGCAGGTCGGTGGTGTCGAGCGCGGCCTCGTCATCCATGTCGACATGGGTGATATCCGCTTCTGAATTTGCCAGTTCCGCGGCCACGCGGGCCAGGACACCCTTGCCGTTGGTGACGGTGACCACGACCCCTGTTTCAAACATGCGGGTGGGCTCGTCGGACCAATCCACCGCGATGAAGCGTTCGCTGTCCTTGTGCTGCAGGCGCTTGGCCACCGTGCAGTGCACGTTGTGGACGACCAGCCCTTCGCCCCGGCCGAGATAGCCGACGATGCTGTCGCCGGGCACGGGCCTGCAGCAGGTGGCGTATTGCACCGACGCGTTTTCGCTGCCGTCGAGCGTGACGGCCCCCTGGGACAGCGTTTCATGCGAGGTATAGCGCTCGCGGGTCATGAGCAGCGCGTCGGGGCGGTGGCCATGCTCGGACATCAGCACCATGAGCCGTTTTGCGACGATGCTGGCAATGCGCTTGCCAAGGCCCAGGTCCGTCATCAGTTCGCTGCGGGTGCGGTTGCCGGTGAAGCGCAGCAGCTTCTCCCACATCGGCTGGGTTTCCGCGTCCAGCGGTGGCAGTTGCTCAAGGCCTTCGGCGCGGATGGCCTGTGTCAGCAGCTTTTCCCCCAGCCCTTCCGATTCGGTCTGCGCCAGGGTTTTCAGATAGTGCCGGATCTTGGAGCGCGCCCGGCCGGTGCGCACAAAGCCCAGCCAGGCCGGATTGGGGGTGGAGACGGGCGCGGTGATGATTTCCACCACGTCGCCGTTCTTGAGCTCGGTGCGCAGCGGCACCTGCTCGTTGTTGATCTTGGCGGCGGTGGTGCGGTCGCCCACGTTGCTGTGGATGGCGTAGGCAAAGTCCACCACCGTCGCGCCGCGGGGCAGGGCCATGATCTGGCTCTTGGGGGTGAACACGTACACAGCGTCGGGGAACAGGTCCACCTTCACGTGGTCCCAGAACTCGGCGGCATCGCGGGTTTCGTTCTGTATGTCGAGCAGCGATTGCAGCCATTTGGTGCCCAGGCGTTCGGCAGAGGTGCCGTCGCCATCCTGTGCCTTGTACAGCCAATGCGCCGCCACGCCGGCCTCGGCGATCACGTGCATTTCGTCCGTGCGCATCTGGAACTCGATGTTCACGCCCGAAGGGCCGACAAGGGTGGTGTGCAGCGACTGGTAGCCGTTGAGCTTGGCGATCGCGATATGGTCCTTGAACTTGCCGGGCACGGGCTTGTACATCTGGTGCAGCACGCCCAATGCGGTGTAGCAGTCCGTTACCGTGGGCACGATCACCCGGAAGCCGTAGATGTCCGTGACCTGGGCAAAGCTCAGGTGCTTGAGGTCCATCTTCTGGTAGATGGCGTACAAGGTCTTTTCCCGGCCTGCCAGGCGAACCTTCATGCCGATTTTCGAGAAGGCGGTATCCACCTCGGCCTGCACCTTCTGCACCAGGTCGCGCCGGCGGTTGCGCGATTTGTTGACGGCCTTGGACAGCGTGGCATACCGCCACGGATGGAGATGCCGGAATGCCAGGTCCTGCAATTCACGGTAGGTCTGGTTGAGCCCCAGGCGGTGGGCGATGGGGGCGTAGATCTCCAGCGTTTCGGATGAGATGCGGCCCCATTTGCTGCGCGGCATGTCGGACAGCGTGCGCATGTTGTGGGTGCGGTCCGCCAGCTTGATCAGGATGACCCGCACGTCGCGCGCCATCGCCAGCAGCATCTTGCGGAAGGACTCCGCCTGGTTTTCCTCGCGGGTGTTGAACTGCAGCTTGTCGAGCTTGGTCAGGCCGTCCACCAGCTCGGCCACGGGGGCCCCAAAGCGGTCGATCAGGTCGGCCTTGGTGACGCCGCAATCTTCCATGGCATCGTGGAGCAGGGCCGCCATCAGCGCCTGCGCATCGAGCTTCCAGGTGGCGCACTGGGCCGCCACGGCGATGGGGTGGGTGATGTAGGGCTCGCCGCTGTTGCGCAACTGGCCCAGATGGGCCTCGTCCGCGAACCGGTAGGCCTGGCGCACCTGTTCGATGCTGCCGGCGTCCAGGTAGTCCAGGCTGTCCGTCAGCGCGGCAAAGCTGGCCGCAGCGGCATTGGCGGCCGCAGCGGCTGCCGAAAGGGTGCCCGCCGTTGGCGATTCGCCAAACCGGGGCTGCGTTGCAGAAGGTGAGTTGAGCACCGCGTTCATGCCTTAAATGTAGCGCGGGAGCGCATCAGACGACTTCTGGGCAAAAAAAAGCACCGCTGCCGCGGTGCTCTTTAGGGACTTCGCCCGGGAAAAGGCTCAACCAGGAACCTTCTTGAGCATTTCCAGGCCAACCTTGCCTTCGGCGATTTCGCGCAAGGCGGTCACGGCCGGCTTGTTGCGGCTTTCGATGCGGGGGGCGTGGCCTTGGCTCAGCATGCGGGCACGGTACGTGGCGGCCAACACGAGCTGGAAGCGGTTGGGGATCTTTTCCAGACAGTCTTCTACGGTGATGCGTGCCATCGGTTTACTCCGGATTCAGGTGATATTGAGCGACTGGAAGGTGTCAGCACGGGCGCGGCGCTGGGCGGCGTACTTGAGTCGCTGGGCGTGAACTACGGCTTTCAGGTCGAAAAGCGCGCGCTCAAACAACTCATTGATTATAACGAAGTCGAATTTGCTGACTTGCGCCATCTCGATGGCAGCGTTCTTGAGGCGGACTTCGATGACATCGGGAGAGTCTTCGCCCCGCCGTTCCAGGCGCGAGCGCAATTCTTCCCAGCTGGGGGGCAGGATGAACACCAGGATGGCGTTGGCAAATGCCTGCTTGATCTGCAGGGCGCCCTGGAAATCGATCTCCAGGATCACGTCCGAGCCCTGGGCAATCCGCTCCTCGATGGCTTTCTTGGAGGTGCCGTAGCGGTTGCCGTGCACATGCGCCCACTCCACGAAGGCATTGCCCTCCACCATGGCGTCGAATTCGGACTGCGAGGCGAAGTAATAGTCGCGGCCGTGTTTTTCCTGGCCGCGTGGCGCGCGGGTGGTGTGGGAGATGGACAGGTGGACGTGGGAGTCCAGCTCCAGCAGGGCCTTGACGAGGCTGGATTTGCCAGCCCCGCTGGGGGCTGCAACTACGATGAGATTTCCGGGGTAGTCCATAGTTGATGTGCGCTACGCGCTATCAAAAAATGAGTATTACTCGATATTTTGCACTTGCTCGCGCATCTGCTCGATCAGCACTTTCATGTCCACGCTGATGCGTGTGAGGTCAAGCGCGGCAGACTTGGAGCCCAGCGTATTGGCCTCGCGGTGCAGTTCCTGGATCAGGAAGTCCAGCCGCTTGCCCACTTCGCCGCCCTTCTTGAGCAGGCGTTCGATTTCGTCCAGGTGGGAGTCCAGCCGGGTGATTTCCTCGGCCACGTCGATACGGATGGCAAAGGCGGTGGCTTCTGTCAGGGCGCGGTCGCGGGCGGCCTCGGGCAGGGTGGCGCCATCGGTCAGGGCCATGGCCTCCTTCCAGCGCTCCATGAAGCGCAGCCGCTGCTGCTCGACCAACAGGGGCACCATGGGGACGGCCTGTTCCGCCAGGGCGCGCAGCTGCTTGACCCTGTCCAGAAGCATGGTGGCCAGCCGCTTGCCCTCCCGCTCGCGGGCGGCCATGAGCGCGGTCAGCGCTTCTTCCGCGAGGGCGGGCACGGCTTCGCTCCAGTCCTCGGAGCCCGACGGGGCGTTGGCGCACAGGCGCAGGGCATCGGCCACCGTGAGGGGGGCGGCGGTGGGCAGCCATGCCTTGACGGAGTCCTGCAGCGAGTTGAGCCGCTGCAGCAGCCGCGCGGGCGGATCCTGCAGGGTGTTGCTTTCCTCGTTCTCCAGGGCGGCCCGGACCTCGACCTTGCCGCGCTTGAGCCGGGCGGTCAGCAGGCTGCGCAGCGCGGGCTCCATGGCGCGCAGTTCATCGGGCAGGCGGAACGACAGGTCCAGGAAGCGGCTGTTGACCGACCGGATTTCCAGCCCCAGCCTGCGCGATTGGGACGCGCGGGCCTCGGTTTCTGCGCCAGTGGCGGATGCGCCGTGCTGTGCGCTGGCGTATCCGGTCATGCTGTAAACTGGCATTGGACTTTTTGATGGTTGCTTGCGATCCGGCGATTATCCGGGTTCCGCTCTACCCCCGAGTCATCTTCGCAAAATATGTCAAAAATCAAGCCGGCTCCCTTGCCGCCCGACACCGCCATTGGTGGATACCGCGTGGTTCGCAGGGTGTCCTCCGGGGGCTTTGGCGTGGTCTACCTCGCCACGGACAGCGAAGGACAGCAGGTCGCCATCAAGGAGTACCTTCCGTCGTCCCTGGCGACGCGCGCGCCTGGCGAATTGCTGCCCAAGGTGCCGTCCGAGAAACTCTCGCTCTACCGCCTGGGGCTCAAGAGCTTTTTTGAAGAAGGGCGCTCGCTGGCCCAGATATCGCACGCCTCCGTGGTGAGCGTGCTCAATTTCTTTCGCGAGAACGAAACCGTCTACATGGTGATGAACTACCTGGAGGGCGCGACCCTGCAGGACTTCATCATCACCGCGCGTGACCTCAAGACGCAGAAGGTGTTCCGCGAGTCGACCATCCGCTCGCTGTTCGACGAGGTGCTGCGCGGCCTGCGCATCGTGCACCAGCACAAGATGCTGCACCTCGACATCAAGCCGGCCAACATCTTCATCACCGACGACAACAAGGCCGTGATGATCGACTTCGGCGCCGCGCGCGAGGTGCTGTCCAAGGAGGGCAACTTCATCCGCCCCATGTACACGCCCGGCTTTGCCGCGCCCGAGATGTACCGGCGCGACTCGTCCATGGGCCCGTGGACCGACATCTATGCCATCGGTGCCTGCATCTACGCCTGCATGCAGGGCTTTCCTCCCAACGAGGCGCCCCAGCGCATCGAAAAAGACCGCCTGTCGCTGGCGCTGACCAAGCTGCGCGGCGTGTACTCCGACAACCTCATCGAGGTGGTGGAGTGGTGCATGGCGCTGGACCCGCTGTCGCGCCCGCAGTCGGTGTTCGCGCTGCAAAAAGAGCTCAGCCGCGAGGGCGAGCGCCGCTACACCAAGCTCACGGTGGCCGAGAAGATGCGCCTGCAGCTGGACACCCTGGTGTCCGACACCAAGAAGAACGTGCAAAAGGTGGGTGAAGCCACCGGTATCGGAGCCAAACCCAAATGAAAACGACCCACGCGAAGCGGGTTGGGGCGGGGCGCCTGTTCATTAACGATGCCGTGGTGCATCCTTGTTTGCGTGGGTCACTATGAAGTTCTCGGTTTTCCAGATCAGCCGCCGTGGCGGCCGCGAGAAGAACGAAGACCGCATGGGCTATTGCTACACGCGCGAATCGGGCCTGTTCGTGCTGGCCGACGGCATGGGCGGCCACCCCGAAGGTGAAGTGGCCGCGCAGATCGCGCTGCAGACCATCTCGGCGCTGTTCCAGCGCCAGGCCAAGCCCCAGCTCAAGGACGTGCAGGAATTTCTTTCGGGCGCACTCCTGGCCGCGCACCACCAGATCCTGCGCTACGCCACCGACAAGGGCATGCTCGACACGCCCCGCACCACGCTGGTGGCGGCCGTGCTGCAGGCTGGCACGGCCACCTGGATCCACTGCGGCGATTCGCGCCTGTACATGGTGCGCGACGGCGACCTGCTCACCCGCACGCGCGACCATTCGTACATGGAGCTGCGCAATTCGCCCCCGCCGGGGCTCGAGCGCATCAACCGCAATGTGCTGTTCACCTGCCTGGGCTCGCCGACCAAACCCATCTACGACATCACGGGCCCGGTGTACCTGGAGCAGGGCGACCGCATCCTGCTGTGCTCGGACGGCCTGTGGGGCACGCTCAGCGACGAGGAAATCGCCAAGCAGCTCGCCCGCAATGCGGTGTCGCACGCGGTGCCCGAGCTGGTGGAGGATGCCCTGCGCAAGGCGGGCGACAGCAGCGACAACGTCACGGTGGTGGCGATGGAATGGGAAACCCCCGACGCGTTCGAGTCCACCCAGGGCGTCTCGACAGACAGCATCAGCGACGACGTGTTTGCGTCCACCATCCAGGCGGGCCCGCTCGACGGGCTGGTGGATGACCTGGACGACGCGGCCATTGAGCGGTCCATCGCCGAAATCAACGAAGCCATACGCCGCTCTGCCGCCCGCAAGGCGTGAGTTCCCGGCCGGCCAGGCGCCGATGGATCTGGCGGCCTGAGTTTTTGGGGCGCGGGAGTGTGTCCCTGCACGCAGGTCCTTCACTCATCCGCCTTGTGTTTTTTTACGAGCCACCCACACCATGACACCCTTTGTCCGTACCGGCGGCCGCGCCGCCGACCAGTTGCGCACCGTGCGCATCACCCGCCACTACACCATGCATGCCGAGGGCTCGGTGCTCATCGAATTTGGCAACACCAAGGTGCTGTGCACCGCGTCGGTGGAGGAGCGGGTGCCGCCCCACAAGCGGGGCAGCGGAGAGGGCTGGGTGACGGCCGAGTACGGCATGCTGCCGCGCGCCACCCACACCCGCAACGACCGCGAGGCCGCGCGGGGCAAGCAAAATGGCCGCACGCAGGAGATCCAGCGTCTCATCGGCCGCTCGCTGCGCGCCGTGTTCGACCTGAAGCTGCTGGGAGAGCGCACTCTCCAGCTCGACTGCGACGTGATCCAGGCCGACGGCGGCACGCGCACCGCGGCCATCACCGGCGCCTGGGTGGCGGCGCAGGACGCGGTCAACCAGCTGCTTGCCAGCGGCAAGATCGCCCAGTCGCCGCTGGTGCAGCCCGTGGCCGCCATTTCGGTGGGCATGGTTCAGGGCACGCCGCTGCTCGACCTGGAGTACGTCGAAGACGTGGACTGCGACACCGACATGAACATCGTGATGACCGGCGCTGGCCATTTCGTGGAAGTGCAGGGCACGGCCGAGGGCGTGGCCTTTACTCGCGCGGAGATGGACCAGCTGCTGGCGTTGGCGGAAAAGGGCATTGCAGAGCTGGTGCAGCTGCAGCAGCGCTCGCTTCTGGAAACCCCATGACAGGAATGCTCATTTATTGATAGCTGCTAGCGCTTGATGGATAAGCGCCAGAGGCCATTTTGACCTATGAAAATTGTCCTTGCATCCAACAACCGCGGCAAGCTGGCGGAGCTGCAGGCCATGTTCGAGCCGCTGGGCGTGGAACTGGTGCGCCAGGCCGACCTCGGCGTGGGCGAGGCCGAAGAGCCTTTTCGCACCTTTGTCGAGAACGCCCTGGCCAAGGCCCGCTTCGCCTCGGCACACACGGGCTTGCCCGCATTGGCGGACGACGCAGGCATGTGCGTGGACGCCTTTGGCGGCCTGCCGGGCGTCGATACCGCCTACTACTGCACCCAGTTCGGCTACGAGAAGAGTGACGACAACAATGTGCGGGCCCTGCTGGAGCAACTGCAGGGCGTGGCCAACCGCCGCGCGGCAATGGTCAGCACCCTGGTCGCTGTGCGCAGCCCGCAGGACCCGGAGCCGCTGATTGCGGTGGGCCGCGTGGTGGGCGAGATCACCACGGCCCCCCGGGGCAGCAACGGTTTTGGCTTCGACCCCGTGATGTTCATCCCTGAATTCGGCAAGACCTTCGCCGAGCTGCCCGTGGAGGTGAAGAACGCCCACAGCCACCGTGGCCGTTCTGCCGCGCAGATGCTGGCGCTGATGCGCGAGCGCTGGCTGGCATGAAGTTCCCCCTGAGTCGCTTCGCGCCTTCCCCCAGAGGGGGACACCGCCAGCGCACGCAAGTGAAACGCAGCTGCGCCGCCTGGGCGGCCCTTGCGCGGCGGTCGTGCGCGCGACAGCTCCAGCTGCAGGCGGGTACCGCGGCGCGAGCGCTATGAACCTTTGAGGCTTGCAATGGCTATTCCCATCATTCCTGCTGCTGCTGATGCGCCCGCCGTGGTGCGCGACATCCAGCACTACATGCGGCCCGGCCTGCTGCAATTGCCCAGCCTGCCTCCACTGTCCTTGTATGTGCACCTGCCCTGGTGCCTGAAGAAATGCCCGTACTGCGACTTCAACTCGCATGAGTACCGCGAGGCCGCCGGTGATCCGGGAGGGGGCGGTTTGCCCGAGCAACGCTACATCGACGCGTTGATGGCCGACCTGGAGGCGGCGCTGCCGCTGATCTGGGGCCGCACGGTGCACAGCATCTTCATCGGCGGGGGCACGCCCAGCCTGTTCTCGCCCGCAGCCATTGACCGGCTGATCGGCGACATCCGCGCCCGCCTGCGGCTGGAGGCCGATTGCGAGATCACCCTCGAGGCCAACCCCGGCACCTTCGAAAAAGACCGCTTCCGAGCGTTCCGTGCAGCGGGCGTCACGCGCCTGTCGGTGGGGGTGCAGAGTTTCAACGACCGGCACCTCCAGGCCCTGGGCCGGGTGCATGACCGCGCCCAGGCCCTGGCGGCGGTGGAGGAGGCTGCCCAGGCCTTCGACACGTTCAACCTCGACATCATGTACGCGCTGCCGGGGCAAACGCTGCAAGAGCTGGAGCAGGACATGCAGACGGCGCTGGCCCTGAAACCGCCGCACATCTCCATCTACCACCTGACCATCGAACCCAACACCTACTTCGCGAAGTTTCCGCCGGCCGTGCCCGAGGATGACCAGGCCTATGCGATGCTGGACCGCATCACGGAGATGACCGGGCAGGCGGGGCTGGGGCGCTATGAAATCTCGGCCTACGCCCGGGCGGGGCACCAGTGTTTTCACAACACCAACTACTGGCAGTTCGGCGACTATCTGGGCATTGGCGCGGGCGCGCACAGCAAGCTGAGCTTTGCGCACCGCGTGGTGCGCCAGGTGCGCTTTCGCGATCCGGGCCGCTATATGGACAACGCCCTGGCCGGCCGCGCCGTGGCCCAGGATGACGAGGTGCGCCGCGCCGACCTGCCGTTCGAATTCATGCTCAATGCCTTGCGGCTGCGCGAGGGCTTTGCGCTGCAGGACTTCATGGCCCGCACCGGCCTGCCCGTCACCGCCATCGCCAAAGGCCTGGAGGCGGCCGAGCGCAAGGGCTTGATCGAACGCGACATGGCCCGCGTGCGCCCGACGGAGCGGGGCTTTGATTTCCTGAGCGACCTGCAGGAACTCTTTCTGGCCGACTGAAGGATCGCGGGCGCCCGCCGCGCGCCCGGTGTCGCGGGCCGGATCAGCCGCAGCGCACGGCGATGATGCGCCCGTTGGCATCCACCTCCAGGTTCAGGCGCTGCGCATCAAACTCCTTGGTGATCATCTGCCCCGGCCGCAGGATGCGGGCCAGTTGCGCGCCCGAGCGGGCGCGTGCGGACTCCATGACCGAGGAGGTGCTGTTCTGCCCCACCGCGAACTGCGCGGGCTGGGCGTTGCACACCGCTGCCGCAGGCGCCGCCGGTGGAGGCGTGGCGCTGCCGGGCCCGCTGGAGGAGGACGGGGCGGGTGTCTGGCCATAACCGGAGCAGCCCGTCATGGCGGCGGCCAAGGTCACGCTGCCCACAAGGGCAAGAGAAGCTTTCAACATGTGGATCCTTCGGGTATCGAATCCGCTCACCATACTAGAACCCTCCGCCGGGCGGCGTGTCCGCGCGTAACAACCCGGCCTGCGGGTTTGCACCGGCCCGGTAGCCCCTGCCCGCGGCGGCGCGGACCGCACGCGATGTTGTCCTACAGCTGGCACAAGACGGGCGTTTTAGGATGCGTGCGTCGATACCCTCTCGACATCCCTCCCGCGTGCACAAGCAAGTGTTCAGCCCGCGCACTGCGGGCTTTTTTTTGCGTGCTGGCCGGGGGCGCTGAGGGCCTGCGAACCAACGGAGCCGGTCCGGACAGCAGCCGCGAGGGCTTGGTTTCGAGTCAGCGGCCGCGGGGCCTTACCCCTGCCCGCCGCCTGCCGTGCGGCCACGTGCGCAGCCAGAAGTTGGCCGACTTCTCACGGCGTGTTACAAACGTCCGCTCACAGGGGGAATCAATGAAAATCGTCCAATGCGCGGCCATGGCGCTGGTGTTTGCTTGCGGCCATTCACACGCTGCGTACACGCTGAATTTTGTTCAGAGCGGCCCAGATGTCGTCGCCACGGGAAGCGGCAGCATCAACACCTCGGGTGCGACTTTTGCCGGGAACACCATTTCACCGGCGGTGATCATCCCCAATCTTGGAATGGCTCTGGTCGGAACGCCGCCGTCGAGCATCTATGCGATCACCACGCTGGGGCCTGCGGACTATGGGGCTGGTGCAGGCATCCTGTCCTCCAGTACCTCCGGCGACGCGGCGGGCATCACGTCGGGCGCGTGGATTGGAGTGCCCGTCGGCTATGTTTCCGGCGCCCCCCTGGCGCCCTCCACAACGACCTGGGCGGGAACCACGATGGCGGCCCTCGGCCTCACCCCGGGCTCCTATACCTGGACCTGGGGGGCTGGGCCCACCGCAGATTCCTTCACCATTGTGGTGGCTTCGACAGCCAGCATTCCCACGCTCAGTGAATGGGCCATGCTCCTCATGTCTGGCCTGCTGGCCGCCGGTGCCCTCGTGGGGCTGCGGCGCCGGCAACGCTGAGCCAGGCTGTTGCACAGCGCAGAGCCCACTCCGATGGGCTGTTTTTTGCGCCCTGCTGCGTGGTGCGAAGGTGCAGGGATGATGGCGTCAAGGACATCGCGGTTCGCACAGGCACCTCGGCCATTGCGCGCGGCCAGTCCATTTATTCATCCATCCATCCATCGCAAAGATAAAGGCGAGGATGTAGGACCGCGCCCATAGACGGATGCCGCGCGGTGGCGCAAGCTGGGGGCGGCATCGATGACCGCTGGGGCTGGGTCTCTTCGCTGCAAGCTCAGCAACCCTGCAACCAAGGTCAGACATGAACATCCACATCACCATTGCACAGAAGGTGCCGCAAGAGGCTTTTGAACGTGTGCTGGACGTAATGCGTTGCCTTCAGCAGACCGACGCCAACTTCGACGGCATTGCCATCGCGGTCACCCGGGGCCCGGTCGAGGAGTTCGTGGTCACCGACACGGTCGACAGCTTGCGCGAGAACCTCCTCCGGCTCGTGGTGGAAGACGCGCTGAAAGGTGGCTTTGTGAATGCGCCGCGCAGCGCGCAGGGTGCCAGGCACGCGATGAATGATTGAACCTTGAGGCGCACTGACCGGCTTCGCCAAGGACTCCATGAGCAGCACCATCACGGTTGCGAATTCGATTTCGGACAGCGACTATGCACGGGTTGAGATCCTGGCGCGCCACCTGCAATCCACCACGGGCGACGCGAACTTCAATGGGCGCGCCATCTGGGTGCAGCGCGGCCTCGTCACGGGGGTCACGGACACCAGCGACGACTTGCGCGCAGCACTCTTGATGCTGCTGGTGGACGGCGTGCTGGGCTTCGCCCCGCCGGTTTCCGGGGGGTGATGGATGCCGGGTCGTTGATGGATACCGTTCAGGATGACCGAAGGTGCGCCACCACGGTGCTTGCCATGGCCAGCTTTAGAGAGTTCCGCTTGTGCGGAAAGGCCTGTCGGATGCCCTTCATTGTGATCGGCCACGCGAAGACAAAGAGGTCTCCACTGCGGGGGGCCATTCTTGCGTTTTGGCGGAGACTGTGAGATTCGAACTCACGGACGGTTGCCCGTCGGCAGTTTTCAAGACTGCTGGTTTAAACCGCTCACCCAAGTCTCCGGGAGGGAAGGCGCGAATTCTAGCCCACGGCGGGCGCGGGTTTTTGCAGCATGCCGCGCGTCTCGATGAACTTCACCACATCGGCCACGCCTGCCAATGTCTTGAGGTTGGTCATCACGAAGGGCTTGAGGCCCTGGGCGTTGGTGCGCATGCGGGTAGTGTCGGCGTGCATGACGTCCAGGTTGGCGCCCACGTGGGGGGCCAGGTCGGTCTTGTTGATGATGAACAGGTCGCTCTTGGTGATGCCGGGGCCGCCCTTGCGGGGGATTTTTTCGCCGGCGGCGACGTCGATGACGTAGATGGTGAGGTCGCTCAGCTCGGGGCTGAAGGTGGCGGCGAGGTTGTCGCCGCCGCTTTCCACGAACACGATGTCGGCATTGGGGAACTCGCCCAGCATGCGGTCGATGGCTTCGAGGTTGATGGAGCAGTCTTCGCGGATGGCGGTGTGGGGGCAGCCTCCGGTCTCCACGCCCAGGATGCGCTCGGGGGGCAGCGCGCCGCTCACGGTCAGCAGGCGCTGGTCTTCCTTGGTGTAGATGTCGTTGGTGATGGCGATGAGGTCGTAGTCGTCGCGCATGGCCTTGCACAGCATTTCCAGCAGCGTGGTCTTGCCGGAGCCTACCGGGCCGCCGATGCCCACGCGCAGGGGGGGCAGTTGCTTGGTACGGTTCGGGATGTGGTGCAGGGTGCTGGTGGTCATGATCGGAAGAGGCGGGAGTATTGGGTTTCGTGCTGGGAACTCAGGATGGCCAGCATGGGAGAAAAGGCCTGGCGCTCGCTGTCCATCAGGCCGATGGCGTGGTCGGCGGCGGGGGGGATGGCATCGGCCAGGCGCGCCAGGATGCGCTGGCCGGCGCTTTGGCCCAGTTGCATGGACTTGAGTGCGGCCTGGACCATGTTTTCGGCCCAGCCAAAGGCGTAGGCCAGCAGCACGTCGCGCACGGGCGCCTGGGTGGTGGAGGCGGCCAGCGCGAATGCCACGGGGTAGGTCGGGGGCAGTGCGGCCAGGTGGCGGATGCTGGGCAGGGTCTCTTCATCGTCCTGGTGCTGGTTGCGCAGCCAGTCGGCCATCGACCGGCCCATCTGCTCGGTCTGCAGCCTCAGTTCGCTGGTTTCGCGGGTGTGCAGCACCCAGTCGTTGAGTTCACGCACATGCGCCCAGTCGGCGCGGCGCCAGGCGCCCACGGCCTTGGCGATCAGGGCCATGTCGCCGCGTGCCTGGGTGATGTGCAACTGGTCCAGCAGCCAGTCGGCCACGGCGGCTTCGCTGGCGATGCCTGCGTTTTCAATCGCGCTTTCCAGCCCCTCGGAATACGAAAAACCGCCCACGGGCAGCGCGGGCGAGGCGAGCCAGATGAGCTGCAGCAGGCTGGCTGCCGGCAGGGGGGCGGGGCGTTCGAGGCGCATGGCGGGGAAGGGGGGGAAGGGGGGTACGCAGCCCGTCAGTGGCTGTGCCCGTGGCTTTCATGGTCATGGTCATGGCCGTGGTTGCAGCCGGGGCCGTGCACATGGCCCTGGGCGACGACCGGGATGGCCACGGGGCGGGCGCGGGCCGGGGCGGCGCCCTGTTCGTGTCCGTGCGCATGGCCGTGACCCTGGCCGGCATCGTGGGAATGCCCATGATCGTGCCCGTGGTCATGGTCATGGCCGCCGTGCCCTGCGGCATAGGCGCCGCCCTCGGGTTCAAACGGCAGGTCCTGCGCTTTGACGATCAAGTGCATGGCGCGCAGCATGTCGGCCAGCACGTGGTCAGGTTCGATCTTGAGGTGATCGGGCTGCAGCTCGATGGGCACATGGCGGTTGCCCAGGTGGTAGGCGGCGCGGGTCAGGTCGAACGGGCTGCCATGGTTGGCGCAGTGTGTGATGACCAGCACGGGCTGCGGCGCCGCGATCACGCGGACCATGGAGCCGTCTTCGGCCACGAGCACATCGCCACCGCGCACCAGCGTGCCGCGCGGCAGGAAGATGCCCAGCTCGCGCCCGGCGGAGTCGGTGGCCGCGAAACGGCTTTTCTGGCGCACGTCCCAGTCCAGCTCGATGGTGGCGGCGCGCTTGACCAGAACGGGAGCAAGGCCTTTGCCTTGGGGGATGAGCTTGGAGGCTTGGATCATGGCGTTTCTTTTCTTTGTTCCAGCGGTAGACCGTGCATTGTCGGCCAGGGGCGCAACCCTGTTGGGCGCCCCCGGTTTACAGCTGACGGGTCATGAAGAAGCTGTAAGGGTCGGGGCCGTAGTCGGCAAAGGGGCCGCACTCGGCAAAGCCGTGCTGGAAATACAGCTGGCGCGCGGGCTCGAAGAAGGGCTGCGGGCCCGTCTCCAGGCTCACGCGGGCAAAGCCGCGCGAGCGGGCCTCGTGGAGCAGGTGGTTCAGCAACTGGCGGGCGATGCCCTGGCCCCGGTGGCGGGCGCTGGTGCGCATGGACTTGAGTTCGGCGTGGGTGGCGTCGAGCTGCTTGAGCGCGCCGGTGCCCACCAGCATGTCGCCCTCCGCGTCAGGCAGCCAGGCGGACCAGAAGGCAATGCCGGGCTGGCGCAGCTGGTCCATCTCCAGGGCATGCACGCTTTCCGGCGGCGACACCGCGTACATGTCCTGCAGGTGTTCCTGCATGAAGGCTTCGATGCGTGGATCGCTCAGGTCGTCCAGGCGGATGTGCAGGTCTTGCAGCACAGCATTCACGGGGCGTGGCCTCAGAACAGGAAGTAGCGCTGCGCCATCGGCAGCACCGTCGCGGGCTCGCAGGTGAGCAGTTGGCCGTCGGCGCGCACGGTGTAGGTTTGTGCGTCCACTTCCATCTTCGGGGTGTAGCTGTTGTGCACCATGTCGCGCTTGCGGATGCCGCGGATGTTGTTCACGGCGGACAGCGTCTTGCGCAGGCCGAAGCGCTCGCCGATGCCGGCATGCAAGCCTGCCTGCGACACGAAGGTGAGCGACGTCTTGGCAATGGCCCCGCCGAACGCGCCGAACATCGGCCGGTAGTGCACGGGCTGGGGCGTGGGGATGGACGCGTTCGGGTCGCCCATCGCGGCCATGGCGATCAGCCCGCCCTTCAGGATGAGCGCGGGCTTGACCCCGAAGAACGCGGGTTTCCAGATCACGATGTCGGCCCACTTGCCCACCTCCAGCGAGCCCACCTCGTGGCTGATGCCGTGGGCGATGGCCGGGTTGATGGTGTACTTGGCCACGTAGCGCTTGATGCGCGTGTTGTCGCTCCGGGCGGTGTCGCCGGCCAGGCTGCCGCGCTGCACCTTCATCTTGTGCGCGGTCTGCCAGGTGCGCAGGATGACTTCGCCCACGCGGCCCATGGCCTGGCTGTCGCTGGACATCATGCTGATGGCGCCCAGGTCGTGCAGGATGTCCTCGGCGGCGATGGTCTCCTTGCGGATGCGGCTTTCGGCAAAGGCCAGGTCCTCGGCAATGCTGGCATCGAGGTGGTGGCACACCATGAGCATGTCCACATGTTCATCGAGCGTGTTGTGCGTGTAGGGCATGGTGGGGTTGGTGGAGCTGGGCAGGAAGTTGTCCTCGCCCACCACGCGCAGGATGTCCGGCGCGTGGCCGCCACCCGCGCCTTCGGTGTGGAAGGCGCAGATGCCGCGCCCGCCCACGGCGGCGATGGTGTCCTCCACAAAGCCCGATTCGTTGAGCGTGTCGCTGTGGATGGCCACCTGCGTGTCGGTGGCTTCGGCCACGTCCAGGCAGTTGCTGATGGCCGAGGGGGTGGTGCCCCAGTCCTCGTGCAGCTTGAGGCCGATGGCGCCTGCGTTGATCTGCTCATGCAGCGCCTCGGGCAGGCTGGCGTTGCCCTTGCCCAGAAAGCCCAGGTTCATGGGGAAGGCGTCGGCCGCCTGCAGCATGCGCTCCAGGTTGAAGGGGCCGGAGGTGCAGGTGGTGGCCAGCGTGCCCGTGGCGGGGCCGGTGCCGCCGCCCAGCATGGTGGTCACGCCGCTGGCCAGGGCTTCCTCGATCTGCTGCGGGCAGATGAAGTGGATGTGGCTGTCGATGCCGCCCGCGGTGACGATGTTGCCCTCGCAGCTGATGACCTCGGTGCCGGGACCGATGATGATGTCCACGCCCGGCTGGGTGTCGGGGTTGCCCGCATTGCCGATGGCGGCAATGCGGCCTGCCCTGAGTCCGATATCGGCCTTGAAGATGCCGGTGTGATCCACCACCAGGGCGTTGGTCAGCACCGTGTCCACCGCGCCTTGTGCATTGCTGCGCTGGCTTTGCGCCATGCCGTCGCGGATGGTCTTGCCGCCGCCGAACTTCACCTCTTCGCCGTAGCTGCCGGCGCGCAGCGTGTGGTCGGCCTCGACTTCGAGGATGAGTTCGGTATCGGCCAGGCGCACGCGGTCGCCCACGGTGGGGCCGAACATTTCGGCGTAGGCGCGTCGTCCAATGGTTGCCATGGGGTGTGCTCCGCGAGAACTGATGACTATATTTTTGATAGCTGCCAGCGCTTGTTCAACAGGCGCTGGAGGCCGTTTTGGCTTGATATTTCTACAGGGCGCCGTGCGTCAGGCCCTGAAAGCCATACACCCGGCGCTGGCCCGCGTAGTCCACCAGTTCCACGGTGCGCTCCTGGCCAGGCTCGAAGCGCACTGCCGTGCCCGATGCGATGTTCAGCCGCATGCCGCGTGCGGCGGCGCGGTCAAAGCCCAGTGCGTTGTTGGTCTCGGCAAAGTGGTAGTGCGAGCCCACCTGGATGGGGCGGTCGCCGGTGTTGCGCACCACCAGCGTGAGGGTGCGGCGGCCCGTGTTGAGCGGGTGTTCGCCGGGTTCGGTGAAGAGTTCGCCTGGGATCATGGGATGCTCCTGTGGGGCGGATTGGCTCAGGCCATCTGCGCCAGCAGCGCACCACCGAATACTGCCACGCCCGCACCCGCAGCGCGCGCCAGCCACACGTGGCGGTGGCGCAGCGCCCAGCCCGCCGCCAGGCCCGCGCCATGCAGCAGCACGGTGGCGGCCAGCATGCCCGCCAGGGTTTGCCAGGCGCTGTCGCTGCCTGCCAGCTCGTGGCCGTGGGCCACGCCATGGAACACGGCAAACACCCCCACGCCCAGCGCGGCCACCAGGCCGGGAACGCGCAGGCGCGACACGACGAGCAGGCCGGTGGCCAGCAGCGAGGCTGCAATCATCGGTTCCACCGCGGGCAGTGCCACACCCTGCAGGCCCAGCACGGCGCCCGCCAGCAGCATGGCGGCAAAGCCCACGGGGCCCCACAGCAGTTCGCGGCCGGCGCCGCGCGCGGCCAGGGCGCTCCACAGGCCCACGGCCACCATGGCGGCCAGGTGGTCCAGGCCAAAGAATGGGTGGGCAAAGCCGCTCAGAAAACTGCTGTGGATGTGGGTTTCAGCGCCGGTATGGGCAACGGCGCTGGTACTGATGGCACTGGCAGCCATGAAGAGAAGAGCGGCTGTGTGGCGGTGTGAGAGTGCGATGCGCATGGGGGCTCCACAGAGAGAAAGAGGGAGAAAAGGGGTCAGACAATCGGCTGGTGCACGGTGACGAGCTTGGTGCCGTCGGGGAAGGTGGCCTCGACCTGGATGTCCGGAATCATCTCGGCGATGCCGTCCATCACGTCCGCGCGGGTCAGCACCGTGCGGCCCTCGCTCATCAGCTGCGCCACGGTCTTGCCGTCGCGGGCACCTTCCATCACGGCGGCGCTGATCAGGGCCATGGCCTCGGGGTAGTTGAGCTTGAGGCCCCGGGCCTTGCGGCGCTCGGCCAGCAGGGCGGCGGTAAAGATCAGCAGCTTGTCTTTTTCGCGAGGCGTCAGTTCCATGTCGTTGTACTCAATGCTGGTGTTGTTGGCTCGCGCGTCAGCCGATGCGGGGTGACCACGAGGGGCGTGCTATGGCGCACGGGGGTGATCTGGCGAGAGCTGTTCCATCATAGGCAGCAAGCCCCGTGCCCGCCATACGTCATCTGGCGCACGTCCCCAGGTGCAGTGGCATGGAAACTGCACCTGAAGGGGTGACCGCCGCCATTGCCCATGCCTTCCCACACCGCCTCCATCGCCCCTGCTGACGCCACCCCGCTGCAGCCGACAGAGCCCGGCATGGCTGCACACGAGCCCCAGCAGGCCCCGCAGCAGGTCGTCAAGGTCCGGCGCGACTACAACAGCTGGGTGGCCACCGAGACCATGGAGGACTACGCGCTGCGCTACACGCCCCAGCGCTTTCGCAAGTGGTCCGAATGGCGCGTGGCCAACACGGCTTTCGGTGCGGCGTCGTTCCTGATCCTGGAGGCCGTGGGCGCGACGCTGCTGGTGCAGTACGGCTTCATCAACGCCTTCTGGGCCATCGTGGCCACGGGGCTCATCATCTTCCTGGCGGGGCTGCCCATCAGCGTGTATGCGGCGCGCTATGGGGTGGACATGGACCTGCTCACGCGCGGCGCGGGCTTTGGCTACATCGGCTCCACGCTCACCTCGCTGATCTACGCCAGCTTCACCTTCATCTTCTTCGCGCTCGAAGCCGCCGTGATGGCCTATGCGCTGGAGCTGGCGCTCGACATCCCGCCCACCTGGGGCTACCTCATCTGCGCCATCGTGGTGATTCCGCTCGTCACCCACGGTGTGTCGGCCATCAGCCGCCTGCAGGTGTGGACGCAGCCGCTGTGGCTGGTGATGCTGGTGGTGCCGTTCGCCTATGTGCTGGTGCGCGATCCTGGTGCATTTTCCGGGGTTGTGCACTACGGCGGTGAATCGATGCGCGGTGCCACGTTCCAGTTGCCCTTGTTTGGTGCGGCGCTCACGGTGGGCATTGCGCTCATCACCCAGATGGGGGAGCAGGCCGACTACCTGCGCTTCATGCCCGCCAGCACGCCCGCCACGCGCGGGCGCTGGTGGCTGGGCGTGCTGGTGGGCGGACCGGGCTGGGTGGTGCTGGGGGTGCTCAAGATGCTGGGCGGTGCGCTGCTCGCCTACCTGGCGCTCACCCACATGGTGCCGGCCGACCGGGCGGTGGACCCGAACCAGATGTACCTGGCCGCGTACGAATATGTGTTCCCCCACTACGGCTGGGCGGTGGCGGCCACGGCGTTGTTCGTGGTGGTCTCGCAGCTCAAGATCAATGTGACCAATGCCTACGCGGGCTCGCTGGCGTGGTCCAACTTCTTCTCGCGCCTCACGCACAGCCACCCGGGGCGCGTGGTGTGGGTGGTGTTCAACACGCTGATCGCCTTCATGCTGATGGAGATGAACGTGTTCCGCGCCATGGGCGAGGTGCTGGGGCTGTACTCCAACATCGCCATCGCCTGGATCATGTCCGTGGTGGCCGATCTCGTCATCAACAAGCCGCTGGGGCTGTCGCCCAAGGGCATCGAGTTCAAGCGCGCGCACCTGTACGACATCAACCCGGTGGGCGTGGGCTCGATGGCGCTCGCGTCCATCCTGTCCATCAGCGCGCACCTGGGGTTGTTCGGCCCACTGCCGCAGGCGTTCTCGGCCGTGATCGCGATGGCTGTCGCGTTTGTCACCGCACCGCTCATTGCCTGGGCCACCGGGGGGCGCTATTACATCGCGCGCCAGTCCGAGCCCGCTGCGCTGGCCGACGTGGTGGCGGTACCCCTGCACGGCCCGGTGGGCCGCAAGGCCGGCGGCGGAATGGATGCGGCCCTGGGCAGCTACGTGCGCTACACCGTGCAGCGCTGCGTGATCTGCGAGCGCGAATACGAAGCGCCCGACATGGCCCAGTGCCCCGCCTACCGGGGCGCCATCTGTTCGCTGTGCTGCACGCTGGACGCGCGCTGCGGCGACCTGTGCAAGCCCGACGCCAGCATGGCGGTGCAATGGTCTGCCGCCCTGCGCTGGGTGCTGCCGCGCGCCATGTGGCGCTACCTGGACACGGGCCTGGGCCACTTCCTGCTGCTGATGCTGGTGATCGCGCCGCTGCTGGCCTCCGTCATGGGGCTGCTGTACCACCAGGAGCTCAACACCATCGCCAATGCGATGACCGACACGGAAGTCCTGGCCGCCCCGGAGGTCGCGTTGCGCTCCGGCCTGCTCAAGGCCTACCTGGCGCTGCTGGTCATCTCGGGCATCGTGGCCTGGTGGCTGGTGCTGGCGCACAAGAGCCGCCAGGTGGCGCAGGAGGAATCCAACCGCCAGACGGGCCTCTTGGTGCGCGAGATCGAGCTGCACCGCCAGACCGACGAGGCCCTGCAGACCGCGCGCAGCGTGGCCGAGCAGGCGCGCCAGGTGGCCGAGGCGGCCCAGCGCGCGGCCGACCAGGCCAACCAGGCCAAGAGCCGCTACATCAGCGCCATCAGCCACGAGATCCGCACGCCGCTCAACTCCATCCTGGGCTACGCGCAGCTCATGGGCGAGGACGCGGGCGTGCCCCCGCACCGCAAGCAGGCGGTGCACGTGATCCGGCGGGGGGGCGAACACCTGCTCTCGCTCATCGAGGGCACGCTAGACATCGCGCGCATCGAATCCGGCAAGCTCACGCTGGATGTCACGCCCATGCGCTTTGCCGATGGCCTGCACGAAATGGCCAGCCTGTTCGAACTGCAGGCCGCCGCCAAGGGCCTGGCCTTCCAGTTCGATGTGCTGGGCGTCATTCCCGAGGTGGTTCGTGCCGACGAAAAGCGCCTGCGCCAGATCCTCATCAACCTGCTGGGCAACGCGGTCAAGTTCACGGCGCACGGCACCGTCACGCTGCGCGTGCGCTATGCGCGCGAGATGGCGCGCATCGAGGTGCAGGACACGGGGCCGGGCCTCGCGGCCGAGGAGATCGAGCGCATCTTCGAGCCCTTTGCGCGGGGCGGCTCGGGCGGTGGCAACACCGCGGCCGCGCCGGGCGCGGGTCTGGGCCTGACCATTGCCAAGATGCTCACCGCGCTCATGGGCGGCGAGCTGACGGTGGGCAGCACCCCCGGCGTAGGCTCGGTGTTCCACGTCAAGCTGTTCCTGCCTGAGGTGCATGGGGACGCGCTGGGCAAGACCGCGCCAGCGCCCGCCGCATTGGCCACTCGCACCCAGCGCGCGCGCAGGGGTTACGCGGGGGACCGCCGCCGCATCCTGGTGGTGGACAACGAAGAGCCCGACCGCGAGCTGCTGGTGCAACTGCTCGAACCCCTGGGCTTCGAGCTGCGCCAGGCCGCCAGCGGGCACGACGCGCTGGACCTGCTGGCCACGGGCTACCGGCCGCACGCGATCTTCATGGACCTGGCCATGCCGGGCATCGACGGGTGGGAGACCCTGCGGCGCGTGCGGCAGATGCACCTCGCGAACGTCCACTGCGCCATTGTGTCGGCCAATGCGTTCGACAAGGCGCTGGACAACGACGTGGACATCCGCCCCGAGGACTTCATCGTCAAGCCCGTGCGCCACACCGAGCTGCTGGACTGGCTGGAGCGCCGCCTGGGCCTGCAGTGGCAGCACGGCGAGGCCGACGCCGCCCCCGCCCCCGCCTTGCCCGCGGCAGCGGATGCGCCCCTCACGTACCCCGATGCCACCGCCCTGGCGGCCTTGGCCCAGGTGGTCGCGCTGGGCTACTACCGGGGCATCCTCAACACCCTGGACGACATCGAACGCGGCCAGCCCGCGCACGGCGCTTTTGTCGGCACCATGCGGCAGCTGGCCAGGCAGTTCCAGTTCGATGCCATGGGCCACATCCTGGAGCAGGCGCCACCGTGACGACCACCGCGACCCCACCCTCCCTGCCGGTGCATGCCGCGGCCCTAGATCGCGGCGACAGCGACGTGGTCCTGATCGTGGACGACGTGCCCGACAACCTGGCCGTGCTGCACGACGCGCTCGATGAATCGGGCTACACGGTGCTCGTGGCCACGCACGGCGAGGCCGCGTTGCAGCGCGCCGCGCAGGCATTGCCCGACATCGTGCTGCTCGACGCCATGATGCCCGGCATGGACGGCTTCGAGGTGGCGCGGCGCCTGAAGGCGTCGCCCGCCACCGCGCACATCCCCATCATCTTCATGACGGGCCTCACCGAGACCGAGCACCTGGTGGCCGCGCTGGAGGCGGGTGGCGTGGACTACGTGACCAAGCCCATCAAGCCGCGCGAGGTGATGGCCCGCATGGGCGTGCACCTGGGCGCGGCGCGCAGGGCGCGCCAGGACGCGAGCCAGGCCCGCGAGGCGCGCAATGCGCTCGATGCCTTCGGCTATGCCAGCATCACGGTGCGCGCGGTGGACGGCCGCATCGTGTGGCAGACCCCGCTGGCGCGCGAACTGCTGCAGGGCTACTTTGGCGAAGCCAGCCCCTGGGCGCCAGGGATCGTGCAGGCCTGGCTGCGCCGCCATGTGCTCGCCGAAAACGCGGCGGAGCTGCTGGCCCATGCGCTGGCCGAGCCGCCGCGCCTGGCCATCGAGCAGGGCGCGCGCCGCCTGACCTTCCGCCTGCACCAGCAGGCGGGCGACAGCGAAGGCGGGGGCGACTGGCTGATCGTCATGCGCGAGGTGTCGGACGCCAAGATCATCGAATCCATGAGCCTGTCCTTCAAGCTCACCGCGCGCGAGGCAGAGGTGCTGTACTGGGTGGTCAAGGGCAAGATCAACCGCGACATCGGCGACATCCTGGGCGCCAGCCCCGCCACGGTGAAGAAGCACCTCGAACGCGTGTTCGCCAAGCTGGGGGTGGAAACGCGCACGGCGGCGGCCGCCATGGCGATGAACCGCATCCGGCAGCTGCACCCGCAGTTCGAGGGCTGATTCTTCAGTATTTTGGGCTCCTGGCGCTTGTGGAATAAGCGCGGAAAGCTATCAATTTAATAGCTTTGGTGAGGCCTGGGCCTGCGGTGCGCAAGGCCGGCCGGGTGCCGCTCAGCGGCCCACCGCGCGTTCCAGCTCCTGCTTGTTCATCCTGGAGCGGCCCTCGATCCCCTTGCGCCGGGCCTCTTCGTACAGCTGGTCGCGCGTTCGGCCCTGTGCGCCCTGGTGGGACCGCTGGCCGCCGCGCACCGGGGCCGGGGTGTCGCGCAAGGTCTTGGGGTTGGCGGTCTTGCTTTCGCCGTGCTGGGCGCGTTCCTTGTTCACGGTGCGCGCGGCAATCTCTTCGGCCGTGTCCGTGCTCTTGCCGCGCTGTTTCAGGCTGGTCTTGATGTGTTCGTACTGGCGTTCGCGCTTGGCGCTCCACTGGGCTTGGGGCATGGCGGGCTCCTTCGATGGGTTGGCGGGCGGGGCAGCCAGGCTGGCCCCGCATCTGAGCCCAATCTATCCGGCGCGCGGCCCGCGTTCGTCAGCAGGCCCGGCATGCAGCTGTAGGACAGCGGACCTCCTCGCTGACAACGGCCAGGGCCGCCATGCCCCATGGTGGCGGTATGAAAAATGGCCGTGGCGCCCGATCGGCAAGCGCTGGTAGCTACTTTTTTGATAGCGAATGGCCTGCGGACCACGGGGCGGCCGCAGGGGCCGCGCTACATCCCCAGCGACTTGAGCAGCGCGTCCGTGTCGTCCTGCCCGGCGGGGGGAGGCGCGGGCACGGGGGGCGCGGCCTGCGACTGGGCCATCAGCGCATCCGGGTCCGGGGCCTCCTGCGCCTCGAAGTCGTAGAGCTTGATGAATTCGGTGCGGTCGATCGCCAGCTCCAGGTAGAAGATGTTGTTGTTGCTGGTGTAGAAGGTCACGCGCCGCGCCTCGGGCTTGTCCAGGTTGGCGTCCACGCTCAGCATCACCTGCTTGTTCAGCACCAGCATCTTGGGCTGGTTCTGGGTGATGTGGGTCTGCAGTTCGCGCCGCACCTTGCCGGTGAAGTCGCCCACCACCTGGTTCATGAGCTCGCCCATCACGTTGCTGACCTCGTCCGAGGTGTAGGAGGTGACCAGGTCGTCCTTGGACATGCCCATGTTCAGCAGGTAGTTGGCGTACAGCTCCATGGCCGCCGTGGCCGAGAAGTTGATGATCACCAGGCCCGAGAAGCCGCCATCGAACAGCACGAAGCAGCCGATGTCCGGCTTCAGGCAGGTCTTGCTGATGCGCTGCACCATGCCGGAGTAGTGGATCTGGCTGTGGGTGGCCACGTTCAGCACCCGGGTGACGGAGTTGCACAGGCTGATCAGCAGGTCTTCGGTGCCGTAGACGGAGTTTTTTTCAGGGTGGCTCATGGTGTGTGTGGATGGCGGACAGTCGAATTTCTGGCGCGGTGCGCTGGGCAGAGCATAGGCGAAGCCGCCGCGCGAAACCAGAGTGCTTTCCGCGCCATGGGCCGCGGCGCGGCCCGCTGCCTACCACGCTTTGGCCTTTGTTCCGCGCGGGATGGCGCGGGTTGACAACCGACCGGGCTGGCGTATCGTGCCAGCCATCCATGAGAGGGGCGAGAGATGGGTGTTTATTCCTACGGGCTGAACGAGTTCCAGTCGGTGGCGGACGGCGCGGCGGTGCTGGCCAGCGGCGGCGGTGGCAGTTACCACGACGCGTGCTCCATCCTGGAGGAGCTGGCCCGCCAGGGCTTCACGGGCACCGTCCAGGTGCAGGATTATGACGGGGCGACCAACGCCTGCGTGCTGGCCATCATGGGCTCGCCCGACGCGGCCGACAGCCTGACGCTGGCCGCCATCCAGAACTCCATCCGCAACACGGTGCAGGTGCTGGCGGACGCCACCGGGGCGTCGCCGGGGGCCTACATCCCGGTGGAGATCGGGCCCATCAACTCGCTGGTGCCGCTGATCGGCGCGGCCATGGGCGGGGGGGCGGTCTGGGTGGTCAACGGCGACGGCGCCGGGCGCGCGGTGCCCGAGCTGCCGCAGACCACGTTCACCGGCAATCCGCCGCTGGCTCCGTGCCCCGCGGCGCTGGCCAGCGATGCGGTCAGCCCCGCCGACATCGAATCCGCCGTGCTGGGCGCGAGCACGGCCGCGCGGGTGGAAGCGCTGGCCGGCGGCGTGGTGGGCGGCTTTGGCGGGTATTCCGGCATCGCGATGTGGCCCTCCAACGCGGGCAACGGCTTTGCGCTGTCGGGCAGCTACATCGCGGGCACGCTGGAGCAGGCGCGCGCGCTGGGGCAGTTCCTGCGGGACAGCGGCACGCCGCAGGCCACGGGCGCGGTGGCCGATGCCATCGCCCTCATCACGGGCCGGCCCGCCGCCGCCGTGGCGACCAACTTCTTCATCACCTCGGTCTCGCAGTCCACGTCCAGCGCATCGCTGGATTCGGGCATCATCCGCCTGGACAACACGCAGGATCCGCGCCAGAGCACGCAGACGCACTACCTGTACAACCTCAACGAGAACCTCATCATGTACTCGTCGTCGAGCGCGGTGCCCGACATCATTGCCCCGGACTCGATCTGCTACTACTCCGAAAGCACCGGGCGCGGGTTCTCCAATGCCAGCGACGATCTGGCGCTGTACTTCGATGCCGCCACCGGCCAGAGCACGGGCCGGATGGTGAGCGTGATCGCGGTGCAGACAGCGCCGCAGCTGTACGGCACGCCGGGCGTGGTGGCCTCGTTCGCGTCGCTGCTGCGCAACATCGGCTACGCGGGCGCCATGCCCCCGGCCTGACCATGCGCAGACAGACAGACAACCAGCCCACCAGCCAGCAACCGGCCGGGACACGGACAGCGCGATGAAGGCAAGCCGCCATGGGTGAAGCAGATCTGAACCGGGAGCGGCTGGAGCTGGCGCTGGAGGCCGCCGGGCTGGACCTGTGGGAGAACGACCTGGTGACCGGCAACGTCACCCGCAAGGCGACCAAGACCTTCCTCGAACTGGGCTTCACCGAGGAGGAGATCGTCTCGGGCGTGCAGGACATCTACGGCCTGTTCCATCCGGAGGACGTGGACAGTGTCCGGCAAGCCGTGGCCGACCACCTCTGCGGCGTCACGCCGCAGTACCGCTGCGAATTCCGCCTGCGCGCCAAGGGCGGCGACTGGGTCTGGTACGCGAACTATGGCCGCATCATGGACGGCCACAGCGACACGCCGGGCAAGCGGCTCATCGGGGTCACCTTCAACATCGACGACCGCAAGCGCAAGGAAGACGAGATCGCCCAGATCAACCGCCAGCTCGTGGAGCAGAACCGCCTGCTGCAGCAGCTCAATGCCGCGCTGGAGCTGCTGGCGGCCAACGATGCGCTCACGGGGCTGTCCAACCGCCGCACGCTGATGGAACTGGGCGCCAATGAATGCCAGCGGACCCAACGGTTTGGCCACCCGCTGTCGCTGCTGGTGGTGGACATCGACCTGTTCAAGCCCGTCAACGACGTGTGGGGGCACCTGGCGGGCGACCGCGTGATCTGCGCCGTGGCCCAGGCCTGTGCGTCACGCAAGCGCAGTGGCGTGGACATCGTGGCGCGTTTCGGGGGCGAGGAATTCGTCATCGTGCTGCCCGAGACCGATGGGGCCAGCGCCCAGCGCATGGCCGAATCGCTGCGCCACGACGTGTCGGCGATGAGCGTGCCCGTGAACGACGAAGGCGCCAGCATCTCGGTCACCGTGAGCATTGGCGTGGCCACGCTGCACCAGGGCTCGGGGCTGGATTTCGAGGAGCTGGTCAACCGCGCCGACAAGGCGCTGTACCGCGCCAAGGAGTCGGGGCGCAACACCGTGCACTGCGCGGATGCGCACCCCGCGCACGCCCGGGTGCATGTGCTGCCCAACCCGGGCGAGGCACCGGGCGGCGTGGTCGCAGCCTGAGGCCCGCGGGCCGCCGCTCACTCCTCGCTGGTCCACTCCACCTGCACGCCCAGGCTGCGCAGGTTCTCCACGAAGCGCGGGTGGGCGCGGCGGATGGGCGTGGCGTTGCGGATCTCGGAGCGCCCGGGCGTGCTCGCCGCCACCATGAACAGCGCGATCGCCACGCGGATGATGTAGGGGCTCTCGACCACGGCCGGGCTCAGGGGGTTGCCCCCGAAGGTGACCAGGCGGTGCGGGTCGGACTGGAACACGTGCGCGCCGAACTTCGACAGCTCGCCCGCCCAGCCCAGGGCCCCGTCGTACACCTTGTTCCAGAACAGCGCGTTGCCCTCGGCGCGCACGCCCAGGGCAATGAAGATGGGCAGCAGGTCCACCGGAAAATACGGCCAGGGCGCGGCCTCCACCTTGGTCAGCACATTGCTCGTGAAGGGCGTCTGCACCTTGAGCGGCCCGTCGCACGCCGCGCGCGACCAGCCGTCCTCGTGCGTGACGGTGACGCCGAACTTGGCGAAGGTGCGGTCGATGAGCGGAAAGTTCCCGGGCGCGCTGTTCTTCACCACCACGTCCCCGCCGGTGATCGCGCCCAGGGCGAGGAAGGTCGTGATCTCGTGGAAATCCTCGTCGAAACGGAACTCCCCGCCGCGCAGGGCCGTGCCGCCGTGCACGGTGATGCGCGAGGTGCCCATGCCCTCGATGCGCACGCCGATCATGGCCATGAAGCGGCAGAACTCCTGCACGTGCGGCTCCGACGCCGCGTTGGTCAGCACCGAGGTGCCCTCGGCCGTGGCGGCGCACAGCACGAAGTTCTCGGTGGTGGTCACCGATGCGTAGTCCAGCCAGTGGTGGTTGGCCTGCAGCCGGCCCGCGCTGCGGATCAGCAGCGAGCCCTCGGCCCGCTCGACGGCGCCCCCGAAGCGGCGGAACACCTCCACGTGCGGGTCGATCTCGCGCACGCCCAGCGTGCAGCCCTTGACGTTGTCCTCCAGCCGCGCCACGCCAAAGCGCGCGAGCAGCGGGGGCACCAGCATGATGGACGAGCGCATCTCCTCGGGCAGCCGGTGCTGCGCGGCATCGAACACCGTGGCGTGGTGGTGCAGTTCGAGCGTGCCGGTGGCGTGGTCCATGCGGACATCGCTGCCCAGGGTGCGGAAGATCTCCAGGATCTTGCGCACATCGGTGATGTCGGGCACGCCCAGGAGCTTGAGCGGCTCGTTGGTGAGCAGCGTGGCGCACAGCACGGGGAGCACCGCGTTCTTGTTGGCGGATGGCGTGATGCGGCCCCGGAGCGGGGTGCCGCCGTGGACGACGAGGTTGGACATGGGTGGAGCAGGGCTGAAGAAGGGGCCGGGCAGGCCGGGGGCCTGCGCGAGGTCGATACTCTAACTGGGTCTGGTTTTCCGTGGTGACGGAAGGCCTGAATGCTATGCAATTAATAGCATTCCGCGCTTGACAGGCGTGCGCGGGGGCCATTCCAGAGGGGTGGCATCCTGGCGCCCGCCTGGCGTCTGGCCCCCGGAGCTTGCCGCCATCCCCCGGGGCACGGGGCGGGCGTCACGCCTTTTCCGTGGCCGCCGCCTGGTGGATCGCCGCGCGAATCCGCTGGTAGGTGCCGCAGCGGCACGCGTTGCCCGACATCGCCGCGTCGATGTCCGCATCGCTGGGCCGTGGCGTCTTCTTCAGGAGCGCGCAGGCCGACATGAGCTGCCCGCTCTGGCAATAGCCGCACTGCGCCACGTCCAGCACCGTCCACGCGGTGCGCAGGGCGGTGGCCTCGGGGCCCTGCAGGCCCTCGATGGTGGTGATGTCGGCATCGCCCACGGCCGACAGGGGCGTGATGCAGGCGCGCACGGGCTCGCCGTTCAGGTGCACGGTGCAGGCGCCGCACAGCGCCATGCCGCAGCCGAACTTGGTGCCGTTCAGATGCAGCTCGCCGCGCAGCACCCACAGCAGGGGGGTGTCGGGTTCGGCGTGGACGGAGATGGCTTTGCCGTTGATGCGCAGGGTGGTGGGCATGGAGGGTTCCTTCAAGCCGGTCAGGCCAGTTTCAGGGGCAGGGCGCGCAGGCGCTGCCCGGTCAGGGCAAACAGCGCATTCGCCACAGCGGGCGCGATCGGCGGCACGCCGGGTTCGCCCACGCCTTCGGGCGGCTCGGCGCTGTCGATGATGTGGGTCTCCACGCGCGGGCAGTCGGCCATGCGCAGCAGCGGGTAGTCATGGAAGTTGCCCTGCTGCACCTGCCCGTCCTTGACCGTGACCTCGCCGTGCAGCGCCGCCGTGAGGCCGAACACCACGGCGCTTTCCATCTGCTGCGCGATCAGGTTGGGATTGATGGCGGCGCCGCAGTCGATCACGCACACCACGCGGTGCACGCGGATGGCCTTGTCGGCGCCCACCGACACCTCGGCCACCTGGGCCACGATGGAGCCGAACGACTGGTGCAGCGCCACGCCCCGCGCGCGCTGCCCGCCCGCCGCGCCTGGCGCCAGCGGCTTGCCCCAGTCCGCCAGCTCGGCCGCCTTGTGCAGCACCTTCAGGTGGCGCGGGTGTTTTTGCAGCAGCGCGGCGCGGAAGGCCACCGGGTCCTGCCTGGCCGCTGCGGCGGCCTCGTCCACAAAACTCTCCTTGAAGAACGCCTGGTGCGAATGCCCCACCGAGCGCCAGAAGCCCACGGGCAGGGGCACGTCGACCACCTCATGCGCGATGCGCGCATGGGGCCATTCGTAGGGCTGGTCGAAGGCACCTTCGGACGTGGTCTTGTCGGGGCCCGCGCCCGCCAGGCCAAAGGTGCGCACCAGCACCTGCGGCACGATGGCCTGGCCCACGGAGATGTTGTGCCACGCCACCAGTTGTCCCTGCGCATCAAACCCCGCCTTGAAGCGGGCCATGCAGGCGGGGCGGTAGAAGTCGTGCTGCGTGTCCTGCTCGCGGGTCCACAGCGTCTGCACCGGCGCGCCCCCGGCGGCCTGGGCGATGGCGGCGGCCTGGCCCACGTAGTCCACCTCCAGCCGCCGCCCAAAGCCGCCCCCCAGCAGCAGCTGGTGCACGGTCACTTTCTCTTCGTCGATGCCCAGCGCCTTGGCGGCTGCCCTGCGGGCCAGGCCCGGCACCTGGGTGGATGTCCACACGGTGGCGGCCCCGTCCTTGAATTGCACCGTGCAGTTGATGGGCTCCAGCGCCGCGTGGGCCAGGTAGGGCGCGCGGTAGTCCGCGGTGATGGTGCTGGCCGCGCCCTGCAGGGCCGCATCCACGTCGCCCGTGCTGTGGTAGCCAAAGCCCTTGGCCTGGTCCAGCGCCTGCGCCATGCGCGCCATCACGGCGTCGCTCGACAGCGTGGCGGCGGGGCCGTGGTCCCATTCCACGGTGACCGCCGCGGCGGCCTTCCTGGCGTGCCAGGGCGTGTCGGCGATCACGGCCACGGCGCCGGTGCCGCCGTGCAGGGGCGCCACGGCCAGCACGTGTTTCACGCCCGGCAGCTTCCGGGCGGCGGCTGCATCAAAGCGCGCCACCTTGCCGCCGCGCGTGGGGCACATCACCACGCTGGCATGCAGCAGGCCGGGTGGGTGGGCGTCGATGCCGTACACGGCCGAGCCATCCAGCTTGGAAGGCGCCTCGATGCGCGTGAGCGGCTTGCCGATGAGCTTGAACTGCGCGGGTTCCTTCAGCGTGACCTTGCCCCGCATGGGCTGCTGCGCGGCCAGGGCGGCCAGTTCGCCAAACGTGGCGCGCTGGCCGGCCACATGTTCCACCACGCCCGCGTTGGCCGTGCACTCCGCCGCCTGCACGTTCCATTGCGCGGCGGCGGCGCGGATCAGCAGGGCGCGCGCGTGGGCGCCGGCCTCGCGCATGGGCAGCCACAGGTCCTTGATGCTGCTCGATCCGCCCGTCATCATCACGCCCACCTCGCGCATGGTCTTGGCCGTGAGCCAGCCCGCCACGGCCTTCATCGAGCCGTCGTTGTCGGGGTGGAACGGCAGGCCGTCCACCACGGTGGCCAGGTTGTTGTAGATGTCATCGATGGGCGCCATCTCCAGCCGCACCTGTGCCCAGTCGGCATCCAGCTCTTCCGCCAGGATGGCGGCCAGGCCCGTGTGCGCGCCCTGGCCCATTTCGGATTTGGCCATCATCACCGTCACGGTGTTGTCGGCGCCCACCTTGAGCCAGCCGTTCAGCGCCGCCTGCCCGCTGGCGCTGGGCACCGGGTCGGCCGGGTGCAGGCGCTGGCGCGGCGGCATCACGCCCCAGCCAATGACCAGCGCGCCCGCTGTCGCGGCGCCACCGAGGAGCACTGTGCGTCGTTTCACCATGGGGTTGTTTCCTTCGTGGCGTAGGTGGGCTGGATGGGGGCATGCGAGCCCGGCGCATGGGGTGATGGTTCAAATATCGTAAACCTGCGACCGAGATTCCCCCGCCTTTCGGGGACTTGGCATTTTGAGTGTTTTTGGCCTTCAGCGCTTATCCATCAAGCGCTGGAAGCTATTAAATGCATAGCGTTTCGCCTACCCGACACAAGCTGGGTGAGCAGACCCTGGCGGCCTGCGGCCGGGCCACCGTGTACGCCACCCGGCGTATTTCCCAAGCCGGCCTCGCTCTCCAGAATCCATTCCATCGCCCGATCCGCCACGGCTCCACCACGGAGCCCGCCGGGCGAAGCGGTTTGATTGATTCACTGATTGAAACCACCACCGGAGAAGCACACATGCAACGTCGTTATTCCCTCAAGGCCCTTGCGGCCGTCGCTGCGCTCGCTGGCCTGTCTGCGCTGCCAGCCCACGCACAGGACACCATCAAGGTCGGCATCCTGCACAGCCTGTCGGGCACCATGGCCATTTCCGAGACCGTGTTGAAAGACACCGTGCTGATGGCCATCGACGAGATCAACGCCAAGGGCGGCGTGCTGGGCAAGAAGCTCGAGCCCGTGGTGGTGGACCCCGCCTCCAACTGGCCCCTGTTCGCCGAAAAGACCAAGCAGCTGCTGGGCCAGGACAAGGTCTCGGTCATCTTCGGCTGCTGGACCTCGGTGTCGCGCAAGTCGGTGTTGCCGGTCGTGGAAGAAATGAACGGCCTGCTGTTCTACCCCGTGCAGTACGAAGGTGAAGAGCTGTCCAAGAACGTGTTCTACACCGGCGCCGCGCCCAACCAGCAGGCCATCCCCGCGGTGGACTACCTGATGAGCAAGGACGGCGGCAGCGCCAAGCGCTGGGTGCTGCTGGGCACCGACTACGTCTACCCCCGCACCACCAACAAGATCCTGCGCGCCTACCTCAAGTCCAAGGGCGTGAAGGACAGCGACATCGACGAGAAGTACACGCCGTTTGGTCACTCTGACTACCAGACCATCGTCGCCGACATCAAGAAGTTCAGCCAGGGCGGCAAGACGGCCGTGGTGTCCACCATCAACGGCGACTCCAACGTGCCCTTCTACAAGGAACTGGGCAACGCGGGCCTGAAGGCCAAGGACGTGCCGGTCGTCGCATTCAGCGTGGGCGAGGAAGAACTGCGCGGCGTGGACACCAAGCCGCTGGTGGGCCACCTGGCCGCCTGGAACTACTTCCAGTCCATCAAGAGCCCGGCCAACACCGAGTTCATCAAGAAGTGGAGCGACTACGCCAAGGCCAAGGGCATTGCCGGCCACAAGGACAAGCCGCTCACCAACGACCCGATGGAAGCCACCTACATCGGCATCAACATGTGGAAGCAGGCTGTCGAGAAGGCCAAGAGCACGGATGTGGACAAGGTGATCGCCGCCATGGCCGGCCAGACCTTCAAGGCACCGTCGGGCATCGTCAGCAAGATGGACGAGAAGAACCATCACCTGCACAAGAGCGTGTTCATCGGCGAGATCAAGGCCGACGGCCAGTTCAACGTGGTGTGGAAGACGCCGGGCCCCGTGAAGGCCAAGCCATGGAGCCCGTACATCGAAGGCAACGACAAGAAGAAGGACGAGCCGGACGGCAAGTCGAAGCTGTGATCTCCCCCTGAGCGGCTACGCCGCTTCCCCCTCTCTCACGCTGCGCGTGGGAGGGGGACGCCGCCAGCGCGGCGGGGCGGCCCTTGCGCGGCAGCCCTGGTCTGGGCCCTGCGCGCTGCACAGGCCCATCTTGTTCGACGCCACTGGCCCTTCCATGCTTTCTTCATTCTTTTCTCGCTTGATCGCCTGCCTGCTGTTGTGCACAACGGTGCAGGCGCACGCGCTCACGGCCGAGGCGGCGCGGGCCATGGCGGCGGGTGATACCGACGACCGGATCGCCGCGCTGCAGAAAGCCATCGCCACGCCCGACGAGGCCACTTTGGCGTTTATCCGCGCGATGGGTGACGACGCCGTGAAGATCGCGGGCGACAAGGCCATCGTGATCAAGGGCGACAAGGGGCTGGACCCCGTGACCGGCGCCGAGGTGCCGGTGCCTGACGACGCCGAAGACATCGTCAACAACAACCGCATGCGCGGCGAGTTCGACACTGCATTGGCTTCGATCCAGCTGATGTCCACCGACATTGCACAACGCCGCAGCGCCATCGAAGCGCTGCGCGAAGAGACCGACGAGGCCCGCCTGCCGCTGGTTGAGAAGGCCCTGGCCGCCGAGCAGGACGCAGCTCTCAAGGGGCGCCTGGCCAGCATCCGCGCGCGCATCCTCCTGAGCAGCAGCGATGCCGCCAATCGCCTGGAAGCCGCCCAGCACCTGGCCGCCAGTGGCAACCCCGCCACGCGCACGGTGCTGCTGGAGCAACTGCGCAACGAACAAGATCCCAAGGTCAAGGCCGCGCTGCAGGCGGCACTCAAGACGGTGGAAGACAGCCTGCAATGGGGCGAGCGTCTGGCGGCCATGTTCACGGGCATCAGCCTGGGCTCCATCCTGCTGCTGGTGGCGCTGGGCCTGGCCATCACCTATGGCCTCATGGGCGTGATCAACATGGCCCATGGCGAGCTGATGATGATCGGCGCCTACGCCACCTACGTCATGCAGGGCGTGTTCCAGCGCTACTTTCCGGGCGCGTTCGACTGGTACCTGGTGGCGGCCGTGCCCGCCGCCTTCATGGCCTCGGCGCTCATGGGCGCGGTGCTCGAGCGCGGCGTGATCCGCTTCCTGTACGGCCGGCCGCTGGAGACCTTGCTGGCCACCTGGGGCATCAGCCTGATGCTGCAGCAGCTGGTGCGCAGCGTGTTCGGCGCGCAGAACGTGGGCGTGGAAAACCCCTCGTGGATGAGCGGCGGCGTGCAGCTCATGGAGAACCTGCAACTGCCCTGGAACCGCGTGATCATCGTGGCGTTTGCGCTGGCGGTGCTGGGCGGCGTGGCCTTTCTCATCAGCAAGACGCGCCTGGGTTTGTTCGTGCGCGGCGTCACGCAGAACCGCCCCATCGCCTCGTGCATGGGCGTGAACACCGCCCGCGTGGACACCTATGCCTTCGCGCTGGGCTCCGGCATTGCGGGCCTGGCAGGCTGTGCCCTCAGCCAGGTGGGCAATGTGGGGCCGGACCTGGGCCAGGGCTACATCGTCGATTCGTTCATGGTGGTGGTGCTCGGCGGCGTGGGCCAGCTGGCCGGCACCGTGTATGCCGCGCTGGGCCTGGGCGTGCTCAACAAGTTCCTCGAAGGCTGGACGGGCGCCGTGCTGGCCAAGATCGCCGTGCTGGTGTTCATCATCATCTTCATCCAGAAGCGGCCGCAGGGCATCTTCGCGGTCAAAGGGCGTACCGCCGACTGAGCGGATCGAGACAGAACATGACGACGACTACGCCTTCCTCCTCCATCCAACTCCCCGCACCCGCGCCGCTGCTCACGCGCGGCGGCTGGTCGGCCTTCATCGTGGCGCTCATCGTGGTGTGCGCCGTGGCACCCGTGCTCAACCTGTGGGTGCCGGCCGGCAGTGCGCTGCACCTGTCCGACTACGCCGTGGCCCTGCTCGGCAAGATCATGTGCTACGCCATCTGCGCGCTGGCCATGGACCTGATCTGGGGCTACACCGGCATCCTGAGCCTGGGCCATGGCCTGTTCTTCGCCTTGGGCGGCTACGTGATGGGCATGTACCTCATGCGCCAGATCGGCCGCGACGGCAACTACCAAAGCGACCTGCCCGACTTCATGGTGTTCCTCGACTGGAAGGAGCTGCCCTGGCACTGGATGTTGTCCGACAGCTTCGTTGCCACCTTGATCCTCATCGTGGCGGTACCTGGCGTGATCGCGTTCGTGTTCGGCTACTTCGCGTTCCGCTCGCGCATCAAGGGCGTGTATTTCTCGATCATCACGCAGGCCATGACGTATGCGGCCATGCTGCTGTTCTTCCGCAACGAGACGGGCTTTGGCGGCAACAACGGCTTCACGGATTTCAAGCGCATCCTGGGCCAGCCCATTGCCACGCAGAACATGCGCATGCTGCTGTTCGTGATGACGGGCGTCACGCTCTTGGTGTTCTTCCTGCTGGCGCGCTGGCTGGTGCGCAGCAAGTTCGGCCGCGTGCTGCAGGCGGTGCGCGATGCCGAGACGCGCGTCATGTTCTCGGGCTACTCGCCACTGCCCTACAAGCTCACCATCTGGACCATCAGCGCCATGATGTGCGGCGTGGCGGGCGCGCTGTACGTGCCCCAGGTCGGCATCATCAACCCCGGCGAGATGAGCGCCGCCAACTCCATCGAGATCGCGGTGTGGGCCGCGGTGGGCGGCCGTGCCACGCTGATCGGACCCATCGTGGGCGCCTTCATCGTCAACGGTGCCAAGAGCTGGCTCACCGTGACGGCGCCCGAGTTCTGGCTGTATTTCCTCGGTGCGCTGTTCATCGCCGTGACGCTGTTCCTGCCCGATGGCGTGGTGGGCCTGGTGAAGAAGCTGAAGAAAAACAAGAAGACCGAAGGAGCCGCGCCATGACACCCGATCTGATGGACGAAGGCGCAAGGCGCATAGAGGCCAGGCTGGCGCCCGCCGCCCTGGGCCAGACCGAATCCGGTGGCCGGGCTGCAGGCTTCTCGCGCATCGCCACGCCCGGCGAGGTGGACATCACCCACGGCCGCATCCTGTACCTCGAAGACGTGAACGTGAGCTTCGACGGCTTCAAGGCCATCAACAACCTGAGCCTCGATATCGCGCCCGGCGAGCTGCGCTGCATCATCGGGCCCAACGGTGCCGGCAAGACGACGATGATGGACATCATCACCGGCAAGACGCGGCCCGACAGCGGCACGGTGTACTTTGGTTCCACCATCGACCTCTTGCGCCACAACGAGCCCGAGATCGCGAGCCTGGGGATTGGCCGCAAGTTCCAGAAACCCACGGTGTTCGAGCAGCTCAGCGTGTTCGAGAACCTGGAGCTGGCCTTGAAGACGCACAAGGGCGTGACGTCGAGCATGTTCTTCCGGCTGGATTCCGCGCAGTCGGACCGGCTGGCGGAGATCCTGCACACCATCCACCTGGCCGACAGCGTGGCGCGCATGGCAGGGAACCTGAGCCATGGGCAAAAGCAGTGGCTGGAGATCGGGATGCTGCTGATGCAGGACCCCAAGCTGCTGTTACTCGACGAGCCCGTGGCGGGCATGACGGACGAGGAGACGGCGCGCACGGCAGAGCTGTTCCTCACGCTCAAGGGCAAGCACTCGCTGATGGTGGTGGAGCATGACATGGGGTTCATCCGCACCATTTCGGAGATCGTGACCGTGTTGTGCGACGGGGCGGTGCTGGCGCAGGGCACGCTGGACCAGGTGCAGGCGGATGAGCGGGTGATCGAGGTCTATCTGGGGCGGTGATGGAGGTTGCCTGTTCTCTTTTCCTGGCGGGCGGTGGGCTGTTGCGAAGGCTGGGGCCGGGGCGACTCTCGGAATCCGGACTCGGCACAGGCGCACCGAATGCTTCCAAATTCATAGCTGCTGGCGCTTGATGAACAAGCGCCAGAGGCCCAAAACACTCCAAGTACCATGCTCACCGTCCAGAACATCAACCAGTACTACGGCGGCTCCCACATCCTGCGTGATGTGAGCCTCACGGCGCAGGCCGGCAAGGTCACCGTGCTGCTCGGCCGCAACGGCGTCGGCAAGACCACGCTGCTCAAAAGCCTCATGGGCCTGGTTCCCATCAGGAGCGGGGGCATCACGTTCGACGGCAAGCCCATCGACAAGGCCACGCCGTACGACCGTGCCCGCGCAGGCATCGGCTTTGTCCCCCAGGGGCGCGAGATTTTCGGCCGCCTCACGGTGGAAGAAAACCTGCGCATGGGCCTGGCCTACAAGAGCGGCGCCACCCCCGTGCCGCCACACCTGTACGAGCTGTTCCCCGTGCTCAAGCAGATGCTCGGCCGCCGGGGCGGCGACCTTTCGGGCGGGCAGCAGCAGCAGCTGGCCATCGCCCGGGCGCTGGCGCCGGGGCCGCGCCTCTTGATCCTGGACGAGCCCACCGAGGGCATCCAGCCCAGCATCATCAAGGACATCGGCCGCGTGATCCGCATGCTGGCCGACAAGGGCGAGATGGCCATCCTGCTGTGCGAGCAGTACTACGACTTCGCGCAGGAGCTGGCCGACGACTACCTGGTGATGGAGCGTGGTGAGGTCATCGCGCGCGGCCCTGGCAGCGAGATGGAGGCCAAGGGCATCCGCAACCTCGTCGCGATCTGATGGCTCATGGCCGTTGCGCCGCAGCGCCGGGGGCGGGGCCGCGCCAGCGCGACACACTCTCCATGATCAGCACCGTGCACACCATCCAGGTGCCGCCCAGCAGCCAGCCCGCGAGCACATCGCTGGCGTAGTGCACATGCAGCACCACGCGGCTCCAGCCGGTGGTGAAGATGAACGCGCCGGCCAGGAGCGCCGCGGGTGCGTGCCAGGGGCGGGGCAGCAGCCGCGTGGTCAGGTAGGCCAGCATCGCGTACGCCACCATCGACGCGCTGCTGTGGCCGCTGGGAAAGCTGTAGCCCTGGGCCTGGGCCACGCCGTGCACGTGCTCGGGCCGGACACGCTCGAACACCTCCTTGAGGACTTTGGTCAGGGCGCCGTTTCCCGCCATGGCGACGAACCAGCCCGTGGCCAGCAGCCGGTGCCGGCGCAGCCACAGCGCCAGGGCCACCACCAGCGTCAGCCCGGCCAGCACCCCCGAGTCCCCCAGGTGGGTGAGCGCGGCGAACCAGCGCAGCACGGCGGTGTCCGCCTGCGCGCGCAGGCCGTCGGCAAGGGCGTCGTCCAGCACGCCCCAGCGGCCATCGGCGGCGCGCCCGCTGTCGGCCAGCTCCGCCATCGCGGCGCCCGCCAGCACCAGGGTGCAGGCCGACGCGCCCATGGCCGCGATCATCACCCAGCGCGCCCGTGCCGGCAGGAGCCGGCGCAGCGGCGGGGCCGCGCGGCGCAGGCCCCGCAGGCCCGCCAGGCCGCCCAGCCCCAGCAGCGCGAAGGCGACCGTGCCCGCCCACCACCAGGCCATGGGGTGCTGCGCCAGCAGGGCGCCAATGTCGGATGCGGGGAGGGTCATGGGTTGCGGACGGCGTCAGCTTCTTCTTCGCCAGGCTAGGAGGGAGCCCGCGTTTGTACCGGAGTTCCCAGCGGCCCTGCCGGGCATGGGTGAATCGTCGTGGCACCGTGGCACCGTGGCGCTGCCCCGGCCCTGTCGGCGGGCGCTGACAGGGCAAAGGCGTGGCTACCGGCTGCGCATGCACTGCCCGCCCGCCATCATCGGACGACCGCACCGCAATCCCCGGCGCGCAGCCAGCACGGTGCCGGCCTGGCGCCCGGGTCCGGTGCCGCAGCCTGTTGCAGACCTTTCTCTTCATGACACCTTCAGAGCGTCCCGTTCCTGCCCGGCCCCACGGCCCCATCCACCTGGTGGTGCCCCGGCGCCCCGGCGCCGACCTGGACCTGCTGCGCGCCAAGCTCGAGGGCGTCTCGGCCCTGCAGGCGCACAACCTGGTGTGGCACGTGCCGGACCAGCGCGGCGACATCGTGGCGCTGGCGGGGGAGGCGGCGCATGCCGCGCGCGCCGACGGTGGCCTGGTGGTGGCCGCGGGCGGCGACGGCACCATCAACGCGGTGGCCGCCGCGGTCCTGCGCCTGGGTGTGCCCATGGGGGTGGTGCCGATGGGCACCTTCAACTATTTCAGCCGCGAACACGGCCTGGCGCTGGACCCCGAGGTGGCCGTGCAGGATCTGCTGCAGGCCCTGCATGCGGGCGACATGCGCCCCGTGCAGGTGGGCTATGTGAACCGCCAGCTGTTCGTGGTCAACGCCAGTGTCGGCCTGTACCCCAAGCTGCTGGCCGAGCGCGAGAAGGCGTCGCGGCGCTTTGGCCGCTCGCGCCTGGTGGCCGTGGCGTCGGCGGTGTGGAGCATGTTCCGGCCCGCGGCCGGCCGCCGCTGGCGTGTGGTGATGAAGACCCACGAGGGCGCACGGGACCGGCAGGAGGAGCACCTGGTCACCACGCTGTTCGTGGGCAACAACCCGCTGCAGCTCGACCGCATGGGCCTGCCCCAGGCGCAGATGGTGGCCGATGGCGGCAAGATGGCCGTCGTGCTGCTGCAGCCCCAGGGCCGCTGGGCCGTGGCGCGCACGGTGTGGAACGCGGCCACCGGCCAGCTCGACAGGGACGGCGCGGTGACCAGCGTGGCGTGCACGGAGCTGACGGTGGCCCCGGCCAGCTGGCGCCCGCCGCAGGTCAAGGTGGCTTTCGACGGCGAGCGCGCGTGGATGGCGCCGCCCCTGCATTTCCGGATCAGCGCGCGGCCGCTGTGGCTGGTGGCCTCGTCCACTCTGATCCGTGACGATGCCTCCGCGCCCGCGCCGCCGGCTGCCATGCCCGTGCAGCACGAAGGGGCGCCGGTCGCCCCTCCGGTGGAAGGGATGCTGCCGGCATGACGCAGCAGCCTGGCCGCCCAGCCCCGTTCGGAGAGTGCCCATGGACGTCCTGATGCACCTGTCGGATCTGCATTTCGGGGCGCACGATCCCGATGTGTGCGCCGCGGCCCAGCGGCTGGCGCAGCGGCTGGGGGTGTCGATGGTGGTGGTGTCGGGCGACCTCACGCAGCGCGCCACCGCCAGCCAGTTCGAGCAGGCCGGGCGTTTTGTGCAGGGCCTGCACGCCCGCTCCACCCTGGTGCTCGCAGGCAACCATGACCTGCCGCTGTTTGCCTGGTGGATGCGCTGGGGGCGGTCGTACGAGCGTTTCGCGAGCCAGTTCGGGGTGGACCACGAACCCGTGCGGCAGGCGGGCGCGTTCTATGTGGTGGGCGTCAACACCACGCGTGCCTGGCGGCATGAACGCGGCAGCCTGTCGTCTGCCCAGATCCACCATGTGGCCGACCTCCTGGCCCGCGCCCCCCCCGATGCCTGGCGCATCGTGGCCAGCCACCACCCCCTGGTGGCGCGCGATCCGGCCGACCGCGCGCACCGCCCCCACCGGGCCGACGAGGCCCTGCAGTGCTGGCGCTCCGCCGGTGCGCAGATGCTGCTGTCGGGCCACGCCCACCAGCCTGCGCTGCTCAACCCCCTGCCCGGGCTGTGGGCCAGCCACGCGGGCACCGCCGTGTCGTACCGCCTGCGCCACGGCAGCCCCAACAGCCTGGTGGTGCTGACGGTCGAGGCATCCGGGGCGGCGGAGGGCGGCTGGGCGCGCTATGCCGCCCGCTGGGACTACGACGCGGCGTTGGGTGAATTCCAGCGCGTGCTGCGGCAGACCGTGGGCTAGGGCGGACGGTCCCGGCTCCGTGGCCAGGAAAACTGTTGCTATATTTTTGATAGCTTCTGGCGCTTGAAGGGAAAGCGCCAGAGGCTCGAAACATCTGAAGTGGCCGCCGCGCGCAGCGGTGGGCGCGCATGCCCCCGCACGCGGGTGCAGGCGGCGGTGTGGGCGGGCAACGGGGTGTTTTCACCGGTTGACCGGCCGGAGGGCGCCACCTATTCTGGTGGCCTGGCGGGCGGGCCGTGCGGCGGATGCGGGGCCGGGCCGTGCCGCCGTTTTTGCAGCCTCTCGTCACTCATGCACAAAGAATTCAACCACGATGCGGTGCGCCGGCTGCAGGCGCTGATCGAGCGGGAGACCGGTGCGCCGCTGGGCGAAGGGGCGCAGGCCGAGATGGCGGCGATCCTGCGCGGCAGCGAATGCCCCGATGGCGCCGCCGCCGAAGGCCTGGCCGTGGCACCGCGCGAGGTCACCATCCTGCTGGCGGACCTGCGCGGCTTCACCGCGCTGTCGGGATCGCAGCCGGCGGCGGTGGTCATCGCGGCGCTCAACCGCTGTCTGGCGCGGCTGAGCGAGGTGGTGTTCAAGCACCAGGGCAGCATCGACAAGTTCATGGGCGACTCGATCATGGTGCTGTTCGGCGCGCCCATGGGGCGCGACGACGACGTGGACCGCGCGCTGCTGTGCGCGGTGGAGATGCAGATCGCCATGCGTGACCTGAATCTGGAGCACCTGCGCGAACGCCTGCCGCAGGTGTTTCTGGGCATTGGCGTGAACACCGGCAACGTGATGGCGGGGCGCTTCGGGTCGGAGCTGTATTCCGAATACACGGTCATCGGCGAAGAGGTGAACCTTGCCTCGCGCATCGAGGCCTTCAGCCTGCGCGGGCAGGTGCTGATCAGCGAGGCCACCTACCAGCGCTGCTGGGGCCTGGTGTCGGCCACCGCGCCCATGCAGGTGTACGTGAAGGGCCGCGTGCAGCCGGTGAGCCTGCGCGAGCTGGTGGCGATCCCCTCGCACAAGCTCAAGGTGCCGCGCCAGGAGTTCCGCCGCAGCCACCGCGTGGACACGCGCCTGCCCTGCCTGTGCCAGCGCATGCAGGACAAGATCATCGTGCCGCACATCGTGCACGCCGCCATCCGCGACATCGGCTACCACGGCCTGCTGATCGAGGTGGCGGAGCCGGTGGCGCTGCACAGCGAGGTGAAGGTGGAGTTCGACCTCACGCTCGTGGACTACCACGCCACCGACGTGTATGCGCGCGTGGTCACGCTCAAGCCCGAGCGCGAGCAGTGGCTGGCCGGGCTGGAGTTCACCTCGATCAGCCCCGAGTGCAACGCCAAGGTGCAGATGTTCGTGCAGCTGCTGGTGGCGGCGCGGTAGCCGCGGCCTGGGCCGGCAAGGATTCCGCGGGCGGCCTCGCTGGAACCGGCGCGGGGGCGGCGCCTGCGGGGTGGCACGCGCCGCTCTCAGCAGCCCAGCATCCGCGCCAGGTCGTTCAGGTCGGTGGCATGCAGATCGTTGCCGGGCTGGGGCGACCCGTCCTTGGGCCGTGCCTTGCCGAGTTCGTGCGGGCGCTCGATGTAGGCGGTGCGCAGGCCGCAGGCGCGTGCGGCCGCCAGGTCGTCGTGGTGGGTGGCCACCAGCGCCACCTGTCCGGGCCGCAGGTCGAACACGCGCGCCACGCCCAGGTAGGTGTCGGGGCTGGGTTTGTAGGCCTTGAACACTTCCGCGCTCAGCACGCAATCCCACGGCAGCCCCGCGCGCTTGGCCATGTGCGTAAGCAGGCTGATGTTGCCGTTGGACAGCGTCGTGAGGATAAAGCGGGTTTTGAGCCGCGTGAGGCCCGCCACGCTGTCGGGCCACGGGTCCAGCCGCTGCCACACATGGTTCAGGTGCTGGCGCTCGGCCTCGGCCAGGTGGGCGAGGCCGAAGCGCGGCAGGATGCCGTCGAGGATGCCCCGGTGCAGCGCGTCGATGCGCGTCCAGCCCTGCTCGCCGCGCATCACCCGCGCCATGGCCGGCTGGTAGCCGCTGCGCCAGGCGATGGCGAACGCGTCGCCGTCGATGGCCGGGTACAGCGCCTGCATCTCGCGCACGATGCTGCCGTGCCAGTCCACCACGGTGCCGAAGATGTCGAAGGCCAGCACCTTCACGCTGCTGGCGATGGGGTCTGCCGTGCTCTGGGTCGTCGTCATTCGCGGTCCTGGGTGGGGAGGAAGGAAGGGCGGGGTCGGGGCGCCAGCGTAGCAGCCTTGCGTGTTGGGCCGGTGCGCCGGGGTTGCACATGCCCTCGCCCCTGCAGGGCGGCGCGGGGCGTGCTATGGTTACAAAAATCGGGTTTACCCCCGTAACTGCGTTTCTTCTCCATCCCCGTCCATCGCCTGCGCCGCCCGCCGCCTGCCGGTGCAGCGCCCCTTTGTTGCTGTTGTTCCTGCTGCCATGACCGCGCCCCTGACTCCCACGTCGTCCCTCGCCCACGCCCCGACCGACGACCGCACCCTGGTGCGCGCCGTGCTGGCCCTGGGGGTCGGCGGCTTTTCCATCGGCACGGGCGAATTCGTCATCATGGGCCTGCTGCCCGAGGTGGCGCGCGACATCGGCGTCAGCATTCCGCAGGCCGGCCACGTCATCAGCGCCTATGCGCTGGGCGTGGTGGTCGGTGCACCGGTGCTGGCCGTGCTGTGCGCCCACTGGGGGCGGCGCGCGCTGCTCATGGCGCTGATGGTGGTGTATGCGCTGGGCAACTTCGCATCGGCGCTGGCGCCGGGCTACCTGTCGCTCAGCGCCATGCGGTTGTTCACCGGTTTGCCGCACGGCACCTACTTCGGCGTGGCCGCCCTCGTGGCCGCGGCCCTGGCGCCACCGGGGCGCCGCGCGCGCGCCGTGGGCTGGGTCATGCTGGGGCTGACCACGGCCACCCTGGTGGGCGTGCCCATCGCGGCGGCCCTGGGCGAATACTTCGGCTGGCGCGCGGCGTTCGTTTTCGTGGGCCTGATCGCCGTGGCCGCCGTCGCCATGGTGCGCCTGTGGGTGCCCGACATGCCCGCATCGCACGGCGCCAGCCCCCTGCGCGAACTGGGCGCGCTGGCGCGCAAGCAGGTGTGGTTCACCCTGGGCATCGGCGCCATCGGTTTTGGCGGCATGTTCGCGGTGTTCAGCTACATCAAGCCCACGCTGCTGGAGGTGGCCGGCATGCCGCCCGCGCTCATGCCTTTCGTGCTCTCGCTCTTCGGCCTGGGCATGGTGGCGGGCAACATCGTGGGCTCGCGCATGGCCGACAAGGCCCTCATGCCCGCCATCGGCAAGGTGCTGCTGTGGTCCATTGCGGTGCTGGCGCTGTTCGTGCCCGCCGCGCACCACCCCGTCACCGCCGCGCTGGCCACCTTCTTCCTGGGCACGCTGGTCGCCATTGGCCCCGCGCTGCAGATCCGCCTGATGGACGTGGCGGGCGACGCGCAGACCCTGGCCGCGGCGCTCAACCACTCGGCCTTCAACGCCGCCAACGCGCTCGGTGCCTGGCTCGGCGGCGTGGCGATTTCCGCCGGCATGGGCTGGACGTCCACTGGCTGGGTGGGCGTTCTGCTGGGCATCGGCGGCGTGGGCATGTTCGCGTGGTCGATGGGCAGCGAGCGGAACACGCAGCGCGCCACGGCGGGCCTCAAGGCCTGAGCGTAGCGGCGGCGCTACAGCGCCGCCCTCTGTAGACCGGCCACCGCGTTCTGCGTTACAGTGAACGCGGGCCAACCCCATTGTTGGCCACGTCGCTCGGACGGTTCCGGGCGCTTACGTGAAAGTTCACCAGCATGTCTGCTTCTCAGGGCAAGCGCCGCTTTGCGCGCATCGATCGCCTTCCCCCCTACGTCTTCAACATCACGGCCGAGCTGAAACTGGCTGCCCGCCGCCGTGGCGAGGACATCATCGACATGAGCATGGGCAACCCCGATGGCGCGACCCCGCCGCACATCGTGGCCAAGCTCACCGAGGTGGCCCAGCGGCCCGACACCCACGGCTACTCCGCCAGCAAGGGCATCCCCCGCCTGCGCCGCGCCATCAGCCACTGGTACAAGGACCGCTACGCGGTGGACATCAACCCCGACACGGAAGCCATCGTCACCATCGGCTCCAAGGAGGGCCTGGCCCACCTGATGCTGGCCACGCTGGACCGGGGCGACACCGTGCTCGTGCCCGACCCGAGCTATCCCATCCACATCTACGGCGCGGTGATCGCCGGGGCCGACATCCGCAGCGTGCCCGTGGCGCCCGACGTGGACTTCTTCGCCGAGCTGGAGAAAGCCATCCGTGGCAGCTACCCCAAGCCCAAGATGATGATCTTCGGCTTTCCCAGCAACCCCACGGCGCAGTGCGTGGAGCTGTCGTTCTTCGAGCGCGTGATCGCGCTGGCCAAGAAGCACGACATCCTGGTGGTGCACGACCTGGCCTATGCCGACATCGTGTACGACGGCTACCGCGCCCCCAGCATCATGGAAGTGCCCGGCGCCAAGGATGTGGCGGTGGAGTTCTTCACCCTCTCCAAGAGCTACAACATGGCCGGCTGGCGCGTGGGCTTCATGGTCGGCAACCCCGACCTCGTGGCCGCGCTCGCGCGCATCAAGAGCTACCACGACTACGGCACCTTCACCCCCCTGCAGGTGGCCGCCATCGCCGCGCTGGAGGGCGACCAGCAGTGCGTGAAAGACATCGCCGCCCAGTACCAGCGCCGCCGCGACGTGCTCTACAAGGGCCTCACGGAGTCGGGCTGGGCCGTGGACTGCCCCAAGGCCAGCATGTACATCTGGGCCCGCATCCCGGAGCCCTACCGCGCCCTGGGCTCGCTCGAATTCGCGCGCCAGCTGCTGGACAAGGCCAAGGTCTGCGTATCGCCCGGCATCGGCTTCGGCGACCAGGGCGACGAGTACGTGCGCTTCGCCCTCATCGAGAACGAGGCCCGCATCCGCCAGGCGGTGCGCGGCATCCGCGCGATGTTCAAGGCCGATGGTTTGCTGAAGGTGCCTGCGGCCGCGGCGGCCTGAGGCCTGCCGAAAACGCCCGCCGGGATGGCGGCTGCTTTCGAAGCGGGCTCCTGCGGGACGGGCCGCGGCTGATCGGGCGGGTTCATGGGGGCCCATCGGCGTATAGGTATTGCGGGCGAATGCCTATACGATCCCTCTCCTGTTGTTTCACAAAACGCGGAGGGGGGTCCATGAAGGAATGTATGAAGAATTGGCTCGCGGCGCTGGTGATGCTGTGCGCCGCAGCGGTGGCCCATGCGCAGCCCACGACCTACGTGGCCACCGCGACCGGCAACTACAACCTGTTCATCGATTTCACCCTGTGTGTGACGGGCCCCTGCCAGAACTTCAATACAAGCATGGGCGCATCAGGCTCGTTCACAACCTCCGCCCCGCTGGCGGCCAATCTCTCTGCCGCGAACGTGGCGCCCCTGGTCACGGCCTTCAGCTTCTCGGATGGCATCAATACCTATTCCAGTGCAGACCCGGCCGTCCGCATCTTCTTTTTCAACGTATCCACCAACGCCTCCGGCGCCATCACCACCACGAACATCCGGATCCAGCGCTGGCTGACCGGAACCTCTCCCCATGTGCCGGGTGACCGGCATTCCTGGGTCTTGTTCCTGGCAACAGGGGAAGTCGACCACAACGCGCAGTGCCTCACCGTCGGCGCCTCGCCCGCGGGTGTGCCGGATTCATGCGTTCTCGTCCTGGGTGCCGACACCAGCCGGTCGCTGGCATTTGGTTCCGCCCGGGCCTGGGCCGTGGCGCCCTCTGCCGTCACCGCTGTTCCCACCCTGGCCGAATGGAGCCTGGCCCTGATGGCCGTGTTCATGGCGATTGCCGCCTTGGTGGCACTGCGCCATCGTTCCCGGGCCAGCGCAGGCTCCGTGCCCTCCTGACGGGGCGTGGCCTGGCCCCGGGCGCAGCACTGCGGCAGGGTTTCGGCCCTGCCGTGTGTGCCGCCCTGGCCAGGCCGGGCCAGCATGCCTGCAGGCCCTACATGGCCCAGATGCGGGGCGCTTCGCCCTCCAATTCCCACAGCACCTCCCGCCAGGCCATGCGCACGGCCTTGAGCAACTGCATCGCGGGCTCCACCTGTGGCGCCAGCACGCGCAGCACGACCATCTGCGCATTGGGGCTGGTGGCGCCGGCGCTGGCCTGGAGTGCATGGCCGTCCACCATGGCGCGCGCGGCGTCCAGGGCGGCGTCGCGGCGGGGGCGGTCCAGCGGGGTGCCGGCGGCAAAGAACAGGCTGGCCAGGCAGCGGTGCCCCGCCAGGCCCAGGGGACTGTTCAGCAGGCGCTGGTCGGCCGCGTCGATCACGCCGCGCTCCAGCCACAGGCCGGGCACTTCGAGGTGCTGTGCGAAGCGGCCGGTGTCGAACGGCTGGTTGGCGTGGGGCAGGCCCAGGGCCGTCACGTCCCAGCCCATGAATTCGGCGCCGGGGGCGAGGTTCAGCGTGAGGTGGTTCTCGGCATTGCAGGCGCTGTAGCACAGCGCCTCCAGCGGCAGCCATTCCAGGCGCGCACCCTCGGCCAGGGTGAGGTGGCTGCGCTGCAGCGCCAGCGGGCCGGTGGATCGGTAAAAGCGCGTGGCGCCCGGTGTGGTGACGAGGCCGTGCGCGCCCGGGCCCACGGTGGCGGTGATGTCCAGCGTGTCGCCGCCCACCAGTCCGCCGGGCGGATGCACCAGCACGTTGTGGCAAATCGCGTCGCCTTCGGGGTACAGGCTCTGCAGGATGCGCAGCGGTCCGCTGTGCTCATGGCGCGCCACGGTGCGGGCGTTTTCTACCGAGTAGTTCAGCTGCAGGCGCGCGTGCCAGGGCATGGTGCGGGTGTCTTTTGCTATTAAATAAGTAGCTGATTATGCCCCGTGGGCAAGCGGTGGCGGCCCAGGCGCCGGGCCCTGGCGAAGCCTTCTCGCTCAGGACGACCAGAACCCCACGTGTGGCGCGCTGGCTTCGGCCACGAGGGCGGGGCCGATGCATTCGATGAAACGGGGCGACGCCGCCAGCACGTCGCGCCCCGAGAGGGCTGCTGCTGCCGCATAGGCCTGCCGGGAGCGGGGCACCTGCAGGGCGTGCAGGCGCGCCGCGTCGATGCCGAACACCACGCGGCCGATGCCCGACCAGAAGATGGCGCCCGCGCACATCACGCACGGCTCTGCCGAGGTGTAGAGCGTGGCACCCGCCAGCGTGTCGCGGTCCACGCGCGCGCTGATCTGGCGCACGGCATTGGTTTCGGCATGGCCGGTGCAGTCGCCCGTTTCGGCGGTGTTGCAGTACGCCTCGGACAGCAGCTCGCCCTGCGCGCCGATCACCACCGCGCCAAACGGCGGGTTGCCGCGCGCGCGGGCACGGCACGACCACGCGATGGCCTGGCGCAGGTACACGCCGTCGTTGGCGGCAAGGGCGGCTGCTTCGCCGGGCTGGGGGGGCGCTGCGGACATGAGGGCAGGCATGGGCTGTCTCCGGGCATGGTGTGTTGCGCCCAGCGGCATGCATGGGGCATGCCAAGAACATTGTGTGACATGTGTGCATGGCTTTCGCCGTGCTGCCCGAGGCGCGGGGCGGTCCCCGGTGGCGCGGTGGGGGTGTGGTGGGCACGCCGCAGCAAGGAGCCGTCCCGTGACGTGGGCGATACCGCCCCGGGCGCGCATGTCGCGCAGCGGGGCCACGCCTTCGGGGGCCTGCCGGGCCGGCGGGCTACCTGCCGGGCGCGGGGCAGGGGTCGTCCAGCCCCGCCATGCCCGCCAGCCTTTGCAGGCGCGAGCGGTTGTCCAGGCAGGCCTTGTACTCGGCCTCCAGGACCTTTTGCTGGGCTTGCTGCGCCGCGCGGGCGCGCTCGGCCTGCAACTGCGCGATGCGTTCGCGGATCTGCGGCATGGCGGCCAGGGCGGCCTTCTCGCCTTCCAGGATCGCGCCGGCGCGCTGGCTGAAATCCGCCGGGCCGATGTCCAGCACCTTGGGGCTGATGATGACGTCGGCGCGTGCCAGTTCGGCCTGGCCCAGCTTCTGGCCCATGATGGCGATCGACTGGTTCAGCGCGCCCAGCATGTTGCCTGGCGACTGGCCCCGGGCCTTGTTGGAGATGTCCACGGCGACCACGATGTCCGCGCCCAGCTGGCGCGCCGCATCCACCGGCACGGGGCTCACGATGCCGCCGTCCACGAAGTGGTACTTGCCGATGGTGACCGGCTGGAACACGCCCGGCACGCTGCTCGAGGCGCGCACGGCCTGGCCCGTGTTGCCGCGCGAAAACACGGTGCGCTCGCCGTCCTCGAGCCGGGTGGCCACCACCACGAAGGGCTTGGCCATTTGCTCCAGGGGCTTGCGGCGCACCTGCTCGTTGACGTAGTCCTCGAGCTTCTGGCCCAGCACCAGCCCGCCGGACGACAGCTGCAGGTCGCGGATCTTGGCTTCGTCGAGCGCCACGGCTTTTTCCTGCATCTCGAACGCATTCATGCCGCTGGCGTACAGCGCGCCCACCACGCTGCCCGCGCTGGTGCCGGAGACGACGGCGGGGGCGAAGCCATTGGCTTCCAGCATCTTGATCACGCCGATGTGCGCGAAGCCCTTGGCGGCGCCCCCGCCCAGGGCGATGCCCACCTTGATAGGCGCGCCTGGGGATGGGGTGCCGGTGGCGGCCGCGCCCTGCGCGGGCGTGGCGGGCTGTTGCGGGGGCGTGCCGCCGCACGCCGCGAGGCCCAGGCAACCCACAAGCGCCAGGGGGCGCAAAAAGACTTCCAACCGCATGCCAAGGAATCCTGTTGTCGACGGGGCGGCGAGTATAGCGGCAGGCTGTAAAGAAGAGAGGCGCTGCCCGTGGCGCCGGGGCCTTGCACGCCGCTACCGGCGCGGCCGGGCCTTCACTCTCCCTGCGAGCCCCGGTGGGCCCAGCCGGTGGTGCGCTTTTCAACCCAGCTGAACAGTTCGTACATCACCATCGCCATCGCGCCCACCACCATCAGGCCGGCGAACGCCAGGCCCATCTGCATGGAGGAGCCCGCGCTGATCAGCAGGTAGCCGATGCCTTCGTTGGCGGCGGTCATCTCGCTCACCGTGGTGCCCACGAAGGCCAGCGTGATCGCCACCTTGAGAGAGCCGAAGAAGTAGGGCATGGAGCGCGGCAGGCCGACCTTGGTGAGCACGTCCCAGCGCCTGGCGCCCAGCACGCGCAGCACGTCTTCGAGTTCGGGCTCCAGCGTGGCCAGGCCGGTGGCGATGTTCACCATGATCGGGAAGAAGCTGATGAGGAACGCCGTGAGGATGGCCGGCCCCACGCCGATGCCGAACCACACCACCAGGATGGGCACGAACGCCGCCTTGGGCAGCGCGTTGAAGGCGGTCATCAGTGGATAGACCGCCGCGTAGGCGATGCGCGAACTGCCGATCACGAAGCCCAGCAGCACCCCCACCACGATGGCGATGCCAAAGCCGGCCATGGTCACCCAGAAGGTGCGCCATGCGTGGCCCGCGATGACGCCGCCGAACTCGACCAACTGGGTGGCGATGGCCCAGGGGCTGGGGAAGATGAACTCGGACACGTTGAAGGCCGAGCAGATGATCTGCCAGAGCAGGATGATCGCGACCAGCAGGATCCAGGGAGACCAGCGTTCTACGGTTTTCTTGTGCATGGAAACAGGCTCGGATCAATCTATTGCTGGAGGGGCGCGCCGGCCTTGCGCAGGGCGCCGATGTGGCCGCGCAGCTCGTGCACGATGTCGGTGAATTCCTTGGTGTAGGTGATCTCCAGCTCGCGCGGGCGCGGCAGCTCGATCTCCTTCCTGACGACGAAGCGGCCCGGGCTCTTGCTCATCACGTACACCGTGTCGGCCAGGAAGACCGACTCGCGCAGGTCGTGGGTGACCAGGATCACGTTGAACCGCTGTTCGGTCCACAGGTCGCGCAGGATGCACCAGAGCTCCTCGCGCGTGAACGCGTCGAGCGCGCCGAAGGGCTCGTCGAGCAGCAGCATCTTGGGCTCGTGGATGAGCGCGCGGCAGATGCTGGCGCGCTGCTGCATGCCGCCAGACAGCTGCCAGGGGAACTTGTCCTCGTAGCCGGCCAGGCCCACCTTCTGCAGCAGGCGGCGCGCGCGCTCCTCGTACTCCTTGCGCTTTTGCTTGAAGCTGCTGCGGTACGGCTCCACGATCTCCAGCGGCAGCAGCACGTTGTCCACCGTGGTGCGCCAGGGCAGCAGCGAAGGGGCCTGGAAGGCCATGCCCGAGATCTTGAGCGGGCCGGTCACGGGCTGGCCGTCGATGAGGATCTTGCCCATCGACGGCATCTTCAGGCCCGTGGCCAGCTTCATGAAGGTGGACTTGCCGCAGCCCGAAGGACCGACGATGGCGATGAACTCGCCGCGCCGCACCTGCAGGTCGATGGCCTCGACGGCGAAATGGTTCTGCGCGCGCAGCTCGTCGTTGTAGGCGAGCCAGACGTCACGAAAATCCACGAAATAGGAATCGGCAGCCTGCATCAGGTGTCCGTAAATAAAGGTTGCGCACCGGGCCGGGCGAGCGGCCCATGCATTTCAGTTTTCAATAGCGCCGAGCGCCACCCACCCCGCACGAAACTGGCGAGGCTCAAGCCAGCGCCCCCGTGCAAGGACCGCCCCGCCGCATGGGGGGCGGCCCCCTCCGGGATTGCGAAGCCATGTGAGAGAGGGGAAAGGCGCGAAGCGACTCAGGGTGTGTTTCACTTCTTGGGCAGGATGTTCAGCTCGGCCGCGCCGGGCAGGAAGCTGGCGTTCCACACATCGTCGGCGTTCACGCGCGTCTTGGTGTTGAACGCATCCGACACCTGCGAGGCCATCAGCGACAGGCGGCCGGGCTTGGCCTGGCCAAAGCCCTCGGCGCGCGCGTCGGGGCTGTTGATCACGGTGTCGATGGCCAGTTGCAGGCGGCGCGTTTCCAGCGGCACGTTCACGATGCCGTCGCGCGCCTTCACGTGCTCGATGGCCGCCCCGGGGTTGGCGATCACTTCCTTGGCGCCCTTGGCGAAGGCCGAGAGGAAGGCCTTGATGGCCGCGGGGTTCTCCTTGATGAGCTTCGGCGACGCGATGATCACGTTGCCGTAGAGCTTCACACCGAAGTCGGCATAGGGCAGCACCACCACGTCGGCCGCCTTGGCGCCACGCGCCTCCAGGTTCAGGAGCGAGGTGAAGGTGAAGCCGGTGATCGCGTCCACGTCGCCGCGCACCAGCATGGTCTCGCGCAGGGGTGGGTCCATGGCGGTCCATTGCACGCTGCCGATGGCGTTGGCCTTCTGGAAGATGGGGAACGCGCGGCGGCCCGCGTCGAACACGGGTGCGCCCAGCTTCTTGCCCGCCAGGTCGGCCGGCTTGGCGATGCCGCTCTTCTTGAGCGCCATCACGGAGGCGGGCGTGTTGTTGTAGACCATCATCACCGCCACGGGCTTGTTCTGCGCGTCGGGATTGTTGGCGTGGAACTCCATCACGGCGGCCAGGTCGGCAAAGCCCATGTCGTAGGTGCCCGAGGCCACGCGCTGCACGGCGCCGCCCGAGCCGTTGCCGGCATCCACCGTCACATCCAGGCCCGCCGCCTTGAAGTAGCCCTTGGCCACGGGCTGCAGGAAGAGCGCGGCGGGGCCTTCAAAGCGCCAGTCGAGCTGGAACTTGATCGGCGTGGGCGTTTGCGCCTGGGCCAGCGAGAACAGGCCGGTGGCGGCCATCATCAGCACGGTGGTTTGCAAGAACGAGCGTTTTTTCATGGGGGCTCCTGTCAGAAGACGGCAAGGGACGCGGCGAGCGAAGAACAAGGACGAAGAAAGAAGAACAAGAAGGGCAGGCGAGAGGGAAGGGCAACACGGCGACCGACCGGTGGGGCCGGGCGCGCGGGGCCCATGCCGTCAGGGTCAGCAAAAACGATGCCCGCTTTGGTGGTTGTAATGTCAGGCAGCGGACCATTGTTCACCGAAGCGGTGCAGGCGCGCATGCAGGGTTTCCCGAAATGGTGCGCCGCAGGCACACCCGCCGGCCGCTCCGGCGCTGAAGGCCCCGCCACGGTGCATGCCGGGGGGCTGGCAGGCGCCGCGGGCATTGCACCCGCGGCGCGGTGCCCTTACTTGGGGCGTGCCGCCGCGCTGGCCACGGCCAGCGCCGTCATGTTGAACACGCGGCGCACGGTGGCGGCGGGGGTGAGGATGTAGGCCGTGGCCGCACCGCCCATGAGGATGGGGCCCACGGTCACGCCGCCGCTGGTCGTGGTCTTGAGCACGTTGTAGAGGATGTTGGCCGCGTCCAGGTTGGGGCAGATCAGCAGGTTGGCCGAATCGGTGAGCGTGGAGTCCGCCATGTAGGCGTTGCGGATGTTGGGCTCCAGCGCGGCATCGCCATGCAGTTCGCCGTCGCATTCGATCCCGGGGTGGGCGGCCACGAACAGGTCGCGCGCCTCGCGCATCTTGCGGGCCGAGGCGCGCTTGGACGAGCCATAGCTGGAGTGCGACAGGAAGGCGACCTTGGCCGGCAGGCCAAAGCGTTGCACCTCCTGCACCGACATCCAGGCGATGTCCGCCAGCTGCTGGGCCGTGGGGTTCTCGTTCACATAGGTGTCGGCGATGAAGAGCGTGCCCCGGTTGGTCATCAGCGCGTTGAGCGCGGCGTAGTCGTTCACGCCCTCCTCGCGGCCCAGGATGCTGTGGATGCGTTCCAGGTGCGTTTCATAGGTGCCCACCAGGCCGCAGATCATGGCGTCGGCATCGCCCAGGGCGACCATCAGCGAGGCGATGATGGTGTTGGAGCGGCGCACGGCGGCCTTGGCCACCTCGGGCGTGGCGCCGTTGCGCTTCATGAGCTGGTGGTAGTGCTCCCAGTACTGGCGAAACCGGGGGTCGTCCTCGGGGTTGCACACTTCCACGTCCTGTCCCAGGCGCATGCGCAGGCCGGCCTTCTCGATGCGGGCGGCGATGACGGCGGGGCGGCCGATCAGGATGGGCACGGCGATCTTGTCGTCGATGGCCATCTGCGCGGCACGCAGCGCGCGCTCGTCCTCGCCGTCGGCATAGGCCACGCGCTTTTGCGCGTCCGGCAGGGCCTTGGCTGCGTTGATCACGGGGCGCATCAGCATGCCGGTCTGGTAGACGAAGCGCGACAGGGCCTCCTTGTAGGCCTCCATGTCGGTGATGGGGCGCGTGGCCACGCCCGATTCGGCCGCGGCCTTCGCCACCGCGGGCGCGATCTTGAGGATCAGGCGCGAGTCGAACGGCGTGGGGATCAGGTAGTCCGGGCCGAAGGTGAGCTCCTTGCCCGCATAGGCGCTGGCCACCTCTTCGCTGATGTCGGCCTTGGCCAGGTCGGCGATCTGGCGCACGCAGGCAAGCTTCATCGCCTCGGTGATCTTCGTGGCGCCGCAGTCGAGCGCGCCCCGGAAGATGTAGGGGAAGCACAGGACGTTGTTGACCTGGTTGGGATAGTCCGAGCGGCCCGTGGCGATGATGCAGTCGGGGCGGATGGCCTTGGCGAGTTCGGGGCGGATCTCGGGCTCGGGGTTGGCCAGGGCCAGGATGATGGGTCTGTCGGCCATCGTCTTGACCATCTCGGCCGTGAGCACGCCGGGGGCCGAGCAGCCCAGGAAGACATCCGCGCCGTGGACGGCGTCGGCCAGCGTGCGCGCGTCGGTCTTCTGGGCGTAGCGCGCCTTGGATTCGTCGTAGCCGCCGGGGCGGCCTTCATAGATCACGCCCTTGGAGTCGCACATGAAGATGTTTTCCACCTTCACGCCCAGGCCCACCATCACGCCCACGCAGGCAATCGCGGCCGCGCCCGCGCCCGAGACGGCGATCTTCACCGCGCCGATGTCCTTGCCCACCAGCTCCAGGCCGTTGAGCAGCGCGGCGCTGGAGATGATGGCCGTGCCGTGCTGGTCGTCGTGGAAGACGGGAATGTTCAGCCGGTCGGACAGCTGCTTTTCGATGTAGAAGCACTCGGGAGCCTTGATGTCCTCGAGGTTGATGCCGCCCAGCGTGGGTTCCAGCGCGGCGATGATCTCCACCAGCTTGTCCGGGTCGCGCTCGGCCAGTTCGATGTCGAACACGTCGACGCCCGCGAACTTCTTGAACAGGCAGCCCTTGCCCTCCATCACCGGCTTGCCGGCCAGCGGGCCGATGTCGCCCAGGCCCAGCACGGCGGTGCCGTTGGTGATCACGCCCACGAGGTTGCCGCGCGAGGTGTAGTCGAACGCCTTGGACGGGTCGGCCTGGATGTCCAGGCAGGGGTAGGCCACGCCGGGCGAGTACGCCAGCGACAGGTCGCGCTGGTTGGACAGGGGCTTGGTGGGAGTGACCGAAATCTTGCCCCGGCTGGGATTGCGGTGGTACTCGCGCGCGGCGTCGCGCAGGGCCTCTTCGGCGGCGGAAAGTGTCTGGGTCATACGGAAATCCTGGAGATGCTCAGCAAAATGCCAAATGAGCTTACCCCATGGCAGGAGGCGCCGGAATGGGGGTTAATGCCTTCATTGCATGGAATCCGCCCCTCGCGGGATACCGGCCGCCCGGACGCGCGCCGGGCCCGTGGAGGGCCCGCGCAGCGGCAGGGGCAGCGCGGGCCGGGCGTGGGCGGGGCTTGCGCGGGCTGCGGGCTTCCACGTCGCCACCGTGCACGCCGTTGCGGAGGCACTCTGCGTGGCGCGTTCGGCCGCCCATTCCACCTGCCTTGGTCACAGGTGTTTTGCTGCGGCGGGGCCCGGCTGCCCGATGCCGCAGGCCCGCCCCCGCGCCGGGTGGCGCGCGGCCGCGGGCCCCTCCATCAATGTGCGTCGGCCTGGCGGGCCGCATTCACGGCGGCCGAGGTGTCGCGGCTGGCGCCATTGAAGAACACATTCAGCGCCACGGCCGTGATCGAGGCCAGCAGGATGCCGGATTCGATGAGGGGGTGGATGGCGTGTGGCATCCACTGGCGGAAGTTGGGAGCGATCAGCGGGATCATGCCCACGCCGATCGACACCGCCACGATCATGGCGTTGAAGCGGTTGTTCTTGAAGTCCACGCCGCCCAGGATGCGGATGCCCGTGGCGGCCACCATGCCGAACATCACCAGGCCCGCACCCCCCAGCACCATGGTGGGCAGGGACTCCACCAGCGCCGCCATCTTGGGCAGCACGCCCAGCACGATGAGGATCACGCCGCCCGCCACGCAGACAAAGCGGCTCTTGACGCCCGTGACCGCCACAAGCCCCACGTTCTGCGAGAAGCTGGTGTACGGAAAGGTGTTGAAGATCCCGCCCAGCAGCGTGCCCAGGCCGTCGGTGCGCAGTCCGCGCGTGAGCGCGTTCTGGTCGATCTTGCGGTCGGTCATCTCGCCCAGCGCCAGGAACATGCCCGTGGATTCGATCATCACGACGATCATCACGAGGGTCATCGTCAGGATCAGGATGGGGTCGAACACCGGGCTGGCGATCTCGAAGGGCAGGACCAGGTCGAACCACTGGGCCTTGGCCACCTTCTCGAACGACATCAGCCCCATGGCCACGGCCACCACGGCGCCGATGACGATGCCCAGCAGCACCGAGATGTTGGCGATGAACCCCTTGGCGAACTTGGCGATCAGCAGGATGGAGACCAGCACCAGGGCCGAAATGCCGACGCCCGTGAGGTCCGCGTAGCGCGGGTTGGGCACCGTGGGCACCACGGCGAATCCCTTGGGGACGGGGGGCAGCGACGAGCCCGGAGCGCCCGCCGCGGACTGCATCTCGGTGAGCCACTTGAGGTGCTCGGGGTTCACCATGCTGGGGGCCGTGGGGCCCACCGGGTTGCCAAAGATCCAGTTGATCCCCACGCGCATGAGGCTGATGCCGATGGTGGCAATGATGGTGCCGGTGACCACGGGGGGGAAGAACCGCAGCATGCGGCTGACCAGGGGCGCGATCAGGATCGAGATGACCCCCGCGCCGATCACCGAGCCGAAGATCAGCCCGGCGCCGGCCGTGCCGCCCGTGCTCTGCGCCATCGACACCATGGGCGCGACGGAGGCGAAGGTCACGCCCATCATCACCGGCAGCTGGATGCCGAACCAGCGCGACGCGCCCAGGGCCTGGATCAGGGTGACGAGCCCGCAGACGAACAGGTCCGCCGAGATGAGCTTGGCCACCTGGTCGGGAGTGAGGTTGAGGGCCCGGCCCACGATGAGGGGCACGGCCACGGCGCCGGCATACATCACCAGCACGTGTTGCAGGCCCAGGGCCGTGAGCCGGCCCACCGGCAAATGTTCGTCCACGGGATGTACGGGCGGGTGCATGGGAGGTTCCTTTGGGTTGACGGGGGTGTGGGGATTCAGGGGTGGAGACGGCGCATCAGATGGTGCACAGTTGTCCATACAAAAATCGTATACACATTAGCCCGGCCGTTGATCAAGGTAAACCCTAGGGCGTGCCAGGGCCTCGCGCGCCGCACGAAAAAAAGGAGCGGTCGGCCGGGGCCGCCGCAAGGGAGGGGGTGGGGCGGCCCGGCCGCTAGGGACCGGCCGGCGCGCGCTTGCCCAGCGGTGTGAGCGAGTCGCGCAGGCGGTCCCGCACCAGGGGCTCGGTGGGGTTCAGCGCGCCTTCCACATGGCCGATGTGCGTGAGCATGCGTTCGCGCGCCAGGGCGGTGTCGCCGGCCTCCAGCGCCTGCACGATGGCCGCGTGTTCGGCGCAGGACTGGCTCGCCTCGTGCCGCGACTGGTAGAGCGACGCCGCCAGCGTGGTGCGCGCCGTGAGGTCGCGCAGGATGTCGCTGAGGCTGCGGTGGCCCATCGCCTCGGCCAGGCAGACATGGAAGTCCGCCAGCAGGAAGGCGCGCGTCGCGGCGTCGGCGCCCTCGATGGCCTGCTGTTCCTGCGCGATGTGGGCGCGCAGGCGGCGCGTCACGGACTGCAGCGGCCGGCCCGTGTCCGCCAGGATGCCCGACTCGATGATGCGCCGTGCCGAGAAGGCATCGCGCGCGTCCTCCACCGAGGGTTCCACCACATACCAGCCCCGGCGCGGGCGCACCTCGACGAAGCCGCGCGCCTGCAGCTGCATGAGGGCTTCGCGCACCAGGGTGCGGCTCACGCCGAAGAGATCGGCCAGTTCCTGCTCGCCCAGGCGCTCGCCCGGGGCGAGCTTCTGGGCGAGGATGGATTCCACCACCTGCTGGGTGATCTGGGTCTGGTTGATGCTCATGGCCGGATTGTCGCGTGGTGGGCGGGGGGCGGGGCCCTGTCAGGCGCGCGGCAGCGGCGGCTCGCGGCCGTCCAGCACGGCGTGGGCCCGTTCGCGGTCGATGTCGCCTTCCCAGGCCGCCACGGCCACGGTGGCCACGCAGTTGCCGATCAGGTTGCCCAGGGCGCGGGCGATGCCCATGAACCAGTCCACCGACAGCACCAGCACGAGGCCGATGGCCGGGATGGCGGGAATCGCCTGCAGCGTGGCGGCCAGCACCACGATGGCCGAGCCCGGCACGCCGTGCGCGCCCTTGGACGTGACCAGCGAGATCGCCAGGATGGTGAGCAGGTCGGCCATGGAGATCGGCGTGTTCGTGGCCTGGGCGATGAACACGGCGGCCAGCGTGATGTAGATCGAGAAAGCGTCCAGGTTGAACGAATAGCCCGTGGGGATGACCAGGCCCACGGTCGAATCGCGGATGCCCAGGTGCTTGAGCTTGGCCATGATCTGCGGCAGCACGCTGTCCGACGAGGTGGTGGCGAACACCACGGCCAGCTCCTCGCGCAGGTAGCGCAGCAGCTTGAACAGGCTGAAGCCCGAGAAACGCATGATGAGGCCCAGCACCACCACCACGAACAGGAACACCGCCGCATAGAACAGCACCACCAGCATGCCCAGCTGCTTGAGCGAGCCGATGCCGTACTTGCCCACCGTGAAGGCGATGGCGCCCAGCACGCCCAGCGGCGCCAGCTTGATGATCAGGCCCATGGTCTTGAAGAGCACGTGCGACAGGTCTTCGATGAGGGTGGTGACCCGCGCGCCACGCTCGCCCATCAGCGCCAGCGCGCAGCCGAAGACGATGGAGAACAGCAGCACCTGCAGCACGTCGCCATTGGCGAAGGCGCTCACGGCCGTGGTGGGGATGAGCTTGAGCAAGAAGTCGCTGAAGCCGCCGCCGGTGAGCTTGCTCGCGTTTTCCGCATAGGCGCCCATGGCCTTGGGGTCGAGCGCCTTGGGGTCGATGTTCATGCCCACGCCGGGTTCGAACCAGAACGCGAGCGCCAGGCCGAGCACCAGCGCGATGGACGTGACGACCTCGAAGTAGATCAGCGACTTGACGCCCACGCGGCCCACGCGCCTGAGGTCGCCTGTGCCGGCGATGCCGTGCACCACCACGCAAAAGACGATGAGCGGAATCAGCATCTTGATGAGCTTGATGAAGCCGTCGCCCAGGGGCTTGAGCTGCACGGCGGTATCGGGCCAGAACAGCCCGACGGCCACGCCGGCAATCAGGGCCAGGATCACCCGGCCAAACAGGGAGTTGAGGAAGCGGAGCATGGGAAACCCTTTGAAAAGGAAGGAACTTGCATGGCGATCAATCTTGCATACAAGAACTGTAGACAAGTGCGGCCGCCCGGAACATGGGGTTATCCCGGGCTGGGGCCTGCCCGGGAAGGGGCCTCAGTGCGCCCGCACGGGTGCGTGGAGCCCTGCCGCCGGCGTGGGCGGTTGAAGTTCTTTTGACTTGCGCGCGGGGTATCGCCGGGCGTGGTGCGCCACAATCGCCCGCGGAGACCACCCATGACCCGCAACGACCCCGTGCCCGATCCCGTCCGCCAGGGCGGAGACTTCCTCGAATACCTGTACCGCGTGGCCGTGCGCCGCGCGCTGCCGCTGCACAACACCGCAGCTTTCCTGCCCGCACCGCCCAGCCGCGAGAGCGGCGGCCGCACCCTGGTGCTGGGCGCGGGCAAGGCCGGTGGCGCCATGGCGCAGGCCGTGGAGGCGCTGTGGCCCGCCGACGCGCCGCTGTCGGGCCTCGTGGTCACGCGCTACCACCACACGCCGCCGCGCCCCGAGGGGCTGGCGCAGCGCATCGAAGTGGTGGAGGCCGCCCACCCCGTGCCCGACGCGGCGGGCCTGGCCGCCGCGCAGCGCATGCTCGAATGCACCCGGGGGCTGACCGGGAACGACCTCGTGCTGTGCCTGATCTCGGGCGGCGGCTCGGCCCTGCTCACGCTGCCGGCCGAGGGCCTGACGCTCGAGGACAAGCAGTGCATCAACAAGGCGCTGCTGGAGAGCGGCGCCGCCATCGACGAGATGAACTGCGTGCGCAAGCACCTCTCGCGCATCAAGGGTGGGCGCCTTGCGGCGGCCTGCGCGCCAGCGCGCGTGGTCACGCTCACCATCAGCGACGTGCCGGGGGACGACCCCTCGGTCATCGCCAGCGGCCCCACCGTGCCCGACGCCACGACCTGCGCGGACGCGCTGGCCATCCTGGCGCGTTATCGCATCGACATCCCCGACAGCGTGCGTGCCGCGCTGGAGGCGGGTGATCTGGAAACCCCCAAGCCCGGCGACGCCGTGTTCGCAGGCCACGCCGTGCACATGACGGCCACGCCGCAGCAGTCGCTGGAGGCCGCGGCCGAGGCCGCGCGCGCGGCGGGCGTGCCGGCCTACATCCTCTCGGACGAGATCGAGGGCGAATCGCGCGAGGTGGGCAAGGTGCACGCCGCGCTGGCCCGTGCCGTGGCGCGCCACGGCCAGCCGTTCGCGCGGCCCTGCGTGATCCTCTCGGGCGGCGAGACCACCGTCACCGTGCGGCAGCGGCCACCTGGCGCCCCCAGGGGCCGGGGCGGCCGGGCGGGCGAGTTCTGCATGGGGCTGGCGCAGGCGCTGCAAGGGCAGGCGGGCGTGTGGGCGCTGGCGGCGGACACGGACGGCATCGACGGCGTGGAAGACAACGCCGGTGCCCGCGTCGCGCCCGACACCCTGGCGCGCGCTGCCGCGCAGGGCCTCTCCGTCACGGACCACCTGGACCGCAACGACGCCTATGGCTACTTCGAGGCGCTGGGCGACCTCGTCATCACGGGGCCCACGCACACCAATGTCAACGACTTCCGGGCGATCCTGATTTTGTAGCGGCTCGCGCTTGTCTTGCCAGGGTTTCAAGCAATAAATGCCTGAAACCGTTGACTGGCAAGCGCGGGCAGCTCACTTTTTTGACAAGCCTTCGCGCGGCAAGGACGCCACCCAGTCCTTGCCGAAGCGCCCCTGCAAAAACGCGACGAAGGCCTGCACCTTCTGCGGCACCAGGCGCGGCGACGGGTACACCGCATGGATCTCCTGCTCGGGCAGGCGGCAGGTCTTGAGCACCTCCACCACGCGCCCGGCGGCCAGCGATTCGACCGCCACGTAGTGCGGCAGCGCCGCGATGCCCATGTGCGCGCGCGCCGCCGCCAGCAGGGCCGAGAGGTTGTTGGAGCGCAGCCGCCCCGTGACGGGCACCGACACCGCCTCGCCGCTCGCATTGCGCAGCCGCCACAGGTCGTTGCCCTGCACGCTGCTGTAGATCAGCGTGGCGTGGTCCTTCAGGTCCGACGGCCGGCGCGGCGTGCCGTGGCGGCGCAGGTAGGTGGGCGAGGCCACCAGCACCCAGGGGTTCATGCCCAGCGTGCGCGCACCCAGGGCCGAGTCGGCGAGCTTGCCCAGGCGGATCGCCACGTCGATGCCCTGGGCCACCAGGTCGGTATAACGGTCCTCGAAGCTCAGGTCCAGCTGCACCTGCGGGTTCTGCGCCATGAACTCCAGCGCCAGCGGCACCACCACGCGCCGCCCGAACGCGACCGAGCTGCCCACGCGCAGCTGGCCGTGCACCTGTGTCTGGCGCACGCGCACCACGCTCTCGGCCTCGGCCACATCGGTCACGATGGCCTTGCACTTTTCGTAGTACAGCGCGCCGGGCTCGGTCAGGCTCACGCCGCGCGTGTTGCGGTTGAGCAGCCGCACCTTCAGGTGCGCCTCCATGGCGGCGACCTGCTTGGTCACCGTGGGCTGCGTGGTGGCGAACTCCCGCGCCACCTTGGTGAAGCTGCCGGTCTCCACCACGCGCACGAACATCTGCATGGCATCGAGGCGGTCCATGGTCTGTCTCCTGTTGCTGTCCAGATTTATTCCTGGCTGGAATAAATTTTATGGTCCATCGCCACCTTCCGCCCAACGAGGGGCTTGCCTAAAGTTTGACCATCCACAAGGAGGTCAAGCAATGGCAAGAATGAAGGCAATCGAAGCGGCCGTGAAGGTGCTCGAGAAGGAAGGCGTGAGCGTCGCGTTCGGCGTGCCCGGCGCCGCCATCAACCCGCTGTACGCGGCGCTGAAGGCGCATGGCGGCATAGGCCACATCCTGGCGCGCCATGTCGAAGGCGCCAGCCACATGGCCGAGGGCTACACCCGCGCCGTGGCCGGCAACATCGGCGTGTGCATCGGCACCAGCGGCCCGGCCGGCACCGACATGGTCACCGGCCTGTACTCGGCCAGCGCGGATTCCATCCCCATCCTGTGCATCACCGGCCAGGCGCCGCGCGCCCGCCTGCACAAGGAAGACTTCCAGGCCGTGGACATCGCCACCATCGCCAAGAGCGTGACCAAGTGGGCCACCACGGTGCTGGAGCCCGCGCAGGTGCCGCAGGCGTTCCAGCAGGCGTTCCACCTCATGCGCTCCGGCCGGCCCGGGCCGGTGCTCATCGACCTGCCCATCGACGTGCAACTGGCCGAGATCGAGTTCGACCCCGACACCTACGAACCCCTGGTGCCCTACAAGCCCGCCGCCACGCGTGCCCAGATCGAGAAGGCGCTGGCCATGCTGAACGACGCCGAGCGCCCGCTGATCGTCGCGGGCGGCGGCATCATCAACGCCGATGCATCCGGCCTGCTGGTGGAGTTTGCCGAGGTGCTGGGCGTGCCGGTGATCCCCACGCTCATGGGCTGGGGCAGCATCCCCGACGACCACCCGCTCATGGCCGGCATGTGCGGCCTGCAGACCAGCCAGCGCTACGGCAACGCCACGATGCTGGCCAGCGACTTCGTGCTGGGCGTCGGCAACCGCTGGGCCAACCGGCACACGGGCTCGGTCGATGTCTACACCCGGGGCCGCAAGTTCGTGCACGTGGACATCGAGCCCACGCAGATCGGCCGCGTGTTCGCGCCGGACTTCGGCATCGTCTCGGACGCGGGCGCCGCGCTCAGGCTCTTCGTGGACGTGGCGCGCGAATGGCAGGCCGCGGGGCGCCTGAAGGATCGCAGCGGCTGGGCCGCCGAATGCCTGGGCCGCAAGCACAGCGTGGACTACCTGCGCAAGACCCACTTCGACAGCGTGCCCATGAAGCCGCAGCGTGTGTACCAGTGCATGAACCGCGCGCTGGGCAAGGACGTGTGCTACGTCTCCACCATCGGCCTGTCGCAGATCGCGGGCGCGCAGTTCCTGCATGTGTACCAGCCGCGCCACTGGATCAACTGCGGCCAGGCCGGGCCGCTGGGCTGGACGGTGCCCGCCGCCCTGGGCGTGCGCGTGGCCGACCCGGCGCGCAAGATCGTGGCGCTGTCGGGCGACTACGACTTCCAGTTCATGATCGAGGAGCTGGCCGTGGGCGCTCAGTTCAAGCTGCCCTACCTCCACGTGCTGGTCAACAACAGCTACCTGGGCCTGATCCGCCAGGCGCAGCGCAGCTTCAGCATCGACTACTGCGTCCAGCTCGCGTTCGACAACGTGAACATGGCCGAGGGCGAGGCGGCGCGCGGCTACGGCGTGGACCACGTGAAGGTGGTCGAGGGCCTGGGCTGCAAGGCCATCCGCGTGCACCGTCCCGAGGAGTTCGCGCCCGCTATCGCCCAGGCCGAGGCCTGGATGGCCGAGTACCGCACGCCGGTGGTCATCGAGGTGATCCTGGAGCGCGTGACCAACATCGCCATGGGCACCGAGATCGACAGCATCGTCGAATTCGAAGCGCTGGCCACGCAGCCGGCGGATGTGCCCAGCGCGCTCGCAGTGCTGGACTGACCCCACCATTTCCTGACTGATACCGGAGACCTGTTCATGCCCCGTTTCGCTGCCAACCTCAGCATGCTGTTCACCGAGGTGCCTTTTCTCGACCGCTTCGAGCGCGCCGCGCGCACCGGCTTCGAGGCCGTGGAGTTCCTCTTTCCCTACGAGTTTGCGGCGGAAGACATCCGCGAGCGCATCGACCGCCACCAGTTGCAGATCGTGCTGCACAACCTGCCCGCGGGCGACTGGGCCGCTGGCGAGCGCGGCATTGCCTGCCACCCCGCTCGCATCGTGGAGTTTCGCGCCGGTGTGGCCCAGGCCATCAGCTATGCCCAGGCGCTGGGCGTGCCGCAGCTCAACTGCCTGGCCGGCAAGGCGCCTGCGGGTGTGGAGGCACAGGTGCTGCGCCGCACCCTGGTCGACAACCTGCGCTTTGCCGCCACCGAGCTGAAGGCCGCCGGTCTGCGCCTGCTGATCGAGCCCATCAACCCGTTCGACATCCCGGGCTTTTACCTCACCCGCACGGTCCAGGCGCTGGACCTCCTCGACGAGGTGGGCGCCGACAACGCCTTCGTGCAGTACGACATCTACCACGCGCAGCGCACCGAAGGCGAACTGGCCGCCACGCTGCAAAAGCACCTGCCGCGCATCGGCCACGTGCAGCTGGCGGACAACCCCGGCCGCCACGAGCCGGGCACGGGCGAGATCAACTACCGCTACCTGTTCGCACACCTGGACCGGCTGGGCTATGGCGGCTGGGTGGGCTGCGAGTACCGGCCCGCGCGTACCACGGAAATCGGCCTCGGCTGGCGCGCTGCGCTCACGGCATGACCCGGCACAGACCCATGGACGAATCACCACAACACAAGGAGAAAAAGAACATGACCGACACCCCCCTCAAACTCGGCTTCATCGGCCTGGGCATCATGGGTGCGCCCATGTGCGGCCACCTCATCGCCGCCGGCCACCAGCTGTACGTGCACACGCGCGGCCGCGTGGCGCCGCAGATCGCAGAGAGCAGCGCCACGCAGTGCACCACGGCGCGCGGCGTGGCCGAGCGGGCCGACATCATCTTTCTGATGCTGCCCGACACGCCCGATGTGGAGAAGGTGCTGTTCGGCGCCGACGGCGTGGCCCAGGGTCTGAAAGGCAGCACGGCCAAGGTGGTGGTGGACATGAGCTCCATCTCGCCCGTGGCCACCAAGGACTTCGCGGCGCGCACCGAGGCCGTGGGCGCGCAGTACCTGGATGCGCCCGTCTCCGGCGGCGAGCTGGGCGCGAAGAACGCCACGCTGTCCATCATGGTCGGCGGCCCCGAAGCGGTGTTCGAGCGCGTCAGGCCGCTGTTCGAGCGCCTGGGCAAGAACATCACCCTGGTGGGCGGCAACGGCGACGGCCAGACCGCCAAGGTGGCCAACCAGATCATCGTCGCCCTGAACATCGAGGCCGTGGCCGAGGCGCTGCTCTTCGCCGCCCGCGCGGGCGCCGACCCGGCCCGCGTGCGCCAGGCGCTGCTGGGCGGCTTCGCGTCGTCAAAAATTTTGGAGGTGCATGCCGAGCGCATGATCCGGCGCACCTTCGACCCCGGCTTTCGCATCGGGCTGCACCAGAAGGATCTGAACCTGGCGCTGTCCAGCGCTCGGGCGCTGGGCGTGCCGCTGCCCAACACGGCCATGGCGCAGGAGCTGTTCAATGCCTGCGTGGCGCATGGCGGCCAGGGGTGGGACCACTCGGCGATGGTGCGGGCGCTGGAGAAGATGGCGAACTTCGAGATCGGGCAGGCAGTGCCGGCCTGATGCGGGCCGCCATGAAAAATCCCGCTGGCCTTTCGGCGAACGGGATCTTTGAAAAAATGGCTGCCAGCGCTTGTCCATCAAGCGCGGTTAGCTATTGATTCAGGAGCAATCAATACCCCAGCGTCTTCCCATCCGGGTTGCGCGGGTCCGAGTATCCGTACAGCGCGCCGCCACGGATCTGGATGGTCTGCGTGCGGCCCATCGACGGCTTCACCGCGATGTTGTGGCCGCGCTGCTTGAGGAGCGCGATGGTGTCGGGCGAGAGGCCCTTTTCCACGCGCAGCTCGTCGGGCGTCCACTGGTGGTGCACGCGGGGGGCGGCAGCGGCTTCGGCGGGGTTCATGCCGAAGTCGATGGTGTTCACCACCGTCTGCAGCACCGTGGTGATGATGCGCGCGCCGCCAGGGCTGCCGGTCACCAGCGTGGGCTTGCCGTCCTTCAGGACCAGGGTGGGCGTCATGGACGACAGGGGGCGCTTCTTGGCGGCCACCGCGTTGGCGTCGCCGCCGACCAGGCCGTAGGCATTGGCCACGCCGGGCTTGGCCGAGAAGTCGTCCATCTCGTTGTTGAGCAGGATGCCCGTGCCCTTGGCCACGATGCCGCTGCCGAAGTTGGTGTTGAGCGTGTACGTCACGGCCACGGCGTTGCCGGCCTTGTCCACCACCGAGTAGTGGGTGGTCTGGTCGCTCTCATACGACTGGGGCTGGCCGGGCTTGATGCTCTTGCCGCTGCGCGCGGTGTTGGCGTCGATGCCCTTGGCCAGCGATTCGGCATAGCGCTTGGAGGTCAGGCCCTTGAGCGGGATCTTCACGAAGTCCGGGTCGCCCAGGTACTCGGCGCGGTCGGCGTACGCGAGCTTCATGCTCTCGGCCATGTAGTGGATGGTCTGCGCGCTGTTGGGGCCCCACTGGGCCAGGGGCAGGGGCTCCAGCATGTTCAGGATCTGCACCAGGTGCGGGCCGCCGGAGGAGGGTGGCGGCATGGTCACGATCTCATAGCCACGGTAGGTACCGCGCGTGGGCACGCGCTCGGCCACCTTGTATTCGCGCAGGTCCTGCAGCGTGAGGGCGCCGGCGTGCGGTGCCATCTCGGCGGCGATCTTCTGGGCGATCTCGCCTTCGTAGAACGCCTTGGCGCCCTGCTGGCCGATCAGGCGCATGGACTGGGCCAGGTCTTTCTGCACCAGCGGGTCGCCCACCTTCAGCGGCGCGCCGTTCTTCCAGAAGATGGCCTGGGTGGCGGGCCATTGGCCCATGTTCTTCTTTTCCTGGTCCAGGATCTTGGCCAGGGTTTCGCTCACCGGGAAGCCCTTGTCGGCCAGCTCGATGGCGGGAGCGATCACGCGCGACAGCGGCAGGGTGCCCCAGGTCTTGAGCGCATGCTCCATGCCGGCCACGGTGCCGGGCACGCCCACGGCGTAGTGGGTGTACAGCGACTTGCCGTCCACCACGTTGCCCTTGGCATCCAGGTACATGTCGCGCGTGGCCTTGATGGGCGCCACTTCGCGGAAGTCGAGCGCCACGCTCTTGCCGGTCTTGGCGTCGTGCACCACCATGAACCCGCCGCCGCCCAGGTTGCCCGCATTGGGCAGGGCCACGGCCAGCGCGAAGCCGATGCCCACGGCCGCGTCCACCGCGTTGCCGCCGGCTTTCAGGATGTCGAGGCCGATCTGCGAGGCCAGCTCCTGCTCGGTGGCGACCATGCCGTTGCGCGCCACCACCGGGTGGAATACGTCCATGTCGAAGTCGTACGCGGCGCTGGCGGCCTGGGCCGAGGCCGTTTGCTGCACGGCGGGCGCGGGCGCCGCTGCCGTGGTGGGTGGGCTGCCGCAGGCCGTGAGGCTGGCCAGCGCCAGCGCCAGGCTGGAGGCCAGCAGCGTGTGTCGGATGTTCATGGGTGATGCTCCTGAGATGGTTTTTTGCTCTGTAGGAAGGGGAGGGCGGGTGGACCCTGCGAAGGGCGCCCGCGGCAAGTGTAGGGTGGGCCCGCGCTGCGTGCGGGCGGCGGGTTATGCCGATTGAGTATGCAGCCTGGGCATGCCCGTCATTCCCGCTTTCTGTGCAGAAGAATGCGGCACGGGGCCGCGCTCCTCGACGCCTCAGCGCGGTGGTTGCGAAGCCCCTGGGCCCAGTGATTCGCGCACCTGGGTCAGCGAGCGCCGCTGGCGCCCCTGCGCATCCTGGTTGTCTTCCGACCGCCAGGCCTCGAACGCCTGCCGCAAACCAGGCCATTCGGTGTCGATGATGGAAAACCAGGCGGTGTCGCGGTTGCGGCCCTTGTAGACCAGGGCCTGGCGGAAGATGCCCTCGAACTGGAATCCCAGGCGCGCGGCGGTGCGCCGCGAAGGGGCGTTGAGGCTGTCGCACTTCCACTCGTAGCGGCGGTACCCCAGCGTGTCGAACACGTAGGCCATGAGCAGGAACTGCGCCTCCGTGGAGGCGGGTGTCTGCTGGAGCAGGGGCGAAAACATCACGTTGCCGACCTCGATGGCGCCATGGGTGGGATCGATGCGCATCAGCGCCAGGGTGCCCACGGCCTTGCCCGTGGCCTTGTCCACCACCGCGAAGTGGCGCGGGTCGGTGCTGAGCGCGGCGGTGTGTGCGTAGCGGCCATAGTCCTCGGGGGTGTCGAACGGGCCGGTGAACATGTAGGTCCAGGCGCGTGGGTCCGGCGCGAGCCGGTAGGCCGCATCCAGGTCGGCCGCGTGGCGGTCGGCCTGCAGCGGCTCCAGCTGGCAGTGGCGGCCCACCAGGGTGACGGCGCCGGGCTGGGGGCGGGGTGTCCAGCCGGGCACGGGGGTACCAATGGGCTGGGCGAGATCATTCACGGAGGTGGACATGGAATTGCGCGGTCGAAGGGTCAAAAAAAGAGAGGTTGAACCGGTGACTCTAGGATTCTTGTGGACCATTCAAAAGATCCACTCATGCACAATCTGATGGTGCCACCGAGGCTGTGAACTGGTGGTTTTTCACCGGCCACCATGACCCAGCGCCTCCCCGCCATCGACCCCGTCCGCCATGTCCTGCTGGAGGCCCCGCTGGTGCGTGACCGGCAGGGCGACTCGCTGCAGCGCCAGCTCCTGACCCGCATCCGCGATGCCATCCTGGATGGGCGCTTCCCTTCGGGCTGCCGCCTGCCGGGGTCGCGGGATCTGGCGGTGGACCTGGGCGTTTCGCGCAATAGCGTGACAGCGGTCTATGAGCAGCTGGGGGCCGAGGGCTACATCGCGCTGAGCCGCCGGGGCACCAAGGTGTCCGCGCTGGACCGCAGCCGGGCCCGGGGCCATGCGGACCCCGCACACGCAGCGCCGCCCCGCCTGTCCGAGCGCGGCACGCGGGTGGTCAGCCGCTTTGCCGATGCGGCCGAGACCCTGGCTTTCAGGCCGGGCGTGCCCGCGCTGGCGCGGTTCCCCCTGAGCGCATGGAAGAGCTGTTTTGACCGCGCCTTCAAGGCATCTGGCGTGTCGGCCCTGGGCTATGGCAATCCGGCGGGCGAGCCCGCCTTGCAGGGCGCCATCATGCGGCACCTGGCGGTGGCACGCGGCGTGCGCTGCGAGGTGGGCCAGGTGGTCATCACCGAAGGCGCGCAGGAGGCGCTGAACCTGTGCGTGCGGCTGGTCACCAACCCGGGCGACACCGCCTGGGTGGAGGACCCGGGCTACCGGGGGGCGCAGACCGCCTTCCAGTGCGGAGACCTGAAGGTCGAAGCCCTGCGGGTCGATGGCGCGGGCCTGGTGGTGCCTGCCGATGCCTGGTCGGCGGCGCCGCCCCGGCTCATCTATACCACGCCGTCGCACCAGTACCCCACGGGCGGGGTGCTGCCCGTGGCCCGCCGGCTCGCGCTGATCCGGCAGGCGCAGGCCTGTGGCGCCTGGATCATCGAGGACGACTACGACAGCGAGTTCCGCCACGCGGGCGAACTCATTGGTGCCATGCAGGGCCTGGTGCCACAGGCGCCGGTGATGTACGTGGGCACATTCAGCAAGACGCTGTTCCCTTCCTTGCGGCTGGGTTTTGTGGTGCTGCCGCAAGCCCTGGCCGCAGCGGCCGCGCCGCTGCTCAAGGAGACCCTGCGCGGCGGGCATCGCCATGAGCAGCTGGCGCTGGCGGAGTTCATCGACAGCGGGCAGTTCAGCCGGCACCTGGGGCGCATGCGGCGCCTGTACCGGGGCCGGCAGGCGCTGTTGCGCGATGCGCTGGCGCAGCACCTGGCCGTGCCCCATGCGGTGCTGGGGGGCGACAGCGGCATGCACCTCACGGTGCGCCTGCCGCCCGAATACCCCGACCAGGCGATTGCCGAGGCGGCCCGCGCCTACGACATGGCGCCGGCACCACTGTCGCGGTTTGCCCTGCGCGCTCGGCCCGAGGACAACGGCCTGGTGCTGGGCTACGGCAATACGTCCGAATCGCAGTACCCGGCCCTGGTGCAGCGGCTTTCGCGGCTGGCCCAGGCGCGGCGGGCACGGCGCAGCGCCTGAGAGCGAGACCGGATCAGGCCAGCAGGTCGCTCAGCGTGCGCGCGATCACCTTGGTGGCGCGGCGCAGGTCTTCGAGCTGCAGGCGTTCGTCGGCGCGCTTTGCGTGCGATTCGAGCACGGTGCGCGGGCCGGAGCCGTAGATCACGCCCGGGATGCCGCGCTCCACATACAGGCGCACATCGGTGTACAGCGGCGTGCCCACCGCGGGCACGGGCTCGCCGATCACGGCCTGCGCATGCTTCTGGATGGCGTCCACCAGCGGCTGGTTGCCGGCCAGCGGGGTCATGGCGTTGGCCAGCAGCAGGCGCTTGATGTCCACGCTGATGCCCGCGCGCTCGCTCGCGGCCTGCTCGATGATGCGGCGGATGGCGGCTTCGACCTCCACCGGGTTCTCTTCGGGGATCATGCGGCGGTCGAGCTTGAAGGTCACCTTGCCGGGCACGACGTTGGTGTTGGTACCGCCTTCGATGCGGCCGACGTTCAGGTACGGGTGCTTGATGCCCGCCACGTTGGACGTGATCTTCGTGTACTCGCCGTTCTGCGCATACAGCGCGTTCAGGATGTGCACCGCGCCCTGCAGCGCGTCCACGCCGGTGTGGGGCACGGCGGCGTGGGCCATCTTGCCGTGCACGGTCACTTCCATCTGCAGGCAGCCGTTGTGGGCGGTGACCACCTCGTAGCTGAAGCCGGCGGCGATCATCAGGTCGGGCTTGGTCAGCCCTTTTTGCAGCAGCCAGCCGGGGCCGAGTTCGCCGCCAAATTCCTCGTCGTAGGTGAAATGCAGTTCCACCGCGCCCCGGGCGGGCTTGGCGACGGCTTCCAGCGCGCGCACCGCGAAGGTGAAGCTTGCGAAGTCGCTCTTGCTCACGGCGGTGGCGCGGCCGTACATGGCGCCATCGACGATCTCCGCACCGTAAGGGTCGTGCGTCCAGCCTTCGCCGGGGGGCACCACATCGCCGTGTGCGTTCAGGGCGATGGTGGTGCCGCCGCTTCCGTAGGGCCTGCGCACGATGAGGTTGGTGATGGACTCCATGCCGTAGGCCTGCACGTCTGCGGCCGGTACTGCGTGTTTTTCAGCGGTGTAGCCGAACTCGGTCAGCAGCTCGGCCGTGCGTTCGGCGTGGGGAGCGTTGTTGCCGGGTGGGGTGTCGGTGGGCACGCGCACCAGGGCCTGCAGAAAGCGCACTTCCTCGTCGAAGTGCTGGTCGATCCAGGCGTCGAGAGCGGCGTAGGCGGTGGGGGTGTTTGTCGTCATGGTTGTTGTTCCTCGGCAAGTTGGCGCAGGACCTGGGTGAAGGCGTCCACGGCCAGCTGCATGTCGTTGTTGGTGGTGGATTCGAGCGGGTTGTGGCTGATGCCGGAGTTCAGCCCGCGCACGAAGAGCATGGCCTGGGGCATGATTTCGTGCAGCTTCATCGCATCGTGTCCCGCCCCGCTGGGCATGCGGAACACGGGCACGCCCAGCGTGTCCACGGCGCGTTCCCAGTGGTGCTGCCAGGCGGGCGCGCTAGGTGCGGCGGCGGCGCGCATGGATTCTTCCAGCGTGTAGCGCAGGCCGCGGCGGGCGGCGATCCTGGCGAGCTGCTCCCTCACGTCGTTCACCAGCGCGTCGCGCTGGGCGTCGGTGGGCGCGCGCAGGTCCAGGCTGAATTGGCAGCGGCCGGGCACCACGTTGATGGAGCCCGCGGGCACCTGCAGCTGGCCGATGGTGCCCACCGAGTCGCCGTCCTGCGCGGCGCGCTGCTCCACGTACAGCGCGAGTTCCGCCACGGCCACGGCGGCGTCGCGGCGGCGGTCCATGGGGGTGGTGCCGGCGTGGCTGGCGGTGCCGATCATTTCGCACAGAAAACGCACGCTGCCGTTGATGGAGGTGACCACGCCCAGGGGCAGGTCCAGCTCGTTGAGCACGGGGCCCTGCTCGATGTGTACCTCGATGAAACCCAGGTATTGCGCGGGGTCGCGCTGGAGCTTGGGGATGTCGTCGATGCACAAGCCCGCGTGCTGCATGGCCGCGCGCATGGTCACGCCGTCCACATCCTTCTGGTCGAGCCAGGCGGGGTTGAAGTCGCCGATGAGCGCGCCCGAGCCGAGGAACGTGGCCTTGTAGCGCTGGCCTTCCTCTTCGGCAAAGCCCACCACCTCGATGCCGAAGGGCAGCCGCCGGCCGGCGCGGTGCAGCTCGCGCACGCAGGCCATGGGCACGAAGATGCCCAGGCGGCCGTCGTACTTGCCGCCGTTGCGCACCGTGTCGTAGTGCGACCCGGTGATGAGGTAGCGGGCCCCTTCCGTGGCCGGGTGGTAGCGCCCCACCACGTTGCCCACGGCGTCAATCTCCACTTCGTCGAAGCCGCAGTCGCGCATCCAGTGGCTGATGCGCTGGGCGCAGGCGCGGTGCGCGTCGGTCAGATACGTGACGGTGAGCTGGCCCTTTTCAGCGAAGTCGGGGTCGGAGTGTTCGGCCAGCTTTTCCTGCCAGTCCCACACGTCGTTGCCCAGCACGGGCTCGGCGGCGAACTTGTCGTTCAGGCGGATCTCGGCGATGCGGTGGATGTTGCGCAGGGCCTCGGCCAGTTCGAACTCGGGGTGGTTGTCCAGGCGCCGCGCAAAGGTGTCGATGATCTCCTGCTTGGGCAGGCCCGTGCCGCGCGGCCCGCGCACCGCCAGGATGAACGGGAAGCCGAAGCGCTCGTTGTAGGCGGCGTTGAGCGCCTGGATGCGCGCGAACTCCTCGGGTGTGCACTGGGTGAGGCCCGCCTTGCTCTGCTCGTTGGTGGACTCGGCCGTGAGGTTCTTGGCCACCATCGCTTTGCCCGCCAGTTCCGGGTGGGCGCGGATCAGTGCCAGCTGCGCGTCCTGGCCCGCCGTGCGCACCACCTGGGCCAGCGCGTGCTGCAGGTGGGCCTGCGAGCGGAAGGGCCGCTGCGCCAGCGCCTGCTCGGCGATCCAGGGCGAGTGCTCGTACAGGCCATCGAGCAGCTGCAGGGCCTCGGCGCTGCTGGCGGCGTTGAGTTGTTCCAGTGTCAGGGCCATGGTCAGCCTGCTTTCTGTGAAGGGTAGGGGTGCGCCTGTTTCCAGTGGCGCGCGATGTCGATACGGCGGCACACCCACACGTCGCCGTGGCGCTCGATGTGGTCCAGGAAACGCTGCAGCGCGGTGATGCGGCCGGGCCGGCCCAGCAGGCGGCAGTGCATGCCGATGCTCATCATCTTGGGCGCGTTGTCGCCGGCCGGGTCGCCTTCGGCGTACAGCGCGTCGAACGTGTCCTTCATGTACTGGAAGAACGGGTCGGCGTGCGAGTAGCCCTGCGGCAGCGCGAAGCGCATGTCGTTGCAGTCGAGCGTGTAGGGCACGATGAGCTGGGGCGCGGTGGTGCCATCGCTCTTTTTCACGTCCATCCAGAACGGCAGGTCGTCGCCGTAGTAGTCGCTGTCGTATTCGAAGCCGCCGAAGTCGGCCACGAGGCGGCGGGTATTGGGACTGTCGCGGCCGGTGTACCAGCCCAGGCCATGCACATGGCCTTCCGAGCTTCCTCGGGGGCCCGTCATGCGCTCAATGATCTCCATGGCCTCGACCATGTGGGCGCGCTCGACCTCTTCGGGCACATGCTGGTAGTGGATCCACTTGAGGCCGTGGCAGGCGATCTCGTGGCCCAGCTGCACGAAGGCCTGGGTCAGCTCGGGGTGGCGCTGCAGTGCGCTGGACACGCCGAACACGGTGAGGGGCAGCTTGCGCTTTTCGAACTCCCGCAGGATGCGCCACACGCCGGCGCGCGAACCGTATTCGTAGATGCCTTCCATGCTCATGTGCCGCTCGGGGTAGCTCGCGGGGTTGAACATTTCGGACAGGAACTGCTCGCTGCCCGCGTCGCCGTGCAGCACGGCGTTCTCGCCGCCTTCTTCGTAGTTGAGCACGAACTGCACGGCGATGCGCGCACCGCCCGGCCATTGCGCATGGGGCGGGGTCTTGCCGTAGCCGATGAGGTCGCGGGGGTAGGGCTGGGTGGAGTCGTAGATCATGGGCATGAGGGATTCAAGGGGTCTGTCACGCGCTGGGATGTCACGTGCTGAGCGCGGCGGCCAGGTCGCTGGCCGGGCGCTTGCGGTCGAAGGTCAGGCTGGCTTCCACGTGCTCCAGGTGGGCCTGCATGAGGGAGACGGCCAGGGCCTCGTCGCGCGCGGCGAGCGCGGCCACGATGTCGCCATGCTCCTCGTGGGAGTGTTCGGCGGCGCTGGCCGACTGGTACATCAGCGTGATGAGGGCGCAGCGAGAGATCAGGTCGCCCAGCATCTGCGCCAGCACCTCGTTGCCCATGAGCTCGGCCATGCGCACATGGAAGTCGCCGAGCAGCTCGGTGCGGCTGCTGGCATCGGCCGTGCCCATGGCGGCCTTCTCGCTGGCGACGTGGGCGCGCAGGGCCTTGATCTTGGCGGGGGTCACGGTCTGCACGAAGGCCCGCGTCATCTCGGTCTCGAGCATGCGTCGCACGGCGAACACCTGGCGGGCCTCTTCGACCGAGGGGGTGGACACGAACGCTCCGCGCGCGGGCTCCAGCGTGACGAGGCGGTTCTGCGCGAGCTGGAACAGCGCCTGGCGCACCAGCGTGCGCGACACGCCGAAATGGTCGGCCAGTTTCTGCTCGGCCAGCTTGGTGCCCGGCTGCAGGCGGTGCTCGACGATGGCGCGGGTCAACGCGTCGACAATGGCACTGGTGGATGAAGATTCCATGGTTGCATGATACGTTGGATGGCGAAAAGTGTATACACTTTTGGTCTACACGCTGCGATCTGGCAATCCTCGCCGATCGGCCGTGGTCCCCACTTCAGGAGATTCCCTATGGGATTGAGCACCCACGTTCTGGACACCATGAATGGCTGCCCCGCGGCCGGCATGGAGATCGCCCTGTATTCCACCGACGGCGACAACGCCACCCTCATCAAGCGCCTGGTGTTGAACCATGACGGCCGCACCGATGCGCCGCTGTTCGACAATGCGACCCTGCGCGCTGGCACCTACCGGCTCAGCTTCAATGTGGCGGGCTACTTCAAGGCGCGCGGCGTGCAGCTGCCCGAACCCAATTTCCTGAACCTGGTGAGCCTGGATTTCGGCATCGCGCACGCCGACCAGCACTACCACGTGCCGCTGCTGGTGAGCCCGTGGAGCTATTCGACCTATCGCGGGTCGTGAGGGGCGGGGCCCAGCCAGGGCCCGCGCGCACGGGGATGTGCCTACAGCTGCCCTTCGGTCAAGGTATCGAGCTGGAAATGCCCGCTCTTGTCCCACAGCCAGGTGTCGGTGTAGGTGACCTTGCCCAGGCGCGCGGGCACCGGGAAGGGCGCCGCTGCGCGCACGGTGCGCTCGATTTCCGCGACCACCTCGGGGGCGTGGCGCGGGGCGCGCATCCACCGCAGGCGCGTCACCTTGCCAGCGCGGTCGATATCCACCTCCAGCACGCCGATCGCATACAGCATGGGGGGCAGCTTGCCCTTGAACACGCGCTGCGCGTTCAGGCCGTAGAGGTGGGTGGCGGCGTCCTGCCGGTACGCCCGGGGGGTGGTCGCCGCCGAGGCGCGGGCCGAACCGGCGCTTGCGGGCACGGGGCCCTTGACGCCGCTGGAGGCATCGGTGCTGGGCGCACGGCTGTCCTGCGCGGGCGGCGCAGGTTCGGGCGCCGACTTGCATGCCGCCACCAGCGCTGCGATGGCGGCCATGAGCCCGGCGAGCAGCCAGTGGCTGCGGGTACTGGGGGTGCGCTCGGGGGCTGGGGACGGCATGATGGCTGGTGTGGGCTGGAACGGAACGGGGACCCTGGGATCCCGATGGCGCGAAGGATCTGGATTGACTGATGTGCTTTTACTGCTGGACGGCCTTGCGGCCGCGCCCGCCTGTCTGGTAAGGGTGGAGTCTACCGAAGGCTCGGTGCCGCGTGAAGCCGGGGCCTGGATGGCCGTGTTCGCCGAGCGGATAGTGGGCACCATCGGCGGCGGCCACCTGGAGCACCAGGCCATTGCCGAGGCCCGCCGGCGCCTGGGGGGCGTGCCCGGCCCGGCCCGCATGCGCTATGCGCTGGGCCCGGCGCTGGGGCAGTGCTGCGGGGGCGTGGTGCACCTCGAATTCGAGACGCTGTCCGCACCCGCCGACCAGGCCCTGGCCGACCGCCTGCGCGCGCGCCTGTCGCCGCGCCGGCACCCGGTGGCGCTATTCGGCGGCGGGCATGTGGGCCACGCGCTGGCCCGGGTGCTGGCGCCGCTGCCGTTCGCGCTGACCTGGATCGACAGCCGCGACGGGATCTTTCCGCAGCCGGCGCCGGACGGCGTGGCCTGCGAACACTCCGACCCGGTGCAGCTGGCGGTGCCGGACCTGGCCTCTGGCACCCGCGTGCTGATCATGAGCTTCAGCCATGCCGAGGACCTGGACGTGGTGGCCGCCTGCCTGCGCCGCCAGCGCGAGCGGCGCGACCTGCCGTTCATCGGGCTCATCGGCAGCAAGACCAAGTGGGCGACGTTCGCAAACCGCCTGCACGGGCGCGGGTTCGCGCAGGAGGAACTGGCGCAGGTCACCTGCCCCATCGGCATCCGGGGCATCGACGGCAAGGAGCCGGAGGTCATCGCCGTGGCCGTGGCCGCGCAGCTCCTGCAGACCCTGGGCGGTGGGGGCGCGAACGGGTTCTGAGGGTAACTCCGCTCCTGCGTGCCTTCGAGGGGGCTGGAATCGAGAACAATTTCTGCATACACTTTTCACTGTCCTGATTCGGTATTTCATGGGTCGCAGCGGTGCCCCGGCAGAATCTCTGCCAAGGTGCGCGACCCCCTTCTTCTGCTCAGAGCGCCCGCAGTGGTGAGCAGGTTGCACAAAGGCGGCGCCTTCGCGCCGCCAAAGTTGAGAGACTTCCATGGAAAGCTACTTTCTCGACTGGGCCAACCTGCTGCTGCGCTGGGTCCACGTCATCACCGCCATCGCCTGGATCGGCTCCTCGTTCTATTTTGTCTTCCTGGACAGCAGCCTCACGCCGCCCGAGGACGAGGACCTGAAGAAGCAGGGCGTGAGCGGCGAGCTCTGGGCCGTGCATGGCGGCGGGTTCTACCACCCGGTCAAGTTCGCCGTGTCGCCCCCGAAGCTGCCCGGCCACCTGCACTGGTTCTTCTGGGAGAGCTACAGCACCTGGATCAGCGGGTTCGCGCTGTTCACGGTGTCGTATCTTTACAGCGCCAGCACCTACCTCATCGACAAGTCGCGCATGGACTGGGCCCCCGCCACGGCCATCGTGGTGGCGCTGGCGTTCTTCGTGGTGTTCTGGCTGCTGTACGACGCGATCTGCCGCCTCTTCGGGCAAAAGAAGAACGGCGACGCCATCGTGGGGGCGCTGGTGCTCGTGCTGGTGTGCATCGCCTCCTGGCTGGCCTGCCACTGGTTCGCGGGCCGCGCGGCCTTCCTGCTGGTGGGCGCGATGATCGCCACGGCCATGAGCGCCAACGTGTTCTTCTGGATCATCCCCGGCCAGCGCACGGTGATCGCGCAGATCAAGGCCGGCGAGCCCGTGGACCCCATCCACGGCAAGCGCGGCAAGCAGCGCAGCGTGCACAACACGTACTTCACGCTGCCCGTGCTGTTCGCCATGCTGAGCAACCACTACAGCTTCACCTGGAGCCACCCGCAGAACTGGCTGGTGCTCATCCTCATGATGTTCGCGGGCGCCGCCATCCGCCAGTTCTTCGTGATGCGCCACGGCCACAAGCTGGGCCGCAACGGCAACCCGCTGCCGTATGCGCTGGTGGGGGTGGTGGTCATCGTGGGCGTGATCGCCTGGATGCGCCCCGCGCCGGTGGCGGCCCCTGCCGCGCCGATGGCGGGCTATGCTACTGTTTCAGGAGCTGCTGGCGCAGGTGGGCAAAGCGCTGGAGCTCAAAATGACTATGCATCCCTGCAGCCCGTGCTGGCCCAGCGCTGCTACATGTGCCATGGCGAGCAGGTGCAGATGAAGAACCTGCGGCTGGATGCGCCCGACAGCGTCAAGCAGCATGCGCAGGCCGTCTACCAGCAGGTGGTGGTGCAAAAGCTCATGCCCATGAACAACGCCACGGGCATGACCGATGCCGAGCGGGCGCTGGTCAAGCGCTGGTTCGAGGCCGGAGCGGCGGTGGGCACTCCCTGAGCCGCTGCGCGCTTCACCCCGGGGGACGGCCACCCGGGGTCCGGCCGGACCCGTTCCATGCAGGCACCCGCCGGGGTGCGTGATTTTTGGGCGCCCTACGCCGCCAGCGCGTCTTGCAGCGCGCGGGTGGCGGCCAGTGCGCCCAGGCTCGATTCGGTGAAGCCGCCATGCAGAACCACCCCCGTGGCCGCCTGCTTGGCCTCGTGTTTGGCCACCGCGGCCAGATTGGCCACTTCCTCGGCATGGCGGAAGCGCCCGGGCGTGATGCGCACCGCGCCGATGGCCAGCGTGGTGCACGGAAAGAACCGCTGCACGCCGTGGCGGTCCTCGGCGTCGATGCCGCCGGCCTGCCGCGCAGCGTCGTCGAACAGCGTGAGCGCCTCGCGCGCGAATTCGTCCACGATGTTCTTGCAGCGCTGCAGCCAGTTGCTGCTCTGGAACACGAGCATGAAGTCGTCCCCGCCCACATGGCCCACGAAGTCGCGCCGCGCGTCGCAGTGCGCCGTGGCCAGGCGCGCCACCAGGCGGATCATCTGGTCGCCGCGCCAGTAGCCGTAGTGGTCGTTGAAGGGCTTGAAGTTGTTCAGGTCCGCATAGCAGGCGACGAACTCGGTGTGGTGGTCCAGCAGGCGCTGCATGTGCAGGCTGATGGGGATGTTGCCGGGCAGGAAGGTCAGCGGGTTGGCGTGCCGCGCCGCCTCGATGCGCGTCTCGGTCACGGCGCGCACCAGCTGGTCGCCCGTGCCCAGGCCCAGGTAGCGGCCGTTGTCGGTCACGATGTAGCCGTCGCTCAGGTAGCGCTGGTCCTGCGAGGTGAGGATGCCCACGAGCTGGTCCACGTCGCAGTCCAGTTCCACCACGCGCGGGGCCTGGTTGGCGAAGGCCAGGCACGGCTTGCGGCCATGCACTTCGCGGAAGTACAGCGTGGCGTAGTGGTTCATGAACTGCTGGCGGTTGATGAGCGCCACGGGGCGCGTGCCGTCCACCACGGCCAGCGCATGCAGGTCGGTGCGTTCGTGGAACATCGCCGCCACCGCGTCATTGCTGGTGGCGGGCGCGGCGGTGGGTGCCTGCACCACCAGCACGCTGCGCAGGATGCCCGGGCGCGCCGTCTGCCCCAGGTGGGGCAGCACGGCCACGCGGCGGTCCTGCATCACTTCCAGCGCGGGGCCGTCCACCGTCTCGCGGGGTGTGCGGGCCGGGCGGCCCAGCAGCCAGCCCTGGCCGTAGGGGATGTCCAGGTCGCGCAGCGCGCGCAGGTCGTCGCGTGTCTCGATGCCCTCGGCGATCAGCGTGGTGCCGAACACGTCGGCGATGCCCTTGATGGCCTGCAGCATCTGCAGGTTCTCGGGGTGGTCGCTGATCTCGCGGATGAAATACTTGTCGATCTTCACGAAGTCGGGCTTCACCTCGGACCACAGCCGCAGGCTGGAGCGGCCGTCGCCGAAGTCGTCCAGCGCCATGCGCGCGCCGCAGGCGTGCACGGCCTTGATGGCCTGGCGCAGCAGGGGCATGTCGGACACGCGCTCATGCTCGGTGATCTCCAGCACCAGCATGCGCGCGCTCGCGCCGAAGCTGCGCACCGTCTCGCCCAGTTTCTGGGCGCCGACCAGTGCCACGCCGTGCACCAGCGCGTCGGCGCTGATGTTCACGAACAGGCGGCCGGGGGCCTCCTGCGCACCCCATTGCTGGAGGGCGGTGAACACGCACAGCAGCTCGAAGTCCTGCAGGATGCGCTCGCGCCGGGCCATCTCCAGCAGTGCGTCGGGGGTGTGCCAGGGCGTGCCGCGAGGTCCCCGGATCAGGGCCTCATGGGCATAGATGCTGCCTTCGCGCAGGTCGGCCAGCGGCTGGAAAACGCAGTGCAGGCCCCCCTCGCGCATGAGCCCCGCCAGAGGGCCCGTGCCATGGCGCGCGGCCGGCGACAGCAGCGCCAGCATCGCCTCCAGCCGGCTCCAGGGAGTGTTCTGCATTGCGTGGGATGGGTGGTCTCTGGGCAAGGTGCCCACGATAGCGGTGGGCTGTGACAATGTGGTTACAAGCTGTCACGTTTCTGCCGGCCGCCGGCGCCGCGCCCCGGGGCCGGGTAGTGCGCCGCCGCCCGTGTGCTGGCGCAAGGCCCCCGCGCGGCGGGGCCGGCGGCGAGGTTCCGGTTTGATCTTGCTCAATGCTCGGCGGGCGCCGGCACGGCACAGTCCGTCCCATGCTGCCCTCTATCTATTTCTCCCTGCCCGCCGAAACCGAGGTCATTGCCGCCGGTGAAGTGCTGCGCAGGCGCAACGAGGTGCTGACGTCCGTGCTGCACCTGGAAAGCGGTCGCGTGCTGCGCGGCGTGCTGGACGATGGCTACCTGCGCCACCAGCTGGGAGCCGTGGACGGGCCGTTCTGGCTGGACGCCGCGTCGGCGCTGATGGGCCTGCCGTTGCCGGTGGACATGGTGGCCGACACGCGCCTGCAGGTGCGCCGCCTGCCCATCGATGAATTTCACCGCAGCCTGGCCGAAATGCCCGCGGGCGCGCGCGGCCTGCTGCTGGACATGGCGCAGGGCTACCGGCAGCAGTCCGAGCTGGCCGTGAGCCGCCTGGCGCAGGATGCCGAATCGCGCTGCGCGCAATGGCTGCTCAAGCATGCCGAGCAGGACCACAGCGGGGCGATGCAGGTCACGCTGCACCAGCGCAAGCGCCTGATCGCCGCGCAGCTGGGCATTGCGCCCGAGACCTTCTCGCGCGTGCTGCGCCACCTGCGCGAGCTGGGCCTGATCCACGGCACCGGCAACGTGCTGAACCTTCCCCATCCCCGCGCGCTGCAGTCCATGGCGGGTTGCTAGAAAACACGCCCTGAGTCGCTGCGCGCCTTGACCCTGCTCTCGCTGCGCGGGAGGAAGGCGCACCCGGTGGCCTGGCAAAGCCAGTTCCACGGGGGCACTCGCCCCGTCCGCGCCAGTTTCAGAGGCTGGCGCGCGGCGGAAGGGCCGCCGGTGCGGATGGTCCTTTGACCGCAGTGTGGCTCAGGGTTTGTCCTTGGGTTTCACTGAGGGTTCTACCCAAGCCCCGGGCTGCAGGGGCTGCGTATATTTGTTGGGACCTGTCCGGTTTGACCCGTTCCGATGCCCAACGCCAATTCCCGTGCTTGCCGGGGTGCTCCCAGAGCGGAGTGTCCATGAAGCCTCCCGCTCACCCCGCGCCGCCGCACGACGCGCCGGGCTGGTTTGTGCCTGGGACCCTGGTGCTTCGGCTCATGCTGGCGGCGGTGCTGGCGGTGGCCCTGTCGGGCACGGTGTCGGCATGGCTCGTCACGCGGGCGTCCGGGCAGGAGGCCGTGCGGCGCGTGGTGAGCCAGCAGACCGACGAGGTCGAGGTCGTGGCCCGCCTGCTGGCCAGCAAGATCGAACAAAGCCAGAAGGTGCTGCGCACCGTGGCCGCCGGCATCACGCCGGGCATGCTGGAATCCCCGTCCACCCTCGAATGGCTGCTGCAGCAGGGCCTGCCGGCCGTGCAGTTCTTCGATGCCATGCAGGTGGCCCGCGACAACGGCGAACTGCGGCTGAACCTGCGGGCGGGGCGCCTGGAAAAGGCGGCCGACCTGGACCCGGCCGAGCGCGACGCCCTGCGCCGCACGCTCATCGATGGCAAGCCGCTGGTGTCGGAGCTCATCGCGGGCCGCACCGGCGATGCGCGTGTGATGTTCACCATGCCGCTGCACCGCGAGGATGGCGCCGTGCTGGGCGTGGTGGCGGGTGCGCTGCGGCTGCAGTCCCAGGGGCTGCTGCCGCCGTCCATGGCGCTGCCCGCGCGCGATGACTCGCGGCTCATCGTCTTCACGCGCGACGGCACCATCCTGTCGCACTCGGACCCCGCCCGCATCCTAGGCAAGGTGCGCGACGAGGCGGGCCTCGCCCCCGTGTACGCCCGCTGGCTCGACCAGTCCCAGCCGGTGGTGGGGCGGGGCACGACCCACCTGGAGGCCCAGCACATCGTCAGCATGGCGGGCATGCCGCTGCCGCAGTGGATCGTGGCGCGCGTCAGCCCCTCGCAGGCGCTGCTGGCGCCGCTGGAGGGCGCGCAGCGCGAGGCCTGGTGGCTGGCCGCCGCCAGCATGGCGCTGTGCATGCTGCTCGTGGCCGTGCTCATGGCCTGGATGGCCCAGCCCCTGGCGCAGCTCACGCACAGCGCGCGCCAGATGCTGCGCCGGGGCGCGCGGGCCGGGGTCGTGCAGGACATTGCCTGGCCGCGCGCGGACGGCGAGGTGGGCGAACTCGTGCGCGTGTTCCAGGGCATGGTGCAGCAGGGCAGCCTGCAGCAGCAGCACAAGGCCACGCTGGACGGGCAATTCCAGGCCGTTCTGGACAGCGCATCCGTGGGCATCGTCATCTCGCGCCACGGCATCCTGGAGGTGGTGGGCCGCCAGGCCTGCGTGATGCTGGGCTACGCAGAAGGGGAGCTGCAGGGCCGACCCGCCCGCACCCTGTACGCCAATGATTCCGACTATGTGCGCATCGGCGAACGGGTGCAGGCCGAGTTTGCCGCGCACGGTGTCTTCGACGGCGATGTCTGCTTCATGCGCAAGGACGGCTCGCCCGTATGGGCCCGTGTGCAGGGCCGCGGCGTGCGGCCCGACGAGATGGGTGGCGGCACGGTCTGGATCCTGGAGGACATCACCGCCGCGCGCGAGGCGCAGATGCAGCATGCCTGGGAGCGCACGCACGATGCGCTCACCCAGCTCTACAACCGCAGCGCGTTCGACGAGCGCCTGGGCCTGCTGCTGGCCGAGCGCTCGGCGCGGCCGCGCGCGCCGGAGGGGGACGGCGGCGACACCGCCGGGGACGGCGTGGTGCTGTTCCTGGACCTGGACCACTTCACCGTGGTGAATGACATCGCCGGCCACGATGCGGGCGACGATGTGCTGCGCCATGTGGCCCGCCTGCTCGAATCCCAGGTGCGCCAGGTCGGCTGGGCCGCGCGGCTGGGCGGCGACGAGTTCGCGGTGGTGCTGCCCGGCTGCGCGCTGGCGCGCGGCCAGGCCGTGGCCGAGCAGCTGCGTGCCTCCGTGCAGGACTGGGAGCCTTCGTACCAGGGGCGCAGCTTCACGCTGGGGGTGAGCATCGGCCTCGTGGTGCTCGATGCCAGCCTGCAGGACGTGCCCTCGGTGCTGTATGCGGCGGACATGGCCTGCTATGACGCCAAGCGGGCGGGGCGCAACCGGGTGGAGACACGGCACGCGAACCAGGCGACCGCATCGGGGAGGATGGCGCTGGGGCCTGCATGAAAAGCCCCCTGAGCCGCCTGGCGTCTTCCCCCTGGGGACACCGCCAGCGGCCTGGCAAAGCCCGTTCCGCGGCGTCTGCCGGCCTGGGCCGGCCAGTGCCCGGGGGCTCACTCAGTCCGTCAGGCGTCCCAACGCCCGCAGCACATTCTCCGCGGTCGCCGGTGCCGTCAGCACCACGGGCCCCGTGGCTTCATCCCCACGCCCCGCCGCCACCGCATTGCGCAGCGCCTCGTACACGCTGATCGCCAGCATGAACGGCGGCTCGCCCACCGCCTTGCTGCCGCCCACGTTGTCCTCGCGGTTCGCCTCGGGCCACAGGTTCACGCGGAAGTGCGCGGGGATGTCCCCCGTCGCCGGGATCTTGTAGGTGCTCGGTGCGTGCGTGGCCAGGGTGCCCTTGTCGTTCCACACCAGCTGCTCGGTGGTGAGCCAGCCCATGCCCTGCACGAAGCCGCCCTCGATCTGGCCGATGTCGATGGCCGGGTTGATGCTGTGGCCCACGTCGTGCAGGATGTCCACCTTGAGCACGCGGCTTTCGCCGGTGAGCGTGTCGATGACCACCTCGGAGCACGCGGCCCCGTAGGCAAAGTAGTAGAACGGCCGGCCCGTGAGCGTGGCCTTGTCGTAGTGGATCTTGGGCGTGCGGTAGAAGCCGTCGCTCCACAGCTGGATGCGGTTGGCGTACGCCTCCTTCACCACGTCGTCGAACAGGCGTACCTTCTTGGGCGAGATCACCTGCCCGCCCTCGAAGCGGATGGCGCCGGCGCCGCAGCTGTCGAGCCCGCACACGAAGGAGGCGAGGTTGTCGCGCACGTTGCGCGCCGCGAACTGCGCCGCGCGGCCATTCAGGTCGGTGCCGCTGGACGCTGCCGTGGCGCTGGCGTTGGGCACCTTGCTGGTGTCGCTGGCGGTGACGAGCACCCGGGACAGCGGCACGCCCAGTTCGTCCGCCACGATCTGCGCCACCTTGGTGTGCAGGCCCTGGCCCATCTCGGTGCCGCCGTGGTTCACCTGCACGCTGCCGTCGGTGTACACATGCACCAGCGCGCCGGCCTGGTTGAACAGCGTGGCCGTGAAGCTGATGCCGAACTTGACCGGCGTGATCGCCAGGCCCCGCTTGAGCACGGGGCTGGTGGCGTTCCAGGCCGCGATGGCGTGCTGCCGCTCGCGGTAGCCGGCGTCGCGCTCCAGCTGCGGCATCAGTTCGTGCAGGATGTTGTCCTCCACCGTCATCTGGTAGTGGGTGACGTTGCGGCCCTCCCCGGCGTCCTTGCCGTACAGGTTGGCCAGGCGCACGTCCTGGGCATCCCGGCCCAGCGCGCGCGCGATGTCGCCCAGGATGGCCTCGATCACGATCACGCCCTGCGGCCCGCCAAAGCCGCGGAACGCGGTGTGGCTCTGGGTGTTGGTCTTGCAGCGGTAGGAGGCGATCTCCACGTCGCTCAGGAAATAGGCGTTGTCGCTGTGGAACACGGCGCGGTCCGCCACTGGCCCCGACAGGTCGGCGCTGAAACCGCAGTTGGCCGCCATGTGCAGCGCGAGGCCGGTGATGCGGCCCGCGCCGTCAAAGCCCACGTCGTACTGGTACGCGAACGGGTGGCGCTTGCCGGTGACCATGAAGTCTTCATCGCGGTCGAGCCGCAGCTTGACGGGGCGCCCGAACTTGCTGGCCGCCACCGCCGCCCACACGGCCAGGTGGCCGGCCTGGGTCTCCTTGCCGCCGAAGCCGCCGCCCATGCGCCGGCACTCCACGCGCACCGCGTGGTTGTCCAGCCCCAGGGCGTGGGCCACCCAGTGCTGCACTTCGCCCGGGTGCTGGGTGCTGGAATAGATCCACCACTGCCTTTGCTCCAGCGGCAGCGCGTAGGCAATCTGGCCTTCGAGGTAGAAGTGTTCCTGCCCGCCCACCTCGAAGGCGCCCTGCAGCCGGTGCGCCGACCGCGCGAGGCCGGCCTGTGCATCGCCCCGGCGCACGAACACGGGCGGCAGCACATAGCTTTCGGCCCGCAGCGCTTCCTTCACCGTGAGGATGGCGGGCAGCGGCGTGATGTCCAGCTTCACGGCGCGCACGGCGCGGCGCGCCTGCATCACCGAGTCGGCCACCACCAGGCCGATCACCTGGCCGACGTGCTGCACGGTGTCGATGGCGAACACGGGCTCGTCGTGCGCGAAGGCAGCCAGCAGCTTGTCGCCTGGCACGTCGGACGACAGCACCACGCCGCGCACGCCGGGCAGGGCCAGGGCGGCGCTGGCATCCACGCTGTTCAAGGTGCCGTGCGCCACGGTGGAGAGGATGGGCGCCGCATAGAGCGTGCCCTTCACCTCGGGCAGGTCGTCGATGTAGTGGGCCGCGCCCGCCACCTGGGCGCGCGCGCTTTCGTGGATGTGCGACTGGCCCATGGCGCGGGTGCTGGCGGGCGCGCTGGCCTGCGGCGGGGCCAGGGGTTCGGCGGCGTGGGCGTCGGCGCTGGCGACCACGGGGTCGTCCACGGCATCGCGGCTCACGGGCAGGCCGCCGGGCAAGGTGTCGCGCTGGTTCATACGGCTTCCTCCAGGCGGAAGTTCTCCACGCTCACCGCCTCTTCGCCCTGGCTCTCCAGCCAGAAGCGCTGCAACAGGCTGGCCAGCACCGTGCGGCGGTAGGCACCGCTGGCGCGCATGTCCGAGATGGGATTGAACTCGCCCTGCAGCGCTTGCGCGGCGCGGGCGATGGTGTCGGCGTTCCACGGCTGGCCGGCCAGCGCCGCCTCGGTCTGGCGCGCGCGGGCCGGGGTGGCGGCCACGCCGCCCGCGCCGATGCTGGCGCGGCGCACCACGTCGGCTTCGATGTCCAGGTTGATGACCAGGCACACGGCGGAAATGTCATCGTCAAACCGCTTGGAAATCTTGTAGGCCCTGAGCACTTCCGTGACCCCCGGCCTGGGCACCACGATGCGCACCAGCAGCTCGTCGGGCGCCATCACGTTCTGCCGGTAGCCGGTGTACAGGTCTTCCAGCGCCAGGGTGCGTTCTCCCCGCACGCTGGCCAGTACCACCTGGGCGCGCAGCGCGATCAGGAGCGGCATGGAGTCGCCAATGGGCGAGCCGTTGGCCACGTTGCCCCCCAGCGTGCCCGAATTGCGCACGGGCAGGCCCGCGAAGCGCGTGGCAAAGGTGTGCAGCTGCGGCCACTGCGCGGTCAGTGCGGCAAACGCGTCGGTCAGGGTGACGGCGGCCCCGAGCGTGATGTGGTGCGCGTCCTGCTGAACCTGCCGCAGTTCGGCCACGCGGGTCACGTCCAGGATGCTTTCGTATTGCTTGTGCTGCTTGGTCACCCACAGGCCCACGTCGGTGCAGCCTGCCACCACCTGCGCCGCGGGGTGTGCCGCCCGCGCGGCCAGCAGATCAGGCAGTGTGGTGGGTGAAATATAAGAAGAATTGGCCTCTGGCGCTGGATGGGTAAGCGCGAGTAGCTCCAGCTTTTGTAGCAAAAGAGGTTCATTTACCACCATTGCGGGCAGGGCGGCCATGTGCTGCGCGGCGTCCAGGATGGGGCGGTAGCCCGTGCAGCGGCACAGGTTGCCGGAGAGTTCTTCCTGCGCCAGTTCGCGGGTGATGGGTTGGCCGTGGTGGACGTGGTCGAGCGCCGACGGGCCGCCCCTAGGCGCGAGGGCCCCGGGCGCGCGGGAATCCGGGGGCCCTTCCCCGGATGGGGGCCGCGAACCACACGCAGTGGGGAGCGTGGGGGCGATGTGTTTCTGGTACATCCCAAAGAGACTCATCACAAAACCGGGGGTGCAAAACCCGCATTGAGAACCGTGGCACTGAACCATCGCCTCTTGTGCGGGATGCAGTGTGATGGGTGGACGAGGAGCCGGGGCGGCATCGCCCACGGGCTGGATCAACGGGTCTTCCGCCAGGTCCTCCACCGTCCACAGCGCCATGCCGTGGACCGAATGCGCCAGCCGGATGCAGCTGTTCACCGCGCTGTAGTGCACCTTGCCGTCCCGTGCCTCGCCCAGCACCACGGTGCAGGCGCCGCAGTCGCCTTCGCCGCAGCCCTCCTTGGTGCCGGTGTTGCCCAGGTCTTCGCGCAGCACCTCCAGCAGCGTGCGATCGGGTGGTACATTGCCCAGCGCCACGGGCTGGCCGCGGCGCAGGAATTGCAAGGGTTGGGTGGTCATGACGGATGCCGCTTCTTCGATTGCTGTCAATTCATGAGGACCTGCGCACATCGGGATGCGACGTCCGCATTGCCTTGGAGCGATGCGGTTTGCCTGAGCCCTGTTTTGCGCAAGTCGTGTTCATCAGAGGGTAGGGCGCCCAATGGCCGCCAGCATAAGTACAAGCTTATGACATCAATGCACGCACTGCTATGAGAGACCACGCCCTTTTCGACAAGATAGACCTCCATCTCATAAGGGTCTTGCACACCGTGCTCACAGAACGCAGCGTATCGAGGGCCGCCGTCCGCCTGGGCATGCACCAGCCGGCGGTGTCGGCCGCGCTCAAGCGCCTGCGCGACCTGGCGGGGGACCCGCTGCTGGTGCGCTCGGGCGCCAGCATGATGCCCACCGACGCCGCGCTGCGCATGGTGGAGCCCGCGGGCGCCATCCTGCGCTCGGCCGAGGCGCTGTTCTCGGATGCGCGCGGGTTTGATCCGCGCACCGCCACCCGCACCTTCCGCGTGGCGGCCAGCGACTACCTCGATCCGCTCTTCCTGCCCCAGCTGGTGTCCCGCATCAAGGTGGAGGCCCCGCTGTGTCCCATCGAGATCCTGCCCCTCTCGGCCGACGCGCACTACCATGCGCACCTGGCGCAGGGCGAGGTGGACGTGGTGATCGGCAACTGGCCGCAGCCGCCGGACGACCTGCACATGGGCCGCCTGTTCGGCGACGAGGTCGTCTGCCTGGTGGGCAGGGACCACCCCGCCGTGCGGCGCGGCTGGGACGTGGAAAGCTGGCTGGCGGCCGAACACATCGCGCCCACGCCCACCCACCCCGGCGCGCGCGGCGTGATCGACGCCCACCTGGACAACCTGGGCATGCAGCGCCACATCACGGCGCGCTGCGCGCATTTCAGCCTCATCCCCAGCATCGTGGCCTCGAGTCTGCTGGTGCTGACCACGGGCCGCCAGTATTGCGAGCGTTATGTGGAGCAGCTGCCGCTGGCCATCCTGCCGTGCCCGGTGCCTTTTCCGCGCCTCATGTACTACCAGCTGTGGCATGCGCGCACGCACCACTCCGCCGCTGCCGCGTGGTTGCGCGAATGTGTGAAAACCGTGGCCTCTTCGCTACGAAAAGAATAGCTGCTTGGGCATGCTGAACAAGCGCAAGAAGGTGTTTCCATTCTTATAACAAGTTGTAAAACTGAGAGACAATCCACCGCATGAGTTCACCTCCTACTCCTCCCGCCCCGGGCGCGCCGCCGCCGCCCCGGCTGCAGCTCATGGGCATCACCAAGCGCTATCCGGCCGTGGTGGCCAACAGCGGCGTGTCGCTCACGGTGCTGCCCGGCGAGATCCATGCGGTGCTGGGCGAAAACGGCGCGGGCAAGTCCACGCTGATGAAGATCATCTACGGATCGGTCAAGCCCGACGAAGGCAGCGTGTTCTTCAACGGCCAGGCCGTGCAGGTGCGCAACCCGCAAGAGGCGCGGGCGCTGGGCATCGCCATGGTGTTCCAGCACTTCAGCCTGTTCGACACCCTCACGGTGGCCGAGAACGTGTGGCTGGGCCTGGACAAGAGCCTGCAGCTGGCCGAGGTGACGCAGCGCATCACCGCCAAGGCGGCCGAATATGGCCTGGACATCGACCCGCTGCGCCCCGTGCACACGCTGAGCGTGGGCGAGATGCAGCGCGTGGAAATCATCCGCGCGCTGCTCACCAACCCCAAGGTGCTGATCCTGGACGAGCCCACCTCGGTGCTCACGCCCCAGGCGGTGGAAAAACTCTTCGTGGTGCTGCGCAAGCTGGCCAGCGAGGGCTGCAGCATCCTCTACATCAGCCACAAGCTGCACGAGATCCGCGCGCTGTGCACCGCGTGCACCGTGCTGCGCGGCGGCAAGGTGACGGGTGTGTGCAACCCGGCGGAAGAATCGAATGCGTCTTTGTCGCGCCTGATGATCGGCGCCGAGCCGCCCGCGCTGGAGCACCGTGCCGTACAGACTGGCGTCACGGTGCTGCGTGTGCAGGGCCTGTCGCTGCCGCGTGCCGACCAGTTCGGGGTGGATTTGATCGACCTGCAGTTCGAGGTGAAGGCGGGCGAGGTGGTGGGCATTGCCGGTGTGTCGGGCAACGGGCAAAAGGAACTGCTCTACGCGCTGTCGGGCGAAGACCAGCGGGCTGATGCGGCCTGCATCCAGGTCTCCGGCCAGAACGCGGGTCGCATGGGCCCCGGCCAGCGCCGCGCGCTGGGCTTGCACTTCGTGCCCGAAGAGCGTTTGGGCCGGGGCGCCGTGCCCACCATGGGGCTGGCGCACAACCTGCTGCTCACCCGCACCAATTCGGTCGGCGGCAGTGGCTGGATCAAGGTGGGCGCGCTGCAAAAACATGCCGAGGACATCATCCGGCGCTTCAATGTGAAGGCGGGTGGACCCAACGCAGCGGCCAGGTCGCTGTCGGGTGGCAACCTGCAGAAGTTCATCGTGGGGCGCGAGATTGACGCCAACCCCAAGCTGCTCATCGTCTCGCAGCCCACCTGGGGCGTGGATGTGGGCGCCGCCGCACAGATCCGGGGCTCCATCCTGGCGCTGCGCGATGCAGGCTGCGCCGTGCTGGTGGTGAGCGAGGAGCTGGACGAATTGTTTGAAATCTGCGACCGGCTGCACGTGGTGGCCAAGGGGCATCTGTCGCCTTCGGTGCCGCGTGCCGAGGCCACGGTGGGCCTCATCGGCGAATGGATGAGCGGCCTGTGGCATGCCGACGTGCAGGCGCACCTGGCGCAGCAGCACCAGCAGCAGGCGCGGGCCGGGGAGGTGCAGCATGCTTAAGCTGGAACCGCGTCCCCAGGCGTCGAAGCTCTGGACCTATGGCTCGCCGCTGCTGGCGCTGGCCATCACGGTGCTGATCGGCGTCGCGCTGTTCGTGGCGCTGGGCAAGGACCCCGTGCGCGGGCTGCAGGTGTTCTTCTGGGAACCCGTCAAGTCGCAGTACGCCATCGGCGAACTCATGGTCAAGGCCACGCCGCTGCTGCTCATCGCGCTCGGCCTGGCCGTGTGTTTCCGCTCCAACGTGTGGAACATCGGTGCCGAAGGGCAGTTCGTCATCGGCGCCGTGGTGGCGGGTGGCGTGGCGCTGCTGGCCGACAAGACCACCGGCCCGTGGATCGTGCCCGCCATCCTGCTCGCCGGTGTGCTGGGCGGCATGGCCTGGGCGGGGCTCACGGCGCTGCTGCGTGACAAGTTCAACGCCAATGAAATCCTGGTCAGCCTGATGCTGGTCTATGTGGCCACGCTGGTGCTGGGCTACCTGGTCTACGGCCCGTGGAAGGACCCCATGGGCTACAACTTTCCGCAGACCAAGACCTTCGAGAAAGTGACGCAGATCCCGCGCCTGATGCAGGGTTCGCGGGTGTCCATCGGCCTCTTGCTGGCGCTGGCCGGGGCGGCGGCGCTGTGGGTGTTCCTGTTCCGCACGCGGGCCGGTTTCGCGCAGCAGGTCGGCGGACTGGCCCCGGCGGCGGCGCGGTACGCCGGGTTCTCCTCGCGCAAGGCGCTGTGGACGGCGTTGCTGATCTCGGGCGGCGCGGCAGGCCTGGCGGGAGCGCTGGAAGTGGCGGGGCCGATTGGCCAGCTCACGCCCTACGTGCCGGCGGGCTACGGCTTCGCGGCCATCATCGTCGCCTTCGTGGGGCGCCTGCACCCCGTGGGCATGATCCTCTCGGCCATCCTCATGAGCATGTTCTATATCGGTGGCGAGCTGGCGCAGTCGCGCATGGGGCTGCCCAAATCGCTCACGGGCGTGTTCCAGGGCCTGCTGCTGTTCACGCTGCTGGCGTGCGACACGTTGATTGCCTACCGCGTGCGCTGGGTCGGCACCAGGAAAGGAGGTGTCTGATGGAGTCCTATGCACTGCTCATCGGCGCCACGCTCAGCGCGGGCACCGTTCTGGCCATTGCGGCCCTGGGCCTGCTCATCAACGAAAAGGCCGGCATCGTCAATCTTGGGGCGGAAGGCATGATGCTGTGCGCCGCCATCGCGGGCTTCGCCACCGTGGTGCACACGGGCAACACCTGGCTCGGGTTTGCGGCGGGCATGGCCGCCGGCGCCGTGCTGGCCGCCATCTTCGGCGTGCTGGTGATCTGGCTCAACACCAACCAGTACGCCACCGGGCTGGCGCTCAGCCTGTTCGGCGTGGGGTTCTCGGCGTTCGCCGGCATCAGCTACGTGCAGGCCAAGCTGCCCGAGCTGCCCAAGTACGCGGTTCCGGTGCTGGGCGACGTGCCGCTGCTCGGGCCCGCGCTGTTCCAGCAGCATCCGCTGGTGTACCTCACCATGCTGCTGGTCGCGGGGCTGATCTGGTTCCTGTACCGCTCGCGCGCCGGGCTCGTGCTGCGCTCGGTCGGCGAGTCGCCCGAGTCGGCCCACGCGCTGGGCTATCCGGTGCGGCGCATTCGCCTCGCGGCGGTGGTGGCGGGCGGGGCGCTGTGCGGGCTGGCGGGCACTTACATCTCGACGGTGTATACACCCCTGTGGGTAGAGGGCATGGTCGCCGGCCGGGGCTGGATCGCCCTGGCCCTCACCACGTTCGCGACATGGCGCCCGGCACGGGTGTTGCTTGGTGCCTATTTGTTCGGCGGCGTGACCATGTTGCAGTTCCACCTGCAGGCCACGGGGGTGCAGGTGGCCAGCCAGTTGCTGAGCATGCTGCCGTATGTGGCCACCATCGTCGTGCTGGCGCTGATTTCGCGCAATCCGGCGTGGATCCGCATCAACATGCCTGCGTCGCTGGGCAAGCCGTTCTATCCCGGCTCCTGAAATGGGCGGGCCGGTGCGTCAAAAACTGGTTACCCCACGGTAGATCGCCCCATAATTGCTGCTTTCGTCCCCAACCTTTGCAAGTCTCACTCTTCATTCAACAAGGAAACCGACATGACTGATCTGCAGAAACGCTCCATGCTCAAGGTGGCAGCGCTCTCCGCCGTTGCCGCCGCCGCGCTCGTGGGCTGTGGCAAGAAGGAAGAACCGGCACCGGCCCCCGCGCCCGCACCGGCCCCTGCGGCAGAAGCGCCGGCACCCAAGCCCGAGCCTCTGAAGATCGCGTTCGCCTATGTCGGCCCGGTGGGTGACGGCGGCTGGTCGTTCGCGCACGACAACGGCCGCAAGGCCATCGAGAAGGAATTCGGCGACAAGGTGGTCACGAGCTTCGTGGAAAGCGTGCCCGAGTCGGCCGACGCCGAACGCGTGCTGCGCGACCTGGCCGGCCAGGGCAACAAGCTGATCTTTGGCACCACCTTCGGCTACATGGAGTCGATGCTCAAGGTGGCCGAGGACAACAAGGGCATCAAGTTCGAGCATGCCACCGGCTACAAGACGGCCGAGAACATGCGCACCTACGACAGCCGCACCTACGAAGGCGCGTACATGGCGGGCGTGATCGCCGGCGCCATGACCAAGACCAACACGCTGGGCGTGGTGGGCTCGGTGCCGATTCCTGAAGTGATCCGCAACATCAACAGCTTCACGCTGGGTGCGCAGTCGGTCAACCCCAAGATCAAGACCAAGGTGGTCTGGGTGAATGAATGGTTCAGCCCGCCCAAGGAAACCGAAGCCGCCACGTCGCTCATCAACGGCGGCGCCGACGTGCTGTTCCAGAACACCGATTCGCCCGCCGTGCTCAAGACGGCGCAAGAAAAGGGCAAGCGCGCCTTCGGCTGGGATTCCGACATGACCGCCTACGGCCCCAAGGCCCACTTGGCATCGGCCGTGATCAACTGGGGCCCGTACTACATCAAGGCCACCAAGGACGCGCTGGAAGGCCAGTGGGCCACGGGCCAGAGCTGGTGGGGCGTGAAGGAAGGCGCGATCGACATCGTCTCCATCGCCGAAGACGTGCCTGCCGACACCAAGGCCAAGGTCGAAGCCGTGAAGAAGGGCCTGGCCGATGGTTCGTTCCAGATCTGGAAGGGCCCGATCGTGGGCCAGGACGGCAAGGAAGTGCTCGCCAAGGATGCGGTGGCCGACGACAAGTTCCTCGGCGGTGTCAACTTCTACGTCAAGGGCGTGGAAGGCAAGATCCCCGGCGGCGACAAGAAGTAAGAAGCCGCACGGGCTTCCCGGCGCTGGCGCCGGGAGCGCTCCCCTGAAAAAGGCCGCCCCCGGGCGGCCTTTTTGCTGGGCGTACCCCACGCCCCCGCGCGACCGGCACGCCGTGCTGCCGGCGCTGGGCATGCGGCGTGCGGCAGCGCTTGCGTATATGCTCGACCAGCGCCCTCGCACAAGAGAGGAGGGGGCGCTGCCACAACGACACGCACCACGAGATTCCCTGCCCACCATGATCGAAGCCACCCTCTGGCATCCTGTCGCGCCCTCGGAGGATGTCGTGCAGGCCCCGCTGGCCGCGCGCCTGCTGGAGCGCGACATCGTGCTCTGGCGCGATGGCGAGGGCCATACGCGGGCCTTCGCGGACCAGTGCCCGCACCGGGGTGCGCGCCTGTCGCTCGGCCGCGTGCACGAGGGCCGGCTTGAATGTCCCTACCACGGCTGGCAGTTCGCCGCGAACGGCCAGTGTGTGCACGTGCCCGCGCTGCCGCATTTCACCCCGCCCGCCACGCACTGCGCCCACCGCCATGCCGTGCACGAGGCCCACGGCCTGGTGTGGGTGCGGCTCGAGGCCGGCGATGCCGCGCCGCCCGCCTTTGCCGCCGAGGACGATGCGCGCCTGCGCAAGCTCAACTGCGGCCCCTATGACGTGGCGGCGAGCGCGCCGCGCATCATCGAGAACTTCCTGGACATGTCGCACTTCGGCTTCGTGCACGAAGGCTGGCTGGGCACGCGCGAGGCCACGGCCATCGACGACTACCGCGTGGAGTCCCTGCCCACGGGCCTGCGCGCCATGGGCTGCAAGGCCTGGCAGCCCCAGTCCAACCTGCATTCGACCGCCCCGGCCCAGGTGGAGTACACCTATGAAGTCACGGCCCCCTATGCCGCGGTGCTGACCAAGGTGCCCGAGGCCGGCACCACCGCGGTACGGGATTGGCGCGAGGCGATCGCGCTGTTCATCTGCCCCGTGACGCCCGTGCGCAGCCGCGTCTGGTTCCGCTTGGCGGTGGCGGATTTCGAGTCGCCGGCGGAAAAGCTGCAGGCGTTCCAGCACACCATCTTCATGCAGGACCAGCCCGTGCTGGAGTCGCAGGTGCCCCGGTGCCTGCCGCTGGACCTGCGGGCGGAGTTGCATACCGCCGCCGACAAGGCATCATCCTTCTACCGCCGCTTTCTGCGCCACAGCGGCATCACCTTTGGAGTCTGCTGATGTTTAAAGTGCCTCCCATCTCCACCGAACGCCTGCCCGAACTGCTGCGCGCCATGCCCAAGGCCGAGCTGCACATCCACATCGAGGGTTCGCTGGAGCCCGAACTCATCTTCGCGCTGGCGCAGCGCAACGAGCTGGCATTGCCCTATGACAGCGTGGACGCGCTGCGCAGCGCCTACGCGTTCACCAACCTGCAGAGCTTTCTGGACATCTACTACGCGGGCGCCAGCGTGCTGCTGCACGAGCAGGACTTCTACGACATGGCGCGCGCCTACCTGGGGCGCGCGGCGCGCGACAACGTGCTACACGCCGAGATCTTCTTCGATCCCCAGACCCACACCGCGCGCGGCGTGGCCATGGAGACGGTCATCAACGGCCTGCACCGCGCCTGCCAGGACGCGCGCACCGAACTGGGCATCAGCGCGACCCTGATCCTGTGTTTCCTGCGCCACCTGAGCGAGGAGTCCGCGTTTGAAACGCTGGAACAGGCCATGCCGCTCATCGACAAGATCGTGGGCGTGGGGCTGGACTCTAGCGAGGTGGGCCACCCGCCCGAGAAGTTCGCGCGCGTGTTCGCACGCTGCCGTGAACTGGGCCTGCACCTGGTGGCGCATGCGGGCGAGGAGGGGCCTCCCGCCTACATCTGGAGCGCGCTGGAGGTGCTCAAGGTCGAGCGTATCGACCACGGCGTGCAGGCCGTGCACGATGCCGCGCTGATGCGGCGCCTGGCGCAGGACCGCATCGCCCTCACGGTGTGCCCGCTGTCCAACCAGAAGCTGTGCGTGTTCCCCAACCTCGCCGACCACAACCTGGGCCAGCTGCTGGACGCCGGCCTTGCGGCCACGGTCAATTCGGACGACCCGGCTTACTTTGGCGGCTACATCAATGAGAACTTCACGCAGGTGTTCGCGGCCGCGGGCCTGACAGCCCGCCATGCCTACCAGCTGGCGTTCAACAGCTTCGAAGCGAGTTTTGCCGGCAACGCCGACAAGCGCGTGTGGGAACACAAGCTCAAGGAAGCCTTCGAGCGGTGCTTGGAGCACGACTACTGAACGCAGGCGCACGCTCCCCGAGCGGCAGGCGGAAGCTGGCCATGCCGGCCCTTCGCGGGAGCAGCCGTTTTTGAGGGGATTTCGCTGCGCGGGGGCGCCGCGTGCGCCGGACCGTCGCACACGTTGCGGGTGAAATCCGGGTAAACCCTAGAATCATGGGTTTCTGTAAGCATTTGTTGGCATCCACCGGATGCCCGCGTGCCCTGAAACGGCCCTGCGGGGCCCTAATTTTTTGTGCAGGCGTCTGCGCTGTTTCCTACCGGAGTGTTTTCCATGTTTCTCAATCAGTTGTCCATCGGCAAGCGCCTTACCCTGGTGCTCGGTGTGATCCTCGCGCTGTTCCTGGCGAGCAGCATCGTGGCGGTGGTCCGGCTGGGCCAGCTTGGCGCCGAGATCGACACCATGGTCAACGACAACGTCAAGACCGAACGGGCGGGCTCGGACTGGCTGCGCCACACCACGTCCGGGGTGCAGCGTGCCGCGGCCATCGCCAAGAGCAGCGATGCCAGTCTGATCCCGTACTTCGCGCCCGCCACGGCGGCTTCCATCCGCGACACCAATGAACTGCAGAAATTCATCGAGTCGAAAATGGACACGCCCGAGGAAAAGCAGCTGTTCATCAAGGTGGGCGAACTGCGCAAGAGCTATCTGGCCGCGCGGGAAGAGGTGAGCAAGTTCAAGCAGGCGGGTGACGCCGAGAACGCGAACAAGGTGTTCACCGAGCGCTTCGAGCCCACCTCGCGCAGCTACCTGGCCGGCGTGCAGGAAATGGTGGATGCCCAGCGCGCCCAGCTGGACGCCGCCGGCAAGCGCAGCGAAGAGCTGCGCGCGCAGACCACCTTGCTGCTGCAGCTGTGCACGGCCATCTCGCTGGTGCTCGGTGGGCTGCTGGCCTGGCTGCTGGCCACCAGCATCACGCGTCCTTTGCGCCACGCCGAGGCCATTGCCGAATCGATCGCCGACATGGACCTGACCGGTGCGCCGCAGGCCAGCTACGCCAACGACGAAACCGGCCGCCTGCTGCGGGCGCTGGACCTCATGCGCAGTGCGCTGCACGGCTCGCTGCAGCAGGTGCGCGGCGTGGTGGACAGCATCTCCACCGCCAGCACGCAGATCGCCATCGGCAACCAGGACCTGAGCGCGCGCACCGAGCTGACGGCCGCCAACCTCGAGGAAACGGCGAGCTCCATGGAAGAGCTCACCAGCACCGTGCGCCAGAGCGCCGACTCCGCCGTGCAGGCCAACCAGATGGCCGCATCGGCCGCCCAGGTGGCGCAGCGCGGCGGCGAGGTCGTGGCCCAGGTGGTGAGCACCATGGACGCGATCAACGCCAGCAGCAAGAAGATCAGCGACATCATCGGCACGATCGACGGCATCGCCTTCCAGACCAACATCCTGGCGCTGAACGCGGCGGTGGAAGCCGCCCGTGCGGGCGAACAGGGCCGCGGCTTTGCCGTGGTGGCCAGCGAAGTGCGCAGCCTGGCGCAGCGCAGCGCCGAAGCGGCCAAGGAGATCAAGACCCTGATCGGCCAGTCGGTCGAGAAGGTGGAATCGGGCGCCGCGCTCGTGCAGAACGCGGGCAGCACCATGGACGAGATCGTGAGCTCCGTGCGCCGCGTGACCGACATCATCGGCGAGATCAGCGCCGCCGCGTCGGAGCAGAGCCAGGGCATCAGCCAGGTGAACGTGGCGGTGAACCAGCTGGACCAGATGACGCAGCAGAACGCCGCCCTGGTGGAGGAGTCCACCGCCGCCGCCGAGAGCCTCAAGGACCAGGCCGCACGCCTGGCGGACGTGGTGGGCGCGTTCCGCCTCGGCGCGCCGTCGAACACGCCGCGGCTGCGCTGAGGAAGCGCTGCGCCAGTGCGGACGCCCCCCGCTGGCTACAATACCGCCCTTGCAAAGGCTGCTGTCCCGGCAGCCTTTTGCTTTTTCTGTCATCGGGACCATGTAGAGGAACACCATGTACAAAAACCTCGCCACCGCACTGCGTGCGGCTTGTGTGAGTGCGCTCGCGGGCGCCGTTTTCATCTCCCCCGTTTTTTCCCAGACTGGCGCGGCCGCTCCCAGGGCGGCGCCCGCCGAACCCGTCAAGGCTGGTTTCGTCTACGTCTCGCCCATCACCGAGGCGGGCTGGACGCGCCAGCACGAAGAAGGGCGCAAGGCGGTGGAGGCCGCGCTGGGCAGCCAGGTCAGGACGACCTTCGTCGAGAACGTGGCCGAGGGGGCCGATGCCGAGCGCGTGATCCGCGACCTGGCCGCCACGGGCCACCAGATCATCTTCACGCCCAGCTTCGGCTACATGGAGCCCACGCTCAAGGTCGCGCAGGACTACCCGAACGTGAAGTTCGAATCCATCACCGGCTACAAGACGGCCGCCAACGTGGCCGTGGCCAATGCGCGCTACTACGAAGGGCGCTACCTGGCGGGCATCGCGGCGGGCCGCATGAGCAAGACCGGCGTGGCGGGCTACGTGGCGGGATTCCCGATCCCCGAGGTGCTGCAGGGCATCAACGCGTTCACGCTGGGCATGCGTTCGGTGAACCCCCAGGCCACCGTGAAGGTGGTGTGGATCAACGTGTGGTTCGACCCGCCCAGGGAGCGCGATGCGGCCATGGTGCTCTTCAACCAGGACGTGGATGTGATCGCCTTTCACACCGGCTCCACGGCCGTGATGGCCGCCGCGCAGGAGCGCGGCAAGATGGCCGTGGCCTACCACTCGGACATGCGCCGCACCGGGCCCGATGCCCAGATCGTGGCCGTGACCCACCAGTGGGGCCCCTACTACACCGAACGCGTGCGCGCCGTGCAGAACGGCACCTGGAAAAGCGCCGCCCTCTGGGGCGGGGTGCGCGAGGGCATGATCCGCGTGGGCGACTTTGGCTCCCGGGTGCCGGCGGCCGTGCAGCAGGAGGTGCTGGCCGCGCAGAAGGCCATTGGCGCGGGCAGGCTGCAGCCGTTTCGCGCGGGCAAGGCCCCGGTGCGGGACAACGAAGGGCACGAAGTGATCGCTGCGGGCCAGGCACTCTCCGATGCGCAGATCCTGCAGATGAACTGGCTGGTGGAAGGGGTGCAGGGCAAACTGGCGCGGTGATCCTGCCGTCTCGCCGGCGCGTGCTATAGCCACTATGGGGCGCGCCATATGCAAGCCGCCGTCCCTGCCGCTAAGCTTGCGCCATGCCTGTCTACCGATCCGCCCTCCTGCGCTTTGCCGATGACGGCACGGCCCTCTACGATGAAGACGGCCTGCTGGCCGTGGGCCCCGACGCCGGCGGCCGCCAGCGGGTGCTGGCGGCGGGCGGGTGGCAGGCCTTGTCGCACCGGTACGCCGGCGAGCCTGTCGTCCACCTGCCGGGGCGCATTCTGGCGCCGGGCTTCGTGGACATGCACATCCACTTTCCGCAGACCGATGTGATTGGTTCCCCCGCCGAGGGCCTGCTGCCCTGGCTGGAGAACTACACCTTTCCGCACGAGTCTCGTTTTGTCGATCCGGCCTACGGCGCCGAGGTGGCGGGCTTCTTCGTCGACGAGCTGCTGCGCAACGGCGTGACCACGGCGCTGGCGTTCGCCACCTCGCACCCCGCATCCGTGGATGCGCTGTTTGGGGAGGCGCAGCGCCGGCAGATGCGCCTGATCACCGGCAAGGTGCTGCAGGACCGCCACTCGCCCGACGGCGTGCGCGACGAGACAGAGCAGAGCCTGCTCGACACCGAGGCCCTGATCCAGCGCTGGCACGGCGTGGACCGCCTGGGCTACGCGATCACGCCGCGGTTTGCGCCCACCAGCACGCATGAACAGCTGCGCGGCGCGGGCGAGCTGGCCGCGCGCTATCCGGATGTATGGATCCAGTCGCACGTGGCCGAGAACCGCGACGAGATCCGCTGGGCGCGCGAGCTGTTTCCGGATGCGCGCAGCTACCTGGCGGTGTATGACGGCTTTGGCCTGATGCGCGAGCGCGCGGTGTACGCCCATTGCATCCACTTCGACGACGACGACCGGGCGCTGATGCGCGACACCGGCACCGTGGCGGCCGTCAGCCCCACCAGCAACCTCTTTCTGGGCAGCGGCTTCTTCGACTACGCGGGCGCGGACCGCGTGGGCTTTGGCTACGGCCTGGCCAGCGATGTGGGCGGGGGCACCAGCTTCAGCCCGTTCCACACCATGCTGGCGGCCTACTATGTGGGCCGTGAAGGGCAGAGCAAGCAGGGCCTGAGTTTGTCGCCCCGGCAGCTGTGGTGGCGGCACACGGCGGGGGCCGCGAAGGCGCTGGGCCTGGCGGGCGTGGTGGGCAATCTGCAGCCGGGCTGCGAGGCCGATTTTGTGGTGCTGAACCCTGAGGCCACCCCCCTTTTGGCGCGCAAGACCCGCCAGGCGCGCAACCTGGATGAGCTTTTGTTTGCGCTGATCGTGCTCGGCGACGACCGGGTGGTGCAGGAAACAGTGATTTCTCAAGCAAAATACGGCTCTAGCGCTTGATATTCATGCGCTACCAGCTACGTATTTAATAGCGCCCGGCAGTCCACCACTGTGCGGGCCACAGCGCAGGGAGTTCTGCTATGAGCATCAAGAGCGACAAATGGATCCGCCGCATGGCGGCCGAGCACGGCATGATCGAGCCTTTCGAGCCAGGCCAGGTGCGCGAGGCCGAGGGCCGCAAGATCATCAGCTACGGAACCAGCAGCTATGGCTACGACATCCGCTGCGCGCCCGAATTCAAGGTGTTCACCAACATCCACAGCACCGTGGTGGACCCGAAGAACTTCGACGAGAAGAGCTTCGTGGACTTCCATGGCGACAGCTGCATCATCCCGCCCAACAGCTTCGCGCTGGCCCGCACGATGGAGTACTTCCGCATCCCGCGCAACGTGCTCACCATCTGCCTGGGCAAGAGCACCTATGCGCGCTGCGGCATCATCGTCAACGTGACCCCGTTCGAGCCCGAGTGGGAAGGCTACGTGACGCTGGAGTTCTCCAACACCACGCCGCTGCCCGCGCGCATCTACGCGGGCGAGGGCTGCGCGCAGGTGCTGTTCTTCGAGAGCGACAAGGACGACGTGTGCGAGGTGAGCTACCGCGACCGCGGGGGCAAGTACCAGGGCCAGGTGGGCGTGACCCTGCCCAAGGCCTGACATCGGCCGCCTGCGCGGCCGGCGGGCCGCCAGGGGCCGCGTCCTACAGCGCGTCAGCCCGTTGGCTGAAGTGCAAGCGCAGGTAAGGTTCTTAGCATCGTGTCATGCCACCCCGATGTCGCGGTGGGCAAGAAGGAGTCCTCCCATGCTGACCTTTGCTGCGCCGTTCACACCCGCCAAGGCCCGGGGTACGGGCCTTTCCCTGCACGCCGCCTGTGGCGCGGGCGACCTCGGTTTCGCGCCCTCGCAGCCGCACGGCGGGCCGCAGGTGCATTATTGGCCGTGCGAATCGCTCAATGCCTTCGTCCTCAAGATGGCGGCGGCGGGCCATTGCGTGAACACCGCGATGATGCTGGGACACCGGCCCTACGCGCTGGAACAGCTTGCCATGGCGCGCGCCGCGAACGACGGCGGCCTGAATGCATTGGCCGAGCGGCTCCAGGCCTATTTCGACGCGACCGCCCCGCAAGGCTGCGCCGTCGTGGCGGACATCGACGGGGCCTAGGTGGCACCGGGCCACGCGCCAGCGCGGCTCCATCCATCTACCCACCCATCCACCCATCCACTCACACTCCGTTTCTCAGGCCTCCACGCAGACCCGGTTGCGTCCCTGTCCCTTGGCTTCGTAGAGCGCGGCGTCGCCCCGGCGCAGGAGGTCCGTGCCGTTGTCCTGCAGGCTGCGCATGCTGGCCACGCCGGCGCTCACGGTGATGAGCCCGACCACCGGATCCTGCTGCCCTGCCATGGCCGCGACCAGGGACTGGGCAATGGCCTGGGCGCCCGCCAGGTCGGTATCGGGCAGCAGCGCCACGAACTCTTCCCCGCCCAGCCGCGCCACCACGTCCGAGTTGCGCAGCCGCACCTCCAGCGTGCGTGCCAGCCGGCGCAGGACTTCGTCGCCCGCCTCGTGGCCGTAGGTGTCGTTCACGCGCTTGAAATGGTCCACGTCGATCGTGATCAGGCTCAAGGGGCGGCCGCTGCGCCGGGCCAGCGCCAGCGCAAACGCCATCTGCGTTTCGAAGCCCCGGCGGTTGAGCAGGCCGGTCAGCGCATCGGTGCGGGCCTGCAGGTCCAGCGCGCGGTTGGCCGCCTCCAGCTCCAGCGTGCGCACGCGCACCTTCTCTTCCATGGCCTCGCGGGATGCCAGAAGCCGGTGCGTCATGCGCCCGAGGGCACTTGACAGCTGGCGCACTTCGCGGCTGCTGTGCGCCTGCGGAATGCGGGCCCCGGCCTTTTCGGCTTCCACGGCGCTGGCGGCATCGGCCAGCGCGTACAGATCGTCGCTCAGCCGGCGTGCCGCCAGCCAGGCCAGCACCGAGGCCAGAAGCGCGGCAGCCAGCCCGATGGCCAGGGCCATGCGCACGGTGCGGCTCGCCTCGGCGAAGGCCAGCGCCACGGGCTCACGGGCGACGACCCGCCATCCGAGGTCGCTGGCGCTGCTGCGCGCCCGCAGCGGCACCATCGCCGTGAGGTAGCTGCGGCCGTCCCTCCACGGCACCACGGCCGCCGGGCTGGCGGCCCGGTCTCCGGGCGCCGCGGCCCCGGCCGGCAGGTGCTGCCCGGCCTCCCGCAGGGCCTGGGTCTGGCCGCCGGGGGCATAGATGAGCTGGCCCTCGCGGTCAAAGACAAAGAGTTCCACCGCGCTGTCTTCGGTGTGCGCGGGCGTGAGGCTGACCATGACCTCGCGGGTCCATTCCCAGCTGCCATGGATGCCCACCACGCCCACGGTGGTGGGGCCGATGCGGATGGGGGCCGCGAAGTCGACGAGCCGGTAGGGTTCGCCCGAGGGGTTGGGGGGCAGCAGCTTTTCCAGCAGCTTGGCCGCGTGCACGTCCCCCACGTGCAGTTTCTGCAGACCTTCCTGGAACCAGGGCCGCTGCGCCACGCTCTGGCCCACGAGCAGGCCGCCCGTGGCCGTGCGCACCACCCCCTGGGCGTCGGCCACGCCGATCCACACGCTGTGGGGCTGGGTGGCCTGGCTGCGGGCCAGCATGTGGTGGCCTTCGGGGGTGTCCAGCCCCTTGACCCAGACCACTTCGGCGGCGGCCAGCACCTCGGCTTCCCGGCTGCGTTCCAGCAAGCCGTTGGCCAGCAGCTTGCCGGCGTTCTCGGCGATCACCTGCAGGGCGGTGCCGGCATCGCGCTCGATGCGCCGCTTGAGCAGCTCTCCGAAGGCGAGGGACAGCAGCACCGCCAGGCCCACCACCAGCGCGCCGAACACCAGCGCGATCTGGGCGCGCAGGCTGTGGTCCGAGAAGCGGAGGAGGGTCATGGCGTGGCCCGCGGGGCGTGCCCTGTCGACACCGGCGGGTGCACCGCGAGGCGTGCCGCCGCCAGGTCCCAGCCTGCCCAGCCGCAGCTCTTGAACAGCACGGGGCCTTCCGGGGGGATGGGCCGGCCGTGCAGCACGTCCCGCAAGGTAGGCAGCACGCCCACATCCATTCCTGCCTGCAGCAGATCGCCGGCCTCGTGGCGCGCATCGTCGCTGTCCAGCACGATGTGCCCCCGCAGCGCCACGTGGCGGCACAGGGCCGGCGCCAGCTCGGCCATCGCGGGGGTGTAGGCGCCCACCGCCGCCACGAAGGCATCGGGTCGTGGCGGCGCGGCCAGCACGACGGCGTGCGCGGGCGTGCAGGTGGCGATCAGCGGGCAGTGCGGCACCGCGTCGTCCGCGTTCGCCACCACGCGCGCCCGGGCGCCCAGCGCATGGGCGCGCCGGACCAGCGCCTCGGCGCTGGCCGCGCTGCGCGAGGCCACCCACACCTCGCGCACCGCCATGCCCAGAACAAACGCCTCCAGGTGGGCCAGGCCCTGCACGCCGGCACCCACGATGAGCAGTGGCCCCTCGGGCGCGCGCGCGAGGTGCCGTGCGGCCAGCAGCGACACCGCCGCGGTGCGCCGCGCGGTGATCGTGGGGCCGTCGAGGACCAGGCGGCGCTCGCCGGTCGCGACATCAAACACCACCACATCCCCCTGGATCGCGGGGCGGTGGGTTCCCGCGTTGCCTGGTGTCAGTGTGATGAGCTTGGCCATGGCCACGCGGCTGTCGGCCGCGGGCATGACGAACAGGTTGGCGCCCCCGGCCAGCGCCACCACCGTGCGCGCAGGAACCGCCACCGAACCGTCCCGCAGCAGGGCCGCGATCTCGTCGGCGAGCGCATCCCAGGGAAGGCATGCCGCGGTGGCCGCGGCGTCCAGCGCGCGGGGGGATCCGGAAAGAAGGTGGGAAGGCATCGCGAGACTTTATACAGGGCCATGGTGCCGGGGAAGCGGGCAAGCCCGTGGTGCGGAGACCGGCATTCAGTCAGTGCGTGGCGCCGGCGCCCAGCGCGATGTCGTGGCGGACCAGCATGGCGGCCCACAGGGCGGCATGGATGCCGCGCACCATCTCCCGCAGCGCCAGGTGGGGCGTGCCCTGGCCTGGCAGCCAGGGCACGTGCACGAAGCCGCCGCGGGTGCCCGGAAGGTCCGCGTCCTGCGCCTGCAGCATGTGCATCAGCCCGTACAGCACATGGTTGCAGACAAAGGTGCCCGCCGTCTGCGACACCTCGCAGGGCACCCCCGCGCGTTGCACGGCGCGCAGCATGGCCTTGACGGGCAGGCTCGCGAAGTAGGCGGCGGGGCCGCCGGGCACCACGGGCGTGTCGACGGGCTGGCGGCCGGCGTTGTCGGGAATGCGGGCATCGTTGATGTTGATGCCCACCCGTTCCAGCGAGAGCGCGCCGCGCCCGCCCGCCTGGCCCAGGCAGACGATCAGCGCGGGCCGGTGGGCCTCGGCCAAGGCCCGCAGCTGCTGCAGCGATTCCCCGAACACGGTCGGCAGTTGCGCGGCCACCACGCGATTGCCGGCGATGTGCTGCCCGTGCAGGGCCTCGGCGATGAGCCAGCTGGGGTTCAGGGCGTCGCCCCCGAAAGGGTCGAACCCGGTGAGCAGGATGACCCCGCCCGCGAGGGGGGCGTAGTGCGATGCGTCGTGGAGCATGGAGGGAGTGCGGGCGGGTTGTGGCCAGGTCGATGGTGGAGCATGCCCGCGGGGCGCGGACAGGCAGGCCATCGTAATCTGCCCTTGGAGTTCCTGCCGGGCGCGTAATATGGCGGCAATGCCTTCCGCAGGGCGAGGGCGCTGGAGATACGGTATGAAATGGGAAGGCAATCGCGAATCGGACAACGTGGAGGACCGCCGCGGCGAAGGCGGCGGCGGATCGCCGGTTTTTGGCGGACGCAGCATCGGCATCGGCACCATCGTCATCGCCCTCGTGGGCGGCTGGGTGCTGGGCATCAACCCGCTGACCATCCTGGGGCTGCTCAGCGGTGGCGGCCCCCCCGCGCAGGTGCAGTCGCAGGGGCCCGCCCAGCGCCCGCCGGCGGACGACACCATGGCCCGTTTTGTCTCGACCGTGCTGGCCGATACCGAGGACGTGTGGAAGGCCGTGTTCCGCCAGGGCGGCGGCAGCTACCAGGAACCGCGCCTGGTGCTGTTTCGCGGAGCCACGCCCACGGCCTGCGGCACGGGCCAGGCGGCCATGGGGCCGTTCTACTGCCCGGCCGACCAGAAGGTCTACATCGATCTCGGTTTCTACGAGACCCTCAAGAGCCGCCTGGGCGCCCCGGGCGATTTCGCGCAGGCCTACGTGATCGCGCATGAGGTGGGCCACCACGTGCAGAACCAGCTGGGCATCAGCGGCAAGGTGGACCAGATGCGCGGGCGCGTGAGCAAGACGGAATACAACGCGCTGTCGGTGCGCCTGGAACTGCAGGCCGACTGCTTCGCGGGCGTGTGGGCCCACCATGCGCAGAACGCGCGCCAGATCCTGGAGCAGGGCGATGTGGAGGAGGCCATGAACGCGGCCGCCAAGATTGGCGACGATGCGCTGCAGCGCTCGAGCGGCGGCGCGGTGGTCCCCGAGAGCTTTACCCATGGCACCAGCGCCCAGCGCCAGCGCTGGTTCAACAACGGGCTGCAAAACGGCAGCGTCAAGGCCTGCGACACCTTCTCGGCCCGCAGCCTGTAGCGCGCTGGCCGCCGCGGCGGGTTGCACCCGGTGTCCGGCGGCCCGCAAGCCCTGAGAAAAAACACGGTTGCCATGTCCGCCACCGCCTTGTCTTCGACGGCTTCGGCCCACGGTCCCTCCGGCGGCGCCAGCAGCGGGGTGGCCGGGCCCCTGCCGCAGCCGCCCTCCTCGGGGGTCGCGGCGGCATGGTCGGCCGCGGCGGTCACGGTGCCCCATGCGGTGGGGCTGGGCCTGCTGGCGTTCGCACCGCTGGCGGGCGACTACCCGCTGGCGGCCCTGGCGCTGTGGTCCGCCGCGCTGCCGGGGCTGCTGCTCACGCTGGCCGCGCCGCGCGCCGGCGTGGTGTATGCGCCCACCACCGTGGTCGCGCTGCTGTTCGCGGCGGTGCTGGCCACCGCCCACGGCGCGGCCCCCGCGCTGGGCCTGAGCGCGCGCCAGGTGCTGGCCGTGAGCGGGGCGACGGTGGGGCTGGCCTTCGTGTTCCAGTGGCTGCTGGGTGTATTGCGGCTCGCTTCCGTGGCGCGATTCCTGCCGATCTCGGTGACCCACGGCTTCGCCGCGGGGGTGGGCTTGTCCATGGTGGTGGGCCAGGTGCGCAATGGGTTTGGCGCGGGGCCCGACGCGCTGTGGGACGCGCGCACCGGCTGGCATGCGCTGGCGGCCGCGGCCGTGGTGGCCATCGCCTGGGCGCTGCGCCACCGCTGGCCCCGTTCGCCGGGCCTGCTGTCCGCGGTGGTCCTGGTCACGCTGGGGGTGGCGCTGGCCGGGCTGTGGGGCGGCGGCCTGGGGGCCGTGTTCGCACCCGCCGTGCAGCCCAGCAGCTTCGCCGGGCCGCTGTGGCCCGACTGGACGGGCATCCCCTGGATGGCGCTGGCCCAGCAGGAGGGCTCGGCGCTGGTCGTGCTGGCCTTGCTGATGGCCCTGGTCAACAGCCTGGAGATCCTGGTGTTCAACCAGGAGCTGGAACTGGAGCACGGGCTGCGCGGCAATCCCAACCTGGCCCTGCGCCGCGAGAGCCTGCTCGGAGCGCTGTGCGGCCTGGCCGGAATGATCCCCGCATCGACCAGCGCATCGCGTTCGCGCATCGTGCTGGCGCAAGCCGGGGCCTCGCGCGACGCGCCGCGGTGGCATGCGGCGATCATGCTGGGCGTGGCCGCCACGGGCGCATGGTGGCTGCACTGGGTGCCCATGGCCTGCCTGGCGGGCGGCCTGGTGCTGGCGGGGCTGCTGCAGGTGCCGGGCCTCATGTGGTCGCTGCGCTATGCGCGCAGCTCGCGCGTGACCTGGGCGCAGAGCTGGCTGGTGGCGCTGGTGTTCGCCGTCATGGGCGGCGTGGGCGCGCTGGTGGCGGGCCTGGTCGTGGCCACGTTCGTGCTGCTGCACGACTCGGCCGCCAAGGTGCTGCGGCATGTGCGGCTCGATGGCGAACTGCGCTCGCGCCGCCTGCGCCGGGCCGGGTCCGACACCTGGCTCGTTCCGCGCATGAACCAGATCGCCGTCTTTGAGCTGCAGGGGGTGATGTCGTTTGGCGTGGCCGCCCACCTGGCCGAGCAGGTGCGTTTGCTGCTGCAGCCGCGCCACCGGTGGGTGATTCTCGATGCGGGGCGCGTGCCCGCGTGGGACAGCACCGCGCTCGCGCAGCTGCGCGCCCTGGTGCGCGACCTGGGCCACCAGGGCATCGCGGCGGCCGTGGCGGCGCTGGACCCCCTGGCCGCCGAACAGGCCAGGGACCATGTGCGCTCCTTTTCCGATGTGGACCGGGCCCTGGAATGGGCGGAGGCCGGCATCCTGTCGCAGCGGCCCATCGAGCAGCGCCCGGCCCATCCCGCCCGGGACCTGCTGGGCGAGATCGGGGAAGGCGTGCCGCGCGCGGCGAGCGACGCCCTGCTGGCCTTGCTCGAGCGCGAGACGGTGCCGGCACGCGGCGTGGTCTTCAATGCGGGCGACACCGACCACGACCTGCTCGTGGTGCAGTCGGGCCACATCACCCTGGTCACGCAGTGGCCCCCGGAAAAGGGGCTGCGCCTGGCCACCGTCGGTCCGGGCATGGCATTTGGCGAGATGGCGTTCCTCAATGGGGCGGCCCGCAGCGCCAGCGCCGGGGCCGAGCGGGGCAGCGCACACCTGGTGCGCCTGTCCCGCGCGCATTTCGACGCGTGGGCCCGCCAGTACCCGGAGGCGGCGCTCACGGTGATGAATAACCTCGCCCAGATCGGGGCGAGGCGCCTGGCGGCCACCACCCGCCAGCTGCGGGCGGTGCTGGAGTAGTTTTCCGTCCAGATGGCATGCAGCGCTTGTCCCTTATGCGCTGGCAGCTATCAAAAACATAGTGAATGGCCGTCGTGCGTGCCCTGCACCACGGCTGCCGACGTGCCGCCAAAACGCTAAAAATGGCATTTTGGGCCACCGGTGCGACAATAGAGGGCTAAATGACAAGTTCCTTTTCCAATCTATCGCTGGCCGAGCCGCTGGCGCGCGCCGTGGCCGAAATGGGCTACGAGTCCATGACGCCTATCCAGGCGCAGGCCATTCCGGTGGTGCTCACCGGCCAGGACGTGATGGGCGCGGCCCAGACCGGCACCGGCAAGACGGCGGCGTTCTCGCTGCCCCTGCTGCAACGCCTGCTCAAGCACGAGAGCAGTTCCACCTCTCCCGCCCGCCACCCCGTGCGTGCGCTGGTGCTGCTGCCCACGCGGGAGCTGGCCGACCAGGTCGCCCAGCAGATCGCGCTGTACGCCAAGTACACCAAGCTGCGCAGCACCGTGGTGTTCGGCGGCATGGACATGAAGCCGCAGACCATCGAGCTCAAGAAGGGCGTCGAAGTGCTGGTGGCCACGCCGGGCCGACTGCTCGACCACATCGAGGCCAAGAACGCGGTGCTCAACCAGGTCGAGTACGTGGTGCTCGACGAGGCCGACCGCATGCTGGACATCGGTTTCCTGCCCGACCTGCAGCGCATCCTGTCCTACCTGCCCAAGCAGCGCACCACGCTCTTGTTCAGCGCCACGTTCTCGCCCGAGATCAAGCGCCTGGCCGGCAGCTACCTGCAGAACCCCGTCACCATCGAGGTGGCCCGCCCGAATGAGACGGCCTCCACGGTGGAGCAGCGCTTCTACAGCGCCAACGACGACGACAAGCGCCGCGCCATCCACCAGGTCCTCAAGACCCGGGGCTTGAAGCAGGCCTTCATCTTCGTGAACAGCAAGCTCGGCTGTGCCCGCCTGGCGCGCAGCCTGGAGCGCGAAGGCCTCAAGACGGCCGCGCTGCACGGCGACAAGAGCCAGGACGAGCGCCTGAAGGCCCTGGAAGCGTTCAAGAAGGGTGAAGTGGACCTGCTGGTGTGCACCGACGTGGCCGCCCGCGGCCTCGACATCAAGGACGTGCCGGCGGTGTTCAACTTCGACGTGCCGTTCAACGCCGAAGACTACGTGCACCGCATTGGCCGCACGGGCCGTGCGGGCGCCTCGGGCCTGGCGGTCACGCTGGTGTCGGGCAGCGATGCCCGCCTGGTGGCCGACATCGAGAAGCTGATCAAGAAAAAGATCGAACTCGAAGCCATCGAATACGAGGAAGACCAGCCGCGTGGCCGCATCAACGACGGCCGCCGCGCCTGGCGCGAAGCGGGCGAGACGGGCGACGGGCGCGATGCGATCTCGGCGGGCCCCCGCCGCGAGCGTGAACGTGAGCGCGACCACCGTGGCGGCCGCGAATCCCGCGAGACACGCGAGCAGCACCGGGGCTTCCGTCCTGCGGTCGCTTCGCGCGATCCCTTCTTCGAGAAACCGTACGAGGCCAGCACCGCCGCCGATGCGGCCCCTGCCTGGGAAGCCGCCAAGTCGGCGCCGCGCAGCAGCGTGTCGGCCAACATCAAGCCCAAGCGCAAGGTGGCCGCGCTGTTCAAGGCAGTTCAGCCGCAGACCGAGACGTCGGCACAATAATTGGGTGAAATTGGCCGCTGGCGCTTGATGAGCAAGCGCTGGATGCTCTATTTTTGATAGTGCATTGAGATCGTGGCTACGGCTGCGGTGGGCCTGCATGGACGGCGTGGTCCTGCCGCCTGCCCGGGGCCAATGACCGCAGCAGCGCCGCGTCGATGGCGCTGAACCCCAAGACCCGCCCACCACGCCGCTGCGCAAAGTGCTGCGCCGCGGCAGCGTCGGCAAAGGCCGGCAGGTTGCCCGCGCGCATGGGCCCTCGCGCGGAAGATCCATGGACATACAGCGCCTGCCGGGCATCCAGCCACGCGCCGGTGTCCGCATCGGTGACGTAGCGGGCCACGATGGCCTGCGCCGTGCGCCCACGCGCATAGTGGCCCACGTTGCCCAGGTACATCATCAGGCTCAGGGGCGAATCCAGGAACTGGGCGTCCCCGTCCGCAAAAATGACCTGCGCCGCCCAGTCGCGCGCGCGGGCCGGGAACATGCCGCACACGGGGCAGCGTGCCTCGGGGGGCACTTCGCGGGCGGCCTGCGGCGGCTGGCCCAGCGCGGGGTCGTACGGCGTCGTCGGGGCCACCACGCACACATCGTCGCCCACCATCGCGGCATCGGCGGCTGCCGCCGGGGCGCGGCGCCACCTCGGGGGCCATTGCCAGGCCCCCAGGCTGGCGGTGCCCAGCAGCACCGCCGCCAGCGCCATGCGCCGCGTGGGCGCGCGGGACGGGGCGCGGGCCGAGGGGGCCGGCCGTGGGGGCATGGGGGGCTGCATCGCCTACATCCGCGTGTCGTGCAGTGCCCCGCCGCTCAGGTCCACCATGGCGGGCGTGATCTCGGCAAAGCGCAGCACCTTGCCGCCGTATTCGGCGGCGAACTTCTTCGCGTCGGCCTCTTGCGCGAAGCTGCCGATGGTGGGGCCCATGGAGCCGTGGCGCTTGCCGCCCACCACGTAGAGGGCGGTCTTGCCGTCGATCCAGTGGCCCTGCGGGGCATTCCAGTCGGCCTGGCCCATGTCCTGCACATACACGGCCTGCACGGCGCGCACCTGCTCGCCGGCCAGCAGGGTGCTGAAAAGCTCCACCGTGTCGCAAAAGAACGAGGGCCTGTCCTGCCCCGCGAAACGCACCTGCGCCTTGGGGCCGGGGTAGTCGGCCAGCAGCATGCCGTCGAGTTCGCAACTGGTGGTGCGGTCGATCTCCACGGGTTTCAGGGACTGCGCGCTGTTGTCCGCCTGGCTGCAGCCGGTCAGGCCCGCAAGGCCCGTGAGCGTGCCCAGCGATGCGAGGGCCGCCCAGCCCAGCAGTTGGCGCCGCGTGGCGCAGGCGCATTGATATTGGTTGTGGGTTTTTTTCGTCATGGCTTGAATCTCCAGCTCGCCAGGCCCAGCGGCACCACGATCCAGCCCGCCATCACCGCGCCCATCAGCCATGGCTTGGCCAGGGCGGGGGGCACGATGCTGGTCAGGCCGTACAGGGTGCGCACGTCGTCGAGCGAGAACACGTTGAGGATGCGGAAAACGTCGGCCGGGTTGAGCAGCAGCAGATAGGCCATGGCCTCGCCGCCGACGCTGCCGCCCGTGGCCACCAGGGCGCCCAGCAGCAGCAGGTCGAACACCAGCACAAAAAAGAACCAGGCGGCAATCGCCAGGCCCGAGGCGCGTGTGCGCTCGTGCGTGAGCACCGAGAGCAGCACCGCCATGCTCAGGAACGCCAGCCCCAGCAGCACCGAGCTGATCATGAAGCCGCCGTAGTGGAACAGCGCAGCCCCGCTGAACTGCCGCACCAGCAGCACCGCCACCAGACCGAACCCCGCCAGCGTCGAGAGCGTGAGCGCCGCCGCCAGCCCCAGGTACTTGCCCAGCAGCAGCTCCAGCCGCGTGATGGGCAATGACAGCAGCAGGTCGAGCGAGCCGCGCTCGCGCTCGCCCACGATGGCGTCGAAGCCCAGCAGCAGCGCGATCAGCGGGATGAGGTAGATGACCAGGCTGACCAGGCTGGCGATGGTGAATTCGATGGAACGAAAGCCCACCGTGCCCTGCTGCGCGCCGCCAAAGTAGGCGATGGCCAGCGAGAACACGGTGAACACCAGTGCCACGGCCAGCACCCAGCGGTTGCGCATGCGGTCGCGGAACTCTTTGCCCGCGATGGTGAAGATTTGTTGGAATTCCATGGCTAGCCCTTGCGCAGGTCGAAGTACACATCCTCCAGCGAGGGCTCCTGGATCTGCAGGTCCTGCAGCGCGGCGCCCAGCGGGGCCAGCGCACCCAGCACGGCCATCTTGCTGCCGCGCGGGCAGTCCACGTGCAGGCCTTCCGGCGTTTCCGTCCCGGTGACGCCGGGCACGGCAGCGAGCAGTCCCAGCGCGGCAGGCCGGTCGGCCGCGGCCAGCGTGAGGTGGATGGTCAGCGGCATGTGCGCCTGCTCGCGCAGCGCCTGCACGCTGCCCAGGGCCTGCAGCTTGCCGGAGGCCAGGATGGCCAGGCGGTCCACGCGCTCCTGCAGTTCGGCCAGGATGTGCGAGGTGATGACGATGGTCACGCCACCCGCCTGCAGCCCGCGCAGCGTGGCGTAGAAGTCGCGGATGGCCTGCGGGTCCAGGCCGTTGGTGGGCTCGTCGAGCAGCAGCACCCGGGGCTCGCCCAGCAGGGCCTGTGCAAACCCCAGGCGCTGGCGCATGCCCTTGGAGTATTCGCGCACGGCGCGGTTGCCCGCGTGGGCCAGGCCCACGCGTTCCAGCAGCGCGGGGCATTGCGTGAGGGGCGCACCCTTGAGGCGGGCGAAGAAACGCAGCGTTTCCAGCCCGTTCAGGTTGTCGTAGAGCACCACGTTCTCGGGCAGGTAGCCCAGGTGGCGGCGGGCGGCGCGAAAGTCGCGGCCCTGCACCGTGGCGCCGCCCACCCGGATCTCGCCCGAGGTGGCGGGCGTGAGGCCCAGGATCATCTTGAACAGCGTGCTCTTGCCCGCGCCGTTGTGGCCGATGAGGCCAAAGATCTCGCCGCGCGCGATGCGCAGGTCGATGCCGTCCACGGCGTGCAGTGCGCCGTAGTGCTTGTGCGCGCCCCGCACCTCGATGGCGGGGGGCTCGCTCAGGTCAATGGGGGGAGGGTTGCGTGTCACGCTGAAAATTCCGTTGAGGTTGGTTCGGTTGCATGCGGGGTTTTGGGTCCACCACGGTGGGCACGCGCAGCACCGGAAACTGCTGGCCCACCAGGCGCAGCGCCTGCACGGCAGGGCTGGCCAGCAGCAGCTTGATGGCGGGGTGGCGCCAGGTCAGGCGGTCCACCATGTCGTTGGCCTCGTAAGGCACGTCGCCCACGCCGTTGCCGTCGCGGTCCCAGCCGAGGTAGTTGCTCCAGTGGTTGCCGCCCTCGGTGCCCCAGCGCTCGTCGCGGGCGCCCACATAGCGCACCTGCTCGCGGTTGCCGATGAAGTCGTTGCCTTCGACCTTGTTGTTTTTGGAGCCGGCCGACAGGTGCACGCCCACCGTGTTGCGGGTCACCAGGTTGCCGCGCAGGGTGATGTACTCCACGTCGTAGATGAAGAAGCCCCGGGCGTTTTCGGCCACCACGTTGTTCTCGATCACCGAGTCCTGCAGGGTGCGCAGCATGATGCCGTGGTCGCTGTTGCCCCACGCGCGGTTGTTGCGCACCACCTGGTCGCGTACCTCCATCAGCGCCAGGCCGCCACGGTTGAGGTAGGTATCGTTGTCCTCCCACAGGTTGTAGTAGGAGTTCATGTAGTGCGTGCCGTAGCGGCTGTGGTGCAGCCGGTTTCCGCGAAACACCGCGTGGTGCGACACGTCCACATACAGCGCGTCGCGCACGAAGCTGATGTGATTGCCCTCGATGCGTGCGCCCGTGGTGTTGTACAGCTGTACGCCGTTGCCGCGCTGCGACGAGTTCACATCGCGCAGGCCGGTGATGGTGTTGTGCAGCACCTGCACGTCATTGGCCTTCTCGATCCACAGGCCGAACAGGTTGTAGGTGAGGTCGTTGTGGCGCACCACGGCGCGGTGTGCACCGGGGTAGATGTAGATGCCCGCGTTCTGGTCCTTGAGGCTGGTGCCCGAGTCGCGCACGATCAGGCCTTCGATCACCACGTCGGGCGCGGTGACGCGGATGGTGTCCCCCGTCTGGCCGCCGGTGAGCGTGGGGCGGTCGATGCCGCGCAGGGTCACGGCCTTGTCGATGCGCAGGTTCACGCGGTAGAAGCCCCGCTGCACCTCCACCGTGTCGCCCGGCGCCGCGGCCGTGATGGCGGCCTGCAGGTCCTGGCCGGGGCGCACCAACACGGTGGCGGCGTGGGCGGGCAGGGCCAGCAGGCACGCAGCCAGCGCCACGCATGCGGCGAATGCGGTGGCAGCAAGGGGGGGCTTCATCACGCCAATCCCACCACGGCCTTGATGGCCAGGAAAAGCGCCGCGCCGATCAGCAGGTTCTTGAAGCCCACGTAGCTCAACATGTCCATCACGCCCGCCCGGCGGTACTGGCCCTGCCACCAGGGGCCGTCCTTCACATAGCGCTTGCCCGACAGGCGGATCAGCACCTCGTACACGCTCCAGCCAAACCACCAGCCGATGATGGCGCCCGACGACAACGTGCCCAGGGCGGTCATCACCCAGGCCACGCTGGCGGCCACGGCCAGCGAGAAGCCTGCCATTTGCAGGCCACGGCCTGATGCCCAGCCTTCGCGGCTCCAGGGCCACAGGTGGTCCACCAGCTCCAGCCAGAGCCAGCGCAGGCCTTGGCTTCCAGCCTTGTGGGCGGGGTGTGCAGGCGTTGTGGGCATGCGCGGGTCGGGCCCCTGGGCGGCCTTGGCCGAGATCTGGTCCTGCACCGTGGCGGGGTGGATCGGGATGAAATAGCCGTTCTTGCCGATGGGCGTGATTTCCAGGCCGTCCTTTTCGCGGCGTTTGCGCTCCTTGGCCAGGGGCGGGCAGCCCTTGGTGTCGGTGTAGAGAATCATGCAATCGAGGCAGTGCAGGCACTCGCGGTGGTCGATGCGGCCGTCGGCGTCGATGGCCTGGGCGCCGCAGCCCACGGCGCAGGCCTTGCAGCTGTTGCAGTCCTGCTTGCGCTTGAGGCCAAACCAGCGGAACGTGCTGGGCATGGCCAGCGAGGCACCCAGCGGGCAGATGTATTTGCAGTAGGGCCGCTCGATGAAGATCGACACGCCCAGGATGGCCGCCACGAACAGGCTGTAGGGCCAGGCGCGGTTCATCACACCGACCAGGAAGGTGGTCTTGAACGGCTCCACCTCGGCCAGCTTTTCGGCCAGTCCCATGGAGAACATCGACACCACCAACAGCCCGAAGAACACCGCGTACTTGACCCACTTGAGCCGGTCGTGCCACTTTGGCGGCAGCTGGGTCTGAAAGCGCTTGAGGCCCAGGGCACGCGCGACCTTGTAGATGCCCTCCTGCAGCGAGCCGAACGGACACATCCAGCCGCAGAACAACCCGCGCCCGAACAGGAACACGGTGACGATGATGAAGATCCAGAACAGGAAGATGAACGGGTCGGACAGGAACAGCGACCAGGTCCACTGGAACAGCAGCGAATGGAACCAGGTCAGCACCTGCGTGATGGAGGGCTGCGCCATGGCGCCAAAACCGATCCAGCCAATGCTGAGTGCCCAGAAGCTGTACTTGAAGCCGTTGACGGGCCATTTGTTCTTGTGGGTGGACAGGCGCGTGAGCTTCTCGCGCAGGGCGTACACCACGGTCACGGCGATCAGCAGCGCGGCGAACAGCGCGATCTCCACCGCGCGCGACTTCCACACGCGCACCCAGGGGGCGTCGGGCTCGTCGAGGGTGGGGCGCCCGCCTTGCAGCATGGCGGCGGGCAGCCAGTAGGGCGTGTCGAAGCTGGTGAAGCTGCGCGCGCCCGTGGCGCGGTCCACGCGGTTGCCCAGAAAGCTCAGCTTCCACGGGTAGGCGGCCGAGAACGCGGGTGAGCGGATGATGAAAATGACCGACTCGTTGTAGCTGGGCGCGCCTGCGGCCTCGATGCCATACAGATTGAGCGCGTCCAGGTCGCGGAAGGTGAACGAATCCGCCCCCTGGCGCACCTGCACGCGGTCGTAGATGCCGCCGCGCACGAAGCCCGAGCCCTTGAACGACTCCTTGCCGCCGGTGCGGATGATGAAGAAGGCGTGTTCGCCCTCCTTGAGCTGCAGGCGCAGGTTGTGCCAGCCGTTCTCGCCCAGCAGGCTCTTGCCCAGGTCGGGGTGGTTCAGGTCGCCAAACCACAGCTCGATGAAGGGCTCGGGGCCCTTGTCCAGCCCCACTTGTTCGGGCGCCACCCGCAGGCGCTGTACGGTGCCTTGCTGCACCAGCTCGGCCCAGCTCAGGCGTTTGCCGGTTTCCGCATAGCGGGCCGGCTCGCGCACCGTGGGCGCGAGGATGCCCACCTGCCGCGCCACGGCCGAGCCCGAGGCCATCATGACCTGGTTCTGCGCGATCACGGTGACGGTGGCGCCGGAGATGGCGTCGAGGCCCAGCACGTTTTCATCGGGGCGCGACTGGCCCACCTCGATCTTGTCGGCCACCGACTTGCCCAGGTACTGGGCGTTGAACTTGAGCAGTGCGGATTCCGGAATGCCCAGCAGCAGGATGGGCTCGGAATGCTTGAGCACCTTCACGCCCACGAAGCGGCCCTCCTTGTCCATGCCGATCAGCGTGACCACGGGCTTGCCCGAGTAGGCGGGGGTGTCCGTGATGTCGGTGGACAGCATCACATAGCCCAGCAGCTTTTTCTGGGCACTGTTGTTGTCGTAGGCCTCCACATAGGGCGGCTGGCCCTTGCGTTCAGAAAAATGACTGGCGCCGGGAAACACGTCCTTGCACGGCACCAGCGCGCACATGTCGCGCGCGGTAGCGAGTTCCGCAGGCAGCTCGGCCTCGTAGGCGCCTGCGGCGGCATGGGCGCGCGGCGCCAGCCAAAGGGCTGCCAGAAAGACCAGAAGAAGCGTGGCGAACTGCCGACGGAGGGATGTCATGAAACTATCTTTTTGATAGCTGCTAGCGCTTATCCAGTAAGCGGTAGAGCACGATTTGGCATAAAAAATGAGCGTAGCCTGCGCAACTGGCGCGGCCCAAGCCAGCGACCGCTGCGCAAGGGCCGCCCCGCCGCGCTGGCGGTGTCCCCCTTCCGCAGCGCGTAGCGCTGCAAGAGAAGGGGGAAGGCGCGCAGCGCCTCAGGGGGATGCCGCCTGGCTATGCTTCCACAATCATCCGCGTGCGCATCTCCAGGTGGAGTGCATGGCAGAAGTGCGTGCAGTAGCACCAGAACACACCGGGCTTGTCGGCCACGAAGGACACGGATGCGGTCTCCAGCGGATTCACGATGAAGTTCACGTTGTAGTTCGGGATCGCGAAGCCGTGCGTCAGGTCTTCGATCTTGTCCAGGTTGGTCAGGATCAGCGTGACCTCGTCACCCTTCTTGAGCTTGAACTCGCGCAGGCTGAAGGCCGGGGCTTGCGAAGTCATCTTCACGGTGACCTTCTTGCCGTTGCGGAACACGCCGGACTCCTTGGGATCCTTGACGGCCAGCGGGAACTCGTCGAGCGTGTAGACCTGCTTGGGGCGCACCAGGTCGCGCTTGAAGATGATGAAGTCGTGCGGCTCGCCGCGCACGGGGTGGTCGGCCATCAGCACCATCTTCTCGCCCGAGATGTCGATGAGCTGCTCGTTCTCGGGGTGCAGCGGGCCCACGGGCAGGAAGCGGTCCTTGGAGAACTTGCAGCCCACCGCCAGGAACTTGCCGTCGGCGGCCTTGGTCTCGGACTGCGAGGCGTTCAAGTGGCCCGGCTGGTACTGCACATCGAGGCGGTCCACCACGTACTTGGCGGTCTTGTCGCCCGCGTGGAACTTGATGGCGGCCTCCACGTTCCACTTCACGACCTGGCTGTCCAGGAAGAGCGTGGTGTAGGCATTGCCACGGCCGTCGAAGGCGGTGTGCAGCGGACCCAGGCCCAGCTCCACCTCGGCCACGATGGCGGAGTCCAGCTTTTCGAGCTTGCCGTCGAAGTAGTCGAGCACCTTGGCCAGCTCGATCACGGTGCCGGTGGGCGAGAGCTTGCCGGCGCAGATGAAGTACTTGCCATCGGGGCTGGCGTTCACGCCGTGCGGGTTCTTGGGCACCGACACGTACGCGGTAAGCGCCGTCTTGGGGTCCTTGTTCGCCTCGTGGGTGCCGTCCACCACGGGCACCTTGCTGGTGCCGATGGTCTTGAACTTGCCAGCCTTCACGGCGGCCTCGATGCGGCCCACGTTGAAGAACAGGCAGGCGTCGCGTTCGGCGGCCATCATGTCCTCGTACTTCGCGCCCATCTCCACGTTGTACTGGTTGGTGGCCGCGAGCTTGCCGTCGTACGACGTGGCGACCAGGTCGCAGTTGCCGTCGATCAGCACTTGCCAGCGCACTTCCATCGTTTCTGCATCGACGCAGCTGAACATGGAGCGGTACTTGCTCGAATCTTCCGTGCCGGTGTTGGGCATGGGAATGGCGAATTCACCGCCGCAGAACACGCGCGTGGTGTAGTTGATGGCCGGGTCCACCGGGTCGGCCTTGTCCGGGAAGATGCCGTGGAAGCCCTGCACGTTGGGCAGCTCGGTGATCTTGTCGCAGATGAAATAGTCAAGGCGGATGCGCGCGATGCGGCTGTTGATCTTGTCGTTGATCCAGGCGTAGCGGCCGTCGTAGTTGCCGTCCTTGTACGAGGCGTGCGTGTGGTGGGTGTCGGCCACCGTGTACTTCAGGCTGCCATCGGGCTTGGTGCCCATGATCTTCTTGCTCTCGTTGGTCACGCCCCAGCCCACGAGCGCGTCGGGCACGAAACAGGGGATGCGTGTGATCTCGCGGCCCGAGGGCAGGCCCAGCACGCGCATGTCGCCTGTGTGGCCACCGCTCCACAGGCCGTAGTACGTGTCCAGCTCGCCCGGCTTCAGGTGCGGGTTCGCGCCGGTGCCGGCATGGCCTGCCGCGGACGCGGCCGGAGCGGGTGCCGCGGGGGTGGCCGCATTGGGCTTTTCGGTGCAGGCGGCGACGCCGGCGGTCAATCCGACCAGGGCCGCCGTGTTGATGAAGCTGCGTCGGCCCATGCCGGCGGCGGGTTGCGGACTGTCTTTTCTCTCGTTCATGGTTTTTCCTCTTTTGGGATGGCTCAGTTGAAAAAGGGGGGCGCCCGGGCGGGCGGGTGGGTCCGTGCGCTGGCGGCCATGCAGCGGCGCAGGGGCGCGCGGGGCGTGCCATCGGGCGGGGCCGTGAAGGCCTGTGCGGCGGCGGGTGCCACGGGCGGCGCGTCGGCGGCCAGGCACAGCGGGCATTGCATGCCGGCGGAGTCGGTGGAGACCAGCCCGTCGGCGGTCCGCAGGAAAAGCTGGGCGCCGCCACTGCCCGCGCAGATGAGTTCGACGGCCTGTGGCTGCAGCATGGGCGAGGCCACCGCGGCACCGAGCGCCATGACGAACCACGCCAGCACCCACAGGCGCAGTGATCGGAGGGCGTGGTGATCTTGCATGGCCTGGATAATAGATTCACATAATATGAATCAATTTGATCTGGATCATGCTTCGGCGGGGCCCGCACCTGCCCAAAACTGCCTCTTGCACCTACAGTCAATACGCCAGCCTGAAGAGGGCGCGGGCATGGCCCGCAGGGCTGCTTTCAGGTTGCACCGTGGACGCGTTTCGCGCGGGGCCACGGGCTCTTTGGACTGGTTGTTTCAATGACGAAGAACAGGATGTATGCGATGCAAAAGAAAACCGTGATGGTCGCCGTGGCGATCCTGGCTGCACTGCTGGCCGGCTGTGGCGACAAGAAGCCGGAGCCCGCCCCGGCCGCGGCCCCCGCTGCCACGGCGGCACCGGCCCCCGCGCCCGCGGCGGCCCCTGCCGCCCCGGCCGCCGCAGAGAACGAACTGGGCAAGAGCGTGTTTGGCAAGACCTGCGCCATGTGCCATGCCGCTGGCGTGGCCGGTGCCCCCAAGCCGGGCGACAAGGCCGACTGGGGCCCGCGCATCGCCCAGGGCAAGGACACGCTGTACAAGCATGCGATCGAGGGCTTTACCGGGGCCAAGGGCATGATGCCCGCCAAGGGGGGCTCCGCCAACCTGACCGATGCCGAGGTCAAGGCCGCCGTGGACTTCATGGCCGACAAGTCGCTCTGACCGGAGGCGCCATGCAGCAAGCATCTGTGCGCCCCCACGGCCTGTCGCGCCGCCGCCTGGTGATGGCGCTGCCCTTGCTGGGCGGCGCGGTCTGGAGTGCGGGAGCGGCCGCAGGTGGACGGGGGTTGTCTGAACGCAGCTCGCGGCCCCTGATGGGCACGCAGGTGGACATGGCGGTGGAGGGCGTTGACCGCGCGCTGCTGCGCCAGGCCATGGACCGGGCCTATGCGGAGATGCAGAGGCTGGAGGCGCTCATGAGCCGCTACCAGCCCCGCAGCGTGGTCAGCCGCATCAACCTCGCGGCGGGCATCATGCCCGTGGCGGTGCCACCCGAAGTCATGGCGGTGCTGCAGGGCGCGCAGCGCGTGTCGGCGATGAGCCGTGGGGCCTTTGATGTGACCGTGGGGGCTTTCAAATCCTGGAACTTTGGTCCCGGCGACAAGGTGGTGCCCGGCGCCAGCGAGATCGCGCGGCAGCTGCCGCTGGTGGATGCGCGCGGCCTGGTGCTGGATGGGGCCGCAGGCACGGCCTTCCTGGCCCGTCAGGGCATGGCGCTGGACCTGGGCGGCATCGCCAAGCTCCCGATCCTGGAAGCCGGCATGAACATGCTGCGCTCCGAGGGGGTCGAGAACGCCATGATCAACGGCGGCGGCGATGTGCTGACCCAGGGGTTGTGGCAGGGCCGGCCCTGGCGCGTGGGGCTGCGCGACCCGCGTTCCCCGGAGCATCTGCTGGGCGTGGTGGCCGTGGCGGGCACCGGTGTGGTGGCCTCGTCGGGCGACTATGAACGTTTCTTCTTCCACGAAGGCCGGCGCCAGCACCATGTGCTCAATCCGCGCACCGGCCGCCCGTCATCGGGCGTGCATGGCGTGAGCCTGGTGGCGCGGGATGTGGCGGCCGTCAACGGCCTGGGCGCCGCGCTGATGGTGCGGGGCCCGCAGGCGGGCAGGGCACTGGCGCAGCGCATGCCGGGGCTGGCCCTGCTGATCGCCGGGCAGGACGGTGGGGTCTGGCAGTCGGCGGCCATGTCGGCCCTGCTGGAGCCCGTGCCGTCCTGAGGGTGCATTCAGCCCGGGGCCTGGGCCTGCTCGCAGTGCACCTGCAGCAGTTCGCGCTCTGCCAGCGTCGCGCCAAAGCGCACGGCGCTCAGGCAGCCGCCCCACACGCAGCCCGTGTCCAGCCCCAGCAGATCGTTGCGGTGGAGCCAGCCCAGCGTGGACCAGTGGCCGAAGGCCACCAGCGTGCCCGCGGTGCGCCGGCCCGGCACGTCGAACCAGGGCATCAGGCCGGGCGGTGCGGCATCCGCGCTTTCGGTGCTTTCGAAATCCATCACGCCGTCGGCCGAGCAAAAGCGCAGCCGGGTGAGCGCGTTCACGATCACGCGCAGGCGGTCAGCGCCTGTCAGGTCGTCCCGCCACTGGTCGGGGGTGTTGCCGTACATCGCGTGCAAAAAACCGGGCAGATCGGGGCCGCGCAATACCGCGTGCACTTCATCCGCGTATCCCAGGGTATCTGCGGCAGACCAGGCGGGCAGCACGCCCGCGTGCACCATCAGCAGCGCCTGCCCGGCATGCGTGTGGGCACGGGCCAGTGGCTGCTGGCGCACCCAGTCAAGCAGCGCCGCGCGGTCGGGGGCGTCCAGCACCGTGCCCAGCGTGTCGCGCCGCGAGGGCTTGCGCGCGCAGTGTGCGGCGGCCAGCAGGTGCAGGTCGTGGTTGCCCAGCAGGCAGCGCAGGGCGTCGCCCTGGGCCATGCAGCGGCGTAGGACCGCGGCGGAGTCCGGCCCCCGGTTGACGAGGTCGCCCAGCAGGTAGACGGTGTCGCGGCTGGGCGAAAAGCCGATCACGTCGAGCAGGTGCCCGAGGGCGCTGTCGCAGCCCTGAATGTCCCCGATACAGTAAAGTGCCATGGTGTGTTTCTTATCCGGTGAAGCATGGATTTTCTGCTGATCGCGCTGCTGACCTTGCTCAATGGCGTGTTCGCGATGTCTGAACTCGCCCTGGCGTCCAGCCGCAAGTCGCGCCTGGCCACCATGGCCGAGGCCGGTGACAAGGGCGCGCAGGCGGCCCTGGCGCTGCTGGACAACCCCACGCAGTTCCTCTCGTCCGTCCAGGTGGGCATCACGTCCATCGGCATGCTCAACGGCATCATTGGCGAGGCGGCCTTCAGCGACGGCCTGGGTATCTGGCTGCAGGAGGCCGGAATGCCCGCCCGCCCCGCCGGCATCGCGGCCACCGCGCTGGTGGTGACGGTCATCACCTTCATCACCATCGTGTTTGGCGAGCTGGTGCCCAAGCGCATCGGCCAGCTTTATCCGGAAACCGTGTCCCGGGTGGTCGCGCGCCCCATGGCCTGGGTGGCGAAGGTGGCCAAGCCATTCGTGCGGCTGCTCTCGCTCTCGACGCAGGGCGTGCTGGCGCTGATGCGCGTGGACAACGCGGCGGGGCGCGCCGTCACCGAGGAGGAGATCGTGGCCAGCCTGGAAGAGGGCCGCGATGCCGGGGTGATCGAGCACCATGAGCACCAGATGGTGCGCAACGTGTTCCGGCTCGATGACCGGCCGCTCACCTCGCTCATGGTGCCCCGCAGCGACGTGGCCTGGCTGGATGCCGGACTGACGGTGGCCGAGGGGTTGCGCATGGCCGGCAGCGGCGGGGAGCAGGGCGCGCATTCCTGGTATCCGGTGTGCCGGGGCTCGCTGGATGAGGTGGTGGGGCTCCTGAGCGTGGCGCGCCTTCTCGAACTCGGCCCGCAGGCGCAGGGGCTGCTCGAGCGCCATGCGCAGCCCGCGGCTTTCCTTCCGGAAACGCTGAGCGGCATGGAGCTGCTGGAGCAGTTTCGCGCGCGCTCGGGGCGCATGGTGTTTGTGGTCGATGAATATGGCGTGGTGCAGGGCATCATGACCCCGCGCGATTTACTCGAAGCCATTACCGGCGAATTGCAGCCGGGCGCGGCCACGGACGCATGGGCCACCGCGCGGGGCGATGGCACCTGGCTGCTCGACGGCCTGGTGCCGGTGGCCGAGCTCAAGGCGCGGCTGGATATTCGGGATTTACCCGGTGAAGGGCGGGGGCGCTATAACACCTTGGCCGGCCTTTTGATGGCGGAAACCGGACATTTGCCTGCCATTGGCGAGAGAATCGGCTGCGCCGGATGGATATTTGAAGTGCTCGAGCTCGACGGCAAGCGCATCGACAAGGTATTGGCGCAGCCGGAGCCACCGGCCGCCTCCAGTCTCTGAAAGGCCCGGCACCAATACCCCGCCGCAGGGTGCCATTCATTATGGGCATGGCGGGTAATATGGAAATTCCATGAATTTGAAGAGATGGATGGCAAAGGCGGCAGATTATTCATATAATTCATCCGTCACACATCCTCCACCCTGAACCCTGACACCATGACCACCAGCTATAAAGAACTGTTGAAGCAGCGCGAAGCCCTTGAGCAACAAATCAGCGAGGCCCGCCGGCGTGAATTGTCGGACGCGGTGTCCCAGGTTCGTTCCCTGGTGGCCGAATATGGCTTGACCGCCCAGGACGTGTTTCCCGCAGGCAAGGCCGCTGGCAAGGCCACGGGGCGCAGCTCCACCGCTGGCACCAAGGTGGCTCCCAAGTACCGCAATCCCGCCACGGGCGAAACCTGGACGGGCCGTGGCAAGGCGCCCAAGTGGATTCAAAACGAGAGCCGCGAGAAGTTTGCCATTTAAAAAGGCGGCAAACCGCTGCCGCCAGGAATTCTTCAGGCATATCGGATGGCCTGATTCGCCTGAAGGCCCGGTACGGCATGGCTGCACAGCCATCGCACAGAAAATAAAGCCCGCACCCGCGGGCTTTTTTTATGCGCCATTTACTTCGTGCATTCAGCGAATGAGCCCGGGTACCCAGGGGCCTCTTGGGGCGGCGGCGGGGCAGGGGTTTCTTATGGGCTCGCGGCCGCTGAAGGCCCTTCGAGCCCATTGGTATCACGCGGGTTCCTGCGGATGTGGTTGCGAGGCCACCTTGCGCAAAACCTCCGCCGTGAAATCGTCGGCCGGAAAGAATGATTCCACGGCCAGTTCCTGCAGGGTCACGTCCACCGGGGTGCCAAATATCGTGGTCGTGCTGATGAGCGAGAGCATTCCGTGCACGCTTTCAAAGCAGAACGGCATTACCACGCCCAGCATTTCACCCGCCAGAACCGGCGCGCCCGGTGCCTGCGGCGCGGGATATTCCTGTAACTCGGCCTGCAGGGCGATCAGCGCCGGGTCGGCGGTGGCCTGTATTTGCTGGCGCAGGCGTTCAAACAGGTGGGCCCGCCATTGCGGCAGATTGGCGATGCGGGGGGCCAGGCCCTGGGGATGCAGGCTCAGGCGAAACACGTTGATCGGGGGCGCGAGCAGTTCCGGGCTCACGTGCGAGGCCAGCAGGGCCTGGGCAGCCTGGTTCGCCGCCACCACGTTCCAGCAGCGGTCGAGCGCGATGGCGGGGCAGGGTTCGTGCCCCTTGAGCACCAGCTCGACGGCCTGGCGCGCCGCCGCGAGGGCGGGGTCGTCCAGTGCGCGCTCACGGTACATCGGCGCGTAGCCGGCCGCCACGAGCAGGGCATTGCGCTCGCGCAGCGGGATGGCCAGCCGTTCGCACAGGCGCAGCACCATGTCGCGGCTCGGGTTGGTGCGTCCGGTTTCCATGAAGCTCACATGCCGCGTGGAGATGTCGGCCTCGTCGGCCAGTTCCAGCTGGCTCAGGTGCCGCTGCTGGCGCCAGGCGCGCAGATGGTCGCCAAACGATGCGGGCCCCGGCGGCGCCGCGCGGTGCGGCAGGCTGGGGCGCACAGGGCGGTGCGAAGGGGGGGATGTGGAGGTCATGGGCCACATCCTAGGGGGAAAGAGCGTGCAGGCCATTACCTGCCAGGTCATCGACGCCGTGCACCGGGACGGGAACGATGCAGGCCTGTTCTTCATTTTTTTACCCACCAAGGAGTCTTCCATGTTCAACCTGATGTCTTCCCCCCGATTCCTGCGCGCCGTGGTCTGGTTCGATGCCTCCACCGGTGTGCTGCTCGGTGCCCTGCACCTGCTGCTGACGGCGCCGCTGGCCGGGTGGCTGGGTCTCGCGCCGGGGCTGCTGCAGGCCTCGGGCGTGCTGCTGCTGGGCTACGCCGCCCTGGCCACCGCCATCGCGCGGTCCGAGCCCATGCCCCGTGGCTGGCTGTGGGTGCTGATCGTTGGCAACTTCGCCTGGGCGCTGGCCAGCCTGGCGCTGCTGCTGGGCTCCGCGGCCGCGCCCACCCTGCTGGGCCAGGCCTATCTGCTGGTGCACGTGGTGTCCGTCGCCCTGCTGGCCGAACTGCAGTGGATGGGCGTGCGCCGCCTGCCCGCATGGGCCGCCGCTTGACGGGTATCCATCGTTTGCTCTTGAATTAATAGCATCTGGCGCTTGTCGCACAAGCGCCAGGGGCATTCTTGATTCATTTGCCATGCGGCGGCGGCGTGGGCCGGAGCACCGGCCTGCGCCGCACCGGCACCGGGGCCCGGCGGCCCGCATAGCCCCACGATTGCACCGTCACGCAGGACTGCCAGAATAGGCCTTGTTGCCTTTCACAGGAGTTCGCCATGGCCTCATCGCCCAAGCCCGCCCGTCACGCGTTTGCCAACACCCTCAAGAGTTTCAGGACAGCGTCCGGCAAGGAGGGCCAGTTCTACTCCCTGCCCGCGCTGGCCCGGCAGTTTCCCCAGATCCACCGCCTGCCCGTGTCGATTCGCATCGTGCTCGAATCGGTGCTGCGCAACTGCGATGGCCGCAAGGTGACCGCCGAGCATGTCAAGGAGTTGGCCCACTGGGTGCCCAAGGCAGACCGCAAGGACGAAATTCCCTTTGTGGTCTCGCGCGTGGTGCTGCAGGACTTCACCGGCGTGCCGCTGCTGGCCGACCTGGCCGCCATGCGCAGCGTGGCCGTGAAGCTGGGCAAGAACCCCAAGAAGATCGAGCCGCTGGTGCCCGTGGACCTGGTGGTGGACCACTCGATCATGATCGACCACTACGGCAAGAAGAATTCGCTCGACCTGAACATGAAGCTCGAGTTCCAGCGCAACCGCGAGCGCTACGAGTTCATGAAATGGGGCATGCAGGCGTTCGACACCTTCGGCGTGGTGCCTCCGGGCTTTGGCATCGTGCACCAGGTGAACCTCGAATACCTGGCGCGCGGCGTGCACAAGCGCAAGGACGGCGTCTACTACCCCGACACCCTGGTGGGCACCGACAGCCATACCACCATGATCAACGGCATCGGCGTGGTGGGCTGGGGCGTGGGCGGCATCGAGGCCGAGGCCGCCATGCTGGGCCAGCCGGTGTACTTCCTCACGCCCGACGTGGTGGGCTTCGAGCTCACGGGCCAGCTGCGCGAGGGCGTGACGGCCACCGACCTCGTGCTCACGGTGACCGAGATCCTGCGCCAGCACAAGGTGGTGGGCAAGTTCGTGGAGTTCTTTGGCGAGGGCACGCGCACGCTGTCGCTGCCCGATCGCGCCACCATCGGGAACATGGCGCCCGAGTACGGAGCCACCATGGGCTTCTTCCCGGTGGATGAAAAGACCATCGACTACTTCCAGGGCACGGGCCGCACCAAGGGCGAGATCGAGGCCTTCGAGGCGTACTTCAAGGCCCAGGGCCTGTTCGGCGTGCCGCTGGCGGGCGAGATCGACTACTCGCAGGTCGTGCGGCTGAACCTGGGCGACGTCACGCCCAGCCTGGCGGGCCCCAAGCGCCCGCAGGACCGCATCGAGCTGGGCAAGGTCTGCAGCCAGTTCGCCGACCTGTTCAGCAAGCCCATCGCGCAAAACGGCTTCAACCGCCCGGCCGAGCTGCTGCACACCCGCCACCATGTGCGCCCGTCCGACGCGCCGGCCGAGGTGAGCGCACCCGCCGAGAAGCCCCTGCCCTCGGGCGCGCCGCGCTTCGTGGTGGAGATGGAGCACAACAAGCCCACCCTGGCCGCCGCGCACGCCGAGGTGCCCGCCCAGCAGGCCAGCCGCGCTGGCGACGTGACCCTGGGCAACGGCGACGTGCTGATCGCCGCCATCACCAGCTGCACCAACACCAGCAACCCCAGCGTGCTGCTGGCCGCGGGCCTGCTGGCCAAGAAGGCGGTGGAGGCGGGGCTCAAGGTCAAGCCGCACATCAAGACATCGCTGGCGCCCGGCTCGCGCATCGTCACTGAATACCTCACGCAGACCGGCCTGCTGCCCTACCTGGAAAAGCTGGGCTTCGCGCTCGCCGGCTACGGCTGTACGACCTGCATCGGCAATGCGGGCGACCTCACGCCCGAGCTGAATGAGGCCATCACCAGCAACGACCTCGTGTGCGCGGCCGTGCTCTCGGGCAACCGCAACTTCGAGGCGCGCATCCACCCCAACCTCAAGGCCAACTTCCTGGCCAGCCCGCCGCTGGTGGTGGCCTACGCCATCGCGGGCACGGTGCTCAAGGACCTGATGACGGAGCCCGTCGGCAAGGGCAAGGGCGGGCGCGACGTCTACCTGGGCGACATCTGGCCGACCAGCGACGAGATCCACCAGCTGATGAAGTTCGCGATGAACGGCAAGGCCTTCCGCGAGAACTACGCCAAGGTGGGCTCCGACCCCGGCAAGCTCTGGGAAAAGATCAAGGGCGTGGGCGGCAATGCCTACACCTGGCCCGCCAGCACCTACATCGCCGAGCCGCCGTTTTTTGCCCAGTTTGCTCTTGAAAAAGGAGCTGCCAGTGCAGATGGATCAAGCGCTGGCGGCCAAAATGACGCAAAACTTCCGTCCGTGCTGGGTGCGCGCATCATGGCGCTGTTCGGCGACTCCATCACCACCGACCACATCTCGCCCGCCGGTTCCATCAAGGAAAGCTCGCCCGCGGGCCAGTGGCTGCTGCAGCACGGCGTGATGAAGCAGGACTTCAACAGCTATGGCGCGCGGCGCGGCAACCATGACGTGATGATGCGCGGCACCTTCGCCAACGTGCGCATCAAGAACCTCATGATTGCCCCCACGGCCGACGGCTCCCGCGAGGAGGGCGGCGTCACGGTGTTCCAGAACGAGGGCGCGCTGCAGGGCGAGAAGATGTTCATCTTCGACGCCGCCATGCAGTACATCGCCCAGCGCACCCCCACGGTCATCTTCGCCGGCGAGGAATACGGCACGGGCTCCAGCCGCGACTGGGCGGCCAAGGGCACGCAGCTGCTGGGCATCAAGGCCGTGGTGGCGCGCAGCTTCGAGCGCATCCACCGCTCCAACCTGGTGGGCATGGGCGTGTTGCCCCTGCAGTTCCGGGCGGGCGAGTCGTGGGAGACGCTGGGGCTCACCGGCAGCGAGGTGATCGATGTGGTGCCGGACCCCGCGCTCACCCCGCAAAGCGATGCGCAGCTCGTCATCCGCCGCGCGGACGGCTCGCGCCAGGAGGTCACGGTCACGCTGCGCATCGACACGCCGATCGAGGTGGACTACTACCAGGCGGGGGGCATCCTGCCCTTTGTGCTGCGCCAGCTGCTGGCCGGCTGAAGATGATGCGGGGGTGGCCGGCGCTGCGGCGCCGCGCCCCGGGGGCCGCGCGCCCAGTCAGCCGTGTGCCAGGGAGACCGTAAAGAATGTGAATGCCTGCTTACTCGCCGATACACTTGTGACGTTGTGTCGAAATAGAGTCCTGCACTGCCTCACGCCCGTATGCCCCCTTCCACCCGCTTCAGGCCCTATCGCGCGCTGCTGACGGACACACCAGCCGTCACGGTGGTGCTGGTGGTGGCCGCGCTGGCGGCCGTGATGGTGCCGCTGGCGCAGATGATGGGCGATGGCGCGGGTTCCCAGCACGGCCTGGAGCCTTTCATGGAACTGGTGGCCGTGCTGCTCGGGCTGCTGGTGGTGTCGGTATCGCTGCACACCCTCGAAGCCCCCGAGCAAACCCGTGCCAACGTGCTGGTGGCGGGTTTCGGCGTGGCGGCGGCATGCAATTTTCTCCACGGCGTGCTGGCGCATTCGACCTCGGTCCACATGCCCACGGGCACGGCCGGCATCTCGCTGTGGCTCAGCAGCTGGGCCCGGGTGGCGGAGACGCTCACCCTGCTGCTCACGGCGGTGCACCTCACCGCCGCGGGCCCTGCCAAGGCGTGGCTGGCCGCCTCCGCCGGCATGGCGCTGCTGCTGCTGGGAACGGCGCTGGGGCCGCTGCCCGCATCGTTTGCGCAGGCCGCGGGCGGAGCCTTGCGGCAGTACCTGGCGTTCGGGCTCGTGCTGGTGCTGGCGGCGGTGGCCCTGCTGCTGCACCGCGATGCGGTGCGCCGGGGGCAGGCGCGCGAGCGCGTTTTCGCCTGGGCGGCGGCGGCCTTCGCCTGCGGTGAACTTTCGGTGGGCCTGCTGGGCGGCCATTCTCCCGTGGGCGGCCCGCTCGCCCACGGCTGGCGCATCGTGGCCTATGCGCTCCTGTACCAGGCGGTGTTCAACGCGGGCATCCGCCAGCCGTTTGCGCGTGTGCAGGAGGCCGAGCGGCTGCTGCGCGAAAGCCAGGGCCGCCTGTCGCTGCTTGGGCGCAACCTGCCCCACAGCGTGCTGTACCAGGTGGTGCGCGAGCACGACGGGCGCACGCACTTCGTGCACATGGGCGAGGCCATTGCCCGCCTCAACGGGGTCAGCGTCGAGGACGTGGTGCGCAACCCCAGCGTCCTGTACGGGCAGATCCTCGAGGAAGACCGCGCGCGCCTGCTGTGGGCCCAGGAGAACTCCTTCGTGAACATGGCAGCGGTGGAAGAGGTCTTCCGGATGCGCCGCCCGGACGGCCAGCTGCGCTGGATGCACCTGAGCGCCTCGCCGCGCCGGCTCGACGATGGCCGGGTGATGTGGGACGGTGTGCAGACCGATATCACCGCGCACCACCTGGCCGAGGAAGCCTCCCACGCGCACGAGGCCCTGATGGCCAACATGCTGCGGCAGGTGCCTGGCGGGGTGGCACGGCTGGACCGCGACCTGCGCGTGCTCTACGTCAATGAACAGCAGGCCCGCTGGCTGCACCGCGAGCCCGCGCAGCTGCAGGGGCAACTGCTGAGCGATGTACTGGAGCCCGAAGTGATGCAGCGCATGCAGCCTCATTTCGACAAGGCGTTCGCGGGCGAGGCGGCGGTGTTCGAGAACCGCATCGACGGACCCGGCGGCACCCAGTGCCACCACACCACCATCGCCCCCGAAAGCGTGACGGACCAGGGCGTGCCCGCCGTGGTGCTGTTCGCCTACGACCTCACCGAGCTCAAGCGCATCGAGGAAGAGCTTGCGCACCAGAAGGCACACCTTGCGCGCGTGGTCAACGCCATGCCCGACATGGTGTTCCTCAAGGACGCGCAGGGTGTCTACCTGTCGGTCAACCCCGTGTTCGAGCGCTTTGCCGGGCGGCCGGAGCGCCAGATCGTGGGTTGCAGCGATTTCGATCTGGTGGCGCAGCCCGAGGCCGAGCGGTTCCGCAACTACGACCTGCGCGCCATGCAGGCCTGGCAGCCGCTGGTGTACGAGGAAACGCTCACTTTCGCCGAGGATGGCTACCAGGGCCAGTTCGAGACCATCAAGACCCCCATCCGCGACCTGCACGGCCGCGTGACCGGCGTGCTGGGCGTGTGCCGCGACATCACGGACCGCAAGCGAGCGGAGCAGGAGATCGAGCGCCTGGCGTTCTTCGACGCGCTGACGGGCCTGCCCAA